>JALOAD010000032.1 GCA_023228995.1 Candidatus Muiribacterium halophilum
GTTTCTATAAACAAAAGCAAAAAAAAAATCTACTCGGTAACTTGAGTGAACGTTGCGAAGCATATAATATACGGATGTATTATAAGTGAAGGAAGGTAAAGAGATATTTTATATGGATGTAAAATATCGAATGGTACCGAATGATTATTTTTTTGCGTTATTGTAATGAAAAAAATCAAAAACAGATCCCGGCTCAGAATCATGCCGGGATGACATTATATCAGAATCATGCCGGGATGACATTATATTAATTTTTGTTTATTTAATCAGAAGACTCAATTGAACCCTCTGATTAAATACATAATTTAGAACTTTAGTTTTTATAAAACAGAACTTTCTATTTTTTTTACAAAAACTGTTTTACCATCTTCATCTTCCTGCTTGATAAATCCCATTTTGTTTATATATTTTAAATGTTTTTCTGATTGCAAATATATTTTAAATTTTTTAAAACCTAGTTGATAAAAATATTCTCTACTTTGTGAAAAAACAAAATTCCCAGGTTTATAACCTCTATACTCCGGTGTTACATAATCACATAAAATCAAAAAAGTTCCATCATCAAGTTTTTTTCCAATAAATATTCCTGCTGTAACAACATTTCTAAGTATTGTAAAAGCTACAATATTTTCACCATCTATAAATGTAAAATCTGGAAAGAATTTTTTTATATCTTTATCATAAAATCTCATAAAATAATTCAAATATCTATTATCCTGCCTAACTTCTAAAATTTTAAAATATTCCTTTTCAAAATAAAAAGATATAAGATAATAAATATCTATTATAGTAATCGCAGCATTGACAAAAAACACAGGCCAAGCCTGAATAACAAACCCATATCCTGCCATTAATGAAGCTCCTACCAAATTTACCCATCTAAGATAAACAATAGAACTCATTAACAAAGAAACCATAACAATTACAGATGAAACATAGCCTACAATCTCAACAATAGCCAATTTTTAATACCTCACTATAAATAATTATATCCTTCTTACTAATATTACTTTTATGAAAATATGTCAAGTTTGACTTTTTAATGTAATAAATGAAATAATAATAAAAGAACTAAAATACTTTTTTTAATTAAAGGTTTATTATGAATATACAAAAAAAATTTATTATATTTTTTATTGCTATAGCTTGTATAAATTGTTATGCAAATGACTTTGAAAAAGTTTTTAATTTTTTGAAATCTGGTGATAATCACTTAGCTTTTCAGGAAATTGAAGGTATTTCTTCAACAGATGATACTATTAGAATATATTCATCAATCGCAAAAAATCTTTATTATGAAAAAGAAAATATTAATTTAAGCTCAACTGTTTGCCATGGTGCTGTTTCTTTTGCATTTAGAAAATATTACAGCTCTAATACTTCATCAAAAGATGAATTTTTATTTAAAGTTTCTAATCTATGTGATTTTATATTAAAAGTTTGCTGGAATGACTTTGATAATAAAAAAGTTATTTCACAAAAAACATTAGAAACCTGTTTAAAAATAGCAAATGAAAATGTTAAAATAGCTGGAATTCTAAAAAAACCTGAATATGAATTAGCTTTAAATTACTTTTTATTATCAAGAATAAATTTTATCGAAAACGACAGTAAAAAAGCATTTCACAATATTAACATGGCTATTAAACTATCAAAAAACTCAGACTTAGATGATTATAATTACTATAATGCTTATAATGGTTTTTATAATACTAAATTTGGTAATTTAAGCTCTGGTAAATCAATTATTGAATTAGCCAAAATTAATCTTAGAACTTCAAAAAAAGAAAAAGCTCAAAGATATATTGAAGAAATTAAAAAACTTTTATAATAATAAAAAAAAGCCCAGACTAATTTGCCTGGGCAGTAAATACTGAGGGGTAAAAATAAAATGAAACTCATTCTATTTTTTGAAACAATCTATTTTTTAAATCAATCTTTTATGCTTAAAAATAAAAACATTATGTTTATATAATATTCTTAATTTAATTATTTGTCAAATTTTTATACTATAGTTATAAGGAGCATATTTTGTTTTTATACTACACCGCATACCCTTTTTATATTAAAAAGTTATATATGTTTTTTACTGCGCTGTTGCTCCGCCACAACCTTCGTGATAATGTTCATCACCATGATTTAGTGAATCAGCTTTTTGTTTTGCATTCCATAGTAATATTTTTAATTGTCCAAGACTTGAAGCTTTTCCTGGATAAATCTTTTCTGTAAATATATTTTCAGCTTCCTTAAGATTTTTTTCACCTTCAGTAAAGTTTTGAGCAAATATATTTGATAAAATCAGGTAATAATAACCATTAAAATAAAAATCAGGCTTATTTTTTTTATTTTTGTAAAAGTCTGCAAATGATTTTAAACTTATGGAAGCTTCTTTATGAAATCTATTCATATATGCGTTTAATCCTGCATGATAAAGCACTTCACCCTTCTTGTTATTATCATTCGATGCATTATTATAGAAAAAATCCGATTTAATCATATTATTTTTTATAAGACTTATATGTCCCATAATAATATTAGTTTTAAAGTTATACTGATCTTCAAATAATACTTTTTCAAGAATTCTTTCCGCATGTGAATACATTTTTCTTTCAAAATATTTTTCACCAAGTGTAATATGTTCATTCATTGAAAGAATGCCTGCTTTATATTTCCTTTTAAGGTCTAAAAATGAATTATCTTTATAGATTATATTTTTTATACTTTCTACAAATTTCTCTGGTTTTTCATAATTTTCAATTCTATCAATCTCATTCCCAAATTTATCTAAAACAATATATGTAGGAAGTATATTTATATTGAAATATTGTACAAGTCTTTTGCTTTGCATTGGATTTAAACTTACTAAATTTAAATGTTTTTTTGCAAAATCAGTGAATTTTGGTGATTCAAGAGTGTTATTAGCAAAACTCTTATATCCTCCACACCAAAACTTACCAAATTCAACAAGAACTGGTTTTGAATATTTTTGACCTATAAAATCTCTTACATTAGAAGACCATGTAGAATCGTGTTTATACCAAGCTCCATGTTCTGAGTCTGCATAAACTCCAATTCCAATAAATAAAACTAATACGGTTAACAATAATTTTTTCATAAAACCCTCCAAGGTTTATTAAAATGTTATTTTGTTAAAATGTTATTTTGTTAAAATATTATTTTTTAAAATTCAATTTGTTGAACAAGTTCATTAAATTTTTCAATATCTTTTTTAAATTCTTCTGTATTACCAAGTTTTTCATGAACATGAGCTCTATAATCATAAGCTTCTATTTCTTCAGGATTTAATTCAATAGATGTATTAAGATCATTTAAAGCTTTTTCAAATTCATCCATTTCAAAATAACACATTGCTCTTGATAAAAATATTGATGAATCCTGAAATTCATCTTCAACTTCATTTATAATATTAGAAAAATCTTGAATAGCTTTTTCAAATTCACTTTTTTCAAAATAAACATGACCACGAGCAAACAAAGCTTCATAATAATGTTCTTCTAAATTTAAAGCTTTATTAAATAAATCGAGTGCTTTGTCGTTTTCTTCAACATCAAAATAACAAACACCTTTTTGATAATATGCTTGAGGGAAATCAGGATTTAATTCAATACATTTATCAAAACATTCCATAGCTTTGTCAGCAGCTTCTTTTTCATCATAAATCATTCCCATACTATAATAAACATAATGAATCATATCTTTAAACTCAGTTGAATAGTTTTTTATTATACTTTCAAACACAATTAAGGATTCATCACTTCGATCAAGCTCAGCTAGAATGATACCTCTAGAAAAAATACAATGTACATTTTCAGGGTCAATCTCAATACATTTTTCAATATTATCAAGAGCTCCTACAAAATCACCTTCCTGTTGTGAATCATCAGCCATTTTAAAATAATTTTCAAATTCCTTTTTCTTATCAATCATAAATTCTCCTTTTTTGAAATCAATTAAGTGCTATTAATAAACATCAGACACAATTGCTATTTTAATATTTATTTTGCTATACTATTATACATTATTTTTAAATAAATTAAAGTTTTAAAGAGGTATTATGTTTAGAATCAGAAAGTTTTTTGATTCAATTAACAATTCAAATAAGAGAAATATTCAACAAATAAAAACAATATTAAAAGAAAGATTTCCGCTTTTAGATGATGATTATCTTAATAACTTTAGTAAAATGCTTGATAATCCAGTTTCTAAAAAATTCAGAACTATAATTTTTATAGCAGATAACATGAACTCAAAACTTAAAGGATTCGCAATTCTACTTCATTTTTCTGATCTTAATTTTTATTATTTAGATTTCATCGCTTCAAATTCCAATTTTTCAGGAAGAGGTATTGGAGCAGCATTATATCAAAGAATTCGTGAAGAAGCTTATAGTGCTAATGTAACTGGTATATTTATGGAATGTCTTCCTGATGATCCTGCTTTATGCAAAGATCCTGTAATTCTCAAAGAAAATATATCAAGACTTAAGTTTTACGAAAAATTCAATGTTAGACCAATAATAAACACTGCTTACGAAACTCCTGTCAAAACAGGTGACGACAATCCACCATATCTATTACTTGATAACCTTTCAAAACAAGAAAATATTTATAAAGATTATTTTAAAAAAGTTGTAACTGCGATTTTAAAAAGAAAATATCACGATGTTGTTGATCAAAATTATATCAATACAGTTGTAAATTCAATAAAAGACGAAACTGTTCAACTAAGACCTCTAAAATATTTAAAAAAAGAAGTTCATTACAGTTTTTCATCAGAAATATCCAATGATGAAAAAATACCCTATGTATTTAATCATGAACATAATTTACATCATATTCATGAAAGAGGTTATGTTGAAAAACCATTAAGACTTGATTCAATATTAAAAACAATCAATAAAAGTTCGCTTTTTTTGGAATATCCAGCTAAAAAATGCTCTGAAGCACTAATAAAAGAAGTTCATTCAAAAGAATTTTTCAATTATATTAAAACAGTATGTGAAAATATCTCTGAAAAAAACAACATATATCCTTATGTATTTCCTTTAAGAAATCGGACAAAGCCCCCTATAGAATTAACTGTAAGAGCTGGTTATTATTGCATAGACACTTTTACACCATTAAATAAACATGTATTTAGTACTGCAAAAAAAGCAGTAGATTGTGCATATACAGGAGCAGAACTTTTAACAGATAACAGACTTGTATATTCTCTTGTAAGACCTCCAGGACATCATTCTGGTATAAATACTTATGGTGGTTTTTGTTATTTTAACTCAGCAGCAATTGCTGCTCAATTCTTGTCAAAAAAAGGCAAAGTTTGCATGCTTGACATTGATTATCATCACGGAAACGGCCAACAAGATATATTTTACAAAAGAGATGATGTACTTACAATTTCAATACATGGACATCCAAGATTTGCTTATCCATATTTTAGTGGTTTTGCAGAAGAAAAAGGCGAAGATAATGGTGTTGATTTTAATCATAACTTCCCATTACCTGAAAAAATCACTTTTGAAAAATATATTGAAACATTAAAAAAATCTATTAAAATAATAGAAAATTCAGATACAGAGTATTTAATAATCTGTTTTGGTGCTGATACTTCCAAAGGAGATCCAACAGGGACTTGGGATTTTGAAAAAAAAGATTATGAAGTTTTAGGCAAATTAATTGGAAATATGAATTTACCAACTTTAGTAGTACAAGAAGGTGGTTATTCTACAAAAAAAATCGGTAATATTGTATTATATTTTTTAAGTGGTTTATGGAAAAGTATTTATAACAAATAATGAGGTGATTATGAAAAAAATAAAAATACAAGATAATATTTTTGTTAATCCAATGCCAGTAGTATTAATCGGCAGCAGTTCCCAGAGAAAAGATAACTTTATGAATTGTGCATGGATATCCCAAGTTAATGTAGCTCCTGCAATAGTATCAATTTCTATTAACAAAAATCACAAAACTGCAATTTCAATTAAAGAAACACAATGCTTTAGCATAAATATACCAACTGAAGAACTTATGGAAAAAACTGATTATTCAGGTATGGTATCCAATAGAAGAATTTCAAAAAAAGAATTATTTGATGTTTTTTATAGCGAAGAATTTAAAGTTCCTATGATTAAAGAATGTGCTGTAAATATAGAGTGCAAAGTTGTTGATATAAAGGAATTTCAAACAAATACAGTTTTTTTTGGGAAATTTATAAATTGTTATAGTGAAAAAAAATATTTAACCAATAATAAACTTGATAATAATAAAATCAATGGATTTTCAGTAATAATGCCCGATAATATTTATATATCAAAAGGTAAAAAAATCGGTAATGCTCTGGATGAAAATACAATGAAAAAATTTTCATTACTATATTGATTTTTATATAATAAGATTGTAATATGTAATCAACAACTTAGGTGGGCGGTTAGTTCAGGGGGAGAACACTTGCTTGACGTGCAAGGGGTCGCTGGTTCAATTCCAGCATCGCCTACCACACCTTTACTTTCTTTCTTGAGGCTATAATGGATAATCTAATAAATCATTGTATATGCACAAAATGTAAATATCTTATTATTAATAAAAATTTATGGAATAAAGAAGATATACACAGAAAATACTGTGGTTATATTATGCCATATCAAACTCTTGAAGAATTAATTAATACAACAAATTGTGAATTTTTTTCTGAGGATAAAACTAAAAAAAGAAAAGTTCTAATTTTAGGAGCTAGCGGATTAATAGGTAGCAGTCTTTTTAGAGAATTTTTATGTTATGATAGCTTTTTGATATTTGGTACATATAATTTTGATAAAAGCCATAATGATTTTTTGCAGCTTGATTTGGAAAAAATTCAAGATACAATAGATATTGTTAATAATATAAATCCAGATGTTATTATTTGGGCTGCAGAAAATGAATATTCAAAAGAAAATTTAAAAATTAAAAAAACTTTTATTGAACTTCTGCAAAATATTTCTTCAAATACAAAATTTATATTTTTTTCAACAGATGCTGTTTTTTCAGGAGAAAAAGGTGATTATTCTGAAAAAGATTCAATAACAATTCCTTCAAAAAACAATTATATGCATGATTATATCACAGGTAAAATTGAAAGAGAAAATTTTATAAAAGCACTTCCAAATAGCATTATAGTTAGAACAGGTCCTGTTTACGGAAAAAATTTAAATAGAAAATGGGACTTTCGCAGTGAAGCTATACTTTCTCAAATACAAAACTCAAATTCTATTATTGTTAAAGAAAATTTTATAAGAAATTTTATAAACAATAAATTTCTTGCTAAAAATATTTTAAAGCTTTGTATAATTGATTTTCGTGGAATTATACATATTACTAATTTTACAAAAAGATCTACTTCTAATCACTATAAATTACTTGCTGAATATAATGGTTTTAATTCTTCTTTGATTTTAGAAGAAAAACAATCTGAAAATAAAGATCTGAGTTTAAACAATTCTTTATTTATGGAAATTAATCAGAATTTAAACTATTAATACCACATTACCTCTAATAAAAATACCTACACATTATTGTATTCATTACATTTTTATTTTTATTTCATTTTTACATTGACATTCTCATATATTTATATTAGTATACTAATAGGGATATATTATCCCGCCCCTCCACATAAACATTTGGCTGTCCTTAAAAAGACAGCCTTTTTGTTTTATGATAATATTATACTATTGTATTTTTATAATATTTTTGAATTGAATCCTCTAAATAAATACATAATTTATAGCTTTAACAGAAAAAGAAAAAACTTTTCACAAATTTTTGCTTGTATATGTTGTGCTATTTAATCAGAGGGTTCAATTAACAGGAGATTTTAATGATAGGCTTTCAAGGTATAAAAGGCAGTTTTAGCCATCAGGCTATATATAATTTTTTTGGAAAAGACGAGAAATCAAAAGGGTTTTTAAGTTTTGAAGAAGTTTTTGAAGCTTTAAAAAATAACATTATTTCAAGAGCTTTCCTTCCTGTTGAGAATTCTATTGCTGGAAGTGTTGCACCTGTTTATGACTTACTTTTAAAATATAATTGTTTTATAATAAATGAACATTATCAAAAAATTGATCATTATCTTTTAGCAAAAAAACAAATTAAATTAAAAGATATACAAAAAGTTTATTCTCATCCAGTAGCTTTAGAACAATGCAGAAATTTTATATCAGAAAATAAATTTATTCCTGTTCAAATGTATGATACTGCCGGAGCTGCAAAATTCATATCTAATTCAGATGAAAATTTAGCTGCTATTTCTCCAAAATTATGTTCTTCTATTTATAACCTTCATGTTTTAAGTGAAAAAATACAATCAAATGAAAATAATTATACAAGATTTGTTGAAATCCATAATCAAAATGACAAACTTTTAATTAATCCTCATTCAAATAAAACAAGTATGGCTTTTAAACCTGTAAATACAGAAAAATATGGAGCTCTTTCTAATTGCCTTGATATTTTTACAAAATATAAATTAAATTTAACAAAAGTTGAATCCAGACCAGATTCAGAAAAATTGTGGGAATATGTTTTTTTTATAGATATATCAGCAAGTATATATGATAAAAATTTTATTAAATGTCTTTCTGTTCTTGAAGATTTCACAGAATTCTATAAAGTTTTTGGCACATATAAAGAATGTAATAAAAAAATAAAACCTTAAAATTTCATAGTTTGATTAAAAATAAAAAGATTATAATGACTGAAGAAATAAGACCATAATCATAATTTATAAATCCATGTATAATAAAATATATGGATGAAAATTATGAGTGAAAAAAATAATAAAATTTCAGAACTGTAATATTAGAAAAAAAGTCAGAAAATTTAATAGTTTTTGATCTATCTGTGAAAATCTGTGTTATATCTGGTTAAAAAATGGTTTTTATCTCAATTTGTACTTGTAAATCATGTCTGTTAATTTTTGGGTATTCTATAAACTTAATATTTATAATTGTTTTGTGATTATTTATAATACTTTTATTGGACAGTAGTGACAGAATGTATTATCAGGAAGCGTATTGATATAAAAAAAACCTCCAGAAATAAGGAGGCTTTTTTTATTAAATCTTTATTTTCAGATATTTGATATCTTTTCAACTAGTTCAGGCTGATCTATAAATGGATTTCTATTATGCTGTCTTTCTTCAATCTCTGCATTTCTTCTAAATTCATTTTCATCAACAGGATCTGAGATATGCCATTTTCTTAACACTTCTTCTTCATAACCAGGTACATCCATATTATATCTAACTGCAAAATAAAAAATTGCTCTTGCTACATTACCTTTATGATCATCTCTAGGTTCAAATGATGTATAACCACCTTCATTTTTACCTAATAGACTTCCACCATCTTCCCATGTTACATTAACAACATCACCAAAATTATATGAACTTCTTCTTGAATTTGATTTTGAATCAGTTGGGAATAAATGAAAAATATCACTTTTCTTGGCAGTTGATTCACCGCCACCAAATTTACTTTGTGGCCATGTATGTTCTGTATTCATTATTGTACCATCAGGAATAGAATTAGTTTTAACCATCTTTCCTGTATAAACACATCTAACATAACCTTCAACATTATCAATCTTTTCAAACATCTCATCTCTTGCACCATCATAACCAAGATAATAATGATTTTCTATAAGTTCATGAAGTTTCTGTTTAAGATCCTCATCTCTTAATTCATTTAAATATCTATAATAATTCTCATAATCAAATTCATTATAAAATTTATTAAAGCTTAAAGTGATTATATCAGAGTAATTGTCAATATTAACAAGTTTTAATGAAAAATCTGTATTTTCTGTAACTTCATATAATACAGGCATTATACCAGAAGCTAATTCAACATATATCTTACCGTTTGTATTATGAAATACAAGTTCAGGAAATAAATCTCTTTCTTCAGACTGAACAGAATATTTGGTATACTGTCCTCTAATTTTATCCTTAATGAGATTTATCTGTCCTAACTCCTCATAATCAGAATTAGCTGAATTATTTCTTAAAACACTATAAGCACCATTTAAATTGTTTATATCCAGTGAAAAAGAATTAATAGAACAAAAAAAGAAAATACCTGCAAGAATTTTTTTAAACATTTTCATATAATCTCCCCGTTTCTAATTTCTCAATACTTTCGGAGCTTATACACTTATACAATTATTCCGTTTCCTTTTTTAAGGATAACATAAAACAAAAAAAAAAAAAATATTTGTTAAAAAAAACTACACTTGTTTTAGAAAAAAATTATGTATTTATTCAGAGGACTCAATTGATTTATTTTGTTATAAGAATGATATATGATATAATAAATCTCAATTAATTATATAGGTTAAAGGTATTATTATGAAAAACTTACTTTTTCTTTGCACAGGAAATTCTTGTAGAAGTCAGATGGCAGAGGGTTTTGCCAGAAAGTTTCTAAGTGAAAAATTTAATGTTTTTTCAGCTGGAATTGCTCCAACAAAAATAGACCCGCTTTCTGTTGAGGTTATGAGTGAAATTAATATTGATATTTCTTCTTACAAAGCAAAAAAATTATCTGACATTGATAAAATTGATTTTGATTATGTAATTACTCTTTGTGATCATGCAAAAGAAACTTGTCCATTTTTTCCTGCAAAAGTTCAATTACTTCACAAATCATTTGAAGATCCTCATGAATCTAATAAAGGAATTGAAAGTTACAGAAAAGTCAGAGATGAGATAAAACAATATATAATCAAATTAAAAGATGATCTTGTATATTAATTAAAATTGATTTTATCTTTTACCCGTTATTTGCTTATATCTTTCACCTATATTAACAATATGATCTCCAACCCTTTCCATTACAGTCATTATCTCAACAAAAATTATAGAAGATCTATCTGAACATTCTCCACTTCTTGTTCTTGATATATTTTCTTCTATCAACAAAGAATTAAGTTTATTTAAATCCTCATCTTTTTTTAAAAGTTCATAAAGCAATTGACTTTTTCCCGAAATTAAACTGCATAAAATATTGTAATTATGTTCAATAGCTTTTTTCATTTTTTCAATATCATTCAAAGCTTCTTGAGAAAAAACAAGTTTGTTTTGTAATTTTACATTTGAAAGTTTTTCTATTTTTTCAGCTAAATCACCAATTCTTTCAGCATCATTAACACAATGTACAAAAGCTGGAATTCTTTCTGAAAGTTCATAATTTAATTCTTTGCCTGAAAGTTTCACAAGATATTCTGTTATTTCCTTTTGAAGATTATCAATTAATTCTTCTTTTCTTTTAATTTTTTCAGCTTTTCCAGTTTTAATCCCCATAAACTCACTATAAGCTCTAAAAAGATTTTTCACAGCTACAGAAAGCATATATTCAAATTCAGCTTGGACCTGATTAAAAGCAAGTTCCGGAGTATTTAAGAGATTTTCATCAAGATGAATAATAGTTTTTTCATAATCTTTTTCAGGAAGAATAAATTTAACAAGACTAGCAAGTTTATTAGTAAATGGTAGAAATAAAACTGCCATACTTACATTAAAAAATGAATGAGCCATTGCTATATGTTTTTCAATATTAACAGGTTCAGGAGAAAAAACATCACCAGGAGTTATCCAGTTTATAAATTTTAAGAAAATTGGTGTTTTATCAACACTTACATAAAGCAATAATATCATCAAAACAGTTCCAGAAATATTAAATATCGAATGAAAAATACCAGCTCTTTTAGCATTTCTACTACCAGGAATAGAAGCAAAAATAGCTGTAATAGTTGTACCGATATTATCACCAAGTATAAGTGGAAAAGCTGTCCAAAATGATATAAGTCCAGAACCAGCAAGTGCCATAGTAAGTCCAATTGTTGCAGAAGAACTCTGAATAACAGCTGTGATTATGCTACCAATACAAATCGTACCAGCAACTTTCCATAAAGGCATTATCCCATTCACAGGCGAACAGTCCAAAACAGAAAAAAAGTATTTAAAAGACTCACTTTCTCTTAATGGAAAAAGTGAATCGCTCATTCCTTTCATTCCAATAAATAAAAGTCCAAATCCAAAAATAAAATCACCCCAATGAACACCTTTTTTACCTCTAAATATTAAAATTATAAAAATACCAATTATTACTGCTGGATAAGCAAGGTCACTGATTTTTAAAGCAATTATCTGCCCTGTTATTGTAGTACCGATATTTGCACCCATAATAGCTGGAATAGATTGTTTTAATGTCAAAAGACCTGCATTAAGAAAACCAACTATCATAACAGTACATGCTGAAGAAGATTGTATTACAGCTGTTGCTATTGCCCCGGTTGCGAGTGCAAAAAACCTATTTTCAGTTAAAAAACTTAAAATACTTTTTAATTTATTTCCTGCAATTGATTGAAGACCATCAGACATCATCTTCATTCCAAAGATAAATATAGCAAGACTTCCTAAAAGGAGTATAATCAACTTATCATAATCAAAACCTACAGCCTTAATATTGATTACAGGAAAATTCATTCCTTTTTTATATGGAGTCATCTTTACAGTATTATTCCCGGTATTTTGACCTAATTTTAGAGTAGCAAAAGCTTTTCCTTCTAAATCCGAAAAGATGTTTGAAGGATATATAAAAGCATCTTTATTATCTCTTATCTCAAAATTAACAGAAACATCAGAAAGAGGATTTGAGTTAGAATCATAAATAACAATTCCAACAGGCCTTTCAAGAACGCTTCCGGTAACTCCTTCCTGTCTATTTCCAAGTAAAGTTACTCCATAATTTAAAAAAACAGTTTCAGAAACAATATCATCAATATTCAAAACTTCAATTTTTACAGGAATTTTACCAATTTTATTTTGAGCAAATACTTTGAATTTGGCTTTTCCACCTTCGTCTGTTATAAGTTCTGCTGAATAATTAAAAATTTCATCTATATATATTGAATTATTTTTTTCTACACTTACTCTTAATTTTATATTAGGAATATTTTCACGAGAACCTTGCCCGCCAAAAAAACCTGGGATTTTCTGACTTTTAACTCTTAATTCAATATAATTAGACCAAGTTCCTGGGCGTAAATATTGTTCTGTACCGCTAATAATATTGATTTTTTCAGGATAAAGCTCATTTTGAGAACAACCTGTTATAAATAGAAGAATAAAAAAAATAGGAAATAACAATAAAAATTTCTTCATATAATATACTCCCGTAAAATACAGGTTAAATTACAAAAATATATTATCACAGTTAATTTTATAATACAATGTATTGGAAAAAAGCCACTCTATTTTGTTAAATTAAAATTTTTTCTGATATTATTGAAAGAAAAGGAGATTTTTATGTTATATCAATTTTTTAAAATCCTTATATCAAGCATATTAATTCTTTTAATATCTGAAATATCTAAAAGATCCTCTTTTATTGGTGCAGTATTAGCATCTATACCATTAGTATCTGTTCTTGGAATTATATGGTTTTATATTGATACAAAAGATACATTAACAATAATATCTCTTTCCTACAGTATATTCTGGCTTGTAATACCATCACTTTCTTTTTTTCTATTACTGCCATTTTTTTTAAAGAAAAACATATCATTCTATTATTCATTGTCTCTATCAGTTTTAATAATGATAATTGTATATTTTTTAATGATTAAAGTTTTAAGCAAATTTGGAATTCAATTATGAAAAATGTAATTTTTAAATTTTCAACTTATGGTTTTTTAAAAAACTTGCGATTTTTTGAACCTTTTTTTTATTTATATTTTTTATCAAAAGGATTTTCATACACTAAAATAGGAATTTTGATATCAATTAGAGAAATGACATCTTATATATTTGAAATACCATCAGGAATATTCTCAGATTATTATTCTCCAAAAAAATCCTTAATATTATGTTTTGCTTTATATATATGTTCTTTTTTTACAATACATTCAAGTCAAAATATTTTTTATATTTCAATAATTGGAATGTTTCTTTTTGGAATTGCTGAAGCATTCAGAAGCGGAACACATAAAGCTATTATTATAAATTATCTTGAAGAACAAGGAATGCTTGAAAAAAAACATGAAATATATGGTTACACACGGTCATGGGCACTTCTTGGTTCAGCATTATCTGCAATAATTTCAGGATTTCTAGTTTTTTACACTGGAAATTATAATAATCTTTTTATTGCAAGTACAATTCCTTATTTAATGCTGATTTTTTTAATATCAACATATCCTAATGAAAAAAACAATCATAAGAAAAAGATTTCTTTTAAAGAACACACATTTTCTCTCCTAAAAGAGTTAAAAAATATAAATCTTATTAAAGGAATATTAAATACATCAATATTTGAGGCTGATTTCAAATTTACAAAAGATCTTATTCAACCAATAATCAAAGCTTCCATTGCAGTTGTTTTTATTAATCAATTAACAATAAACAAATATACCGGAGCAATACTTGGCTGTATTTATTTTTTTATTTATTTAATATCATGTTATTTTGCAAGAAATTCACATAAGATTTTATCAAAAATTAATACAAATGAAGAAAACATAATAAATTTATCATTATCAATATTTGCTGTATTTACATTTATATGCGGTATAACACTATATTTCAATCATTCTCATATAATCCCTGTAATACTTCTTTTATTAAACTTCTGTCTTTTTAATATAAGAAAACCATTGGGAATAAGCATAATTGCAAGCATGACAGCCAAAACTCATCGTGCTTCAGTCCTGTCTATTGAATCACAGCTTAAAACATTATTTCTTTCATTTTTTGCTGTAATTTCAGGAATTTTAATAGATAATTATGGACTTAGCTTCGCATTTTTCTTTATTTCAATTACAATATTATTGATTTCACCATTTATTTACATAAAAAAAAGACCGTAAAAATCACGGTCTTTTATATTTTTTAACTAATTAAACTAATGTAATACAAGAAACTGGACAAGCATCTACACAAGCACCGCATTCTACACATGCATCAGCATTTGTAGGATCAGCTTTTCCATCTACCATAGTAAAAACTTCAACTGGACAAACTCCAACACAAGCTTCACATCCAACACAAGCATCTTTGTTAATTTTTGGTACTGCCATTGTAACCTCCAGAAATTATTTTATTACTTTTTTTAAATCCTTATTTGATTTAATCAAACATATTCTAATCCATAGTTTTTTTTTTGTAAAATTTTAATTTATTTTATTTTAATTTGCTTTTTATTATCCAAATTATATCAGAATAATTCTGGCTTTTAAAGACATTAGATATGTTTTCATAATATACCGGTATTATACGGATATTAGAATATTCTGACTTTCTATTAATTTTATTTAAGACCCCAAAACCTCCTAAAACTTTATCTTTATCAAAAATAAGAATTATTTTTTCATTAGCATCGGAATTTTTTATAAGATTTTGTAAATTATTAGCTATAAATTCTTTTTCAATAAGAATAGAATTGTAATAATTGCAGAATAAACTCATATTAAATCTTCTTATTTCAGGAATTTTTAATTTATATTTTTCAAAGTAATATTTTTTCTCTATAAAATCTTCTTCATAATAAGGAATTAAAATTTTTTCATCAGTATTGAGTTTATCAACACCAAATTCTTCAATTTTTTTCTTTAACTTTGAATTAAATGAAATATTTTTTAATTCAATACTATTATTTTTAAAAAATTTTAATAATTTATCTGAATAAACGAATTTATTGTCAAATTGTATATCTGAATAAACACATAAATGGCTCATTCGCTGTTTTAAAATACTAATAATCTCATAAACAATTCTAAAGTTATAATCATCATTTGTATCAATACCAAAACATATAATTTTTTTATTATAAATACTTTCAACAAATTCTTTTAAAGTTAGATTTTTTTGCAAAGAATTATCAAATATATTATCAGCATGACAAAAAAACATATTGAAAATAATAATAAACAAAAATAAATAAATTATTTTATACATTATAAAATTATAATCCTTTTTGAATCTTAATTGAACCCTCTGATTAAATAATCTATTAAAAACAAAAAAAACCATCGTATAGATGGTTTTTTATAATAATGGCGGGGTCGACGAGATTCGAACTCGCGATCTTCGGCGTGACAGGCCGACGTGTTAACCAGGCTACACCACGACTCCGCTAAAGTTTATTTAATTTTTAAAAATGGTAGTCCCTAGGGGACTCGAACCCCTGCCGCAGCCGTGAAAGGGCTGTGTCCTAACCGCTAGACGAAGGGACCGCCTTGCTTATGTATATATACTATCAAATTGTTTTTTTTTATGCAAATTTTTTTTAAAATAATTTTTTAAAATTTAAAAAATCTTTAAAATACTGTCTCAGATTAATTTTACCTTTTTTGCAATATATGACCACATAACCTTTTTAATGATAGAGTTATCGTTAGTTAATAAGGTTAAATAGTTAAAAATCAATAACGCTAATTCTTCAATCTAAAATCAGCGAAATAGTCAATTTGTGAAATAGCTAAATGGATTTAAAGTCTTTCCCGACTTTTTAATTGCTCTTCCTATCTCACTATTTCACAAAAAAATGTTCACCGAACATTTTTATTCACTACTTCACAAATTTTTATATCGCTGTTTTTTTATCATAACTTACCATTTTCAAGCATTGAATAATAACCTTTATGAGATACAATTATATGGTCAAGCATTTTTATACCTAAAAGTTCCCCAGCTTTGAAAAGCCTATCTGTTATTTTTATATCTTCAGCACTTGGTTCAATATTACCTGAAGGATGATTATGAACTGCAATATATGAACAAGCTCTATCTGATATAACTTCTGCTAGAACTTCTCTTGGATGAACTTGAGTTTTATTGGCTATACCAATTGATACTGTATGAATATTAATTACTTCACTTGCACCATTTAATGTTATTACAACAAAAAACTCACGATTTTTCATACGCATAAAATAAACAGCATTTAAAACTTCAGACGGACTAGTAATTCTAAGTTTTTTAGGATTAAACCTTCTTCTTGCAAATTCTAAAGCTGCTGAAATTGTACATGATTTTGCATAACCTAAACCTCGATTATTTTTGTCAAATTCTTCTGGTTCAGGAACAATATCCATTGTATCAATACCATTTACTATTGATTTAGAAATTTGAAAAACACTTCTCCCTTTTATACCTGTATTGATTATCATACTCATAAGTTCAGCATCATCAAGACTTTTTATACCAAACAACTTAGTTTTTTCCCTTGGTAAAAGTTTTTCCATTAAACCTCCTTTATAAAAGACTGACAATGAAAAATATTTGAATTTTATAAAAAACATATATGAAAAAACTGTGCCAGAGGGTTCAATTAGGAATTAGCGATTCTTTGCATCTAATTAATGATTAGTAATGCTTTTAAATTCTAGCATATTGTAAAGAAATTTATTTCTTTAATTTTAAACTATTTTATCAGCAACTAATATTTCATAGGAAACTTTTTATAAAAAACATGTATCATTATGATATTACTGTATCAAAATAAAACATAATAAACTATATGTAACCATTAAAAAACTCACTTAAGAATAAAAATACGAAACAATAAAATAAAAATCATGGGCACTGAGGAAAAGAAAGATGCCAAATCGCTAAATCGCTTTGAATTTCGATTTGGAAAACTTTTCCGAGGAAGGACTCAGATAAATAGCTTTGATAACAAAAGAGTTTTTCAAAAATATTTTTTAATTATTTTTTAATAGCTTGATAATTTTTCAAGTGTTTGTACAAATCTTGGTCCTGGAATAAAAACACCATTACCATTTAAAATATGAATTCTTCCATTTTTTGAAGCATTTATTGGCAATTTCATCCAAGGTTTAATAATTTCTTCTTTTTCTTTATTAGATATTTTTTCTTTTTCATTTAGAATTACTACAACATCTGCATTGATATTAACTAAGTTTTCAGCAGAAAGACATGGATAAAGAATTTCTCCTTCATAACCATTATTATAACCAGATAAAGTTATCAATTCATCAAATAAATTGTTTTTACCAGCAATATATAGGTTTTTTAACTCATCAGAACAACCAACTACAATTAACATTTTTTCATTTTTTTTAGGATTTTTTTTAAACTTAGAAATTATTGATTTAATCTCTTTAATTTTTCTTTCTGCATTGTTTTTTAATCCAATTTCATTTCCAATAATTTTTATAGAATTTAAAATATCATCAACTGAATTTTCTTTTAACTCAACATATTTAATACCTATTTTTTCAAGTTTTTTTGAAGCTTCTTTTATCATTCCACTATCAAATACAATATCAGGCGAAAGTTTTGATAATCTTTCATAATCAACACCAGAAAATCCTGCAATTTTTTCTACTTTTTTAATAGATTCAGGCCATACAGAATGATTACTTACTCCAATAATAAGTTTTTCACCATCAATTGATGAGACCATTTCTTGAACACTCGGAACAAGCGTGATTATTTTTGTTACTTTTGAGGAATTAAGATTTTTGGTAAAATCAAATCTCTGATAAGTTAAAAACAAAGCTAAACATAAAATTGCAGAAAAAAACCAAAATAAAATATTTTGTCTTTTAGACATAATGTCTCCTTTCCACCGAAGGTGTATTTCTTATGAAAAAAGCCGGTTTCCTGACTTAGAGGCAAAATCCTACTAACCGCCTTCTCAAAGCATTTGCTTCAATGGCTTTTTGGTTTTCGTTCCTCATTACAGTAGCGGGGACTGTGTTGGATTTTCACCAACTTCCCGTTTCTTTTTTCTAAAATTATGATAATATAATAGTAATAAAAAAGCAATTTATATATAGGAATTTATGAAAAAACTAATATTTAGAATATTTTTAATACTACTTTCCTTTTTAGTTATAGAAGTTTTTTTTAAAAAAATTCACATAAAACCTAATGTAATAGTAGACTTAAATAAAAAAAACATTCTATGTATAGGCGATTCATTCACCATAGGATATGGAGTTTCATCAGATAAAAGTTATCCTTCAATACTTCAAAATTTAATAAATGAGGATAAAAAAGATTATAATGTTATAAATTTAGGTGAAAATGGTGCGAATTCAAGAAAAATACTTTTAAACTTAAGAAATTTCCTAAAAAATAACAAGGCTGATATTGCTATTATTCAAGCAGGTGCATCTAATAACTGGAATCTAAATTATTATACTAAAGATGAAATCGGATTTAAACAATCTATTTTAAGTAAATCTTCAATATTGAATTTTTTTAAAATTCTACTCAAAAATAACAAAGATAAAGATATTGAAATTATATTACCTAAAAATAAAAATAATAGTATTTTACAAAATCCTTTTGAAAAAACTTCTACAAAAATTAATAAATATATAAAAATTGGCGATTGGGAAAATGTTGAATTAGAATTTGAAAAAACTGGTTATTCAGATGAAAATGATTATTTTTTTCATTTTTTTGCATGTATTGAAAATAAAAAAATAAAAAAAGCACAAAATATACTTAATAATAATAACTTTCCAAAACATTATAAAGAACTAGCAAAAGGTATTTTAAAAATAATAGAAAATGAATTGAAAACAGCTCTTGAACATTTTAAAAAATTCAGAGAATTAAACCCACAAAATATATTTTCTTATATATCAATAGCTTATTTATACATTGAATCAGGTCATTATGATATTTCAGAAATTTGGTTATCTGAGCTTATAAGAATTAAACCAAATTCAGGAGTTGCTTATCATATTCTTGCTGAATTACATTATAATTTTTTAAATAATCAATCTAAAGCACTTGATATATTAAAAAGTGGAATATTAAAAGCTCCTAATTATTATGAAAACTATGTTCTTCTTTATGATATCTGCGAAAAACACTCTCCTCAAACTGCTCTTCCAATCATACAATCAGCTATTAAAATATTTGGTTCCGATAATGATTTAAAATATTATGAAGAAATATTAAAACAAAATATTAATTTAAAACAAACATATAACGAATTGCTAAAAGATAATAGTTTAACAAATGAAGAAAAAGCCTACTTTTATCTCAATTCATTTCAATATAAAAAAGCAGCAATATATTTTAAGAAAGCTGGCAAACAAAATCAAAAAGAACTTTCATTAAAACTATCTCAGCGTACAGATTCATCAACTCTATACGAATTTCTTATATATAAAGATATTTTCGATTGTATTGATATTTTAAAAAAACAAAAAATTAAAACATTTATACTTGGATATCCTGAACAAAAAATATCTCAAATTGAAAGTGTGGCATTTGATAAAAAAATTGAATTTATTGATTTATTCAGTGAATTTATACATCTAAGAAAAGATAATAAACTTAGAGAACAATATATACTTAAAGATAATCATTGTACTGAAAAAGGTAATATTTTAACTGCTAAAAAAGTGTATAAAACACTTAAAACTCTGGAGGATTTTTAATTTTTTTAGGAAACCCTATCGTAATTAAAGTTCCTTTATTTTTATAACTTTCTGCTTTCATTATACCTTTATGATTTTGCGTAATTATAAAATACGACACAGAAAGTCCAAGACCAGTACCTTCTCCTGGAGGTTTTGTAGTAAAAAAAGGTTCAAATATTCTTTTTTTAATTTTATCATCAATTCCAGAACCATTATCTTTAAAAGAAATGTAATTATATTTAAAATCAGAGAAAATCTTAATTACAATTTCAGGATTTTTCACCAAGCATTGAGTCATAGCATGAGTTGAATTTCTAAAAATATTAAGAATTACCTGTTCAATTTCATTACAATTACCAACAATTTCAATGTTTTCATCTGAGTAATCTCTTACTATTTTAATCTTCCTAAAATCATAGTTTTTTTTTAGATCATAATCATTATTAGCAAGTTTTATGCTTTTTTCAATAATATCAGTTAATTTACATTGTTTCATTTTTGTTTCAGGATGTCTTGAAAAAGAAAGCATATCATGAACTATTTCAGCTGCTTTTTCACCCGATTCTTTAATTCCGTTAAGCATAATATCTATTTTTCTTGCTTTGAAATATTCATTTATCTTATCAAGATTAACACCAATTTCATTAGCAACTTTGAGGTTTTTTTCGTTTATAAAAATTCTTCTCTCGATATTTTGAATACTCTGAAGTATTCCACTAAGTGGATTATTTATTTCATGAGCCATTCCAGCAGCTAAACCGCCAACACTTAACATTTTTTCTGACTGAATCAATATTTCCTCGATTTTAACTTTGGAAGTTACATCTTCAATAATTAAAACTGCTTTTTTTATAGTATTTGAAAGAGGATAAAAAATAATATCGTAAAAAAACGCTTGTTCTTCATGAAAAAGATTTGTTCTAAATATATTGTTTTTATTTTCTCTAAATAATTTCAAAATAATATCTTTATTATTTTTTAATATTTCAATACTTTCAAAAATATCAAGATTTTTATCGTTAATATCAAGATTACATTCTTTAGAAGCTTTACTGTTTATTTCAATGATTTTACCATTTTTGTCTGTAACTATTAAGGAAAGTGGCATCGAATCAATTATTTCTCTTAAAAAATTCCTTGATTCATCAAGTTTTTTTTCAATTTGTTTTTTTTCATTAATATCAATATGAATGCCAACCATACGGGAAGCATTTCCAGCATTATCCCATTCAACAACCTTACCTCTAGACATTATCCAGTGATATTTGCCATTTTTCCCTAAAACCCTTACTTCTATCTGAAAAGTCTTATCTAAATCTTTATTTTTTAAATACTCATAAAATAATTTTTGTACATAAAAAAGATCATCTATAAAAATAAGATTTAAAAAATCTGTTAAATTGCTAATTTTATATGCTTTTTCATAACCTAGCATTTCAAAAATTTTTTCACTTAAATAATTAATATTCCCAGTAGTTGGATTAAAATCAAAAAAGCCTGTTTCAGTTGCATCAAGAACAAGATCAAGCGTATTTCTGCTTTCAAGTATATCTCTTTCCATTTTTTTTCTAATAGAAATATCTTTAATTATTGTTGTAAATTCTCCAGGAGCATTACAAAAAGCAATTACTTCATACCAAGCATCAATTTCTTTTGAATAATTTGAATAAGAAATAGTTTTTTGAGTTTTTACAACTTTATCATAAGTTTCTATCCAATAGTTTTCCGTATTAGGAAAAACTTCAAGAACTGTTTTACCAATAGCATCTTTATCAAGCCCTGTCATCTTAGTAAAAGTTTCATTTAACTCAAGAAATTCATAATCACAAGCTTTTTTGTCTTTATCATAAAGCATTTTATGAATTGCTATGCCTGCATCTATATTAGATGTTATCTGCTCATATTTTTTTTTGAAATTTTTTATATTCATAACTATTATAATTATAAGTTACAAAGAAATTATAATCAAATTTTAAATTTAAAACACCCTCGAACAATTTCACCCCTATGCCCTTATCTTTCATTATTTTTTGCTTTTAATTCAACATTCGACATTCAACTTTTTTACTTTGTCAATAAAATCTGTTATTTTATCTTTTATGAGTTTTTTAATAGTTTTTATACTAATATATTCATCAATTCAAAGCTTTTTTTATGTTTTTTCATCTTTGACATTTTCAAAGTCAATGCGAAAAAACACAATAATATTTTTAACAATAATGGTTTTTTTACCATTTATTTATAATTTAGCCCTTACACAAAAATACTATACAATTGCAAATATATCAGGGTTTATAGGATTTTCTTGGATGGGATTTTCTTTTCTTTTTTTAACAATAGGTATTATCCCTTTCATCATTTCAAAAATATACAAAAAAACAGCTAAAAAACTATTTTATATTACTTTATTAATTTGTATCACCTTAGTGTTCATTGGTTTTTTTAAAGCCTGCAATATAAAGCTAAGAGAAATAACAATAGAAAGTGAAAAATTACCAAAAGACTTTTCAATAAAAATAGCACATATTACTGATACACATTTTGATTATATAAAACCTTATGATATTTCTGATAATATAATAAAAATACTATGTAATAATAAAATAGATATTATTCTTTTAACAGGTGATATAATCGATGGAATTGCAAAAAATGAAATTGATATAAGTAAAAAACTAAATAAACTTGATTATAAATATAAACTCGCAGTTACTGGAAATCATGAATTTTATCATGACCTTGAAAATTCACTTGAATTTATAAAAAAATCTGGTTTTAAAACACTACATGGAAATACTGAATATATCGATAAATATATCACAATATCTGGAGTTGATGATGAAACATTAAACAGGAAAAAAGATAAATATTCAATAATTAAACAGGAAAAACTCATAATTGATAGAATTACAAATGAAACCTTCAACATTTTAATGAAACATCAGCCATTTTTATCAGAAATCACCGATAAAAAAATAGATTTACAATTATCAGGTCATACTCATAATGGGCAGATATTTCCATTCAATTTTGCAACAAAATTAGTTTATAAATACACTAATGGAATGTATTTTACTCCTGAAAACAACAGAATATTTGTATCTTCAGGAACAGGCTTCTGGGGTCCACCATTTAGAGTATTCACTGAATCTCAAATTATAATTTTTACAATTAAATCCTCTGAATAAA
Source organism: Candidatus Muiribacterium halophilum (assembly GCA_023228995.1). GTDB lineage: Bacteria > Muiribacteriota > Muiribacteriia > Muiribacteriales > Muiribacteriaceae > JALOAD01. Next base: position 23,659 of record JALOAD010000032.1, read on the forward strand.
TATATAATTTAGAGCTTTAATAGAAATATAAATCCTTTTAACACTCAATAAAAGGAAAAACGGAGGAAAAAATGAGCTATCTAACCGAAAATGATAAAATTGAATTAATAAAATTAACAAAAGAGTTAATTAAAATACCCAGTTCCAAAAATGACAATAATAAAATATATGAATTTGCATCAGATTACCTTTCAAATAAAGGATTTGATGTTTTTTCACAAAGTATAGAAAACCCACATATTCCCACCAATACTTTAACTAATGTTTATACTAAAATCGGTAATGGTAATGGTAAAAAAATTGTTTTGAATGGTCATCTTGATACTGTCACAACTCATGAAACAGGTTGGTTTTATAATCCTTATGAAGCTGTTGAGGATAATGGCAAAATCTACGGTCTTGGAGCTTCTGATATGAAAGCCGGTTGTGCTTCACTTATAATTGCTTTAACAGCTCTCAAAAGGTTAAAAAAGGAAATAAATGGTGAATTATTTCTTTCATTAGTTTTTGGTGAAGAAGATTCATTTTCTTTTGGAACAGATACTCTTTTAAGAGAATTTGACCTAAAAAAATATGATATCGCAATAGTAACCGAACCCTCACCTTTACTTGGATATAATTCTTATTGCATGACTCATCATAAAATACATAATGTAACTTTTCCTTGTATTATAACTGGAGCTGAAGGTCGAGCTCTTTTTGAAATTGAATTTATAGGTAAATCTGCTCATGCTTCTCAACCAGCTAAAGGTATAAATGCAATACATGATGCTTCAGCATTTATAAACGCTTTAGTCAATATGGATTTTTTTTCAAATATAAAAATGGGAAGAGGTGAATATTGCATTCTTAATTTCAAAGGTGCAACAGAAGGTTTTACAATTCCAGGTTATTGTACTCTTGATGTAAACAGACATCTTGTCGTTGGTGAAACATGGAAAACAGCTATGAAAGAAATTAAAAAAGTAATTAAAAAAACAAATCCAAAATCAAAAGTTGTTATAAACAAAAAACATTCTCCTTCCCTTGAACACGAATATAATCCTTATGTTTGTGAAAACAATGAAATGTTTGAAAAGTTCAAACAATGCATTCCAAAAGATGTTAAATATGCTCATTGTGATCTTACAACAAGAAGTGTTGGAGATTTTAATTTCTTCGGTACAAGGGCAAAAATACCTGTACTTGTATTTGGTCCAGGAGGCGGAAATATTCATTCTCCGAATGAGTTTGTTAACAAAGATGAAATAATAAAAACAACTGATTATCTTTTAGATTATTTCATGAAAATAATGTAATAAGTAATATAAAAAAAAGGATCAGATTTTAATGTCTAATCCTTTTTTATTTAAACTTTTTTATTTAAAACTTTTGAAAAAATTCTTCCATACAGATACAAAAAGATAATTTCCCCCACTTTTTTTACCATATTTATCAAAAACAACTCTATCATAAGAATGAGGAGTATATCTGTATAAAGAATAAGTAGCTTCATTTTTTAAAGTTATAAATTCTTTATTATAATTAATTTTCATTTTATAATTGTTTTTTGAAATGTCTTTTGAAACTCCATCATCATACCAAGTTCTAAAAGTTTGACCAGCAGCTTTAACTTGTTTGTCAAGACCTTTGAATCTTAGGTTTTTTTTGCCATTATCATAACAACCAACACCCATTGCCCAGTCAAGTCTTGATTTTGTCGCTGTTTCTCTTGAAACAAGACCTTTTTCCTTTTGAATTGTAACCAGCATTACTTTAGGATTAACTCCTATTTCAACACAAACATCATGTATTATGCTTGAAGGAAAAGTATTGTTATACTCATTTTTAAGACATGATTTTCTATTATTTAAAAATGTCTGTATTTCTTCTGAAGTCATACTTTCTTCAATAAATTCTTCATTAGATAGTATTTTTGAATAATCTGTAGCAGCTCTGCCTGTTGTTTCTCCTCTTGTAGTTTCAAACTCTACATTATCAATATAATCATCAGAAAACTCATCTTCTTCATAAACAAAAACATTTTCTCCAGGTACAGCAATTTCAAGTCTATTATAAAGAACATAATTTACACGATTTTCAGGTTTCATAAAATAAGCTGTCATATCCTGAGATTTTTTTGATACTTCTTTAAAAAACTTTTTAACTTTATCAAATTTCCTATTACGAAACTGTGAAGTATCAAGAAATTCAAGCGTAACATCAACAATAGCTCCAAGTTGAGGAAGATTACCTTCAGTCATATTTTTATTGATATAATCAAATACTGTCATAACTGAATTTTCATCTTTAAGTTTATCTGAAAAATCATTTAAAGCAATTTCTGCATTAGGTGAATAAACCATACTTCTTGAATCACCAACATTTTTTGTTAAATCACTTTCAGCTTTCTGCCTTTCATTCATATATTTGCGTATTAAATAAACAATTGCAATGTCAAGTAAAAATCTTTCATCTGTATTTTTTACTATTTTTACATCTTCTGGTGGAAGAAATAATTTATTAACACTAATAGTATCTGCAAGAATTGGTGTTGAAAACATCGCAACACTAAGCATAGTCAACATTGTTTTTTTAAAATTCATATTTGCTCCTTTATTTTGATAATTTTAATTATTTAATCAATAAATTCAATTATAATTGATATTTTTATGTTTTGTCTACATATTTTGAAACTGGCATTCTCCAGCCTTGTCCAAACGATCTTTCACTTACTTTTAAAATAATAGCAGATTGTTTTCTTTTATATTCACTTGTATCAACAAGACGGATTATTTTTTTTACAATATTTCCATCATAACCTTCTTTAATTATTTCCTCAGCATTATAATGTTTTTCAACATAAAATCGTAATATAGCATCTAAAATATTATAATCTGGTAAAGAATCACTATCTTTTTGATCTTTTCTAAGTTCAGCTGAAGGTTCTTTATTGATTATATTTTGAGGAATTATCTCTTTATCTTTATTAATATATTTAGATAATTCATAAACTTCCGTTTTAAAAAGATCTCCAATCGGATTCAAGCCTCCACACATATCACCATATAAAGTACAATACCCAACTGATATCTCACTTTTATTACCAGTAGTAAGCAAAAGATTTCCAAATTTATTTGAATAAGTCATAAGAATACTTCCTCTTATTCTTGCCTGTAAATTTTCTTCAGCAATATCAAATGAAAAACCTTTAAAAAGATTTGCAAGCTTTGAGTTGAATACTTCAAAAATTTCATTTATTGATACAAAATCAAGTTTCATTTCTAAATTCTGACATAATCTAATAGCATCATTTTTTGAATGTTCGGTAGAAAACTCAGAAGGCATAGCAATTCCAGTGACATTTTCAGCTCCTATAGCCTTACATGCAATAGCTGCAACCAAAGAGGAATCTATTCCACCAGAAATTCCAATAAGTAATTTTTTATGACCAGATCTTTTCATATATTTTCTTAAACCAGAGCAAAGACCTTTTAACATAACATCCATTTCATCATGTTCATAATCTTTTAGAATAGGTTGATTTTCAATATCAATTATATTTGTTGTTTCAGTGAATGCAGGGAATTTATATGTAAGTTCACCTTTATTATTAAAAAACAAAGATTGACCATCAAAAAGCATATCATCATTAGCACCAGTCTGATTTGTATAAATAAAATGTGCTTTTGCATCAGAAGCAATTTTAGAAAAAAGCTCTATTCTTTTTTTATGTTTACCTCTATAATAAGGAGATCCTGCAATATTAAGTATAATATCAGGTTTTTCTTCAATCATCCTTGTTGTAGGTTTTCTAAAATAAATTACTTCCACATCTTCCCATGCATCTTCACATATAAGCATTCCGATTTTTTTACCTTTAAGCATAAAAGTATCAGCATCTTCTTTACCTTCAAAAAAATAATGTCTATCATCAAAAACATCATATTGAGGAAGAAGTGATTTGAATTTTGAAAATATTTGTTTTCCTTTATAAGCTACAATTCCTGCATTATACAAAAAATCGCCTTCAATGACTGGAGCTCCAAAAACTAATGCACAATCAGTATTTTTGGTAACATTGTAGATTTTTTCCAAACTTTTTGTTGCTTTCTCAATAAAAGAATGTTGTAAAAGAAGGTCTCTTGGTGGATATCCAGTTACACACATCTCTGTAAACACAACAATATCACATGAATTACATACTTTATTATACTCACAAAGTATCTTTTCAATATTTCCTGTAATATCACCAATTGCAAAATCCAGTTGAGAAACTGCTATTTTCATAACACACCTCGATAAATTTGTAGTATTCAATCATGCTAATATACCATTGAATTTTAAAACCTGCAAAAATGAAAGCCTGTTTTCCAAAATTAAATAAAAACTTAAATAGCATAGCCCTTCTTTTAATAAAAGCTTAAATATTGTATAATAATAAAAATCTTTTCATTTATTTTATTTATTAAAGGAGTTTTTATGACACTGTTTAAAAAAAGAATTATCTTCAATATATGCCTTTTATTAATAGTATTATCACTTAGCTCTATTATATATAATTTTGAAACCATCGCAGAACATATAATTAAAACAGCTTATAAAGATATATTAGACAAACCTTTATATAAAATTCCAGAAATTCCTGAATTAACTGAATTTGCTCACTTTTATAATAAAGAATTAAATGAAAACTTTAATGAAATAAATATGAAATTTTATTTAATAAAAAATGATATTGAAAAAAATTTTTATTCTCCACGAATAAAACTATTAAGAAGTATTCCATTTGATAAAAACGATAAATTCCCTGTTTTTACAAAAGAAAATATTGAATTTCTAAATCAAAGAGATTTTATAGCTTTACCATTAGGCTTAAAGTATATAAATCTTTTTTTTCTTTTTGATTTTGCAGATTGTAAAATCAAAGATTTAATATCACAAAAAAAATATAATGAAGCTCTTATAATATATGAAAAATTATGCTATATGAGTTGTGTAATTTCTTATAAAATTGACAGTTGGGAATCAAAATGGATTTCATATAATATTCAACAATTAGCTTTTATTACAATTAAAAATTATTTTTTGACAGATAAAGATTTTCCTAAAAATGAATTTTTGAAAATAACTGCATTATTGAATAAATATTTATTAGATTATGACAATATTAATAAAAAATCAAAAACAATATTAAAAAATTATCGTTTAAATTTTAATTTCAGTTCATTTGATTATTTATATGATAAATACAGAGCCAATACTAAATTTAAAAAAATATTATTATTAACTCCAGATTTATTCATTGCAATAAATGATATGTTTTTTACTAAAGAAAAAAACAAAATTAAAAATATACTTCCACAAATATCAGAAAATTCTTTAGATTTTATACATAATAATAAATTTATTAAATATTCATTGTTTGCAAATGAAATAAAAAATATAATATTTACTGCTACAAATAATCGGGAAATGTATCAAAAACTCATGGTAATTTTGGCAGCTTATGATTTTATATCTAAAAAAACAGACATTGCCTTAGATCCTATAAATAATGGAGAACTAAAAATAATCAAAAAACAAAATAGAATGATTTTTATTTCTTCGGGAAAAAACAAACAATTTGAAGAAGTAACAAAGTCACATAAATCAAGTATTACTTATGATGATATAAGTGTAAGTTTTAATATATAAGTTACTGGTCTATATTTTTTACCGCTCGACTCTCGTTTTTGCTGTATAATAGTCTACATAATAATAAGCACATAGAAGCAAGCTTTATAAATACTGGAGGGGAAATTATGAGTTTTTCCAAAAAACTCTTAATAATTCTATTATTAAGTATAACATTATTTCTAATAACTGGATGTGGCGAAGAAAAACCCGCAAACAATGTAGTAAAGGATGAAAAACCTAATTTTGGAGATTTTTTAGTTGTTGCAACCGGAGCTGAACCTATAACATTAAATCCAATGTTTATAACAGATACTAAATCTGGAATGGTTGAGGCTGATATATTTAATGGACTTATAAAATATAATTCCAAAACTGAAATGGTTGGAGATTTAGCAGATTCTTGGGAAATAAAAAAAATTGATAATACTCTTTTTATTCATATTGATAAAGAATCTTTTGATAAAACTGACGATATAATACAAAAATTCAGAGAAAATAGCAGACAATTTAATCCATTTAGAGAAATAAAAAAACATATACATTGGAATGACTCAAAACTTTCAATTATAGAATTAATATACGAAAACAGCGTTACAGAAACTGAAATACAAAGATGGTATGATTTTGATGAAAGTGTTTATTTTGTTGGATTTAGATATGAAGTTGATTTTAAACTTAAACAAAATGTAAAATGGCATGATGGAGCACAGTTTACTGCTACAGATGTTGAATTTACTTATAATACAATAGTAGATGAAAATACTGGAATGCCTTATGTTGGTAAATATTATTCAATAAAAAGCTTTGAAACAACAGGTAGATTCTCATTTAAAGTAGTTTATTGGAAACCTTTAGCTGATTTACTTTCTCCATGGTTTACCTCTATAATCCCAAAACATATTTTAGAAAATCAAGATATAAAAAATACAAGTTTTTCAAGAAAACCAATAGGAACAGGTCCATATAAATTAGAACAATGGAATACAGGAGAATCACTTATTCTTTCATCAAATCATGATTATTTTGAAGGAAGACCTTATATTGATAAATATGTTTATAAAGTAATACCAGATAGCTCACAAAAATTCCTATCACTTGCAAACGGACAAATAGATTATATGAGTTTTTCATTTGATCAATACAAAAACTATAATACTGATTCATCTTTTCAACAAAGATTTAATATATTCAAATTAACAGATCACACTGGATATACATTTATTGGATATAATAATTCAAAACCTCCATTTGATAATGTAAATATTAGAAAAGCACTTACAATAGCAATAAATATTGATGAAATAATTCAAGGTGTTTATTATGGAAATGCTACAAGAATTTCAGGACCTTATAGAATTGATTCTTGGGCATATTGCAAAGAAGTAAAACCTTCAGTTTATAACCCTGAAAATGCAAAAGAATTGCTTATGAAAGAAGGTTATCGTATAAATAGCGACGGATGGATGGAAAAAAACGGCAAAATCCTTGAAATAACTTTAATGACCAATAATGACAACAAAGAAAGAGAACACATGGTCAAATTTATTAAAGAATACTGGAAAAATGTTGGTGTAAAATGTGAATATACTCTTAAAAGCTGGTCTGATATTGATAAATATGAAAATCAAGGTGATTTTGACGCTGTATTAAGAGGCTGGGGATTAGGCAGAATTCCTGATATTTATGGAATTTGGCATTCTTCAAGAATTCCATCAGAAGAAACAGGTAAAGCAAATAACACAATTAGATACATTAATAAAGAAGCAGATAAATTGCTTGAAAAAATAAGATTTACAGTTGAACAGGATAAAAGACAGGAAATGTGTAACAAAGTACATAAAATAATTTCAGAAGACTATCCATATACATTTATGTTTGCAGAAGATTATATAACAGTCGTAGATAAAAGATTTCATGGTGTCAAATTAGATGAAGATGGTTACATAACCTCTTGGCTTAAATGGTATGTTCCGCAAAATCTTATAAGATATAAATAATAAAAGCTAATTGAACCCTAATATCTTAAAGATTTTAACATTTAAAGTCGATATTGTATTAGATTACCCAAAATGCAATCACGGAGGTGAATATGTTATTTATTTTACATGTTGCTGATAAAAACAATTGGAAAAGAGCAGTTAAAGAAGGTTTGTATGAAAATAAATCCCTTGATATCAACGGCTATATACATTGTTCTGATCCTTCACAAATAACCAAAGTAGTACACAAAAATTTTAAAAATAAAGAAGATCTTGAAATACTAGTAATAGATCCGTCAAAACTTGAATCAATAGTTAAATATGAAAAATCAAGCAGTGGAGATATGTATCCACATATATATGGACCAATAAATACAGAAGCTGTTATTCGAACAATTGATTTTTCAACAAATTCCAAAGGAGATTTTCTACTTCCAGAAGATCTTGGTATTCAGCTTAATAAATAAAATATGAAAGATAAAAATAACAACCCTATATCCGAACCATCGTTAAGAAGGCTTCCACATTATCATCAAGTATTAAAAAGACTTAAAAATAACGGTGAAAAATATATTTCATGCACACAAATTGCAAATGAATTAAACCTGATACCAATTCAAGTTAGAAAAGATTTAAATATAACAGGAATAAAAGGTTCTCCAAAAAAAGGATATATTCTAACAAAACTCATGACAGCAATAGAAAAGTTTCTAGGTTGGAATTTTGTAAACGAAGCTTTTATAGTTGGAGCAGGCCATTTAGGACAAGCTCTAATGGGTTATGAAGGATTTAGTAATATAGGCTTTAACATAGTCGCAGCATTTGATTCAAGCAAAAAAAAAATAGGACTTTCAATTAATAATATAAAAGTATTAGACATAATAAATTTTTATTCACTAACAAAAAGAATGAAAATAGAAATTGGAATTATAACAACACCATGGGAAACTGCTCAAGACACCGCTGATCTCATGGTAAAATCCGGCATAAAAGCAATATGGAATTTCGCTCCAATAAAAATAATTGTTCCTGAAAACATAATAGTACAAGAAGAAAATCTAGCAGCATCTCTTGCTGTATTAACCAAAAAACTTGAATTAATGTAAACATATGGGGTCGGTCCACTACATCAAAGGTTTTCAAAATTTGTTATGTTCATTAACATTTGATTAAAAATTTTTTTTCAATTAATATATTTCGCAATGAACACATCAATTTTATTTTTCGTTACCGGACTTATGACCGCATTAATACCAGGACCAGATATTACTTTCATAACAAAATGCACACTAAGTAGAGGAATTAAACACGGAATTATTGCAAGCACAGGCATATTAACAGGGTTACTTATATATTTATCAATTTCAGCCTCAGGAATTAGTTTTATTGGCGAAAATAAAACATTTCAGATAATCACAAGTTTTTTTGGAATAATATATTTAACCTATATATCAATAACATTATGGAAAGAGAATTCTCAGTTTGATAATCTTTCTCAAAAAAACAAAAACAGTTTTTTAAAAACCTATATAAGTGCATTATTTGTACACATTTCAAATCCAAAAGCAATTTTCTTCTTTGGAATACTTCTAACTCCTTTCTTAAAAGAAAAAAATGTATTAATTCACTCAATATACCTATATATAGGATTTATCTTAAGTTTTTATACTTATACAATATTACTAGCAAAAATTGGAAAAAACATAAAACCGAATACATTAAATCTAATCAATAAAATAATCAGCATTTTCTTCTTTTTATTTTCTTTAAAACTAATATATTCAACTTTTTTTATTATTTGTAAAACATATGGGGTCGGTCCCCTATATGTTTACAACTTTTCTTAAACCCCTTATTAATACACGCTTTTTTTAAAAATTTTTTAAATTTTTTTTTATTTGTTAAATCAACTCATAAAATTTCTAAATTGACTCTCAGACTTTGTTTGCAGTTTTTTTGTAAACATTTAGAGGACCGACCCCAAAGGTTTTCAAAATAAAGGTTGACAAAAACTTTTTTTCATCGTAATATTTTTATAGATAACATTTTATCGATAAATTTATATCGATAACGGGAGGTAACATTGAAAGGCCTGGAAACAACTATTATTCCAGAACCTTCATTGAGAAGATTACCTCTTTATCATCAAATTCTTGAATTGGAATTGGAAAATAATACTGAGTTTATTTCATGCTCAAAAATTGCTGAAATGCTTGATTTTACTCCTATTCAAGTTAGAAAAGACCTTTCATATATTAATTTAATTGGTATGCCTAAAAAAGGTTATAAGGTTATTGAATTAAAAGATGAAATTGAAAACTTTCTTGGTTGGAATAGAAATGATGAGGCTTTTTTAGTTGGTGCTGGGAATCTGGGTAAAGCTCTCCTTTCCTATGCTAAATTAAAAGATAAGGGTCTTACCATTACTGCTGCTTTTGATAAAAACAAAAATCTTGCTGGAGAAAACTTTTTTGGTGTTACAGTCTTTGATATTTCAAAGTTTCAGGAGCTTACTTATAGAATGAAAATACATATTGGAATAATTACTGTTCCGGCTCCTGAAGCCCAAAAAGTTGCTGATATTATGGTTAAATCTGGTATTCGTGGTATATGGAATTTTGCTCCTTCTAAATTAAATGTTCCTGAAAAAATTATTGTTCAGGATGTTAATCTTTCTTCTTATTTAGCTGTATTAAGTCAAAAATTAAAATAAAGGACCGGAGGTAGGTATGACAAAAAAAGTATCAAAAAACATGAAGAAATTTGCACGGGTTTGTGAGATTTTAGAAAAATATAATTTCAATAGTGCAAAATTAATTCCTATTCTTTCCGAAACTCAGGATGAATATCGCTATCTTCCAGAAGAAGTTATGAATTTTATTGCAACTTCTCTTAATATTCCTCCTGCAAATGTTTATGGAGTTGCTACATTTTATTCGCATTTCGCCTTTAAACCTAAGGGAAAGTATATTATTAAGATTTGTGATGGAACTGCTTGTCATGTAAGAAGTTCCATTCCTATTCTAAAAGCTATTAGAAAACATCTTAATCTTTCTGATGGTCAAACTACAACTCATGATCTTATGTTTACAATTGAAACTGTTTCATGTCTTGGTGCATGCGGTCTTGCACCTGTGATAATGATTAATGAAGATGTTCACGGCATGATGGATCCTCAAAAAGCTGTTGCTCTTCTTGATGAAATTTTAAATACTATTAAGGAGGCTGGAAATGAATAAAGAAAAACTTAATAATATAAAAGGTACATATGAAGTTCTTAAAAAAGATTTAAAAAGAAGAATTGTTATTTGTGGTGGTACTGGTTGTGTTGCTAATGGAAGTCTTAAACTTTTAGATGCACTTGTGAAAAAAATCACAAAGGAAGGTATTAATTGCATTGCTGAACTTAGACAGGAAGATCATAATACTGAAGATGCAACTTATGTATCAAAATCTGGTTGTCAGGGTTTTTGTCAAATGGGTCCGTTATTAACCATTTATCCTGATAATATTTTATATGTTAGAGCTCATGCTGAAGATGCTGATGAAATTGTTGAAAAAACAATTATAAAGGGCGAAATAATCGATAGACTTGTTTTTACAGATCCTAAAACAAAAGAAAAAGTTTCAAATGAAAAAGAAATAAATTTTTATAAAAGACAAAACAGAATAATTCTTAAAGAATGTGGATTTATAAATCCTGAAAACATTGAAGAGTATATTCATGAAAATGGTTATCAGGCTGCAATGAAAGCTTATGTAGATATGACTTCTAAAGATATAATCGATGAAATAAAAGCATCTGGTCTTAGAGGTAGAGGCGGTGGAGGTTTTTCTACTGGTCTTAAATGGGAATTAACAGAAAAAGAAGTGAATGAAAAAAAATATGTAATATGTAATGCTGATGAAGGAGATCCTGGTGCTTTTATGAATCGTTCAGTAATGGAAGGAAATCCTCATTCTGTTATAGAAGGTATGATGATAGCTGCAAAAGCTATTGGTTCTGATGAAGGTTATATATATGTTAGAACAGAATACCCTCTTGCTGTTGAGAGAATGAAAAAAGCTGTAATCGATGCAAGGAAAATGGGAATTCTTGGCAAAAATATATTTAATTCAGGTCTTGATTTTGATTTAAGTGTTATGGAAGGAGCTGGAGCTTTTGTTTGTGGTGAAGAAACTGCACTTATTGCTTCTATTGAAGGAAAAAGAGGTATGCCAAATCCTAAACCTCCATTTCCTGCTCAAAAAGGGTTATGGGAAAAACCTACTGTTATAAATAATGTTGAAACTTTCGCTTGGGTTCCTTATATTTTAAGAAATGGTGTGAATACTTTTAGAAAAATCGGTCTTGAAAAATCACCTGGTAATAAGACTTTTGCTCTATCCGGTCATGTTGCAAATACTGGTCTTATAGAAGTTCCTTTTGGTACAACTTTAAGAGAAGTTGTTTTCAATATTGGTGGTGGAGTTACAGATGATAAAGGGAATCTTTCTGATTCAAATTTCAAAGCTGTTCAGATTGGTGGACCTTCTGGTGGATGTCTTACTGAAAAACATCTTGATTTACCTCTTGATTATGAATCACTTAAAACAGTTGGTGCAATGATTGGTTCTGGTGGAATAGTTTGTATGAATAAAGATACTTGTATGGTACAGATTGCTAGATTCTTTATGCAGTTTACTCAGAATGAATCTTGTGGTAAATGTATTCCATGTCGTGAAGGAACTAAGCAAATGCTTGCAATGCTTGATGATATAATTGAAGGTCGTGCTACTGAAGAAACTCTTATTAATCTTGAAAAACTTGCAAAAGTAGTTCAAAAAGCTTCTTTATGTGGACTCGGAAAAACTGCTCCTAATCCTGTGCTTTCAACTCTTCAACATTTTAGAGATGAATATGAAGCTCATGTATATCAAAAAAAATGTCCAGCTGGAAAATGTGAAGCTCTAATGACTTATGAAATTGATCCTGAAAAATGCAAGGGATGCAGTCTTTGTGCTAAAAAATGTCCTGTGGGTGCAATTACAGGGGAAATAAAAAAAACTTTTGTTATAGATAGTGATAAATGTATAAAATGCGGTGTTTGTAAAGAAGTATGTAAATTTAATGCAGTAAAGGGGGCTTAATATGAATAATCTTAAAAAAATAACTATTGATAATAAAGAATGTAGTTTTAGTGACGAAAGAAATCTTCTTGAAGTAATCAGAAAAGCTGGTATTGAACTGCCAACTTTCTGTTATCATTCTGATTTATCTGTGTATGGAGCTTGCAGATTATGTATGGTTGATATAAAAGGAAGAGGATTACAAACTTCATGTTCTACAAAACCTGAAGAAAATATGTTTGTAAAAACAAATACGGAAGAAATAAGAGAAATAAGAAAAACTATAGTTGAACTTCTTCTTGCAAACCATGATTATTCATGTCCTACATGTTCAAAATCAGATGATTGTCAACTTCAAGCTCTTGCAAGAAAAGTTGGTATAAAAGAATTAAAATTTAAATCCACACTTGAGGTTAAACCTGTCGATTATTCTTCTCCATCAATAATCAGAGATCCTAATAGATGTGTTTTATGCGGAGATTGTGTTAGAATGTGTTCAGAAATTCAGAGTGTTGGTGCTATAGATTTCGCTCATAGAGGTTCACAGTCAGCTGTTCTTCCTTCTTTTGGAAAAGATCTAGCAAAAGTTGAATGTATAAACTGCGGACAATGTGTAAAAGTTTGTCCTGTCGGTGCTCTTACAATTCACCCTCAAATTAATGAAGCATGGAAAGCAATTCATGATGAAGAAAAAGTTACTATAGTTCAGATTGCTCCAGCAGTTCGTGTAGCTTTAGGAGAAAAATTCGGACTTGAACCAGGAACTTCTACAACTGGTCAGATTGTTGCTGCACTTAAACTAATGGGAGTTGATAAAGTATTTGATACTTCTTTTACTGCTGATTTAACAATACTTGAAGAAACTAATGAATTTATAAACAGAGTTTCAACTGGTAAACTTCCATTATTTACTTCATGTTGCCCTGCTTGGGTAAAATTTGCAGAACAATATTATCCTGAATATCTCGAGAATATTTCAACTTGTAAATCACCTCAACAAATGTTTGGTTCAGTTGCAAAAAATATTCTTGCAAAAGATCTTAATATTGATCCAAAAAATATGACTGTAATATCAATAATGCCTTGTACTGCTAAAAAGTTTGAAGCAGAAAGGCCTGAATTCACTCAAAATAGTATAGCAGAAGTTGATATTGTTCTTACAACTCAGGAACTTGCTCATATGATTGAAGAGCATGGTTTAAATTTTAAAAAACTTTCACCAGAATCGCTTGATTTACCATTAGGATTTAAAACTGGTGGTGGAATTATATTTGGAAACTCTGGAGGAGTTTCAGAAGCTGTTTTAAGATATGCTCAGGAAAAACTTACAGGTAAAAAAACTGATATTTATGAATTCAAATCGGTAAGAGATAATTCAGGTATAAAAGAAGCAGATTTCACATTTGGTGATTTAAAGCTAAAAATCGCTATAGTTCACGGTCTTGCAAATGCAAGAAAAGTCATAGCTGATATGAAATCTGGCAAATCTGAATATCATTTTATCGAAGTAATGGCTTGTCCTGGAGGGTGTATTGGCGGAGCTGGTCAACCTGTTTCTAAAGATATTGATACAAACGAAAAAAGAACTAAAGGACTTTATGATACAGACAAAACTCTACAACTGCATAAATCTCAGGATAATCCTTATATTCAGGAACTTTATGAAAAACATCTTGAAGAACC
>JALOAD010000033.1 GCA_023228995.1 Candidatus Muiribacterium halophilum
ATATATATAGTTATGTTCTATTATCTCTTTTAAATTAGCAATTCCAATAGGTAATTTTTTCATGAGTTAATTATAACAGATAATAAAACAAGGTTAAAGGGTTAGAATGTTTAAGGGGTTGTGGGTTGAAACTAATTTTGAATTTTCAATGTGGAATTAAAAGAAAGAACAGTGAAGCTGTTACAGATAAAGCGTGACATGTCACTTTGTGACATTAGTGACAAAAACAAAGTCATGCCGGAATGACAGATTTAACGAGAATTCGTTAGAAAATTTTCAATTAAAACAAAGTATGAAGGATTTTCTATAAACAAAAGCAAAAAAAAATCTACTCGGTAACTTGAGTGAACGTTGCGAAGCATATAATATACGGATGTATTATAAGTGAACGAAGGTAAAGAGATATTTTATATGGATGTAAAATATCGAATGATACCGAATGATTATTTTTTTGCGTTATTGTAATGAAAAAAATCAAAAACAGATCCCGGCTCAGAAACATACCGGGATGACAGATTTTTAATTTCCAATGTTGAATGTGGAATGTGGAATTAAAAGAAAAAACTGTGAAGCTGTGACAGATAAAGCGTGACATGTCACTTTGTGACATTAGTGACAAAAATAAAATAAAAATTATTTTATACGGATTTACCAGTTAGCACTTCGCTTTGCTCGTTAGTAAAGACCTTCGGTCTAGTTTTAACATCTTACTAAAACTCTTTAGAGTCTGCTTACTAAAAATACATAGTATTTTGCTCACTAGGATTATTTATAATCTGCTAACTAATAAATTCATTTAAAAAATGAATTTATGCTCACAGTTTTTTGCTTTTATAAAAACCTATATCTCAACTACATCTATTAATTTTTCTTCTTCACCATCAATAGAAGCATGAACTTCAATATATTCTTCAATCATACTATTTTTAAGTTTATGTCTTAAAAGCTCATCAATTTGAAATATACCAGATGAATTAGCCATACTAATTTTTATACGAATAGGTTTTTTAACACCTTTAATTATTTCAACTTCTTTAATAGCCATAGCTGATACAGAATGAATAGAAGTAGAACCAATAAGAGAAAAAGAAATTTCAGCTCTTCCCTTTTCCATATCAAGAGCATCAGCAACTCTAATAACTCCAGCTTCAATAGTCAAAGGTTTGCTTGACTCTCTATGAGTAAATATAGCATGACAAATATCCGAAGTCATACGTGCTTTATCTTCAGGTGAATAAATGCTATCAAGATATTTTTCAGTAAATCTCGGAGCAAGTGCAGCACCAATAAGTGCATGATTATCTCTATGCACAATCTGACCAATATCATGAAGAATAGCAGCAAGAAAAACAAGAACTTCAGCATCTTCATATTTCAACTTATGATCTTTTTCAATACCAGTAACAACTCCATGCTCATGTAACATACGAAGAATTTTTAATGCTCGATTTGTCACAATAGCTATATGTACCCTGCCATGATCTGTTAAATGCAACCTATCAATAGCAGTAATATTAGAACAACTCCAATATGTATGTAATTCTTTATCTTCTTTTACAATATTATAAACTTTTTCAAGTTTTTCATTATTATTAAATTTTATTTTAAACAATCATGCCTCCTGGCAATTTCCGCAATGAAGCTTTATTAAATTTTTGGCAATAGATATATCAGCCGGAGAAAGATCATGATTAAGAAGCTCTTCAGGAGAAACCCATTTTATATCACTATGTACTATAGGAATAAATTCTCCATCAATATGTTCTGAATAATAAGCTACAAGTTCAATTACACCAGATTCATACTCATAAAAACTTTTATCAAAAAAATTATGAGTCTTTGTCAAAATAGAAAATTCTTCTTCAAGCTCACGCTCAAGACATTTTTCTAAAGTTTCACCTGGAATAAGTTTTCCACCAGGAAATTCCCATTTACCTTCATGTGATTGACCATTTTTTCTTTTCGCTATAAGAAATTTACCATTTTTTTCCATAATTGCAGCAGCAACTGTTTTTACATTTTTCATACACTCTCCATTATCTTCCTAAAGTATTTCTCCCAGTCCGTATAACTCCCTTTATTTATCCAAAGTTTAGCTGAAGAAGAATTCAAACTTCCTTTTAAAGCATAAAACCCAGGATAATCGATTTTGAAATAAGGTTTTTCAAAATCTTCTCTTATTGTTTTTTTGTGATTATCAGGAAATGACATAACGAATTGTTTTGAAATATCAAAATCAAAAACAACTTTGAATTTAATCGATCCATCTTTGCAATCATCAAGTCTTATAACTTCTTTAATCATTCATCTTTACTCCAGAGATCTTATTAACAGCTGAAATCAGTTGCGAAATTTCTCCAACCTCATTAAACCATGATAAAGATAATCTTACAAGTCCATTTTCAAAAGTCCCAAATTTCTTGTGAATTTCTGGAGAACAATGTAACCCGCTCCTTGTAATGATTTCAAACGATTCATAAAGAATATCTGATAAATCCTCAGAAGTGTAATTATCCATTGAAAATGAGAAGACTCCAGCGTTTTTGTCTGCCGGTGCAGAATATATTTTAACATTAGAATTTTGTGATAATTCATCAAAAAGTATTTTAAGCAATTTTTGTTTTTTACTTTCTATATTTTTAATACCAATATTTTGAATAAACTCAATACCACTACCAATAGAAATAATTCCAGGAATATTTTTCGTCCCAGCTTCATATCGCAAAGGAAGACGCTTAGGCATTTTTTTTAATTCACTCAAAACACCAGTTCCGCCAGTTTTATAAAGTTTAAGTTCAATATTATCAGGAATATAAATAAAACCAGAACCACTAATTCCAAAAAGACTTTTATGACCGGCAAAAACCCAGAAAGCCTTATTATACTTACCAATATCAAGCACAACACAACCACCAGCCTGAGAAGCATCAAAAATAGGAATAATCGAGTTTTTAATACAATTATTATATATTTTATCAAAATCCTGAATAGCACCCGAAACATTAGAAGCAATGCTCATAATAAGAATTTTCGTATTATGCAAAATTTTTTTTTCAATACTATTTATATCAATAAAACCAAAATCATCACAATCAATAAAAGTAATTTTATTATTTGAAGAAAGCATATAAAGAGGTCTTAAAACAGAATTATGTTCAGTAACAGAAGTTAAAATATGACAATCTTTTATATCAAGACCAAATAAAATAGAATTAATACCTTCCGTTGCACCTGAATTAAATACAATATTATTAGAATTTTGAATATTAAAAAATTCCTTAACTTTATTTCTAGCCCAACTCACACTTTTTACAGAATCAAAAACCCTACCATATCGCTCCTCTTCCTGAGGAATATTACAAATACAATTATAAACAGAATTAGCAACAATATCAGGCTTCGGCCAAGTAGTCGCAGCATTATTCAAATAAATCATAAAAACCCCTAATTGAACCCATAATTAGAACAATTCTGTAATGATATGACAAAATCGTTAATTATTACAAATAAAACTATAATTTTTGATTAAAAATTAATTCCTTTTATTAAATAAAAAAAAATCAATATTCTGTCATCCCGGTATGTTTCTTAGCCGAGATCTGATTTTATTTTTAGTTCTGCTATTCCCATGAACTTGGGAATCCATACAAAAAATCACATCAATATAATTTTTCTTATTATACAGTTGTTGCAGAATTTGCAACAACTTCTTCTTGTTGTAATTCGCCATATGTAAATACATTTTCTATCTTAAAAATGATAAATTGCTTACCTCATTTACTCATATTTCAACATCCTCAATCTCGTCGATTATAGCATGAATACACAAACACTGTTTATTAATTTTATCACTCTGATTTAATTAAATCAAACATCGCAATATATAAAATTTGTCCAATAATAAAACAGTTCTGCATTATTTAATATTCACCATTTCACCATTCACTCTTTCGCAGATTCTTTTTATTTGCTTTTTATTTGTAAAAAAGTTATTTTATTTAGTTAAATATAATAAAATAAAAATAAACAATCAGGAGATAGTATGAAAATCAAAAATCAAGAATATCTAGAAAAACTAAAAAAAATTCCTCAGTTTCCACTTCATATACATTGGGACGGATCAATACCAGCAGATGAAGTATGGAATCTTTCACAAAAAAAAGGTTTAAAATTAAAATATCCAGAACTAGATCGCGAAAGAAATAAAATCAATTACAAAGATGAACAAAGCCAGATTATAAATTCAAAAGAAAAGTTAAAAACCTTTTTCATGGATCTTAATACATATCATATAATCGATGTATTTTCTATTCCAGTTGGATTTATGCAAACAAAAGAAGATCTTATAGAAATGGCAAAAGCTCATTGTAGATATCTCAAAGCCCATAATATTCCTTATGCTGAAACAAGATTTGCACCTCAATATCATACTTTTGAAGGTTTAACTATGGATAAGGTAATTGGTTATTCACTTGAAGGTTTTGAAGCTGGTAAAGAAGAAACTGGAGTTGATGCAAGACTTATAATATCAATGGGAAGAGAATCTGAACCTGAAACTACTATAAAAGTTGTAAAAACAGCTTTGAATTTTCAAAATCAAATAGTTGGTATTGACCTTGCAACAGAAGAAAGAGGTAATCCTCCTGAAAAACATTATGAAGCTTTTAAATTAACTTTTGACACTCCTATTAAAAGAACTGTTCATGCTGGTGAAATGTGTTCAGAAGAAGAAAATCTAAAAAACATTTACACTTCAATAACTAAATTAAAAGCAAATGCTGTTGGACATGCAATTCCTCTTATTAAAAGATATTATGACGGAAATGATTTATGGCAACTTATGAAAGAAAACAATGTAAGATTAGAAGCAAATCCTATAAGTAATCATTTCTTATTTGATTATGCAATTACTTATCATAATCTTGATGTATTGGTAAATGAAGGCTTACTTGTAACTGTTAATCCAGATGACCCTGCAATGTGGCCTTATGGAGATATGGTATATTTACTATATTTTCTTGGTGAATTATATGGTAATAAATTCCTTGAAACAGTAACAAAAAATGCTGTTACTGCTAGCTGGGGACTTGATAAATTCCAAAAACAAAATTATATTGAAAAAATTGAAAAAGCTTTTAAAGAATTATAAGAATAGCCCTTTTAAATACATTAAAACCATCTGTATATCAGGTGGTTTTTTTATATATTGACATAGCATCAGGAAATGGTTTTAAAGCTCTATCCAAAATATTATGCATATAAGCAATTATCATACCGTAATTTACAATAGGAATACTATTTTCTTCTGAATATCTCAATCGATATAACATTTCTCTCCTATTTATCATACAAGCACCACAATGAACTGCTAAACTATATTTTGACATATCTTCCGGAAAATTTGACCCAGCATAATGTTCAAAAATAAGATCTTTTCCAGTATTTTCTCTTAACCATTTTGGGATTTTAACTTTACCTATATCATCTTCTTGTGAATGATGAGTACAAGCTTCTGCCATAAGAATTTTATCACCATCTTTTAAATTTTTAATTCTATTTATACCTCGCATAAATATTTCAAGATCACCTTTATATCTTGCAAATAAAATAGAAAAAGAAGTCATACTAACTTCTTTTGGAGTTAATTGTCCAACTTTTTGAAATTCTTGTGAATCTGTAATAACTAATTTTGGATTACCAAGAGTTTTAAAAGCATGTGCAAGTTCAGTATCTTTTACAACAACACTTATTGAATTATTATCCAAAATATCTCTTATTGTTTGAACTTGTGGAAGTATTAATCTTCCTTTAGGAGCAGCAGAGTCAATAGGACACACAAGGAATATTACATCACCGGGAGTAATTAAATCACCAAGAATAGTAGGTGCAATCCAATCTCTTTGATTATTTTTAATAATAATTTGTTTAAGCTCTTCAATTCCTTGTATTTTAAAAGCACTTACACAACTCACAGGAACAGATAAACTAGCACTTAATTTATCAACTTGATTATTTGATATATTTTTTAAATCAATTTTATTAATAACAAGCACAACGGGAATTTGTCTTTTTCTAACATCAGCAATAAATTCTTTTTCAAAATCAAGATTATTTTTTAAAACCAAATCTGCACTTACAACAATTAATACAAAATCACATTTATTTAAAACTTGACGACTTTTTTTTACCCTCATATCACCAAGTTCGCCACTATCATCAATACCAGCAGTATCAATTAAAGAAACCGAACCAATAGGTAATATTTCCATAGCTTTATAAACAGGATCTGTTGTAGTACCAGCAACATCCGATACAAGCGCTATATTTTGATTCGTTAAAGCATTTATAAGACTTGATTTACCAGCATTTCTTCGGCCAAAAATCCCTAATTGCATTCTATTACCTTTAGTACTCATTTAAAAAACTCCTTAATAAAGTAAAAACAATCAAATCTATTATTTACTCCAAATTAAAAAATTATCACCTGAAATTTCAAGTTTCCAATCATTGTCAGCATTCCAATTTCCCCAACCAATTTTTACAGCAATTTTATTATCAATTATCGCTATATATTGACTATTATCTGCTTCAACTATATTAACAGAACTTTGATCATTTAGTTTATTTTTCTTTCTAATTTCAATCATTTTGCTAATTTTTTCAGTATAATTTTTTCCCCAATCAAATAAATGAACCCAATAAACGCATGGAATACCAGGATGAGTCATTATATATGCATATCCAGCCAATATTTTATCTGACGGAAATGGCCAATGAGATTGTCCAGAAGTTCTTCCATCACGCTTAATTTTTGAAGGACCTGTATCGTGATTATCAATAAAAGTTACAGCTTTTTTGGGCCACCAACCAATTAATCCAGAAGGTTTTCCCTGATTATCTTTAAGTTTGTAAAATGCATTATTATTAAAAGCATATTGTAATAAACCTTTTGTAGTAAAATCAAAACCTCTTGAACTTCCTTCAGTCCTATCAATCCAATTAATTATTTCCTGCCTATTATCATCAGAATTATTAATATCAAGATCTACCCAATATTCACCAACAGAAAATTCATTATTCGAATATCTATTATAATATTCAATATATTTCCCATCAAATCCTTTTACATAATCATATCTAAAACCAGATATTCCAATATGTGATTTCATATATTTAAGCCAATCGACAATATCATCTCTCACCTGACCATTTGAATGATCAATATCTCTTCCAGCATGAAAACCATCTCCAGAATCATAATTACCAGAACCATGAACCCATTCATCATTACATACAACTGCTTCAGGACCCCATTTTGGATTTGTAAAATCAGCCCAATCATAAGTGCCCACTCTATGATTAATTACAATATCTGCCAGAACTTTTATATTTTTGCTATTAAACTCTTTAACCAAATCACTTAATTCCCTTCTTGTACCATAAGCTGAATTAAATTCATAGTATTCATTAGGAAGATAACCTTCTTTTGCAGCAGATTTTGACATAGGCGGAATCCATACATAATCAATATCCATCTTTTTGATATTATCAGATTTTTCTTTAAGAATATTCCACCAATCATAATCAGAACTTTCCCAATGAAAACCCTGCAACATAACAGAATAATCCTTTGAAAGCGAAGTTATTACACATAATATTATAATAAATAATACAATTGAAGTTTTTTTCATAAATTCCCCCTGTTTGTAAAATTATAGAAGATAAAGTAAGATTTATGCAACAACTATTTATGAGGATAAAATGGATTTTTGTCAAATATGTTTAATTGCAATCGGATTATCCATGGACGCTTTTGCTGTTTCTATATCAAGCGGAGCTGCAATTAAAAAAATGCATATCAAATATGCAATACAAATTGGACTTCTTTTTGGTTTTTTTCAAGCTATCATGCCTGTAATTGGTTGGAATATTGGAAGAATTGCTACAAATTACATAAAAAATATTGATTATTGGATTGTATTTACATTACTTACATTTATTGGTTGCAAAATGATTTATGAAGCATTTCAACCAAATAATAATTGCACAAAAAAAAATCCTCATAATATTTATATCCTCTTAACTTTAGCAATAGCAACTAGCATAGATGCATTAGCAGTTGGAATATCTTTTTCATTCCTTAACATTCAAATATTAACTCCGATTTTAATAATCGGCATAATAACTTTTATTTTTTCATTTGCAGGAATATATATAGGACACAAAATGTGTTGTCTTTTTGAAGATAAATTTGAGATTTTTGGCGGAATAATACTTATTGGAATTGGATTTAAAATACTACTTGAACACACAATCTTTTTATAAAGAATAAAGGAGTTAAAAATGTTTAAATGTAATTGTGGATATGAAACAACAGAAAAACCCAATTTTTGTCCAATATGCGGTTTAAAATTCAATACAAACCAAACTCAAATTTGTGCTAATATAATCAAAGAACAAAATTTTACAGAACATACATCGCAAATATTTGATTTATTTTTTAAAAACATAATACCTTTTATACTTATATCCTGCACATCATATATAATATCATTTATAAAAGGAATAAGCGGATTATTTGAAGCATTTATAATAAGTTTTATATATCCATCTTTTTGTTATTTTATATTAGAAAATAAATTAAAACAAAATGAAAACAATGCAGATTTTTTTAAAGAACAATTATTTAAAAAATATAATTACACAGGATTTTTTATATTAAAACTCTCATTAATAGGCATAAAATATGCATTATTATTAGTTTTTGGAATAATATCAGCCATTATAATATATACAACACAAAATGCTAACTCAATGTTATCAGATGGATTAGTTAAAGGAATATTATCTTTGATAATAATATGGACAATATATTTTTTACTATACTCATTAATAGCAATAATAGCAGATTTTGCAATATATGATCAAATAATAAAACAAACACCAAAAATAACACATTCAATAAAAAAAGTAACAAAAAAACTTTTTAAAAATATCAATCAATTAACAATATATTATTTAAAAATGTCAATAGTATTCATACCATTATTTTTAATAGCAGCAGCAATAAGCTCATTATTTTTAATATCCAACATAAGTAATTTCACAAGTATATTTTCATCATTAACAAACTTAAATGATCCAACAGAAATTTTAAACAAATTAATGCCAGTATCAAACACACAATCAATGTGGAAAATATTCGGTAAAATGTTTTTTACATATTCAATGATTACATTAACCTTTTCATTAATAATAAGACCATTTTATTACTTATATAATACATTTATATACTTAAAATATTTTAGAGAATAAAGTGATTTTAAAGAATTGGGGGTCAGGTCTTCGGAATTCGATTTTTCATATTCTAATATGAAATTTTTATTAAAGAAAATTGATTATTATTGTTTTTTTCTATTTAGTAGACTTTTTCAACAGCCTCTTAATCTTTTACCCTTATCCCAAATCCCGAATTTTCACGATTAATTACCAGTTTTTTTACTTTATTTTCACCAAATTTCATTTAATTTTTTCTCTAATAATATTGCAACATCTTTTACTACTTCTTCAGAAAAATCAAATTTAATCCCAGTCTTTCTATATAATTCTGGCAATGACCTTGAACCTCCAAATGATAAACCGTTGGAATATTCCACTATTGTTTTATTAAAGTTTCTTAATGAATTTTTCCATAATTGCAAAGCACCTAATTGAGCAATCGCATATTCAATATAATAAAAAGGAGCTTTAAATATATGATGTTGAGCCTGCCAATTTGTATATCTAAAATAATCAAAATCTTCATAATCTACAACGCCAGTATCAAATCTTTCTTCAAGACTTCGCCAGTAAATTCTTCTTTCCTTTGCAGTTGCTTTGGGATTTTCATAAACCCATAATTGAAATGCATCAACTTTTGCAACCCATGGAAATATTCTTACAACACCTTCAAAATGTCGAATTGATGCTCTTTTATGTGTTTCACTATCAAGTATTGCAGGATTTGCATAATGTAACCCAAAAATTTCCATTGCAAATGAAGCAACTTCCGCCATTTCGCTACCTGGATGAACAAAAGGTCTTCTATGTCTTGATTTCATAAAATGATAAGCATGACCACTTTCATGAAATATTGTTCCCATATCCTTTAATACACCGAGCATATTTGAAAAAATAAAAGGCATTTTTTCTTCTTTAAACGAAGTCTGATAAGCTCCTGGAGCTTTACCTTTTCGGTTTATAAGATCAACATATCCTTTATAGAGCATTTTTTGAAAAAATTCTGCAAATTCAGGAGATATTTGTTCGAATACAGATTTAACTTTTGGTAAAAATTCATTTATATTATCAAATACTTTTATTTCATCTTTACCATATACATCAACCCCCAAATCCCAAGGTTTTAACTGTTTTAAATTTAATTTAGACTTTTTATTAAGAAAAATTTTCCTCAATAATGGAACTATATTTTTTTCAATTGAACTATGAAATTCTCTGCACATATCAGCATTATAATCAAATCTATACTTATCATCAAAAGAATAATCAGTAAAATTTTTGTAATTGGAATTTAAAGCAATATTATTTCTAAGTTCAACCATATTATCAAATATAACATCAACTTCTTCAGCAACAGAAGCACGTTTTTTTGCGATTTTCTTCCAAATTTCTTCTCTAATTTCTCTATCAGGATTTTCAAGCATTACAGCAGCTTGTCGCATTGTAATTTCGCTATCTTTATAATTTATAGTAAGAGATGAAACAATTTTTGAATATTTATTAAAAAGATCTTTAATTTGAGTATTAATAGGAATATTCTCTTTATTAAAGGTTTTTTTACTCATTTTCATTCTTTTTATAAAAATACCAAATCTATCATCATCAAGTTTATCAGCAAATTCACTTTCAAGTACTTTTGTATCAAATCTCTCTGATATTAAGGATAAAATTGGATATATTTCATGAGAAATATAATTATATTTTTTTTCAACTTCCTTATCTGTTGTATTAGCAGTAAATTTTACATGAATTCTTGTAGCATTTTCTTGAATATGATCTACAAAAGATTCAAAATCAAAAATCAGACATTTAAGATCTTCAATATTTGAAATTTTACGATTAAGGATTTTATCAGCCTCATTTTTTATAATATCAATATTCTCAGCATCCCAATTCAAAAATTCTTGTTCAACTTCCATGCAATCTCCTTTATAAAAAATAATTAATTAAACCCTGTGATTAAATCATAAGTTTAAACGGCAAATATCATAAAATTCTTCTTTAACAATTTCATATACGAATATGAAAAATCGAATTCCGAAGACCTGACCCCCAAATCTACTACCAACCACCGCCTCCTCCGCCACCACCGCCACCTCCAGCTCCACCTGAACCACCACTTGATGCTGGAGTTGATGCAGAAGATATTGCTTGGCCAAATGAGTTTGACATATTTCCTGCAAAACTTGATGGTGAAAAACCTCTTAAACTTCGGCCATAATACCATGATGGTTTATAGTTTTCTTGCCCTTCACTTCCTATTTTTAATATAGATGTGAATTTTTCTCCCCATTCATTTTCTACTTTTAATGCTATTGCATATGGCAGCATTTTTTCAAATTCCTCGGGTGTTTTTTCTGGTGGTGTGAATTTTTGTAACCATTCTTTTTCTGCAACTGATAAATACATTTTCAGTCCTTCGATTTTATCCATTATTTTTCTGCCATATACTGTTGGTGCTTTCATTAATTCATAAAATACTATATTGAGTATAAAACATGATATTATTATTACTATTAATGGAAATGATACTAATTTACCAAATATAAATATTGCAACTAAATCTCCTATAAGAAATGGCAATGAAAAAAGACTCGCTCCTATTGTATTGCCTATACTTTGTCCTGTTTTAAAATAAGTTACCCAGCCTTTATATGCTGTATTAACTAATGCAAATACTCCAATATTCCATATAAAAAGCCATACTGATATAAAAATTGCCTGAGAGTTGAGACTTCCACCAAAAAACAAAGAAATTCCAATCATTAATAATGTTAATAATGCTCCTAATGCTGTTATTCCAAAATTATTATGATATAAAACTTTATTAAATCTTTTATCCATATGATCTAATAATTTATTTTTTGCTAATGCTATTGTTTTAAACTGACTTTTTTCAATTGTAAGTGTGTTTCCACTCGAAAATAATGCATTAAAAAATTCTTGTTGATATTTGGTTGCTTTATCATCACATTCTTTTAATTTTTCAACCTGAAATTTTCCTTCTGTTATCTCATTTATTTTTAAAAATCCCATTATTGCTAATTCTATTATATCTGATGAAAGAAATTTATCGTCCCAACCCATATTAAGTAAAAATCCACTTTCTGATGCTGTCATATTTTCTGGTGAATCAAATCTTGGAATTATTGTTCCTTTTGGAGGATCAACACCAAATTTAGACCACATAATAAGATAATATACTGTAATTAAAATAAATCCGAATATAGCGAATATTACATGAAGATTATCTTTTATAAATAATGCGACTTTTTGATTAAAACTAGGTTCTTTCAAAAAACCTTTTGCAAACTTGATTTTTGCTGAAATACCACTATTTCTAATTAAAATTTTCGTTGTTTCAAATACAGGATTTCCATTATCATTATAATAAAAATCATAATTATCACCCATTTGACCCTGACTTCCTGTATAAGCTTCAGTTTCAATAATGCCTTCTCTTATATTTTCAGGAATACTAAATTCACATATTGCATGTTCAATATCAAATGCCCAGCTTTGCCCTGTAATATTCCAATAAAGTTCATCATGATTTTTTCCAAAATACAGTTGATTTGCTGTATTATATTTTATTTCATACTCATAAATACCATCTTTTAAATATTTTGAATTATTACCAATATAAATTCTTTTGCCATTAGGTTCGTTTTTTATTGAATAAGGTTCAGAATAACCATCTTTTTTAACACTTATAACTTCAAAAGGAACACTTACACTACCACGCCAAAAAGTTTTATATGAAGTAGGAAATTCCCTGAAAATACCACGTTTTATATCTCTTCCTTCTGCTTTTACAGTAATAGTTTCAGTAACTGTCATATTTTGATTTTCTGAAAGTTCAAATAAAACATTAAAATCAATAATTTTCTCTTTAGAAAAACTTGTAAATACAATTAAAAACAATAATATTAAAAAAAATGATAATTTAGAATTTAATTTTGACATTTTCTTTTTCTTCCTCATTTATTTTGAAAAATTCTTTTTTAGAAAAACCAAAGGAATTTGCAATTATAACTGATGGAAAAGTTTCACATTTAATATTATAATCCCTAACCGTACCATTATAATATCTTCTAGCCATTTGAAGTTTTTCTTCAACTTCATTAAGTGAATCCTGAAGACCAAGAAAATTAGTATTAGCTTTAAGATCAGGATAATTTTCAGTTAAAGCAAAAAGTGATTTAAGCGTGCCCGAAAGCATATTTTCAGCCTGAGCTTTATCCTCAACCCCAGAAGTATTCATAGCAGAATTTCTAGCTTTTATAACATCTTCAAACACTTTATTTTCGTGAGCAGCATAACCTTTAACAGTTTCAACAAGATTAGGAATAAGATCATATCTTCTCTTAAGCTGAACATCAATACCACTCCAACCTTCTTCAACCATATTTCTTAATTTAACAAGAGAATTGTATGAACCCATTACATATAGCAAAATCAAAACAATAATTCCAATTAAAATTAAAAATGTCATAAATTCACCTCACATTAAAGTATGTTTATATAATATTAAACTTATATTATAATTAAAATTAATTCAAGTTTAAAATAAATAAGGTCAGGTTTTAGGAATTTAATTGAAATTAATCTATTTTAATGTCTAAAGGTTAAAAATACACCTTGATATACTCTTAATGTAGTTTTATACTTATACTATAATTGCATAAGTGCATAAGGAGGTTTTATGAAAAAAGTTTTATTTATGTTTTTAGTTTTTTCAGTTTTTATCGGTAGTATATCCGTTTCAGCAGGAATTCTTACAAGAACAAAACTTCGATTATTAGAAAAAAGTGCTGATATTTACACAATTCTTGATGAAAATTACAATGATAATGCAAATGCTCCAGAAGATTTTATAAAAGTAAAAGCACTTTCTGAATTAGCTGTGAATTACCTATATTCAGGTACACATGAAACTACTTTTTCAATGTTAAAAAACGCTGAAACAATTTGCGATTCTATGCAAAATGATTATTATAAAGCTTATGGTTATGCAAAAATAGCTTGTGCTTATGCTGAATTTAAAAATATGCTTGGAATTAGAGAAAAATCTAAAGCTGCTGCTGATAAAGGAATAGCAGTTGTTGCAAAACTTTATAACAGTCACGAAAAAGTTAGAATGTATAATGGCTTCATTAGAATACTTATGAATATAAGATATTACAAACAAGTTAATGAATTAATTGCAATAAATCTAATAGAACTTGAAAATATATCTGATGTATATTACAAATCACTATGTGCTTTAGACCTTGCAGCTTTCGTATCTATAATGAAAGACAATGAAACACTTGTTAACAATCTTTTTGATATTTCATATAATGAAACACAAAATATGAATGATGCATTTAATAAAAGTATAATACTATGTGAAATAGCAGATTATTCTTTCATAAGAAATAACAATGAAATAGCTGGAAATTTCATAGACCAAGCAATAAACGCTGCAAATAACACAGAAGATTCATATTATAAACATAAAGCTTTTTCAAAAATTGCAAAAGTACTTTTAGTAAATGGTAATTTTCAAAAAGCAAATTCAATAATTTCAAATGAATGTAAACAAGCATTAAACAACACTTCTGATAATTATTACAAAGCACTTGAACTTGTTGAAACTGCTGGAATTTATTATGTAATAGGAAATAAAGAAAAAGCTTATGAATATTTATTAGAATGTGAACAAAACATATCTCAAATCGAAGATTTCCAATTAAAAGTTTTAGTAAACAACAAATTGTTTTGGGTATATTATATTTTTGAAGACAATAATAAAGCAATAGAAATAAATAACAATTCTTATAAATATGCACAAAATCTCAATACAATTACAATAATTGCAAATAATTATGCAATATTAAGAGATTTCGACAAAGCAAATGAAATTCTTTTAAACATTAAATAAGTAATTTACATTTTTTGTAAACATTTTGGGGTCGGTCCCCAAAATGTTTACAAAAATCTCCAAAACCATTTATTACCATACTCTATCAAATAAAACACTCATTTTTTTTATAAGAAACAAATTTATATGTTTTTTTTGCATAATATTGTATTTATTTTATATTTTTCGAAAAATAAACTGATTAGATATTTACAAATTTCAACGGTATTTTCAAAAGAAACTCCAAGAACATATACATCCCCATAAAATAAGTATAAATTATATTTATTTTCGTTGTAAACATTGAGTGGACCGACCCCAAGGGTTTACATTATTTGTCTTTTAGCTAATTCCTGAAATGCTCCCTCAATATTAATAAGTTCTTCGAATGTTCCTTGCTGTACGATTTTACCCGCATCTATTACTATTATTTTATCTGCATTTTTTATTGTTGATAATCTATGTGCTATAACTATTCTTGTTGCTTGTAGTTTTTCTATGCTTTCGCTTACAATTGACTGGGTTTTATTATCCAGTGCACTTGTTGCTTCATCAAAATATAGTATTCTTGGTTTATGTACTATTGCTTTTGCTATTAATATTCTCTGTTTTTGCCCACCGGATAAAGTTCCAGCACCTTCTGATACTACTGTATGCATTCCCATTGGCATATAATTTATATCTTCATCAAGACCTGCATTTCTTGCTGCTTCCCAAGCATGATCTAATGTTAGGCTTCTTGAGCCAACTATATTTGTAAAAATATCTCCTGCCATTAACTGTCCATTTTGCAATACTACTCCGAGTTGTCTTCTTAAAGCTTTTATATCTATTGTGGAAATATCCTGCCCATCATAGTTTACTGTTCCATTTTGTGGAAATTCAAATCCTAATAATATTCGAAATAATGTTGATTTTCCTGAGCCTGATGGTCCTACTAAAGCTACAAATTCGCCTGATTTTATTTCAAAACTTACATTATCAAGTATTAATGGTCCTTTTTCATCATATTTGAATGATAAGTGACTTATTTCTATATTGCCTGTAAGTTTTCCAGGTGATGGTTTTCCTTCATTTATTTCTGTTTCTCCCTCGAGTATTGGTTTTGATCTTTGATAAAGTGGAATTATATCAAAAACTTTGGTGAATGATTCTGAAAGACTTAGCATTGCTGCTAAAAATGCTGTAAATGCTGCATTGAATGCTAAAAAATGCCCTGTTGATAATTTTAGCATGGTTGTTGTTTCATCTCTTTCACCTTTTATATATAAAAATGAAAATATACATATTGAGGCAATTATTGGGAAAAATGAATTAAATATTTGTATATAGTTTTTAAGTTTCCCATCTCTAAATGCAAGTTCTTTTTTTCTTGAAAATTTTTCTGACCATAAATAAAATGCTCGATTTTCTGCTCCAGCTACTCTAAATTTAGCTATTCCTTTTAATAATTGAAAAACAAGCGAGGATATTTTGCCTTCAAGATGTATTAATTCTCTACTAATTTTCAAGCTTTTAACCGAGCAAAATGCTGAAAAAATAATTGCTGTTATTGTTAAAATAAACCCTAATAAGGCAAGTTTTTTATTGTAATAAAACATCAAAAATAAATTAAATCCTGAAAACACTCCTGCCATTATTGTATTTAATGTACTTCCTGAAAGTATCTGTCTTATTGCATTTATTCCCATTGCTCTTTGAGCAAGATCTCCTGTTGAATAATCTTTAAAAAATGTTGGAGGTAAATTAAGAAGTCTTGTCCAAACTGCTGCTTGAACTGCTCCATCTGTTTTTCCTTCTACTCTCAAAAGTGCTATTGCTTTTACCATTTGAAATATAAACGCTGCTATTGCACTTGATATTAAAACTGCTGCAAAAGTTGCAAGTTGTCCTCTATCAGCTGAAGGAATTACTGTATCTATAAGTTTTCCAGTTACAACTGGAGTAACTGCACCCATTAAACCTGCAAGCATTCCCATTATTATTATTGAAATTTTATCTGTTTTCCAACTTGCTTTTAAACTAAATTTAATAAGTTCCATTATATTAATTACATTATGTGAAAATGTTGTATAAACCATATAAGCTTGCAATTTAATTTTAGATGCTTTTTCTTCGCTTAAAATATATTTTGGCTCTCCAGCTGAATATACCATATACTTTTGGGGAGTTTCTGGTATTAAAGCTATTGGATAATCATCTTTTTCAAAACATGCAAGCAAAGGTCCATTATCTTTTTTATACCAATTTTCTTTAAGAAGAACTTTTCTCACTGCTAAATCTGAATTTTTTATAATTTCATCAAAAAGATTATTTGAAGAATTAATATTATCTGGAATTTTAATTTTTTTATCAATATATTTACCTAAAACTTCAAAAGCATATATAAGAGGATTTTGACTTTCACCTTGATATTCCCTTGTTTCATCTTCAAGAATTGCTGAAAGTTTTAATAAAGCGACTTTATCAAGATTACTATCATTTTTGCTTCTTTTAATAAGGCTTTCTTTTTCAATAATATGTTTCTTTGCTATAAAATCATTTATAAAAAAATATAAAATATCACAAAAAGATTTTAAAATTTCAACTCTATTTGTTTTTTGGAGTATTTCTGAAGTTTTATTTAATGTAAAATCTGAATTTTCTGTAAACAATACAAATATTTTACGATTTAAAGGTAATGCAATATTCTCATTATTTATTTGAATTTTTTCATTATCAAAATAATTAAATCCACCTTTTTTAACACTAATCCACAAAATTTCTTGTGAACATTTCACATAAGAATTCTTTTCTACAGAAAATTCTCCAGTTTTATCAAAAACAACAGTTTCTTCAGATGAAAAACTTTTAAATAAAGAATATGATATTTTATTAATAAAATTATTAAATTTTTTAGAAATTTCCTCTTTATTATCATTTTTTAAAAATTCATCAATACTTTGTTTTTTTAATTCACTTTCTTCATAATTAGAAATAATAATACAAAGCTCGTCATTGCACTCAAAACCTGTGAATATTTCACCTTTTTCAAATTGAGCAATAAAATGTTTTCTACCTGATATTTCACCATTTTGTATTTTAGTAAAAAATAAATCAGCTTTCCCATGCAAAACAGTATATATAAAATCAGATTTATTCAAAATAATATAGGCTTTTTTGTCTTTCATAAAAATACTCCTAATAAAACATCTAATTTATATATAAAAATCATCAATTCATATTTATAAGATTGAAATAATATCCATTTTGTTCAATAAGTTCTTCATGATTACCTCTTTCGAGAATATTTCCGTTTTTAAGAACTATTATTTCATCAGCATCTCTAATTGTACTTAATCTATGCGCAACAATAATACAAGTACAACCTCTTCTTCTAATATTACTATCAATTATCTTTTCAGTTTTAGGATCAAGTGCACTTGTTGCTTCATCAAGAACAAGTATTGAAGGATTATTAACTAAAGCTCTTGCAATCTCAAGTCTTTGTCTTTGTCCTCCAGAAAAGTTTGTTCCTCCTTCTACAATAATTGAATCTAATCCACCAGGTCTTGAAGCTACAATATCAAAAATTTCAGCATCTTTAAGGGCAATTATAATATCTGAATCTGATATTGTTGAATCCCATAATGTTAGATTATCACGAATTGTACCTTCAAACATACAAATATCCTGATCAACTACTGCAAGAGAATTAGTAATTGCTCTTTTTGAACAATTATTTCTTTCTTTATTATCAAAATAAATCTTACCATTCCATGAATGATTCAGACCTGATATTATTTTTGCAATAGTAGATTTTCCGCTTCCAGAACCACCTACTAAAGCTACTCTCTTTCCTGGAGATAAATCTAAATTAAAATTTTCAATAAAAGGTTTTTCTAATACATTATATCCAAAACTAATATTTTCAAGTTTTACAAAACCTTCAAGTTTTACTTTTGAAATTTCTTCTTTATTTTCAGATATTGTTAAAGGATCTACTGCATAATTAAGCACATCATCAAGTCTTGTCATATCACCAGTAATTTGTTGAAGTTCTCCGCCAAGCTCGACAATTTTTTCAACAGGTTGAATAAAACTCTGCATTAAACTCTGAAATGCAACAAGCATGCCAACGCTCATAACTCCATTCATTACTTTAATACCACCAATTGATAATATAAGTGCTGAATTAAGAGCTGAAAGAAACATAGGAACTTGTGAAAGTATCTGATTTGAAAATCCCATTTTTTGTGCTGAATTTAAATATGAAGCTTGATATCCAGACCATTTTGCAAAAAAATCAGATTCAGTTCCACCAGCTTTTATTGTTTCAATTGCTGATAGTCCAGCCATTGAAGCTCCCATTAATTTACCTTCTTCAATAAGAATTTTTTGACTTTGTTCTTTTCTATGTTTTGATATTAAATGTAAAAACAAAAAGTTTATTATAGCAACTAAAACTCCAATAAAAGTTAAAAAAACATCATATTGAAACATTATTACAACATAAAAAACAATAGTAAATAAATTTATAAAATTAGCAGTGAGTTTTTCAGCAATAAGATTAGCAATAGTATCATTTGATTCAACTCTTCCAGCAATTTCTCCAGCATATCTTTGATTAAAAAAATCTATAGGAAGTCTTAAAACATGCCAAAAAAACTGAGCTGATGTTTTTAATGCTAATTTAGTTTCAAGTCTTAAAAGATAATGTTGTTGAAGCATTGTTAGAATAAATCTTATAATTGCAGTAATTGCCATACCAAAAATCAGTGGTTTAAACCAATCATTCATCATACCAATTAAGACATTATCAATAAATATTTTTGTAAATACAGGAATTACAAGTCCGGGAATTACAAGAAATAATCCAGCAAGTGATATATAAGAAAATGCTTGTTCAAGACCTTTAAATCTTGAACTCAAAAGATTTATAATTGTTTTTTTTGTTCCACCTTTTTTAAAATCAGGACCTTTTTCAAAAACTATAGCAATACCTGTATAACAACAATCAAATTCTTCAAAACTTACAATTCTTGGTCCAGAAGCTGGATCATTAAGATATACTTTATCTTTTTTAAAACCTTCAAGAACAAGAAAATGATTGAAATTCCAATGTATTATCATTGGCGGTTTTAAATATTTTAAATCTTCAGGTTCTTTTCTCAGACCTTTTGCAATAAAACCGTAATTTCTAGCAGCTTTTAGCAGATTACTTGCTTTACTTCCATCTCTTGAAACTCCACAAGACACTCTCAACTCTTCAAGAGGTTTATAAAGACCAAAACACGCCATTATCATAGCAAGTGAAGCTGCACCGCATTCAACAGCTTCCATTTGAAGTATTGTTGGAACTTTTTTTCTTTTATATTCTATAGGTTTTTTAGTTTTATTTTCTAATTCTTCACTCATAAATTACCTACATTCCTAGTATTTTTCTAAAAGCTGGAATAACAAGTGTAATAGGTCTTTGTTTTTTGACAGTTATTGTAACATCACAAATAGTTCCAGAAAAAACCTTGTTTGGAGGACCATCAATTGAAGACCATTTAAAACCACTAATAGTTTGAGTATTAATATCAAGATCTGCATAAACTTCAATAGGAGCACCTGTTTTTGCAATTGCTTCCGCAAGAATATCATTACCCAAAACTTTATTCATACCAAATGCTGTAACTGGATAATCAGATACTTTTGATACTCTTCCAAGAATATAACCATATTCTTCTTTTTTAACAGTTGAAGGTGATATTTGAACATCCATTCCAACATGGACTTTTTTACCTTCTGTAACCGGAATATAAATAACAGCTTCAAGATCTTTTATATCTTTTCCCATAAGTTCTAGTTTTAAAACAGTCATTCCAGGCCTTATAAGATCATTTTCTGCAATATCAACCTCAACAACACGACCATGATAAGAACTAACAATTCTGCTGTTTTCATAAAAAGTCTGTTCAAGTTCATGTATTTGTTTTTTCATCTGTTTTATTTGTTCATTTACACGATTTATCTCTTGTTTTTTTTCTTGCTCTGAGGAAATTGATTGAAGATTTGCTTCTTTAATTTTATTTTTAAGATTTTCAATATTATGCTCAGTACTTTTTATTTCAATTTGAGTGTTAACAAGCATTTGTTTAGTTATAATGCCATCTTTTAAAAGTTCAGCATGATTTTTTTCTTTTTCTTTTAAAAATTCAAGATTTCTCATTGATGCCTGAATATTTTCTGAAAGGTTCTGAATATTCTTTGCAATAATTGATTTTTTCACCTTTTCACTTTCAACTTTTAAAGATGATAAATCTTGCAAGTTTTTTTCATAAATTAAAAGATTTTCTCTCGCAGATTTAAGGTTTTCAAGAAGTGAAAGCTGTTCTACCCTGCCAATAACATCACCTTTTTTTATAATATCATTTTCTTTAACTCTAACATCAGTAACTTTACCTGATGCAACATGAGTAATACTATATAAACCACCAGATTTAATAAGCATTCCTTTACCAGTAACTCTCTGTGGAAGTTCACCATAAAAACTCCAAATTGTAATTATTATAACAAATACACCTATTGCCAAAAGAGCAATCCATCCTGCTGGAGAAGTTACAGTCATAAGCTGATCAAGCTGTTCTGGTGATTGCAATTTATCAAGTGCTTTTTTACGAAAAAGATTATTATTCATCTTTTGATTCTCCTTCATTTACAAACTCAAATTTCCCATTTACAACT
Organism: Candidatus Muiribacterium halophilum; assembly: GCA_023228995.1. Lineage (GTDB taxonomy): Bacteria > Muiribacteriota > Muiribacteriia > Muiribacteriales > Muiribacteriaceae > JALOAD01. Next base: position 21,896 of record JALOAD010000033.1, read on the forward strand.
TTTTTTATAACAACTTTTTTATCAGAAATTTCACCATTTTTATCAAAAGAATGATTCCCAGTAACTCCAAGCCATTTTGGAGAATTTTTTATAGCTTGAATGATTTTTAAAGGTTCAGGTGAATCTGCTTTTTTAATTCCATAAGCTAAAAGATTTAAAGTATCATAAGCCTGAGCAGCCCACATATCAGGATAATTTCCGTATTTTTTTTTGTAATTATTTTTAAAATCAATATTTTTCTTTGAATTATCTTTTGGATTATAAACAGAAAGTGCAACTGTATTTTCAACACATTTTCCGCCAATTCTAATAAGATCATCATGATCAAGACCATCTCCACCAATTACAGGATTTTCAAATCCCTCATTTCTTGCAAATTTGATAAAATCAGGTGCTGCTGGCATTACTGTAGCTAGAAAAAACGCATCAAAATCCATAAGTTTCCAGTATTCTACTTCTTCTCTAAATTCTTTATCCGAGCCTGATATTATAGATCTCCTATCAACAATAAATATATTATTTTTATAAGCTTGATCCTCAAAAGAATTTGCAAGGGCTCTTCCATAATCATTTTTTTCATAATATATTACAATTTTTTTATAATTTTGGGCTTTAGCATAATCAGCAGCTTGTTTTCCAATTTCAATATCTGAAGGTATTGTTCTTAAAAAATATTGATAATTTCTCATAGTAAGTGTTGGCGAAGTTGAACCTGGTGTTATATGAAGAATTCCAGCATTTTCATAAATCGGAGCAGTTTGAACCGATATATATGAATTCCTATGGCCAATAACCGCAGAAATAGATATATCCAATGCAAATTCATTTGCAATCTCAACACCGCCAGTAACCGAAGATTTATCATTTTTATAAATAATTTCAATTTTTTTATTATTCAAAATATTACTTTGATTAATGTCATTTAATGCAAGTTCTATACCATTTATGAAAGTTTCTGCATAATCTTCTAATGGCCAAGCAACACCGATTTTAATATTATCTTTCATTTTAGAAATGTATTCTCCACGCTTATTTGCCTGATTTTTATTAATACATCCAATAATTGTAAAAATTAGAATTAAACATAAAAAAGATTTTATTATTTTAAACATTTTATTACTCCTGAATATTTTTTGAAAATATCAAATTAATTATATTGATTTTGCCATTATCTTTAATTTCAATAAGATTTCCAGTAATTCTTGCAAATTCAACTATAGAATGAATAAATTCCACTTTGGTCTGAATATAATTCAAATATGTCGAATTATAGGAATCTTCAACATTTATAACATCAAGAACCGTAGTCATACCAAGTTTTAATTTCTTTTTTTCAGCATCAAGAGAAAATTCTGAAAACTCAATAGCTTGTTTTATTTTTTGAAGTCTATTCCAATTTCCAGCAAGTTTTTTATACATAATTGTAATTTCACTTTTAGCATTTCTTTTTATTTCTGAGTATGCAATTTGCATTTTATTATAATCAGCCAGACTTTTTTGATAAAAATTCCTATCACTATTCCTGTTTCCAGAAAAAACTCTTTTAACAGTTGCACTATAAGAAGTATCGGATTTATTTTCAGACCATGCTTTTGAAAAACTGTGAGCATTATTATATTCAGAAAGTCCTTTTACATCAGCTTTTAATTCAAGACTAACATTATTTTGCATTTTATCTTTAGCATATTTTAAAATATTTTGAGCAGCTTCTAAACGCAATTTATAAGCTTGAATATCTTTCCTAATAATCATACTTTTTTGAATAATATCGTTTAAATCAATATTTTGTATTTCAAAATCCTCAGGAATCGGATATTCAACATTTTCAATTTCAATATTCTCAAATTCATCAAAAGGTTTTCCAGTAATAAGACCAATATTTTGAAAACACTCAAAAAGTTCAGTTTCACCCATTATTCTCTGAGATATTCTATTAGCAAGACCAGATTCAACTTTTTTAAGCTCAGCTGCCGGAGCTTCATTTGCTTTAATAAGTCTTTGAGTATCATTTTTTATCTGTTCCATGCTTTGTTCCGATTTTTTAAGTATATCTAGACTTTCTTGAGTTCCAATACATTTATAATAAAGTAAAATTGCATCTGAAACTACTTTAGCAACACTGTATTCATAATCATTTATCTGAGCATTTAATACTTTATAAGCTGCTTTTTTTTGTAAACTCGCAAAATCACCTTTACCTGCTAAAAGCGGAATATCAAAACTCAAAACAATACTTGAATTACTTTTTTCAACTGAAGTTGGAGAACTATTATCAAAATTTCTTTCAAATTTAAGTTCATTTGACATTATAATACCATTTGATAATTTTTTAGAATGATTTAAACCATAAGTAATATAATCATTTTCAATTTGATTTGTTGTATAAAAAGGAATATTTGCAGCTTGCAAAGGAGTATTATCTTGGGTTGCATTTGCAAATAAAATCCAATTTGAATCAAACTCTGAATTTGCAAGAGAAACATCTGCCTGACTAGAAAGAATATTTTGCTTTTCAATAAGTAAATTAGGATTATTATTAATTGTAAGAAAAATAACTTTTTCAACATTAAAAATTTCTGCAAAAATCATTGAATTAAGGAGAAAAATAAATAAAATCAGAACAAAACATTTATATTTTATCACAATAACCTTCCTTAAAGCTTTTTACATAAATTAAATCTTTTTAAATATCTTTATTAAGACTTTCAAGAGTTTCATTACACAAAATATCAATTAATTCATATTTATCTTTGAATTTACAATTAATATCATCATTGTTATGAAAATTAATATAAAAACTTTCAATATATATAATTGAATTATAAACTAATTCTTTTATGATTTCTACAGCTTCAGAAGAAATTTTATTATTTTGAAAATAATTATAAAATCTACCAGTATTTCTAATTTCAGGAAAATTTTCAAAACCAAGAAAATAAAACATTTTTTCTTTATTATAACAACCAAAAGCTTCAATAATTCCCGAAAAATCAGCAATAATTTCATCAAGCATATTATTAGCAATATAATTAAATTTTCTCAAAGTATAATAATGACATATTTCATGTTCACGCCGAATTATATATGATTTTTCCAACCATTCATCTTCATTTATATCAAAATTTAAAGCAGAAACTCCACTATAATGACTATTACTAAGAATAATAAATTTATCCTGATAAAGTTCTTTAAATGGAATAATATTTTTAGAAAAATAACTCTGCCAATTTTCTTCTAAATTACCCTTTTCCAGCCATTTATTTTTTAACTTTTCAATTCTCGACCAATTATTAAAACCTTTTACAAAACAAGCACCCTGAGAATTAGGTATTTTTATAGGTTCATTCTTATAAACAAATATTCTAAGCATATTTTCAAAATCATCTCTATCTTTACAAAATATAACAGGAATGCTCCCAACCGGAGTTTTAATAATTTCAAGATTAATATTTTCAGGAGAATTAAAACAATGAGGATTTTGTAAAAAAACAGGTTTTTTACCATTTCTAACAGCGTTAATATAATCAAATTCACCACTTATATTTTCTTTAACAGGAAAACAAAACTGAATTATATACTTGTGGAATATTTCAACCAAAGAGTATTCAGAAAGCTCTTCCAAATAACATTTCCATTCCTCAACAAATAATTCATCAGTAAAATCATAATTATTTTTTACAAATTTATTTTCATTATATAATAAAACTTCATTTATAATTTTCTCATCATTAGTGAAATTTCTCACAACTTCAAGTCTTTTTAAATAATCTATATTTTCAATCATATTAACCATTAACAATATCTTTAATATTAACAGTTTCAAATTCAAACATAATGCTTAATTTAGAATAAATAGTATTTTCAATATATTCCCATAAATTCTCAGGAGTATAATTAGAAAATCTAGACCTACAAAGAATAATATGTTCAGGAATAATATTATTTATTTTAACATAATCACAAAAATCATCAATTCTCGCATCAATAACACTCTTTTGAGTAAGATGAGCTTTTTCAAGTTCAATAAGATTATCATTCAAAACAACAAAAAAACCATTATCTTCCTTTAAAAGCGAATAATTAAATTCAAGATTCAAAAAATGATATTTATCATTTAAAATATTAAAATATTCATCTTCAGTAATTTTAATCCTTCTTTGCAAAAACCTAGCTCTATGAGAACAAAAATAATCAATATCAATATCAAGAAACACAGATTTACCAAAATTAAAACTCTCTTCAACATTAAGCCTACCATGTTTATAAACAACTCTACCATCATCAGGCAAAACACCTTTCCAAACAGAATCATCAGGAGCATTAGTAAAAATCTTTCCCTCTCTTTTATGAGATTTAATATAATAATCACCAATTTCATTTTTACCATGATAAACACGCCTAAGCCAATAATACTCATTAAAAACACCCAAATACATAGCAGGAACAATAAAATCAGCAATTAAAAGATTTTTATAAGTAAAATTTTGAATTTCCAAAAGAGATTTAGAAAAAGTATCATTAACAGATTCACAAAGAGCAGGAACACCAAAATCACTATGATGATCAACATGAAGCAAAACATTATCAGACCTATTCATCAAACCCTGTTTAATACAATACATCCAAACATAAAAAGCTTCATTATGTTCTTCAATAATAAACAGTTTTTTCATAAATAAATAATAGTAATATATATACATTTTGTCAAGATTGAGTGTCGGTCCTTGACATTTGACATTGGCATTTATACAGATTTTCAAGTCTATAATTGACTTACTAGCTTTTTTATGTTTTAAAACTTTTTCAACATAATTCTAATCAAATTCCAATCCCACTATTTAAAATATAACAATGCTGTTGAAAAACTAAAAAGAACAAAAATTGATACAGAATAGGGTCTGTGCCGAACTCTAAATTTAGCTTACATAGGTCAGTCTGACCATAGGTCGAGGTTGACCATGCTGTTTGTTTTTAAAGTTAATTTTGAAAAAAGAAAACTGCATTTTTCAACAGCCTCTACCGATTTAATCAATTATTTTTAATTTTATTTTTTATTGCTTTTGTATTTTGTCAAGTTTTAAGGACCGACACCAATATTTATAATCTTATCAAGCAATAATTTTAATTTATCATTATTCTCTCTTGCAGAACCTATAAAAGCCTCAAGTATTGTATCTTTGTCAGCATATTGCCAATTAATCTCAAGATTATTATATTCACAAATACATCTAAAAAACTCTCTAATTGCTCTTCCATTACCTTCAATAAAAGGATGAATCATATTTAGCTCAGACAAAAAATAAGCAGAATTTTCAATAAAAACAGGCAAAGGCATATTGGAAAATATATTTAAGTTTTTTAAAAAACCAAATATAACATTTAAATTTTCCATAATAAAAACAGTTTTGCAAAAATGAGTATTTCCTTTTGAAATTTCCTCAAACCTAATTTTTCCTGCAAAATCATAAACATCTTGAAAAATATATTTATGAATATTCAAAAAATGTTTTATATCAAATTTTCCATTAATTGGCTTAACATATAACTCAGCTAATCTCAAACAAGTAAAATCAGACTCAATTTCTATTAATCTATCATAATTTTTTATATTAAATTTATTTTTTAATATTTGAGTGTTTTGATAATAGTACTTTGAATGAAAGTTTAAATTATATTTCAAAATTATATTTCCTAAAAATTTTACAGTTTATGAAATAACTTTATTTCTTTAATTGCTTGATCAGAAGATATAGCTTTTCTTAAAAAACTTTCCACAATACCAATAGCTTTAACAGACGGTTTTAACCCTTCAATTGTCAAATTCATCTTAATATTCTCAAGAATTCTGTGATTGTTTAGTTTAATAGAATCAATATTGATTTTACTCATAAAAACATTATATCATATTTTTGTTAAATTATAAATAAAACCCGCATTTTTTTTGTCAAGATTGAGTGTCGGTTCTTGACATTGACATTTATACAGACTTTTTTAGTCTATAATTGATTTCCTAGCTTTTTTAGATTATAAAACTTTTTCAACATAATTCTAATCGAATTTCAATCATGCTATTTAAAATACAATGAAGCTGTTGAAAAACTAAAAAGAACAAACATTGATACAGAATAGGGTCTGTGCCGAGCTCTAAATTTAGCTTACATAGGTCGGCCTGACCATGCTGTTTGTTTTTAAGGTTAAGTTAAATAAAGAAAACATATTTTTTCAACAGTCTCAAATGATTTAATCAATTACTTTTAATTTTATTTTTTATTGCTTTTGTATTTTGTCAAGTTTTAAGGACCGACACCAATACTTGACATTTTCCTGTAATAAAAACTCTATTATCTTGTAAAAACACTTTAAGTTCACCACCAGAAACCGATCTTTGTAAAGCATTCCAATATGTTTTACCAGTTTTTTTATTCAAGAAATACGCTAGAGCAACATGAGCAGAACCAGTAACATCGTCTTCATCAATTCCAGTTCCAGGCGCAAAAACTCTGGATACAATATCAAAATCAGCATCAGAATATTCAGCTGTAACTATTATATCTGCCAAAGTAAAAGCCTTAATATTATTAAAACAAGGAGATATTTCTAAAATTTGATTTTCGTCCTTAAACAAACAAATATAAAAATCATTGCCCTTATAAACTTCCAAAGGCATAAAACCTAACAATCCTTCAAATAAAGCAATATTGGAAATTTTTGCACTCTTTCTCATAGGAAAATCCAAAGTAATACTAGAATCTATATTCTTAGTCGCATATAGACTCCCTGAAAGTGAATGAAATTTTATTTTTGATAAATCATCGAAAATACAAAAAATAACATAAGAAACAGCAAGAGTTCCATGGCCACAAAGATCAACCTCGCACTCAGGAGTAAACCATCTTATATAAAAACCATCTTTTTCCTTTTTAACAAAAACAGTCTCCGAAACATTAAATTCTCTAGCTTTCGCAAGCATATAACTCTTTTCAGGAAAATTATTAGAACTCAAAATGCAAACATAAGCCATATTACCAAATAGCTTTTCTCCAACAAAAGCATTTATACAGTAAAATACATCTTTTTCAAAAATCATATTTTAACAATAAAATAATACAATTAATTTTAATCAATCAAATAATCCAATAATTGAAGAGCTTTAAGGTTTTCTTTATTTCTAATATGAATTCTTAATTTTCTCAAATCAATAACTTTGATTTTTTTAAATTCTTCATCATTATCATCATCATTCATAACATTAGGTTTAATAGAAAGAATTAAATTAAGAATTTCTTGTTCATTACTATTAAAATTAGGAGAATATGAATTATAAAATTTCTGATACATTTCATTCCATCTTTTATAACCATCTGAATCACTTAAAGGTTTTACAGAAATTACTATGTAAATACATTCTTTTTCATTTGTTGTAAGAATTGGTTCGCAGTCTGAAATTAATTTGTCAAATTCAGAAATAAATAATTCAAAATGTTTTTCAGAACCTATAAAATCAGGTTTAGCTTTTGAAAGTATATTTAAACATGTTTTTTCATTTGATGATAGTGAATAACCATAATCAAAAATATAATTCATAAAAGATTTCAAAAAAATATTATAACTTTCGCCAGTACCGTTATAATCAGGTTTTGCTTTTAATGCATATTCAATCTTTTCTAATTCATTAGCAGTAAAAAATGGCTCACTATCTTGAAAAACTTTTATAAATAAATTATTAAACCAATTCTCATATTCAAGATTTTCAGGAATTTGTTTTAACTTTAAATCAATAATAGAATTATCTTCTGCTCTGCTATTTAATAAATTATAAAAATCTATCGCCCAATTAGGTGAATTATCTAGTGCATTGGCGGAAAATGAAATTAATAATAAACATATAAACGTAAAAATTAATTTTTTCATAATAAAACCCCCAGAATTATTCTATTTTATAATTATACTGTATTTTATAAACAAATTCCACACAAATTTAATTAGATTGGTGAATTATATTAAATTTAACTGATTTCATAATAGAATCCGGCATAATAACTTCCTGATCCATAGAAATATCTTTTACAAAATTCCCAGCAATACCTTTAAATATAGGATTATACTGTTGAATTCCAATAACATCTTTAACTTGTTGAATATTTCCTACCTTTAAATTTCCACCTTTTTGATAAGCTTTATACACAAGTTCTGAACAATAAATCTTTTCGTCTGAAAATTTAAATGAATTATCATATGATATACCATTGTAAAATAATGCTTGTTCAATTACATTAGAAATAATCTCTGAATTCTCTGGTTTTACCCTTAAAACTGTATATTTACCATTTCCTCTTGCAGAGAAATTATCCAATGAATTAAAACCAACTCCACCACCCGTAGCTTCAAATACCATAGGAATTCCATCATTTACTATAATAATACCAACATGATTAAAATCAGATTTTGCAACATTTCTAAAAAAACCTAAAAAATCAGCGTTAGAATAATGACCTATAATATCCCCTGACTCAAAAACTGGTTTTCCATCAATATAATCAGGTTCTAATTCCCCTTGTTTTTCACCACAAGATATAATAAATATAAATAAAAAAACTAAAATTAAAAATCCAAAAAACTTCAAATTGTAATTTAGCATAATCCCTCAATAACAAACATCAAACAACACAACAAATATTACCATAAAAAACATCAAATTTCTTATACATTGTTGATTAATATTCAACATACCATGAAAAAATTGTCGAAAAATCAGTTTTTTTTATACTATGTTGCAAAATAACCAATACTTTTTTTATTCCGCTGCAAAATAGTCAATAAGTAACTAAATCTAAATACTCAAACTCACATATTTTTCTAACTAGACAAATTCTATTATTTTGATTTCTTGACAAACAAAAATACTCTCTATTAAGACCACCAAAATTACACCAAGTAACAAAACTTACTAGATAATTTTCTCTATTTTTTTTAACTATTATATCCAAATTAAATTTATCAATTTCAATATCAGGAATTTCATCATATTCCAATACATTTAAGGTTTCATAAAAATTCTTCTCATTACAAACAATAAATGAATATCTATTTAAATCATTCCAGCAAAACATAACATTATCAGCAAATCTATAAAAATATACAATCTCAAAAATACTATTTATATCATCTTTAATCTCAATATTACACAAAATATCAACCATAAGCCCTTCAGAATCAAGCTCTTTAAAGTAATCATCAATTTTTGGAAAATCATCCTCAGACTCACAATAATATAAATCAATATATCCACCCAATCCACCATGACAATAACAATAATCAATAAAACCCTTTTTTAAACTAATATTTTTTAAAAAACCAAATATTTCATTAACATCAAAACCAGTAGTTTCTTTTGAAATTTCAAGAGGATAAAAATCTTCCGGCAAAAACCTTATTTGAAATTTTAAAATATTTTCAGCCAAATTAACCAAATAATCACTACAAATAACACCTAAATCCTGCCATAAACAACTAATAATTCTTTTCTTATCAAAAATCCTCTTCTCATAAAATCTATAAATTTTTTCAAGCTCATTATTAACAACCTTAACTTCAATCCCAAGACAAAACAGACAAATTGGAAATTTCCTAAAATAACTAACCTTACCAAAAACAGAAAAATCCAAACTTTCAAAACAACTCATAAAATCATCAAAATAAAAATCAGGTATATAACCAATTTTTTTATTATCATCATCCAAAACAGCAATACAATTTCCATTAATATACTTATTAAATTCAATAATAAAAGAAACTTCCCCATTTAACTCAGGTTGTTTTTGCAAATGAAAACACTCATCATCTTCACAAATAATACGACATTTACTCAAAGAAGAGTGAAAAAAAACAGGAATTAATATATAATTCTCCCTCAACTTAGAATCAATACAATCACTAAAAACAGGACAAATAAGAATATTAAAACATTTAAACAAATGACTATGCTCAGAATAATAATCTACAAAAGAAAACTCACCCTCAGAAATAAAATCTTTATCAAAAAAACTAATAAACTGATCAATCACATATTTCGAATTTCTATCTTCCATACCTTCAAAAAAATCAAAACCTGAATTAAAAGCATGCTCAACATTATTAAAACCATCATTATTATATACAAAAAAGTATTCAGAATCAGACTCAACAATAAAACCAATAACAAAACACCCCGGACAATATGCTTTAGACCAAAGAACATAAAAACATTTTTTCATAAATTAACCAATACTAGTGTTTCACACATTACAAACTATCATTAAATAAATTTAATGGATTTATTTTAAACTGTAAACTTTCAGGATCTGGAGTTCCACCCTTCCTCTGCATTGACATTTTACCAATTTTTAAATTACCTCTTTTAGTAACCTCAACACTTCCTTTTGCAAAAAAATTACACACAAAATTTATATCTTTTAAAATCCAGTCAACTCTATCATCATCTTTTCTTGTAACAAGAAACCAATCCGCAGATAAAGCACCTCTTCCTCTTAAAACATCATTAAATATTATTGTTTTGTTCTCTTTAAAAAAATTTATCAACTCATTAACTTTAGCTTTATCCATTTCATTTAAAAACATTCTTCTTTTATCTTTTAATCTTTTTGTATCTACAGCTTTTATTTCCCCAGTATAATATTTTAATGTTTCACATATAGATAAAGGTATATCCCAGAATAATTTATACTTATCAACAGGTCTTTTATCTACCTGATTATATCCAGCATTTACATTAGCTTTTTTTAAGGAAATATTTTCTATATAATATATTTCATCAATTACAATATCCAGCTTAATTTGAATATCAGCTTTTTTAAAAACAATTGTCTCTTCAATATTATCTGGAGTTACACCCAAATCTAATGCAGTTTTCTTATTAATACGAGATGATATTTGTGTAGCTTTCAAAATCTTTATCTTTTTATAATCATAACCCATTATATTTAGCCATTTTTGTGCTTGTTCATCAATTTTATAATTATTAAATTTCAGACAAATATCAGCTTCATTTTTAAAACCGCCTTTTGCAGTATATGAACCAACTTTCTGCTTATAATCCATATTATATAACCTCAATTATCTCTCTGATTATTTCTTTAAGTATATTTACCGCAACACTATTACCAAATTGCTTATATGCACTACTATAATTTTTATCAATTTGAAAAGATTCAGGAAAACCTTGAATTCTTGCACATTCTCGTGGACTTAATTTTCTAAGAACACCATCCACAGAATAAATACCAGTTTTAGAACCAGCTCCTCCGCCATAAGCCGAAAGAGTACAAGCGTGACCATAAGTACTATAAATTCTTTCTCCTTGCCCACCTTTATTTACAATCCCAATTTGTATAGGTCTATTAGGAAGATCTAAATCACCAAAAATGTTTTTTTGAGGTTCAAATGACCTATATATATTTACATCATCCCTTATAATGACCTTTGCTTCAGGATTTTTTTCTAATATATCATTTAATGAAACTACCTTTTTCAAAGCAGTAGGAAATTTAAAATTATCAACATTCAAATCTTTTCTAAAACAAACAATAAATATTCTTTCTCTGTTTTGAGGCAATCCATAATCACTTGCATTAAGAACTTTGTAATAAACATTATAATTTAATCTATCAAGCGTATTAACAATAATCTTTAATGTATTACCATTATCATGTTTTTCAAGATTTTTAACATTTTCAAGGAATAATATTTCCGGCTTATGCCATTCTACAATCCTTGCAATATCAAAAAAAAGAGTACCTCTTGTATCATCAAAACCTTTTTGCTTACCTGAAATCGAAAAAGACTGACAAGGAAATCCAGCACACAAAATTTCATGCTTAGGAATGTCTTTTTCATGAATTTTTGTAATATCACCAAACGGTTTAATGCCAAAATTATCTTCATATACCTTTGCAGCAGATTTATCCCATTCTGAAACAAAAACACATTCAGCAAAGTATTTACTCAATGCAATATGAAAACCACCAATACCAGCAAATAAATCAATATACCTATATCCTGCCAAAGAATTACTAGGCAACTTTTCATTTTCAATTACCAGCGAAGAAGAAATATCCAATTTATACACCTTCATAATAATAAAGTAATTTAGAAAAAATTCTTATACAATAAAAATATACAATATTATATTAATAAGGTCAAATAATACCCACACAAACCCAGCAATAGACAGTAAAAAGGTATTAAAAATTCATATTATAAATATGTTTTTATAATGATTTTCACCAAATGAAATCTTAAAACATAAAACAATAGAAACAATTTATAAAGATAAAATAAATCTAATATTCAACATATCCGATAGTATAATAATAATAATAATATATTTACAAATAGATTCCAATTTAATAAACAATATAGTTATACATACTTTAGGAATAAAATCAGAAATAAAAGATAAATATCAGAATTTATTTGAAAAATTAAAAGCAAAAACACATAGAAATAATCTGTTCAGACAATGAAAGGTTTGTTTTTAAAAATAGAAAATATACATTTAAAATCAAGCAACTACTAAATTTAAAGGTTTAATTAAATGGATAAGATTGAACTTGCAAAAAAATTAATATTAGATTCAATTAATAATAAAAACAATATAATAATCCATAGAAAATGTAAAATTTGTTCTAAAGTAAAAAAACAATCATTGCCAAATAATATTTCAGCTAAAATAAATTCAGATTTTTATAATTTTGAAAAATATGATTTAGAGTTAATAAAAGACAAAAATAAAGAAAAAAAAGCAATAATAAAAATGATTAATGACAATGAAACTATAAGAATCTTCCAACAAGTACCTTTTTTTTACAAAATAGTCCAAACACATCCTATATGTATCTTTTTATTGATAAAATTCTAGTTTCTTCAAATAAGATAATTTATCTTAATTCATTTTTATTTTTTTTATTTTTTTTATTTTGTTCAATTCAATTAATATTTTTTCAAAAATTCCAATTAGAACTTTATAATCTTTAATATTATTTATTAATTCTTCTTTATTTTTTTGATAAGCCCCAGCTCCATGTGCCAAAGTATGTCTAAATGTAATAAATTTCGTAAACAAATCCCAATCGAAATTATCAATTTTAGTATTAATTTCAATATTAAATATTAATTTAATGAAATTTTTAAATTTCTCCTTACCTAAACCTCTATGCAAATTTTTGTCACTTTTTAATAAAAAGTTAATATAATTTTTTGTAAAATTATTTTTTTTTGCAATTTTATTTTTTATAATACAATTCAAGTCTTTTTCAAAATTTGCATATAAATGCATTGATAAATAATCAAAAGAAATATTTTTAAATTCAATTGATTCATTAAGTTTATTTTGAATTTCTTCAACAATTGAATAATAGTTTTTTATATCTTTTAAAAACTCACTCATTTTTTAATTCCTTTAAAACAAATTTCAATCTTTCTTCTACACGTCTTCTTGATAAAGTTCCAGATTTATCTTCAAAGTAATCTCGATATTTTTCCATTATATTATCAAATTTCACTTTTAAGCAACTAATATCTCCATGTAAAATCAGAATAGAACTCATAATGGAATCTAAAATTAAATAATTAGCTCTTTTACTATGCAAAATAAATGGATTCTCCCCTAAATTTTCTATAATAATTTTGGTAGTTTTTTTAAAAATGTTCTCAAAATTTCCTATTCCTTCTTCTGCATTCGAATTAACAAATTCATCTAAAAAAATTCTCATGCTTGAAAACTTTTTTAATTCATATTTGTTTCTATCGAATTTTTTAAAAAAAGCATACAATCTAATTAAGAGTTCCAAATCTAAATACCTATTGTCAGGCTCATTTTTACCATAAATCAATCGCCAATTACGGTCCTCATTAAGTTTTTCCAATTCTTTTATTAATTTGCCATAGGATAACGCTCTTCTTGTTTCCATAGCATTTAAAGTTTTTCCCCCAGTATTTAACCTTTCAAACAAATTATACAAAAAAATTTTACTATTATTTTTAGGTTCAATTTCTCTTACAATAGTACAATGCAAAAAAGAATTATCTAACTTATTTTTAGCTTTATCTGATAATTCATTATAAAATTTATTTTTAAGACTTTCATTAAATACCAATAATTTAAATTCATTATTATAATAAGAATAAATTGTAGAAATTCTTTGAAATCCATCAATTATTAAATAACTTTCTTCCCCTTTTTGCTTATAGAGAATTACAGGTGGTACTGGATATGATGCTAAAAAAGATTCAATTAATTTACTTTTTTGCTTAAAATTCCATACTTCATTTCTTTGAAATTCAGGTTTTATAAAAATCTTCTTATCTAATTTAAGTTTATAATCTGGCAAAGAAAAATTTCCAACAAAACTAATAATTTCATTCTTTAAGATATCTATACCATCTTCTACTTCTTCATCACCTTCAATTGCTATTTTATTCTCTAGATATTCTTTATCTTCACATTCATCTTCAAACATACAAATCCTCCATTTTAATCTTGGTAAATAATCAAAAGTCAGAAAAATTCATTATTACTTTGTCAAATCAAATTATTTTTTCAAATATTTTCTGGCTTAAAAACTATTTTTTATATTTTTGTAATCTTACAAATAATATAATTTTTATCTGTTTTTTTATAAATTCATGCTTTGAGATTCTTACATTGTCTAACTCAAAATTTTCATAAATACTATGATGGCTGAAAAATCAAGACCAATTTTATGCAATTCTTAATTCATCATCCAAGCTTCTTCCTTTTTTAAATATATCCACACATCTTTCAAAGTCATATTCTTTCATTCTGTAATATGATATTAT
>JALOAD010000096.1 GCA_023228995.1 Candidatus Muiribacterium halophilum
TTTTTACACTGAAAAAAAACAGTGATTTTCCTTATAGAGTAATAGTTGATTTTTATAGAAAAGAAGTGTCAGAAGAAAAATTTACATCTCCTGTATTACCAACTGTTGTAATTGATGCAGGGCATGGCGGTAAAGATCCTGGAGCAATTGGAAAAACTGGAACATTAGAAAAAGACATTGTGCTTGATATTGCTTTGAGTCTTGAAAAAGAATTATGGGAATCAGGTAAAGTTAATCCAATTATGACTAGAGAAAAAGATGTTTTTGTTGGTTTAAAAGACAGGGTAAAACTTACAGAAAATAAAAATGCTGAGTTATTTATTTCTATTCATAATAATGCTGACACTACAGGCAGAGCAAGAGGTTATAGAATATATATTCTTTCTGAAGATGGAAAGGCAGATAAGGCTGAACAGCTTGCAGCAGCAAAGGAAAACGAATCTTTTAGTAATTTTGACGAAATAAAATCAAAAGTATTGGATAAAAATGTTCTTGGAATACTTTATGATTTAAAATTAAATCAGACTATATCGCAAAGTTCAAAATTTGCTCATGTTATTCTTGAGGGTTTTCGTGAAGATTTTAAAGATATTGATACTCAGGTAAGGAGAGCTCCTTTTCATGTACTTAAATTAGCTGGTATTCCTGGAGTCCTTTTTGAATGTGGGTTTATATCTAATAAGACAGACGAAAGGCTTTTAAAAAATAAATTCTATAGAGAAAAGATTGCAAAGACAATAAAAGAATCTGTTTTAAGGTATCTTGAAGAAAAAAAATTACTTCTTTGTGAAGTAAAGAATAATTATATTCCTGATTATTATGAGATAAAGCCTGGTGATACTCTTATTAAAATTTCAGAACAGTTTAAAATGGATGTTGATTCGATTAAGAAGATTAACAACATAAATGAAACTTCTATAATATATGCAGGTAAAAAGCTAAAACTTAAGATTTGATGGAAATATTCAATTTTATTTATAAAGAAAAAAAGTATTTAATTTTTTTTGTAATTTTATTATTTATAATTTTTTTTTATTTATATTGGGCATTTGTATCTGATATTACAATTGATGAGATTTCATACATTTATATGTATAGAGATTCTCAACAGCCTTTATTAAGCTATTTAGCTGATTATATTTTGCATGCAGATCATTTTCCATTATGTTTTTCAATTAAATTATTTTTTTTCCAATTATTTGATAATATTATACCATTAAGAATTTTTTCTATAATCTGTGCAATTTTTATATATTTTCTTATATTTAAAATATTGAAATTTAAAAAATTCAATTTAAGAGATAGTTTAATTTTTATAATTTTATTTGTATCAAGTCCTCTTATGTTTTATCATACTGTTTATTTTTCTTATTATTATCTTGCATTTTTATTTTTAACTTTATCATTTTATTATTATTTAGTTAAAGGAAAACAACTAATTTCATTTGTTTTTTTGATTTTTGCCATAGCTTCTCATTATTTTAGCATTTTTTTCCTTGCTATATTTATAATTAAAAAATTCAAACTAAAAAAAGATTTTATAGTTTATTTATTTCTTGTTTTTATTGTGATTTTTAGTTTTTATAAATTTGATAAAAATTTTAATTCTTTAAATTCAGGAGAAGGGAATTTTATTTCAATTCAGGACAATATTAATCCTGAATTAAATCCTGATTTTTCTATGGTAGTAAAAAGCATAGGTAATTCACTTATATTTCCTGGTATGTATTCGCCATTTACTTTAAAATATTTTAAAAATTATATTGTTTCGTTTATATGTTTATTATGCATGTTGTTTTTAATTTATAAAAATAAAAATGATATATTTGTATATACTATACCAGCATTTTTATTATGTTTTTTAATTGTAAGTTATTATGTCAAGATAACATATGGTTTACTTATATTTGCTCCTGTAAGAATATTTTTTGTATCTGTTTTTGCTATTATTTCAATTTGTTATACTTTTATAAAGTTAAGAAAATTTAAAATAATTAGCTTATTTATTTTTGTAATGATTTTATTGTTGTATTTAGAAGGTTTTCTTTATATTTATCAGAAAGGGTTTGAAATTCAGCAAACTGCTGAATTTATTAAAAATCATAAAATAATATTTACTTCATTTGCTAAAGAATTTGATGGAAAGTTTGATTTTAAAAATATGATTGAATACTATTTAAAAGATAATTATGTTAATAAAAAAGGAGAGCAATATTTTTTAGTACTTAAACATGGGGATTTTAATATATCAAAAAAAGGTAAAGAGTATAAACTTGTTTACAATTCAAATTTATTTCAGATTTATTCCCTATTTCCAAAGAGCAGTCTTTTAAAATGATTTATATTATTAAAATAAAAAAATATTATTTTCAAAAAATCAAGATTTAAAAATTTAATAAATCCAAACAATAAATAAAATAAAATATGACAAAAATCTCTAACCCACCATGGATATTTTGAAAATGTTTTTTTAAATGAAGAGTAATGAAAGAGATTATGATTTATACCGAGTTTTTTCCCATAATAACTATCTTCATAAGGAACAAAATTATGTAATTGTATAAGAAAAGGTCGAGTTTTTACAATCATAAAAAA
The DNA here is from genome assembly GCA_023228995.1 of Candidatus Muiribacterium halophilum. Classification (GTDB taxonomy): domain Bacteria; phylum Muiribacteriota; class Muiribacteriia; order Muiribacteriales; family Muiribacteriaceae; genus JALOAD01. Next base: position 2,596 of record JALOAD010000096.1, read on the forward strand.
AGTTTTCCATAAATCTTTTATTGTTTCGTCTGGGAATCCTAACATTGTTAAAAAAATAAAAGGTATTTTATGTTTTTTTAAAAGCTTTGCTGTTTTAAAAATATTTTGTAAATAATTTTTTCCTTTTCCAGATTGAGTAAGAATTTTTTGAGAACCGCTTTCAGCTCCAATTCGCAAAAAACAGCATCCGCTTTTTTTCAAAAGTATTATTAATTCTTCATCTAAGGAATCTGCTCTAGCATGAGTATTCCATTTAATATTTAATTCATTATTTATTATGTTATTAATTAAATCAATTGCAAATTCTTTATCTCTAAAAAAATTATCATCATCAAATACAATGTAATTAAATCCTTTTTCTTTTAATGCTTTCAATTCATATATTATTGTTTTGATATTGCGATTTTTAATTGGAGCTCTAGGACCTTTTCTTATATTGCCAGAGCAGAATTTACATTTTCCAGGGCATCCTATACCAGATATTGTATATTTCCAGGTTGCTTTTTTCAAAAATGGCATTGGATATAAAAAAGAGTAATTAGAAGAATGAGATATTTTGGGTGTGAAATTTTTAAAATAATTTATATGTTTTTTAATATTAAATATTTTTTTAAGTGATTTTTCATCAAAAGCTGATATATGATATTTAAAAATATAGTGATCAGGTTTATAATTCCCTGTTGATAATAATATTTGTTTTTTAAAATCAATATTATTTATGAATTTATACAATTCTTTTATGTTATAGGAGTAACTTTCTATAATAATATGCGTGAAATCTGAAAGAATTAAATTATTTATATCTTTTAAAAACATATCTTTTAATATACATTGAATTTTATTTTTTTTAAAAATATATAAAAAAAAATCAAGATTAAATGGAGGAACTGCATTTCTTCTTATTTTTAAAGTATTAAATCTTAATAATAAAATGTTCACCATTGAATTAAAACCTTTTTTTTATTAGAATGAAAACAATACGATTATAACAGAGGTAACTTTAAATGAAAAGATTAGCAGTTATTGTTCCTTGTTTTAATGAACAAGCTAATATTTCATATTCAGCAAAAAAACTAATACATATTCTTGATAATATGATAACAAAAAAGATGATTAGTAATGACAGTTTTGTGTTGTATGTAGATGATGGTTCTTCTGATAATACATGGGATTATATAAAAAAGATATCAAAATTATATTATTCAAGAATTAAAGCAATTAGACTTTTCTGTAATCTAGGGCATCAAACAGCTCTTGCCTGTGGTATGTTTAATTCTGAATTTGATGTTTGTATTACTCTTGATGCGGATTTACAAGATGATATAAACAAAATAGAAGAAATGATGAAATTATATTATAAAGGATATGATGTTGTTCTTGGTGTAAAACTTAATAACTATAACGATTCTTTTGTTATGGGACAGATTTATAAAATTTTTAATTTTATGATTTCAATTTTTAACCATAATATTGTGCAACATCATGCTGATTTTAGACTATGCTCCAAAAGATCTATAATGTGGTTAAAAAATAATATTAATCCTTCTAATCTTTTTTTAAGAGGTAAAATAGTAAATGCACCATTTAAAATTTCTCAAGTTAAATATAATATAAAAAAAAGAAAATATGGTTTACCAAAATATAATTTAATTAAAAGTATTTTACTTGCAAAATCTGGTTTAATACAGGCTGGAGAAAATTTTTTTATAAATTTTTATTTAATGCTTATATTATATAAATTAATTATATCTTCCAAAAAGAACATTTTAATAAGATTTTTGGAATTTATTTTTTATTTAACTAGTTTTAGATTTTTATACTTGTATAAAAGAAAAAACTGTAATTTAATAAATTCTTATATTAAAGAATCTATATGAATGTATTTTTAATTCCAGTATTTAATGAAATAGATTTTTTATCAAAAGTTATTTTATCAATTGACAAAATAAGTGATAAAAATTCCATAAAGATATTTGTAGACGATGGGTCTTTAGATGGTAGTTTTGAATATCTACAAAGTCTTCATCGAAAAGATTTTCATATTTTAAAGAATAATAAAAATTATGGAATGGGTAAAGCTTTAAAAAAAGGTTTTGATTATATTTTAAAAAACAATTCTATAAAGGATGATTGTAAAATAATTACTGTTGATGGTGATGATCAACATGATGTATCTGATTTAAATGATTATTTAAAATTTTTTGATAAAAAAAATCTTGATGTTATGATTATGAGAAGAAAGTTTGATAAATATCCATTTTATAAAAAAACTGGAAATTTTTTGTTAAGTAAAATAACATCTTTTATAACTGGATATAAATTTTATGATGTTGAATCAGGATTTAGAATATTTCATAAAAAAGATCTTGGTTTACTTATTAAATATTATCGTGGTTATAGATATTCATGTGCACAGGAAATTGCTGTAATATTTGCCATGTCTTCTAAGAAAATAAATAACAATGTTTTTTGTGATATAAAACATTATAGATCAAATACTTCTTATTTTGATTTTATTATTAATATTGCAGTTGCAATTATAACTTATTATAGAATGAAAAAATTTTAAAAAAATCTTTTCACAAAATAATCAAAAATTTAGTATAATTATTCAGAGGATGCAATTATTTTTTTAGTTATAATAATTGAATTTCTAGATTTTAACAATAGAGGGTTTTATTATGAAAAAAATTTATATTTTGTTTGCTAATAAACTTTTTAGAGATGAAGAATTAAAAATTCCACTAGATTTTTTTAAAAAAAAGGGAATAGATCTTATAAAAGTATCTGATAAAAAAGAAAAAGCAACAGGGAAGTTAGGAATGGAAATATTTCCTGATATTACTTACAATGAAATAATAGAAAATGAAGCAATTGGAATAATACTTGTTGGCGGACCTGGAACTAAAGTTTTTTTTGAAAATACTGTTATACATGATATATTGCATAAATTTAATAATAAGAAAAAAATAATCGCTTCAATTTGTATTTCTCCAGTAATTTTAGCAAAAGCTGGAATTTTAAAAGGCAAAAAAGCAACAGTATGGATTGATGGAAAAGAAGAATTAATAAAAAATGGGGCAATTTATATAAATCAAGATGTTGTAGTTGATAATAATATAATTACAGCAAACGGACCAAAAGTAGCTTTGCAATTTGCAGAAACAGTGTATGAAAGTATAAAGTCAATTATTTCTCTTTCATATCATCAATAGCATCTTTTACATTGTATTTAATACTGAAATAATTATCAAAAGTTGTAATTTTAAAAATCTTTTTAACAAAATGTGATAATGATGCAAATGTAAGTCTTCCGCCATTTTTAGTCACTTTTTGATATAATTTAGAAAAAACTCCAAGAGTTGAAGAGCCTAAATATTGTATTTTTGAAGCATCTATAATGATTTTTTTAGCTCTTTTAATTTCAATAAGATCATCAAAAAAATCTCTAATTTCAATTTCATCTTCTTTTTCAATTTCACCTTCGATTTTAATAATAATAATGTCATCTATTTTTTCAGTATTGATTTTCATTTAATTTCCTCGTATTATGTTAAATTATAATGTTTTATTTTTATTAGGAGGTGACATGAAAAATATTTTTAATATTCCAACACCTTTCATCAAAGTGAATAATAAAAAATTATATCAGAATATAAAAAAAATTCAAATGGTAGCACAAAAAAATAATTCAAAGTTGTATCCACATTTTAAAACTCATAAATCTTTATTTATAGCAGATAGGCAGATATTTGATG
>JALOAD010000034.1 GCA_023228995.1 Candidatus Muiribacterium halophilum
TCTATATTCAACCGTTAGAAGATATTCTAACTTTCGGTTATGTTGAACAAGTATCAGACGAAAAGAACGACTTGGTATATTACGAAGTACGTAGATTCTTAGAACTTATCTCAACTAACAACCCTAATATCTTAGAATTATTGAACTTACCAGATGAATGTATTGTTTATAAACATCCAGTTTATGACTTGATTCTAGAAAATGGTGATAAGTTCATCTCTAAAATTTGTAAAAATTCTTTTGCAGGATATGCCATTGCTCAAATAAAAAAGGCAAGAGGACTTAACAAGAAAATTGTTAACCCTGTCGCAAAAGAAAAAAGAAATCCATTAGATTTCTGCTATGTTATTGAAGGACATTCTACTTATCCATTGAATAAATGGTTAGATGATAATGACTTAGAACAAAAATTTTGTGGTATTGTAAATGTACCAAATGCTAGAGACATTTATGCACTTTATTATGATCGATATTCTCATAATGCGTTTTCTGAATTATCAGAAATCGAAGATATTGAATATTATAAAGAACAATGCATCGAACAAAAAAAATTCTTACATTACAAAGGAATTGTAAAAGAACACGAAGATGGAAACTTTCCATCTAATCAATTAAGGTTATCTTCTATTCCAAAAAGTGAAGAATCAATTTGTATTTTCTCTTTTAACCAAGACGGTTATACTAAGTATTGTAAAGATTACAAAGAATACTGGGATTGGGTTGAAAAACGAAATGAACATAGATATAATGACAATGCAAAACACGGAAAAGGTTACGATTCCAAGAATATGATGCATTGCCACAGATTACTTGATATGGCTATTGAGATTGGATCTGGAAAAGGTATCAATGTCCGCAGACCTAATAGAGATTATCTTATGAATATTAGAGCAGGTGAAATGGATTATGATGTACTTGTTTCTGATGCAGAAAGAAAAATCGAACAAGTAGATGAAATGTTTGAAAAATCAAATTTACAGGACAAAGTATCATCTGAATTTGTTAATGATTTACTTCTTAAAATAAGAAAAGAATTTTATAATTTATAGTAAAAAAGGAGCCTAAAAATTTTTATTTGGGCTCCTTTTGCTGTATCTTTGTATTAAGAAAAAAAATTATTAACATTTAATATATACAGACATGATTAAAATTTTACTTATTATCACAGCACTCGTAATTTTCTGGGCACTTTTTGGCAAATGGATTATGAAATTATTAAATTTCTCATTGAAAGTTGCTTTTAGAGTGATTGCTATTATAATCGGTATTCTTTTAGTTTTAAGTCTATCAACAAAGGCTCAAACTGTAACATATGATGCTACATCAATTTGGTCAAATGTTGAAAAAGACCAAACGACAAAAATCATTGATTCACTCGTAATAGAAACTAGTAGAGTTGATACAACAACCTATGAAAAATTCTGGGCTAACAGAGATGGTAGAACTAAACAATCTTTTGTACAATATTCTGAGGAAGTTGATGTGGATACAACAGAATATGAAACAATTAGTGATGAAGAGTTGAAAGTGAAAATAAAAAGTACATACAATAATGTGTCAAATTTCTTTGATCAAGTAGTTGAAAGTGATGAATTTAAGGACACTGAAAAAGATGTAATTGACTTCAGTAAAAAATCTATAACAACAATCGGTAAATATTCTCATATAATCTACATTGAAGGTAAAAAATACTATAAAAACGGTAGTGAATGGTTCAATGAGGGCTGGGAAAAAGTGGAAGATCCAAGAAACTAAAAATAAAATTAACTATATGAATTGGGAAGTAACGTATGTAACATACATTTTTAAAGACAAGAAGGGTAAAGAAATTGAAAAAACAAAGACTTACAAGGTGATGGGAGAGGACGTAGCTGAAGCCGAGAGAAACTTCCTAAACAAAAACATTAAATTCAAGAAAATTAAATCAATAGTCGAAGATAAAACCAACACTATTGGAAATATTTGTCCTGAATTATTAGAGATTAGAAATAAGATGTCTAAATCTGAGAAGAAGAAATAAAATAATTTTCACAAATTTGTTCGATATTATTCTCGAACTTCTGAACAACTTCGTTGCTTAGTGACGGAGTTTTTTTGTTTTTAATATTTCTCTTTATTCTTTTAATAACCATATTCGTTATATGTTTAAGAGATATTGTAATAAGACCCATAGTAGTACTGATAGTTGCGCCTTTTGGATTAGTCATTATTTCATCAAAGTTATCAAAACCAATTTGGTATAATTTTATTACATCTAATAAACCAACCAAAAATGGAACAAATAATGCAGTATATGAAAACATATCAACGACACCACTAATAGTTCTACCTAATATTTCACCTGTTTTTTCAAATAATTTAGTTAGATTTTTCATAGCATCCATAAAATTATCAACTAATGATGATAAACCTCTTTCTTTAACAACATTCTGTAATTTCTCAATATTTTCTCTACTTTCTTTCATCATTATAGTTAAACCACAAATAACTATTAATACTACATCTGTATCAGTTATCGTATTCTTTATTTGACTTGTTTTAACTATTGTATCAAAAAATGGGAATAATGCTGTGATTGCAGTTCCAAAAGTTGCAGCGAAATATAAGTTAATACCCAATTCGTCTAATACTTTTTTCTGTAATTTACTAAACTTATTAAAAAATAATCCTTCGTTTATTTCATTGTATGTCTTTAATGTTCTCATTTGATACTCTTATTTTGGTTATTTTTATATATTAAATTTTGTTTTCTAAAAAACTTTACATATTTTTGTGAATACAAAACAAAACGGTATGAAAAATAATGAAGAAATTATAAGAATAATTTTTTATTTTCAGGAAACACCGTATATTTGTACAAATATTTATTAACTATTAAAATCGAAAAATATGGCTCGTGCAAGAAAAATTGAACAAATCTATGATAAGAATGCAATCTTTGGTACTCTCGACAAATTAGCTCTTTCGAGAAAGGACAACAACATTCTTACTCATTTTGATGGCAGACTTATTGCCAATACGCTTGTTACTAACAAGTATGAACTTTTCGACTTTCCTACTTTTGCTAAAGATGTTATTGAAGAAGTTGAAAATTATTTCTCACCTGAAAAATACAATCTACGTATTACAAAAGGCACCCAAGAACTTCGTCTTATTGGTGAAGAAGTTCTAATCAATGGTGACCGTTACTCCAAAATGTTTAACATTCTCAACTCAACTGATAAGAGCCGTGCTCTTCAATTGAACGTTGGTCTTATCCGTTTCATCTGTACTAACGGTATGGTAGTTGCTGCAGATAACGAATATGCTGGTCTTAAAACAAAACACTTTAAGGCAACACTTCCTGAGAAAGTTCAAACTTTCGTTGAAAGTCTTGATACATTCGAGATGAATATCAACAAACAATCTGAAACACTTGAAAACCTTACTGGTCGTTTCGTTTCTTTCAGAGAATTAGCTGAAAAAATCGCTATGGACGAAGACGGTGTAATTAAAGACAGTGGCGCATTGAAATTACGTGCTTTCGCTAAGAAACTTCTTTCTTCCGAAACTGATGCCCTTGTGGATCTTCACTCAGAACAAGAAGCGTTGCTTAGAAATGCTAATATGTTCTTAAACCCAGAGTTCAAGAATGTTGATATTGAGATGCCTGCTTACAACGCATTAAACTGTTGGATAGAAGTTTATAGAAACTATGATTCTTCTGTACTTAAAAGAGAAACTAACAGAATTCTCGAATTAGTATAAACTTATTGGTGGTCGTATGTTATGCGACCACCTTATTTATTAACCTTATAAAAAATACAAAATTATGTTGAATCCTATTGGAATGACTGTATTCTTCTTACTACTTGTTGTGGTATTAGTTTTTTGGATGTATAAGAGTTCTAAAGATGGTAAAAAAGATTTACTTGACGAACTTTGGAAGAACGAAGAAATCAGTGATGATACGTACAAAAAGTACATGGACAAATTTTAAATATTTATTTACAAACAATTTATTTACAAACTTTTATTTATTAATTAACAAATTTTATGAATTTTATGAAAAATTTAACTCGTAGTCAAAAAAGACTTTTAAAATTAGGTGGAACTGTATTAGCAGGTGTAATCTTATTAGTAATTATCCTTTCGACTTGTTTGGTGACAATCGAACCAGGTGAAAAAGGAGTATTATTCTACAAATGGGGCGATGGTCTCGACAAAGAAACAGTTTATGATGAAGGTGTTCATTTCGTGTCTCCTTGGAACACAATGATTATTTATGATGTTCGTTAAGCACGGAAGAGAATTTGAACATTTAGACACAAATGGTTGTGAGTTGGATGTTACTAATGTTGATGATAAACACTTGCCTTTTTATGAGTGGTTTGCAAAGTATTACACATAACAGACAGCAATATGAAACGTGCGGAATTTAGCATTGCCCTTACCACGAAGCACAAAAAAACAAAACAATTTTTAGGGCGGGATTTTAAAACTTAAATTTTATAGATATGACAAACTCAAAATTACATGCGAAACGAGAGCTGGAGTTACTCGAAAAAACAACTCCTGATGCAATAATTACACCATTCAAAAACGAAATACTTGCTTTATGCGAGGCGTTTGGTAAAAGTGGTCAAAGTGGTGGTTCTGCACCATTTACGGCAACAGCGATATCTCAGGCAGTAAAAAAGCTAATGATGTTTGAAACACTTGCTCCATTGACTGGTGAAGATAGTGAATGGGAAGATATAAGTGAATACAGTAACGGAGAATCAATATTTCAGAATAATCGTGATAGTCGTGTTTTTAAAAATGGTAAAGACGGACAAGCATATTTCATTGAAGCTATTGTTTTTGATGGAGATATTGGTGGAAGATTTACCGGAAACGGAAGTGTAACTCATAATGGAGAGAATATTAGCAGTAGCCAATATATTAAAGAGTTTCCGTTTATTCCAAAAACATTTTACGTTGATGTGATTGACCACAGATGGGTAGATAAAGAAGAAAAAACACCTGATGAAAACGGTGACTGGTGGACGCATTCAATTAAAGACGAAAATCAATTGAATGAAGTATTTGAGTACTATGATAAATTGACTTCTTAAATGTGCGTGAGGAAAATTGTTTTGTTTTTCTCTTTCGGATTAGCACAGACCTTGAAACGAAGCACAGCACTAAGCATGTTTTATATTGCATGTTGTGCAATCGTTTTAATGTTGCACAACATAGCATTTACGAATGTTTTAATTAAAAAAAACAAAAAACAAGATATGAATAAAATATTTAATGACAATGCAATCAAAGTTAATGAACTTGAAAAGAGAGTTATAAAACTTGAAAAATTAGTTGCTCAATTAGTAGCAATAGAAACTAATAAACAACGTGAATTTGAAGCCTACGAAGAATTTGAAAGGCTTAGAGATGAGGCAAGTTCTCAAATAGGACACGACATGTAGCACTTGCCACTAAAGATTGAAATTATGAAAAATTTAGAAAACAAAGAAATACTTTCAGATAATATTTTAAACGCAATTTCGCTGATTATAAAACAAACACCAACTGCCGTTTTTGGCGGTTCAATTGCCTTAAATGCTGTTGGATTAATCAATAGACCTATTTCTGATATTGATTTGTTTTTTGGAATGAATGAAAGTTTATCTAAAAATGGATATTTATCGATTAGAACTATGGGTGAAATAACTTCCGATACGGTTACTAATACAAATGGAATTGAAATACAAAGAACTGGGGCTAAAATCGCAGGGGTAAAAACCTGTTGTTTTAAAGTACCTGATGAAGAATTGCAATGCTCAAAACATAAATTTGAAAGGAATGGAATAGAATTTACCATTTATATTCAAAATGTGAATTACGCAATTGAGGCGAAAAAATCTTATTCAAGTCGAAACCCAAAACACAAAACAGATTTGGAAACTATCTCGAATGTGTTGGACAGTCTTTTTTAAGGCTGTGCATAACCTAGCATTTACGAATGTTTTAATTAAAAAAACAAAAAACAAGATATGAATAAAATATTTAATGACAATGCAATAGCAATTATGGATAGAATGATTGCAAAAGATTACAAAGTGGACTTAGTTGTAACAGACCCACCATATCCTACAACATCAAGAGGTTGTGCAGGTAATAGCGGTGGGATGCTACAAAAAGACATTAACAAAAAAGGTAAAGTATTTGAAAACAATGATATTCACGTAAAAGTTTGGGGAGAAAAACTATATCAAATATTAAAAGAAACAGGACATTGTTACATTATGACTAATCATAAAAACTTGCAAGAGTATCTGAATGTTTTAACAGACATAGGTTTTCACTTCATAAAAAGTTTAATTTGGGATAAAGGAAATAAAATAATGGGGCAATATTATATGAGCCAATTTGAGTATATTTTATTTTTTAGAAAAGGTGCTGGAGTGAAAATAAATAATTGTGGAACTGCTGATATACTTTCAATACCAAATAAAAAAACAAAAGACAATGAAGGTAAAAATATCCACGATACAGAAAAACCTATTGAGTTAATGAGAATACTTATTGAAAATTCATCAAAAGAAAACGAAATAGTATTTGAACCATTTATGGGTGTAGGTGCTACTTGTATAGCAAGTTTATTATCAAACAGGCAATACATAGGAGTAGAACTTGATGAAAATTATTTTAAAATTGCAGAAGAACGTATTAAAAAAGCATGAAAAGAAAAAGATTTAAAATCAATGACTCTGTTTGGTGAAGAAATAAAAATAATTAAATAATAAAATATGAATTTAATAAATGGAGAAGCAGTAGAACAATTAAAATTGATACCCGACAAAAGTGTTGATTTTGTATGTATTGATCCACCTTATGAATTAGATAATCACGGTGGTGGAAAGACTGATTTTGCACAACGGAAATTAGTAAAGGACTTGCATATTGATTTTATAAGCAATGGTTTTGAAATGGAAAAAGTATTTACTGAAATTGAAAGAATAAGTAAAACTATGAATATGATTTGTTTTTGTTCAAATAAGCAAGTTTCTAAAATTATGAATTATTGGGAACAAAAAAGTATTCAGTTACTTTATTGGTGTGGCAAAAATCAAATCCTGTACCCTTTGGTAATGGTAAATATATTTCTGATTTAGAATTTATGATTTATGTAAGAGGCAAAAAAGCTATATACAATAATACAGGTTATAAAAATCAACTTAAAGTATTTAACTATCCAGCACCAAGTTCAAAAACAAGAATACACCCAACTGAAAAACCTATTGAATTATTAAAAAGATTAATTGAAATACATTCAAATAAAGGTAGTGTTGTTTTAGATTGTTATGGCGGTAGTTTTTCAACGGGGTTAGCTTGCATAGAATTAGGACGTGAATTTATAGGGATAGAAATTGATGAAGAAATTTTTAATTCAGCAAAAAAGAGGATGGAAGAAAAAATAAAAGAAAAAGATTTACAAGCAGGAACTCTATTTAACTTGTAAGTAAGAAACAAAATGAGTAAAGAAAACAAAACTTTAGATAAGCAGAAAAACAGCAATGAAACAAGTACTTTCATTATTGCACCAAACGTTCGTCCCTTAGTATTGGTACTAACATCGACATATCGTAAAACCACCCGCCAGAAGGCGGGGTAAAACAAAACAACATGAATATATATTTTGGTAATGTAACATTTAACAAGGTTTTAGAAGAAACTGGATACAAACTTACAGAAGAAGATAAAAAGCTATGGGATAAATACCATAGTGATAAGGCTGATTTGTCAGAAAAAGAAAGCTGTTTTCATATTTTTAGTATGCCATTAGAAATACACTTCAAGGGTGATGAAGCAAAAGAAGCCTTATTAAAAATGTTTACCCCTGATAAATGTGTAGAGGCTAAAGGATACTTTAACGTTATTAGGAAGGAGTAAAGTAGTATTACACACAACAACGGACGAGTGTATGGAAAGTAAGCCATGCACAACTTAAAAACGTTCAGGAATATTTCAGAGGGCTTATTGATACAAGTGATATAGATGAATTAGTTGGAGATCCTAATGATGATGAGAGTGGTACAATTGGTGGTTTTACAAAGAAAACAAGAAATTTAGAAGGTGTTGAAGATAAGATTTCAAATAAAAAATAAACATTTTATGATTGGACACTTACATGGTGATGTCGGTAAAGATATAAAAATATTATCGTTATACCATATCCAAGAAACGTAGTAAGAGAAGTAACAGGTCAATTTACTGCAGAAGAATTATATTCTACTAAACGTGACCAACTTCAATCTCAATGTGAAGAAATGTTAATGGAGAAATTCAAGGATAAAAACATCATTCTATTAGATGTACTTATTCGTGACGTAAATCTTCCTAAGAAAATTAAAGATGGTATTGAAGCAAAAGAGTCTCAGAAACAAAAGAACGAACTTGCTGAAAAAATCAATGCTGAAAAAGAATTCCTTGCTAAAGCAGCTATTACAGAAGCAGAAGGTATCAAACAATCTAATATTCTTGTTGCTCAAGGTGAAGCTGAAGCAATTAAGTTGAAACAACAACAACTTAGACAATCACCACAATATATTGAATATATTAAGTGGCAAGGTTACGCTTCAAGTGGCAAATCACCATACGGAGATAATAACGTATTCGGTGGAAATACTTCAGTAATCAAAGGATTGAAGTAATAAAACTTAATAAGGTGTGGTGTGAAAGCCACACTTTATTCTAATCATTTAATCATTAATAAAATATAATTATGAAAAACTTTTACAAAAGAAACAGAAGAATTATTGGAATCGGAATCTTAGTTGTTATAACAATGTTATTTATGACAAGTTGTGCAGATGTTACAAACATTGATGAATGTAGAGTAGATGACCCTTACGGTTTTTGGGGTGGTTTGTGGCATGGTTTAATTGCATTCTTTTCATTTTTCGGATCATTGTTTTCAGATGATATTGCTGTATATGCAGTAAATAATAATGGTGCATGGTACGATTTTGGTTTCGTATTAGGTTCAGGAATTCTTGGTTTTGGTGCAAGTTCAAGCACTCGAAAAAGAAATTAAAAAAGTTTTCTTTTTATGAAACTTTTTTTAATATATTGAGTATAATATAGGCTGGACAAATTTGTTCGGTTTGCAATAAATTGATGATGAGAAACAAAGGAATATTAATCTAAAGTCACTGGTCTTTCACCTTTATTAGTAGAGATATTTTATTTCTATGTATGCCTTATTGTCTTATTAAAAATATCAAAACATCAATTTTTATGAATCACTTTGAAAAAAAATTCGAGCAAAAAACGGGATTAAATTTCCAAGTGTTCTACAAAGAACACAAACCAAAACTTACTTGGTATTTGTCTAAATGGACAGGAGACTTAGAAGTAGCAGAAGATTTCGCAGATGAAGCGTTTATTAAAGCATTAACATCAATAGATGGTTACAATGTTGAAAAAGCACAACCACAAACTTGGCTTTATACTATCGCTATTAACTTCGTTAAAAAAGATTACCAAGACAAACAAAAAATGCCTTCTATCTCTATGGATAGAGAATTGGCTAATGAAGCAACAATGTCTATGTTTCTTCCTTATGATGACGGCAGAAAACGTCAAGAGAAAGATGCAGAAGATAAGGCTAAAGCTGAGATTGCACGTGATGCTATTTATAGTATGCCTGACAAACATTATAAGTACCGTAGAGTTCTTATTCTTAGAGAATTGAAAAATTATTCTTATAATGAGATTGCTGATAAGTTAGAATTAAACCTCTCAACAGTTAAGTCACAGATCAAACAAGGTCGTGCTTTAATTGCTAAAAAGATTGAGAAGAAAATCGCATATATTGACGAACATGGGTTAAAGTAAGGCACAAAGCCACTCAGAAATGAGTGGCTTTTTTGTTTCAAACAATTATAAAAATAAATTATATAAGACATATGAAAGGAAAATGGACTTGGGCAAGCGATAAAGAACATATCAATATTAATACAGGTGTTGGTACTATAAAATTTACAAAATCAGATTTTGATAAAATTCAATCAGAACTTTTAAAAAAACAACGAGAAAAGAAAATAAAAAGAATACTCAATGAAGAATAAAATTTATAATGAAGATAATATCAAAACTATGGAGAAAATACCTGACAACCATTGTCATGGTATTATCACAACACCACCATATAACTTAGGTCGAAACCCAAACCACAGAAGAAAAGATCAAGAAGATTACAACTTATATGCTGATAATGTTGATAACCTAACAGAAGAAGAATATTTAGAGGTTAGAACAACCGAATTTAAGGAGTTTCAGAGAATAGTTAAAGATGATGGTGTCATACTATATAATATGTCATACTCAAAAGAAAATCCAATGCTACCATTACTTCTTATGAACAAAATACACAATGAAACTGACCTCACAGTAGCCGATGTTATCACCTGGAAAAAGAATAAGGCAAATCCATTCCAAACCTCTCCAAATAAACTTACAAGAATATCAGAACTCATATATGTAATTGTTAATAAAAAACATTTACATACGTTCAAAGCTAATAAGGAAATATCTAAAATAAACGAAAAAACAAAACAAAAGTTCTATAAGAATTATACTAATCTAATTGAAGCAAGAAATAATGATGGTATTAAATCTAAAAACAAAGCCACATTTTCAATAGATTTAGTTGAACAACTAATACACATTTACTTTCCACCAAAATCAATAATTTATGATCCATTCATGGGTATTGGTACAACTGCTAAAGGTTGATTGTCTAAAGATTGTTATTTTCTTGGTAGTGAATTGATAAAAGAATTTTATGAAGAATCAAAAACAAATATAAAAGATTATGTCGGACTGTTGCGCAAATCCTAATATAAAGAAGAAAAAGAAACCAACATATTTAGAAAGAATTATGTTAAAAATTATAGCAATTTTTATTGTTGTCGGAATACTTATTTTTGCTGGTTTCTTCTGGGTAACATTATTAATTGCTGCCGCACTATTTTTTATAGTGTTTTTTGGTTATTATTTCATAGGTAAATTAAAGAAAAGAAGAAAACGATGAAAAAGAAATGTAGAGTATTTACAACTTGTTTAGGTTGGTCTGAAGTAATGTTTATTTTTGATGAAGAAACAAAATTTTCTGAAATAAAGAATAAACCACAAACACATATGTTAACCAGAGATGATTATGTTGGTACATATGAATTTGATAAGAAATTTATACAATTATTTAATAGATCGAAGATAGGCGATAAATATTACTTCTATCGTTTCAGTTATCATAAAGATGATAAACCACAAGAAGAACAACAATGGATTAAAATTCCTGAGTTTGTTCCAAAAGAGGAACCTAAACAACAAGAATATACAAGCGTTAAAAAAGAAGAAGGTCAATCAAACGCAGAAGACTTTCAATCATTATTTGATTAATATGTGTAAAGTAGTACATTTCAAGAAAGATGATTATGATGTTTATATAGGTAGGTTACCTGGTGGTGAGTTTAATAAATGGGCTTATCCTAAAGATTTGAGAGACACATTCCCAGAAGGAACACCAAGACAAGAAATCATAGATGCTTATGAAGATTATTTGTTATCAAATAAAAAACTCATGCAGGATCTACATGAGTTGAAGTATAAAACATTAGGTTGTTGGTGTAAACCTAAATCTTGTCACGGTGATATTCTTAAAAAATATGTTGATAAGTTAGAAAGAATAGATGAAAGAAAAAATCTTGTTAATACAGACTAACATTAAACAATTCCTCACCAATAGATGCAATGATTTCATGTCTAGGATAATCAAGAGAAACAGTCAAATCCAATAAATCAGAAATAAAGTTATATATATTGTCATCATCTTCTAACGAACCTTCTGAAAAAATACCTTCACTATCTGATAAATGTTTCTTTGCAAGTTCCAAAAAATCATTAAATTTTATATCATCACATATTTGATCAAATATCGAATCAGGTATTCCCATATTATCAAAAAGGTTAATGAAATCATCATAATAATCTTTAGTGAACTTTTCGTCATCACTTAGTTTCACAAATTCACTTTTATCTATCAATTGTTTCCTATAATTTGCATCAAATATATTTGGTCTACTTCCAGCCTGTTTCTTATTATTTTCTCTTTTACGTCTTTTTTGTTCTATCCTTTCTTCAGGTGTTAAAAATGACTCAAACGTTTTCAATATTTTCATTTTACATTAATTCTTTTATAAATTCCAGAGTATCTTGCCAACCATCGTATAATCCCCAATGTTCTTCTAAACAAGATGTGAGTTTCTTGGCTTTTTCTTCTTTTGATAATGAACTATCATTAACAATTTCATCATATTGTTCATCAAAGAAATCTTCACCATCATAAAAATCAAAACCAAAATCATACAGGAAACTTTTTAGTTTTGATAAAGTTTCATCTATTTCGTAATTTTCATATGTTTGTAAATACTTCATTATGATGGGTTTTCAAGTCTTTTTCTTCTTTCAGCTCTCTTATCAGCCATTCTTCAATAGGATCTGTCGTTTTCGCTTCAATTCTATTATCTATAAATGATGTCAATCCTAATCCGCCAATCGTTAAAACTGTAACAACACCAACACCAATTAATATTTTTTTAAGTATATCATTCATTACTCTTCTAATCTAATTTCATAGTCTCCTAATCTCGAATTATCACTATATTCATCATTCCACCAAGTTGATACATACCATCCATCAATGTCTTGTTGTTCGAAACCTTCACCCCAACCATCAGAACATTGTCCTTCAAGATAATCTTTAATTAGTTCTATTTCTTCATCAGTAATGTCAGGCTTAACCATAACTTCTACCCAGAATCTACTTTCATCATCAAAATTATTACCAACCATTTGCATTGATGTTGCACCTACTTCTTCTGCTTCATCGAAATATTGGATAAGATCTTCTTTATTAAAATCTTCTTGCATTTCATCATAAATAATTTTCATTTCTCTCTTATCTAAAGCATCAGCAATTTTTTCTTTGATTTGGAAGCTATCTGCGAATTTACCCCAACCACCAGCACTAGCTACATAATCATCAAAAAGATCCTCAAAATCTTTTTCCATAAATTCTTCATATTCGTTTGTTCTTTCTTCCCATTCCTGATGTTCTGCTTCAAAATCTTCTTCATTATCGAAATCGTCTATTTCTGGTTCATCTTCATCAAAATAAGGTGCTTGTCCGTCTTTCCAATCTTCAAAATCTTGTTCTAACCAATCAGCATCATAACCTTGTCTTGATAATTCCATTTCAATATCTCTAATACTACCATACATACTAAAAATACTCTCATCAAGTTCTTTCTGTACATAAGTTGGCACAGATAATTTTATCTTTTTAAGTTCTGTTACTGCTGGTTCTGGAAGAAGTGATTTTGGTTCTCCACCAACAAATGCTTCATATCTTTTAATCAATTTCATCATATTTTTATTTTTTTTTATAATGTTAATTTATCTTGTAATTCATCATTTTCTATTTCACCTTTCAACAAATATGGATCTCCAATCTCTTGAATATAACCTCTACCATCAAAATAATCATCATTAATTTCTTGTAATGTTGATTCGTCTCTACATTCAATCTCAAAATCAGTAGAATATGTACCAATTGTTGGAGTACTGTAGATACTTATGTTTGGATAATTAGATTGTAGATAATCTATTAATTCTTCTACTATTTCGTTTAATTCATCCTGACTATATTCAATGTTTTCATAATATCTGTTCCAAGTATTAAATTGTTTCCAGTTTTTTACTTTCATTACATTATTATTATTATTTTTGTTGTTTTTATATATTAAATAACTCTAATAAAAAATCCTTGCCTATACATTTTTTCTGCCATCTTCTGGGCAATTTGTTTTACTGCAGGACTAATATCAAATTGATCTTCTAAATCAAATATTTTCCATACGTTTTTACAAACATATATTGTTAGTATTTCTTCACTTTTTTCATCTGTTGAATAAATCAATTCAACATTAAATAATTCACTTTCTACATTAAATTCATCACCTATCTCTTTATCATCAAAACCAACTATTTGCCCATCATAAAATACAGCATGACTGTTACCATATCTTTTCACTAACCATTTATCATTTTGTGCATTCTCAAAAGTAGCAAAAGACTCAGTGTACTTAAATTTTGTAATTTTATTTCTATATTGTGCTTGACTCATACCTTTTGGTGTCTTAATTTTTTTAGGTTTATATCCCATAGCAAGTAACATTTGTCTTTTTTGTTCTGGTGGTAATGTGTGAATTTTCATTAATGTTTCTTCATCCCATTGTTCTGATCCAGAATACTTTTTCAATGGTATTAAATCTGTTTGATGTCTATTTTGTCTGCTAAAGTATTTACCTTCTTCCCATTCACCATTTGGCTCAACAACAACTTCTACTCTCCATTCAGGATCACTAAAATCAATACCATCATATTTATCTATGTATCTTCCATCTAAAGCAGACTCATTATTATGAGCATAATCTAATTCTTCTGCTAATATTTCTAAAAAATCCTCAAAATCTTCTTTTGGTGGATGCCACCAAAAAGAAATAATTTTACTATCTAACCACAATCTACCAGCATATTTTAATCCCCATCTATCACCAGGACCATTACCTTCCCTATCAATCAAATCACTATGATAATGTAAGTGATGTGTACCCACTAACATTTTTTCATGTGAATCTGGATCATCCCAAATACCAAATGCTCTTGCATCTTCATCATCATAATACACCAATGCTCCATCATTTTTACCTATGATTTCACCAGGTTTATAAACATATTCAGCATCTTCTCTTAGATATTCGTTAAATCTAATTATCATATTATAATCTTATTTTATATGCGGTTATTTCATCAACACCTTTCAATTCTGAAACATTTTTACACATATAGTTATGTACATCTGTTAAAAGTCTTTCGGATCTTTTTCTTTCAGATACTCGACAATCATCCTTAAAATCAATAGCATCAACTTTATAATCAAGTTCTAAATCATCAACTTTACCATCATAAGCAAATGCTATACCACCAACATCAGATACTTTTGATTCCATTCTTGATGCAGTATTAACTACATTACCAAAATAGTCCACAATCTCATTACCCTGTCTTATAACAACTCTTTTATATACTTCACCACCACATATACCTATTCTTAATTCTAATCTCTTAGAACCAACCTTAATATGTGTTTTCTCTAAATCTTTTTGTAATTCTATTGCGAAATCAATAGCAGTTTTAAGTTTATCAAAAGATAACATAAAAGCATCACCAATAGATTTCAATATAACTGCATTATATTTTTCTGACAATTTAACAATTTGTTTTTCATGAGTATCTAATGCCTTAAACATTTCTTCTTCGTATTTATTCCAAAGTTCTGAACTACTTTTAATATCAGTAAATAATATAGTACGTTCTTCTATATCCATACCATATTTCTTTTTCTTCCCTTCTAATATATGTTCATTAAACCTTAAAATCATTTCAGTTAGATGTTTATTTGATAATATATATTAAAAACAAAAACTATAATTGAAAGTATAAACATGTGTTATGTTTTTTTATAAAGTAAAAATACGTATATTTGTAGAATGAAGAAAAAATTTCAAATATTCGGTAGCACATCATCTGAAGACTATGATGTGATGGTTTTCGTTGATGAAATTCCCATAACAGAGGAAGCGAAACGACTATGCGAGAAATATAACAAAAAACTTTATATGAGATTTGTTGATACTGGTATGCCAATCAAAAAATTAAACTGCAACCTTGCCGTATTAAAAGATGGTGTTGTTGTAGAAGTTTTCAAGGGAACAAGTGATGAAGTAAACAACTCTTGTTTCCTCACATATGATTTTCATACACAGATTCACCCAAATCAAATCTTGAAAACTGTTGATAGAGATGTTGATATAAAAATTATGCGTTCAGCAAGATTTATGTTAATGTATCTTTCAAGATCAGAACATAGATTTGATGTAAAAAGAGGTTTGAAATCAAACTTTGTTAAGAAAATTAAAGTTTTAGAAAATATTGACCTAACCAAGACAACTGACTTAGGAGAGAAAGGTGTTGATTGGGTTGATTATCTGAAAAGTATGAGTTTTCAATTAGGACAAAGTTTAGCATTATTAAATGGGATTGAGTTGTATACCAAAGAAGATATATCATCTCACTTTCCATCATTAGAAACAATGCTAAACCGAACAGGTGAAGATTTATTGGCAATCGAAAGTATGAAGGAGGATTTTATCAGAGAATGTAAATTACATATGAAAAGTATGAAAACATTCGATGAATATAAAAAATGATGAAGAAATGAAAAAAGAAAAGCCAAAAATCATTCCAACTCACAACGGTTTGGAACGAATTAAGATTTTATCAATCGAAGAAGTATTTAAGTGGATTGAAGAAAACCCAAGAAGAATTTATTGGGAAAGATCCGACTATACAATTAATTGTAAAAGAGCAAAAGTCTTTCATAAGAAAGGTTTAGTTTGTGTTAATTGTGGCGTTGAAGGAAAATTCTTTGCACTTGAAAAAGATAGAGGTGGTGGATTACACCTTGACTTATATGGCTACATAGACGATGAAGAAGTTCTTATTACTATTGACCACATTGTACCTAAATCAAAAGGTGGTGTAAATAAATTAATAAACTTCCAAACAATGTGTAAGATATGCAACGAAATGAAAGCAGATTCAGACGAATAATTTTTTAGAACTAATTTTGTAGTATATTTGTAAATAACAAACAGATAATAATTAAATATCAATTAATCAAAATTATGGAAAAATATAAATTATCAGAATTCGGATTGAATAAGCAGTCATTGAAAAGGAAATTGAAAGAAATAACACACGATTGTTGGAAACACGGTTTAACATCTATCTTAGATGAAAGAACAACAAAATATTCTTTAGATGACATAGAACATTTAGTCGAAGGTTTTTATTCTGGAGATGGTCAAATTGAACCAACTAAATCAGAACAACCGTTGAGTAAATATTACGCTGAAAAGAATAAAGAGAAATATGAAAAATTAAAAACTCTAATTTCTATCAAGAAGAATGGTTCTGCTGACAAAGTAATTGAAAAAGAAATTAGAAAAGTTGTAAGAGATTCACAAAAATCTTTTATAGACTTTGATACATATACAAAAAAATTAGAAACAATTGCTGATAAATTTGGTATTAATCCAACAAAAGTATATGAGATTTCTAACAAAATAGAAACCGAATGGTTAGACGAAATAAGTAAATAAAATATGATAACATTACTATACATATTCGCCATTATAACTTTTACATTTATTTGTATATTTGTTGGTTATAAACTCGCAGTCATGCGTTGGCAACCTAAGGATCTAATTGAGAAATTAGAAAAATATGATGCTGTAAATAGAGAATTATCTGACGGTGTTAAAAAATTGAATGAATTAAATACACAAAAAGATACTTGGTATATGTCTCAATTACAATCCTTAGGACAATATATGAAAGACAAACATAACGACAATTATGTTTTTGATCAACTAAAGCAACATAACATTCAACCTATTGGCGGAACAGAAGAATCACTAACAACGGTTGATGATATTTTAGATAAAGCATCTAAGTTCGGCTTAGATTCTTTGACAGAAGACGAATTAAACATACTTAAAAACTCAGGAAACAATGGCTAAAAGAAAAAGAAATATAAAAAAGACTATCACAATGAATGACATTCTTAAAGCTACTCGTCACGGTGAATGGATGGCTACTAATGAGAATGAGTGTGGCTTTGTTTCAAAACACAAAGTTCATAAGTCAAAGAAAAACTATACAAGAAAATCAAAACATAAGAATGACTATCAGAGATAAAAATATTAAAGTTCTTGTTAATAAAAGAAAAGAAATCTTAAAACAACACGAAGACTCTTGTGACGAAAAAATTAGTGATTACACTATTGAAGAACCTGAAGAAATTTTCACACTTAGAGATGAAATATTAAACTTAATCTTTAAGTATGAACCTGAATTAGATACAGATTGTATCATTGAAACAATGACAGAATTAGGATATGCTCCTAATATCTTGTATGATGATAACGGTAACTTCGCTGTTATAACAGATTGTTTCACCAGTGTTTCTTTCGGTGATGATCCAGTAGATATGGATATGTCATTTCATGTTGAAGCAAGACACTGGAAACCAACAATCAGAGAAGCAATTAAACATTACTTAGAAGATTTTGATCCTGAATTGTGGTTGAAAACACATAGAGAAAAGAAAATAAATAAAATTTGGAAAAACCACATCAATAGTTTTATCTACAGATAAATTAATAATTAGTTCGTTCGGCACACCTATATTGTATTTAATATTCCCGTTCTTGAAATTTCACTACTTTCATAAATGGGAATACGATTATATACAAAGTAAATGTAAATTACCTGATAGAAACACATATATTGACATACCTCTTAATATTAGAACTTGTAAAGTTTGTGGTATAAAACAAAGACAGATAGCTTTGGGTGATAAATGGAGAGATGTAAGTCCAGACTTTGGGTTAGATCCAAAATCAATATTAAGAAAGAAAAAATTAGAAAGGATTCTAAATGAAAGCTGAAGAAATTTATAAAAAAGAGACAGGTCTTGATGCAAGACAAGATAGGAGAGAAAATCACCTATTACTCAAAAATACACCAACCAAAGAATATTTGGAATGGTTAGAAAATATGGTTGAACGTAGATATGAACCAACTATTCTTAAATGGATAAAGAAAATGTTCGCTCACGCAGAAGAAAAAGAATGGTTTGAAACATATTGGACTTTTGATATTCACGGTACAATATCTCGACCAGATTATAGAAAAGCCACAAAAGTAGTGGATTATTATCCATATGCCAAAGAATGCTTACAACTTATGTCTGACAGAAAAGATATAATTATGATTCTTTGGACTTCTTCATACCCAGAAGAAATGAAAGTTTATAGAGAAACATTAAAGAAAGATAATATACATTTTGAGTATGAAAGTGAAAATCCTGATGTATCAAGTTCTAAAGGTTCATTTGGTTTTTACGAAAAAAAGCATTATTTTAATGTATTATTTGAAGATAAATCAGGTTTCAATCCTGAAAGAGATTGGAAATTCCTTTATGACTATTTAACAAACACAGATTATAGACCAGATCCAAGTTGGTCTATGAAATATAACGAAGATTATCACAACAATGACTGATAAAGAAAAAATAGAAAGACTTGAAAAAGAATTAGATAAAGTTTATGAAGAACTTTATGACTTGAAATCTAAAAAAGATAATTCATATCCACAGGATTCTCATTTCGAGTTAATTAGAGATATAGAAATTGCAATAATAACAAAATTAGACGATTACAAAAAAGTCTTATACTCCGATGAAGAACCTACAACAGAAGATTTCATCGAAGTATTAAACAATATTAATAGATACATAAAAGAATATAAAAAATCTTATAAATTATAAAAATGTTAGTAAGAGTAAAAAATAAAGCATATGGTTTATCAAGTAAATTAAGTAAAGAACCTGCTTACTCTGTTTATAGAGAAGACGAACAACATTACTATGTTCGTAACAATGATGGTATGATCGAAGGTTTTATGAAACAATCTTTTACTAAAACTTCAAAAAGAGAAGAAAGAGAATTGAAATTGAAAAGAATTCTTCGTGAATGTGATGCAGTAAAAGAAACAAAAGAATTCTCTGATTATGATATAGATAACGCTAAAATTAAAGTAGAATGGTCTGGTTCTTATCCAAACTTGTGTTCAGGTGAATGGACTATAAGAATCAACGAAATGGTTATACCGATACCTGAAGAAAGAATAGGTGGTTCAATGGGAACGAGTGGTGAATACTCAAGATGGTATTTTGGTGAAAATTACGAAGAACACACAGAACATTATTATGATGGTGATGACTCTGAATGGTCAAACGATGACAATTGGTTAAAGTATGCTATTTGGTGTTTATCAGAATATCATTCTCTTAGATTTATTGGTGACTTAGACAGACTATATGATAGAATTTACAACGAAATATCTGAGAACGATTGGAGAAGTGGTTCTTGTGGAGGTTGTATATAAACAAAATTAAAAAAATGAAAAAAGTACAATACATATCAGATTTACATTTGGAAATGTATCCGAATGGTGACTACTGGGCTGAAAATAAAATAGAACCAGTAGCCGATATTCTTGTGCTTGCTGGAGACATCTCAAAACTCTCAAAAATACACTATTCTAATCCTTTCTTTGACCAAGTGTCAAAAGACTTTAAGCAAGTGTTTTGGGTGCCAGGAAATCACGAATATTACGATTTAACAGACTTAAACTTGTTAAATAAAGAATCATTAGATATTGATATTAGAGACAATGTGAAAATTGTAAATAATAAATCTATCAATTATGATGGTATCAATTTCATATTCTCAACATTTTGGTCTGAGATACCAATATCTTATGCTCGAAATGTTACAAGAGGTATGATGTGTTTTAGAAAAATCAAATATTTAGGAAATCATTTTGAGGCTAAATATATTGATTTCGGAAAATATAATAGACTTCACCAAGATTCTGTTTACTTCTTGAAGAATGCTTTAGCAGATATTGATAATGAAGATCCTATTGTGGTTGTAACACATCACGCACCAACAATCTATGTCGTTTCTGATGAATTTAAGGCAAGTACAATAAGACACGGGTTCTATTCAGAACAAATGCCTTTGATTAAAAGTTCACGTTTCATAGATTATTGGATTTATGGACACACTCATAGAAATGTTGATTTTGAGTTAGATGGTACTCAAATAGTTTCTAATCAACAAGGATATGTTCATATGGGAGAACATGCTACATTTAATCCTACAAAATATATTGAACTATGATGGAAATAATAAAATGTGAAGTTACCAGAGAATACATAAACGAACTTATGTATTTTCAATGTTTAGAATACACTGTTAAATATAAAGACAACACGTTTATTTATAGTAAGAAGAGAGGTGAAAACAAATGGTACCACGTAAATCAAAAAGGATTAAATAGAGAATTATATGATGTCACAAGATTAAATGAACTCTTTGAGAAATCATATAAACACTATAAGAGAAGAAAAGTTTTAGAGAAAGTCTGCCAGTAAGCAGGCTTTTTTTATTTTTTATTTTTGCTTTTTTTATTTATATTTGTATTATTAACCATAAAAAATAATAGGAGGTTATTATGATTGAAGTTAGAAAATTAAAAGCACAAATCAAATGTGATTGTGGAAAATTAAGCACAGATTGGTCAGCATCTATTCGTTGTGATGATGTTGGTTTTGTTTCACTTATGAAAATAAACGATTTTGCAACAGAACAATTTGTTGATTTTGAGAAAATTGATCTTGTATCTGATAAGTTTCATAAAATTAAAGAATGGAAATATAAAGATTGTTGCAAATGTAATAACTACTTATACTTAACTGGTGATGGTAATGTAGTTAGAGTTTATAGTAGATGTAATATGAAACAAATGGTTAGTATAAGTAATTTAGTGTTTGACGGAGAAAACTTGAAAACAGGATTTTTAGGGGAGGTGATATGTTAATGGAAAATAGTTGGATAAGAAGAACTTTAAGAGAGAATGGTTTTGTGACCTTTAAGAATTATGTGATGAGAAGAAATGGTGATTCTGCACACATTGGAACAGTACCAGGTGATAGATGGGCAGTTACATTATTTGTAAACAGAAAATCACAAGGCAATTTTTATACAGAAGAACAATTGAAAGAATATTTCAAGAACGAATTAAGAGAAAAGAAATTAAAAAGAATAATTAAAAAACAAAAATAAAATACGACTATGAACGAGAAAATTAAAAAAGAATTGGAATTAGAAGGATATGACTTCGCAATTGCAGTAGCAACAAAAGCTGAAATCGAAAACGGGGCAGCTTGTGGACAATTAAGTATAATCATTGAGTCTGAAGAAGATGAAGGATAATCAAGTAAAAAATCCTTATTGGAAAAATCCATATAAACCATATGTTAGAATACTAACTTGGGCTTGGATGATTATCTGTTTTGGAACTTTAGGAATACATTTGTACCTATATCCAAATGATGCGAATACACCATTTATGGTAGTAAATATCTTATTGTGGTGGGGTGGTATTCAATATCTTCGTTGGTTTAAGAAAAATAGATATGATAAGTGGTTTATTGAAAATGAAAACACTAAATATATTTCTGAAGAAGAACTAATGCAACTAGAACGACAAAAGAAACTGGAACGCATTATAAATGAAGAAGAAAAAGAAAAAATTTCTTTCTTTTAGAAACTTTGTTGTATTTTTTTAATATATAATAGTGTATGATAAATGATTTTTTGTACGAACATAAGATAATTGCCGAAGACTAATAGAAGTTTATTCTATAAATGTGTTCGGCTTTTT
Source organism: Candidatus Muiribacterium halophilum (assembly GCA_023228995.1). Taxonomy (GTDB): domain Bacteria; phylum Muiribacteriota; class Muiribacteriia; order Muiribacteriales; family Muiribacteriaceae; genus JALOAD01. Next base: position 22,510 of record JALOAD010000034.1, read on the forward strand.
TTTTGTTAATGAAAACAGTTAAGCAGAAAAGCGGCTCCAATAACCAATCGGTCACCTAGAGTGGGATGCTATCAGTTAAACTCTGGTTTAAAGTCATTAACAGGAGACAATAAACCCCAAACTAATACCATTGTTTGGGGTTGTTTCTTTTTTATTTTTCAATTAATTCCTTATATTTGTAACATGCGAGATAAAAGAGTATTTATAAAATATGAAAATATTAGACAAACTTATTGGCTAAATGAACATGGCTGGCGTTTATGGAAACATAAATGGTTACCATATGAATTAGACAGTCACTATTGGTGGGTTGATAGTGTTTCGTTACTTTGGAATTATTATGATGAAGAAATGGATTATACAGGTAGAAGATATGTTGGTGAAGGTCCGAGATATGATTTAACCAACAAATCAACATTTTATGATAAAGTAAATAATGTAACATTATGTTTTGAGGATTTTGAGCCAATACAAAAATACGAAAGAAGAAAAAAATTAGAAAGGATCTTGAAAGATGAAGATAGTAAAGAGACTTAGAAGAAATAAAAAAACTTATAAATATATCAAAATTTACTTTGAGTATGATGGTAATAAGTATTGTAAAGAAATAAAGGAAGATTTTATAACTAAAACAAAGAAAGTTACTTGGAAAACTCAAATAGTTGTAAAAAGATATTATAGCGAAACTCATAAGAAAAAAGAATATGAATATAAAGAGTATAAAGAGATACCAACTAATGTAATGAGTAGATTACAAAATTTTTCAGAAAAGTTTGATAAAGCATATGAACTTTATAAGTTTAATTTAAGAGAAAAGAAACTAAAAAGAATAACAAAATGAATATAAAAGGTGTAAAAGTAAGAAAATCAACTGCTCTCGGCTTCAGAATGGCTATCGAAGGTGATAAAAACCTTAGAGGTGATCAAGTCGAAAGTAACTATGTTTCATTTGTAAAAATAAAAGATTGTCCCATTGTAGTTAAAGATGGAAAAGAATTTTATGATCCTAAATCAGAGGACGCTAAATCTATTCCAGTAACTCACGGTGGGACTTTTTATGCTTATGGTAAACCTAAACTAAAATTAAATCAGAAAAGACATGTCGGTGTTGAATATGGTTGGGATAAAAAGAAATATGGTGATTTAGCAGGATCTTACATTGTTGATAACAATTGGATTGAAACACCTTTCTATGCAGTTAAAGATGCTCAAGTTTATGTTGGTAATACTAAAAGGGCTATCGCACCAGCAGAATTGAAAAGAATACAAAGAGAAAAGAAAATTAAAAGAATATTATATTCTGAAAACCAATGTGGTAAAGGTGGTCGTTATCCTACTAAGGAAAATCTTCTTTTAGCATTAATGGCTAATCCGAAAGATTATGGTCTACAATTAGAAAACATGTATAATGAATTTATACAAAACGAAACAAGAGAAAATAAACTTAAAAGAATTCTAAAAGATGACTAAAGACGACTATACAAGACGAGAAGAAGAAAGAATTAAAACTCTAACTTGGGGTTCAGTTCCAAGATGTTCTATGGAACATGAGACTGAATATGTTTGGTATAAAGACGAAATTGCTTGGACTTATGACTTCCATGATGGTAGAATTGAAATCAGTAGAATACAAATGACAGGCGAAAGATGGATGACTGAATGGAAAACTGGGAACAAACCAATTTATCAATATAAAATATTAGAACACACTAATGGAAAATTTATGGGCAATTATGGCATAACTCACAGTGATAGTTCAGAGATATTTGAAGATTTACAAGGTCTAAAAGAATATATCTTTTCCAGACAAGAAAGGTATATTGAAAGACAAATGGAATACCTTAATGTAACCTTGAAAGAAAATAAAGAAATGATTTTAGAATTTACTAAACAATTTGATGGCAACAGACCAGAAAAATTAGAAAGAATATTGAAAGATGAAAACTAACTTATGTAGAATGATGGATAGACTGAAGAAGGTTGGTGTTGATTTAGAATTAGCAGGTAATTATCCTTGGGTCTATATAAATAAAATAAACGGCAAATATGTAAAAGAAAATTTCCAATCAGACCACGGATTTGTTCTTTGTTTTTCACCAAAAACAACAAATGGTGATTATAGTTTTGCCTATGGTTTTACAGATGCCTTTAATTTAATAAGAAAATACACAAAAGAAAGACAACATAAATTAGAAAGGATATTGAAAGATGATTAATGGATATAGTTTAGAATATGATGATAGAGTAAAAATAGAAGATAGATTATTAGAATATCTTCATAAAAATCCTGAAACAGTCATAGAGAATCTGAAAAATTCTTTTATGAATGTTCCTGATTACTCTATAGTTAGAGTCGAAAATGTTTATTTAGAACGAGATAATCTATATGAATGTCACGTTAAATGGCATAAAGATTTAATGTGTGCTATATCCGTTTTACCTATACCCGAAGGATTTTTAAGACAAATGAAATTAGAAAGGATATTAAAATAATGGAAAAGAAAGTAGGTTATAATTATTTAGTCAGACACAATGATAAAATTCTTGAAATAAAGATACATAGATTAACTAAAAAAGAATATGCTTTAGTTGAAATATTTTCACCAGACCTAAAAACATCTGAAATGAAATGGATGGGTAGGTTTGATTTATTAACAGATAGTAGCTATGCCAATGATAAAAGATATACTATTGTTGAAGAATTGGATCCAAAAGATCCTTATTACAGACAACGTAAATTAGAAAGAATTCTTAAATTGGCTGATGAAGAGAAATTAGAAAAATTGTTGAACTTATTAGAAGAAACAAAATAATGTACTGGGAACCTCAATTACAAATGATGTGTCCACTTTGTAAAACAAATGTGGAAGTTGATAAAGAAGAAGAAACATTCAGATATGAAGATGTCTGTGGTTCTACTGTAGGTTCTTGGAAACACATTTGCCCTAATAAAGATTGTATATTACACAAGAAAAAATCATTCTGGAATGACCACGGTGATTTTTATTCAGGTGATTTAGGATTTAAGAAAGCAAGAAAATTATTTCCAGATGATAAGTATGCCGCACTAAACTCAATGGCAAAAAGACATGAAGTTGAAATTTACGGCAAAGGCTTGAAAAGAAAAATCTATCTTTCTGAATGGTGGACACTAAAAATACTAAAACCTATGATTGAGTTTAAGTATAAAGGTGATGATATGGGTAATGTTCTTGGTAGAACTTGGAAACTCAGATGGTTATATAAGTCTGGTAATCAAGATTACTATGGAACATATTACACATCACCAATTGTTCATTTATACCGTATGCTTAAACATACAAGAAGAGATATTAAAAGATATAAAAAACGAAAATCTCTATACGATTTACAAGAAATATGGAGATGGTTTGATATGGGTGTTAAAACTGGCTGGGATAGAAAACTTTATAGGTGGTATTTCAATACATTCCATAAGAAAATATTAAATTATTCTAAAAATTTTGTTGATTTTATAGAACATGTTAGAAGAAATAAACACAACATAGATGAAAATTTTGTGAGATTTTGGGACGGTAAGTTACCTTATGATTTTTCTGTTAATGATTACTTACTCAAAGAGAAATGTAAAGGTTCTTATATGGACAATTTAATAAGACAAAGAAAATTAGAAAGAATTATAAATGACTGATAAAGAACTATATAAGATGATTATTGAAAAAGATGGTGTATGATCTCATCTTTGGTGTAAAGAATGTGGATTTAATTCTAATTCTCTTTGTAGATTACATGAGCAAATATATGATAATTTGTTCATATGGGACTATGGTTTAACATCAGATATTAAAAAGGATTGCACCGATATGAAATTTCTTGTTTAATTGACTGTTGAAACAAGACAATGCACTAAAAAGCGTTGGATTTTCGCCCGTTCTGTACATCACGCCTTTGTCTATTGCCGTAAGCCATTGAGAGTTGCGGTAATGCCTTTGCAAAAAATAAGATATTCCGTTTTCGTTGAGCCACGCACCAAAATACAACGCACCTGACGGAAGTTGTTGTAGTAAAGAGTTTATTTTTGTCTGTCCTGTTGTATTCATACTGCAAAATTACAAAAAAAAATAAACTCAACAGAATTTATCTTTATTGTAAAAAGAAATTGAAAGAAATACAAATTGAAGAACGAGAAGATAAACTAAAAAGAATATGTGGTTAAAATGTACATACACAGATTTCTACCAAAACAACTTGAAAATAACAAAAGGTAAGTATTACAAAGTTATATCGAAAGATAAGACAGAAAATAATTTATATTGGATAGTTGATGATAATGGAGAAACTCATAGATACTCTATTGATTTCTTCAAGGTAGTTGATAAAAACGAAATTAGAGAAAAGAAACTTAAAAGAATTATAAAATGAAAAAGAAAGTAACTTATTATTCACCTGGTACTTTTGTAGCAGAAATGACACAAAGAGAAATTCGTGGTAAAGATAAAGAAGAAATCATAAGAAATGCAACCATTGAAGGACAAAAAATTATAGAGAGATATAATGCTACACCTTATGGTTTCAGAATAGAAGGAGAAAGTATCACATACTATCTACCACACACAAGAATTGAATTACTAAAAGAAATCAAGGATAGAAATGATCCTAAGGATAGAATATTGATTTCTAATATGGAATGCAATAATTGGAATGCCGTTGTTGTTACAACTGAAGGTTGGAAAACCACACAACCATTAGATGAAGAAGATTGTATTGTTGATGCTTTTGGTAACATAATCCTTAGAGGATTTGAGGCTGATATTAATATTGTTAGAGAAAGAAAGTTAGAAAGAATATTGAAAAATGCAGATTAGAAACTATCTCATAAAAACTGATAATCCTAGAAAAGTAATGGATTATCTTAAATCAATTAATGAACCCATCTATAAAAACTGGTACAAGTATATTTCTATTCTCAATGATCTTCAAGACAGTAACCAAATATTAATCGGTTATTTAGATGATGAAGATCAAGAATGGGATTGGGATGGAGATAGTTACTGGTATAAAACATACCCAAACAGAATAGTTATTTCTTTTAATGAATTATTAAGAGAAGAAAAATTAAAAAGAATATTGAAATGAATAGTTGGTTTGAAAATGAATACGATGAAGATGCATATTTTAAAAATCATATGCAATGGTTAGACCATATGAGACAAATCGAAAAGAAACCTGACGAGAATGGTAAAGTTGTTTTGACAAATTTTGACAACGATAAAATAGAAATTTATAGAAAATCTATAAAACTCTATGAAAGTGTTGATTATGAAAAAAGTCAAGAATGTCAATTTGAGATAAAAGAAAATGTCGCACATGACGTTTATGGTAAAACTATAAACAAAGAAGATGATCCTTCTCATTCATCTTTATGGCATAAACCTGGTGGTAAATTTGGTGCTGACAGAGGTGATTTTTGGCAAGTTTATGATGAAGTGTTAGCTAAATATGAAAAAGATTATTTAAGACAAGAAAAACTCAAAAGAATTTTATTTGATAAAAATAATTAGTATATTTGCGTTATGACTAGAATTAATGTAGCAATTTTACCAAAAGAACTTAGTGATAAGCATCTTATTGCTGAGCATAGGGAAATTAAACGAATACCTAACTGTGTTGCCAAAGGTCGGTTTTCTCTCAAAGACCAACCTACACAATTTAAGTTAGGTACTGGTCATGTTAAATTTTTCTACGATAAATTATTATATCTTAAAAATAGATATGAAAGTTTATATCAAGAATGTGTGAATAGAGGGTTCAATGTAACTTACTATGGTGATGCTTGGGACGAAATACCAGTAGAATTGATGAACGATTATAATGAAACGAAGAGAGATAGAGAAATTTTATTACAAAGAATAAAAGAGAAAAATGAAAGAACATAATTATTTCGATTACGATATACCTAGAGACTACTATCCATTGAAATTGGATGAAGCAGTCTATACAAAAGATGCACTCTTTATCAAAGATAAATATTATCAACCAATGGAACCTGTAATGCTAGATGTTGTGACTGTTTCAGCCGTTAATCTAAATGGATTACGCAGACCAGCCAACTATACTGAAATTATGAGAGACAAAATACTTCTTATGATGTCGTTAGCTAAAAGGAATAATTGTGATAATATTATTCTTGGTGCTTGGGGTTGTGGTGTTTACAAAAACGATCCTGAAGAAGTCGCTAATCTATTTAAGGAATGGGCGATAGTTGATTTTGATAACATAGTATATGCAGTTATAAATGACCACAATTCAGTAGATAATAATTATAAAATTTTTAAGACAATATTAGATGAACGATAGAATATATGCAAATGTTGATTCTGAAAGACTTCAGAATTTTTTAGATAAAGTAAGAATCACATTAACAGAGAAGAAAGAATCAGAAAAATTTCATTTTAGTCGCCATTCAACATATTTTGGTTTAGATATAAAGATAATGTATAAAAAACCAATGATTAATGGTGATAAACTTTTAATGAGAATTGAAACAAATCTTAAAGAAAATAGGGTTTCTTTGTATAAAGAAGATTATCATATAGCAACCTTATATAAAAATAACACGCAAGCGACTGCTGATTTTATTACATTCATAAAAAGAGAATGTAGAGAGATAGAGAAGATGTTAGATGAATTCATTAAAGAATTGGATGATATAAACAAAGAAGAAAAGGTACCTGAACCAAAAGTAAAAGTTAAAAAGAAGTTTTTTTGGAATAAATAATTTTATTCTAAAGAAATTTTCCTTATATTTGTAGATAGTATAAATTTTAAAAACTTAAACAATGAAATTTTTAATCAGAATAGGAATAGCTGCAATACTTTATATGTGTATATTCGGTGTGATTATGACAGGTGTTGATTTGTTTGGTAATTTCGACAACTTAACAGAACTAAACTACAAAGTAATCAGAGTAATATGCGCAACTATTGCAATTATTACAGCAGTAGTAACTAAAATAACAATAAACGGAAAAGATTAATGAAAAAGATACTAACAATAAGTGAAGCTGAACTTCAACTTGTCGCAGAATCTAATTCTGAAATGTTCGATGTTTTAAACTCAAAACAAAACTTAGACAACAATAAATTAAATGAATTTTAATTTTTTGATGTTATAAATAACACCTTTCTTAACACCTAATTTATCTGTAATATCTTTATAAGAATATCCATCTTTTATCATTTGGATAATTTTATCTTTCTTATCATCTGATAATGGTTTGGACTGGTTAGAATTTTTATCAAATAATTCTTTTAATCCATTATACTTTTTAATATACTCATATAAACCACTTGTATAATTGTATTTATTCATAACATCTCTTATACTCATACCAGATTTAGCCATATTAAATAATTCTTGTTCAGTATGATATACAGGATTCATTTTATTTGTTGAAAAACTACATATCTCTCTATATTTGTCATATTTTCGTTTCAATCCGATAGTGTCATAATTTTGATAAATATAATCACCAAATATTTTAACATTATTAGAACCAACAATTCTTATTTGTGAAGATTTTGATTTATCACTTTTTATTTGTTCATATCTATATTCTATTCCTAAATTATCTAATAATTGTGTGAAATATGTCCAATCTTGTTCATGTGTTGAAGACAATATATATTGGTATAGATAATGTTTTTTATTAATATAAAAACAACCATCTCCATCACTTAGACCCCTGAAAAAATAATAATGATATTTTTCTGGTATGGTTTCTAATACTTTATCAGCAGAAACATACGATTTTTTATCAAAATCTAAATCTTTTAATAAAAAATATAAATCCTTATTGCCTAATGAATATGTTATTTGTTTTCTATTTTTTCCTGAATATTCATAAATATTCCAATCATCAGTAAATAATATTATATTTTTTATTTCAATTGCATCTTCTTCAATAATTGATAATTTTGTAGTGTAATTTTTTTCTACTATATATCCATCAGACCATAAAAATCCAAGAATATATGATATTTCTTTACTTATTTTATCATCATTTATATTATTAAACAACTTTAACTTTTTATTTCTATATTTTATACCTAATTTTGAAACTTTATTTTTAATAGCAATTTTTGTCCTATTCATTTTTTCATTACAATATGACAAACCACTTACAGTATAATAATCTCTTAAATATTTAATTTCTTCTTTTGACCATTTCATTTTAATTTTTTATTTTTTAACTTTTTCCATATATTTGTATATATTAAAATTAAAAGACCAAAAATGATAAAAGCACCAAAAAATAATAAATTACGTGTTATAACCGTGGGTGATGTACATGGTTTTGACACTTGGAAAGTGCCGTTAAACTATTTTCGTCCAGACGAAGAAGAAACAAATCTTCATCTGTATGATTATATCGTCTTCGTTGGTGACTATGTTGATGAATGGGATATGAATGATGCTCAAATCTATAAAAATCTTGTAGAAATAATTGAGTTGAAAAAGAAATATCCTGAAAAAGTTATTTTACTTTTAGGTAATCACGACATTCATTACATATATAAAGATGGTAATAAATGTACTGGTTTCCGTGAAAGTATGTATATGCAATTGAACCAATTATTTACAGAAAATCAAAAATTGTTTCAACTAGCATTTCAATATAAAAACTATCTTTGGACTCACGCTGGTCTACATAAAGGATGGTGGAAATTTCAAGTTGAAGATCAAAAATTTGTAATCCGTGATGGTGAAAAACTTGAATGGTTAGAAATTGATAAAACAGGTAATGTTGCTGATATTCTTAACTTCTGTTATGAAGCACGACACCAACCAATCTTTGATTGTGGTTGGGCTCGTGGAGGTCGCCAAAAAGTTGGTGGACCACTTTGGGCAGATAAAAACGAAACTTACAAAAAACCTTTAGAAGGTTATCATCAAATTGTAGGTCACACTCGAATAAAAGAAATAAAACATTACGATAATTATAAAGGTGATACATCTATGACATATGTAGATTGTATGCACATAGAATATAATAACTACTACACTATCGAAGTGTAGTGGTTTTTTATTTTTAAATATTCATATTATATTTGTAGAATAAATATTAAAATAATAAACAATGGCAAAAGAAACAAAATTAGATAAGGTATTAAAAAAGAGAACAATAGACGTAAAAGAAATGAAAAAACTTTGTAATTATGGTACAGCATATCATAATTATTGGTTTAAAATGAAGAAATTAGAAAGAATTCTTATGGAAGAATTTGAAGACGATTTTGATTTTGAAACAGAAAACGCAGAATAATTATGGTAGCAATAATATCTATTATAGCCGTATGTTTAATGATGGTGTACCTAGTGTACTCCGTCATTAAAATGCGAGATAGAACAGACAAAGTAAGAAATGTAAGAAAGTATATGTGCTATTCTTTAATAGCATTGTGTTTACTTGTATCTTTTGGTTATGTTATTAGTGGAAATGGTGGTAGTGCATCTATTTGGGCATTCAATTCTGCTCTTTGGGGATTTAATTTATATATGGTTCTTAAATAATGATGAAAACAATCATAATTTATAACGGTGAAAAATTAGATCCTGAACAAGAGTGGGTGCTCGAAAATAATGAATTAGGTTATATCATTTTAGCCAAAAACAATGAAAATTTTTGGGCTATGTGGATGATGAATGCATCTGCTACAACCACTAACGTACAAGTGTATGGGTAGTTTTTACCCGATTTAATAAACTAAAATTTAAAATAATGGAAGCAAAAGAAATTTACCTAAAGATTAAAAGAGAAATAACCAAAGGATTATACGCTTATGATGACCAAATAGCTGCAATTGCTAAATGGGTAGAAAGCGAATTTGAACCGAAAAAACAAGGGAAAAAATTACCTATACACAATGTTAGCAATAACGAAGTGGCGTTAAAGGCGTTTGTTGAAGAGTTCGTTGAGGCTTGGGAAGATGGAATGGGTGGAGATACTGATTTATATAGAAAAGCTAAAAGCCTTTTATGATTGCTAACACAGAAATTGACGAATATACTATGTATTGTAATGTTACAGAAATACATAACAAATATTTGTCATTCCACACTAGACAAGGTAATCAAATTGCATTTGAGAGTAATATACACGGTACTGGCTCAACACCTAATATGCAACAATTTGATGAAATATACATATATGATGCAGATACAAAATTTGATTCATACTATGGAAGTAAGAAAAGAGTTGCACAATTTATAAGAAGACTTAAATTAGAAAGAATATTGAAATGAAAAAATTAAACTGTTGGTTTGGAAAACACGATTGGGACACTTTCAAACACATCACAAAATCAAAACCACCACATTATGAAAGATGTTGTAAAGTTTGCAATAAAGTACAAATAATGAGCGAATTAGAACATAAAAAATTGTTAGATAATGGTGTAATAGAAATTAACAAATGCTTTAATGGTATTTTTAGAGTTATTGATATTAGATTAGAAAAAGGACACTATCAGCATATCTATGAAGATTTGGAAGATGTTATTGAAACGCTAACAAATGTTAAGAAAAACTACACAACTGAACACTTTATAAAAGTTAAAGATAATATACTTGATAGTATAGATTATTTATATAGAGGTGATAAACATTTCATCTCAACGAGAATGGAAGAATATTTTAAAACAATTGAAAATTTATAAAAAAAATGGAACCAATTAAACAAGCAAACAGACCATATACTCAAATGCCTGGTTATGGATTGTATGATTTTACAGACTTCGTTCCAACTGATGAAGAAGTCTTAATCAATATGTTAGAATATATGAGTTATTGGGGAACTCATTGGATGTTCGATTATATGCCAAAAACAAGATTTTGTGACCTAATGGAATTATATCTAAATGATTGGAGACCAGAAGGTTATGCTAGACAATATAAACACATTTTAGTTGAAAAATCTAAAAGAAAGAATGGTGGGAGTGAATATAAAGGTCCTGCACCATTGCATTGGATAGAAAGAACTTGGGAATTTCAAAGTAGAGATATGACAGATGAAGAAGTATTGGTAGAGCCAAATTATTGGTATCAAGGTGTACTTGAATGGTGTAAGAAGAATCCTGAAGGTATGAGAATGTTAGGAGAATTAAAATTAGATAGAATACTCGATGAAAATAAAATTAATGAATAAGTTGCAAGTTTATTGTACTTGGAATTTTAAGGTAGGTGAAGAATATCATTTGGAATATGATCCTGAAATAGAATACTTTTCAGTTTTTGATCATAATGGTGTAGAAAGACTATCAATGACAAGTAAAAGTCTAATGAAATACTTTGATGAAAAATCTTGCAAACAACTAATGAGAGAACAAAAACTCAAACGAATATGTAAAGATGAAGATTGTTAAACACGTAGATCATTCCGATAAAAGAAAAAGATTAGTTTCTACTGAGAAAGCATATACTACCGTTAATTATAACGATATTATATTTCTTAGAGTCGAAACAGATTACGGTGAAGATGCACCTTCAGATTATTATTGGAATATTGGTAGAGGCGAAAACAATTGGTTACTTTGTAATGATGAAGAAAACTTAGCATTAGAAAAACTATATCAAATAGAATTAGAAAGATTAGAAAGAGAAAACAAATTAAAACGAATATTAAATGAGAAAGATTAGAATTAAACATTACGAAACAATTAATGTAATTAGACAAAAAGAAGCATTAGAAATTGAAATACCTGATGATTTAGACTTAGAAGATGAAGATGCACTGGAAGATTATATAACTATGTGGTATGAAAATGAAGACAATTTTGATACTATTTGTGATTTAGATTGGGATGGTAATGATCAATGGTCAGACCCAACGGAATTAGGTTTCCACATCGAAACTGATGACGAAGATTATGGATTTATTCGAGTATAAACATTTACATTGGGATACAAACCTAAAAAATATGTGGTATATTTATGTTCTTAATTGTTCAGATGATACATACTATTGTGGTATAACAAACAATTTCCACAAAAGAATGGACGATCATAATAGTGGAAAAGGTGCAAAATACACCCGTGGAAGAACACCTGTTAAACCAGTGTATTGGACTGTTGTTGGAACAAAATCTGAAGCACTTAAATTAGAATATAAGATAAAACAATATTCTCGAAAACAAAAAGAAAAATTAATAAAATATCGTGTATTTCCTGAGTATATATTCAACTATAAAGGAAATTTATACTACATGAAAGGTGATATTCTATATATCTGGGGAGCAATAGAGGGAGAGGACGACTGGTTAGAGTTGCAATCCGAAGAAATGAAACAAATATATCATAGAAGTAAAAAATTAAAAAGAATTTTAGAATGAAAAAATTAGTATTAGTATTAAGTATTTTATTTTGTTTCCTTATTGCAAATGCACAGAAACAAGATAAGCCTTTACCACTCAAATATAATAAAGTGGAAAATGTAAATTACCAAATGTTGAATTATCAACAAGATTACAAACCTTTGGACCTTAAACTAAACTCAATTAGTTTAGGCGGTAGTCAAAATGATGATAATATAAAAGTCATTTCTACAATAGGTCTTGTAGGTGCAGTAACAATAGAATCAATTAATTATTATACACAACCTAAGAACGTTAGAAAAGACAATGCTTGGGCGCACTATGGTTTTATGGGTGTCTGTGCCGCAGGTTGGATAGCAATTCAAATAACATTTTAATATGAAAATAAGAAACGGATTTGTAAGTAATAGTAGTTCTTCTTCATTCATAATTAATGATAATGAAGAATTTAGTTCAGTTTTTGATATAGCTGAATATATGCTTCCATGTAGAGATATGTATGAAAATACAGATGAACTACTTAAAAGACTAAAAGAGAGTGATAAACATCCTGATACACCAATTAATTTTGGTTCTTGTAATTATGATACATTTATCTATAAACATAAAGATATTTATTTAGTTAGAACTTGTAATAATCACGAATGGGGTAAATTAGAGCAATATCCAGATGTTGATTATTGTAATAATGAACATATATTAAAGAAATACCCTGAATTAGATCCTAATAACAATGGGTATGTAGATTTTTACACTTTTCTTGAAGATAAAGAATTCTGGTCATTAGAAATGGGTTTTATGTTTAAGGAAACACAGGATTGGGATATATGTATGAATCCAGGAAATTATTCTTGGGATGACAAAGAAAATGTTTGTTGTGGTGAATTTTACA
>JALOAD010000036.1 GCA_023228995.1 Candidatus Muiribacterium halophilum
GACCTCTTGTTCCACCGTTTCCGGCAGTGTTATTGATATTACAACAACTCTTTTATTATGTCAAGAATTGTTTTTTCTTTTTTTTTTCAATACCATGAACCTATAAAATCAATTAAAAATTAAAAATTAAAAATGAATAATTATAGGACCAACAAAAAACATTTAAAGCCTTTACTATCTCACCCTTTCACGCTCTTTATTTTTTCCCATATCCCTTATTCCCGGTTTCAACCCTAAGCTCTTCCGCTCTTTAACTGTTTTTTACCACTTTTTGACATTTTTTTATAAAAAATGTACGATTTCTATATATATTATTAAAGTTTCGATATTTTTAGCAAAACACATTTAAATATATAGATATGATATTTAGTAAATAAAAATCTTAAGGAATTTTTAAAAATATGGAAAAAAACACACTTGATGAAGTATTAAAAAAAGCTTTAAAAGAAAAACCTCTTGACCTAAACTTTCCATATTTAAATTCAAAAATAAATGGTATATGGCCTGATTTATATATAATATCTGGAGCTTCTTCAATGGGCAAAACTACATTTGTTACCCAAATCGCTTGGAATATAGTCTGTAATAATAAAAAAACTGAAGCTATCTTTTTCTCATTAGATCACAAGTCCTCAGACATATCTATTAAAATTGCATCTCAATCGTTGGAAATACCTTTTTCATATTTGAAAAATTTAGATAATTCTAATGAAAAATTTGATAGAAAAATGAAAAACAAACTTCAGAGACTTAAAAAACTATATCAAAAAATCACATTATTTGATACAGGCATTAGAAAAATCATTTCAGTAGAAGATATTATTGATATTATTGAAAAAAAAAGAGAAATGGACCCAACATTAAATCTTATACTTATTATTGATCAGTTTGATAATTTAGAAAATGAAAATTCTTTAAATGCTTTAAAAAAGCTAAAAAATCTATGCAGAACTCATAATTTAACAATTTTCTTGACATTATCAATAGCTGGGGAATGTGAGTATACAAGACCTTCAAGAAAAAACATTTCAAATTATGCTGATTTTATATCTATATCTTATGCTTTTATTACTCTTTACACTGATTTTATACTTAATTTTGAAACTCCTTTTTTAGAATGGGACTGGCAACTTAACAATCAGCTTGTACCAATTACTGAGTTATTTGTTCATAAAAACAAGATAGAACCTTTTACAGGCTCAGTTTTTTACAGATTTTACCAAGATTTTTCTCTTTTTAGAGAATGTCTTATTCCTGAAATTCAAAACTTTATTGATATGACAGATAATTTAAAAAGTCATAATCCAAAAAAAATTATTGACAAAGTTGAATAAAAAAAAATAGATAGTTTAAGGAGTTGTGGGTTGAAAATCTGCCAATAGTGAAATAGATTTAAATCTTTTGACCTTCCTCATTCCCGGTTTCAACCCTAAGCTCTATAACTCTTTTACTATTTTTCAATTCAATTATCTTTCCTTCTTCTAGTTTTATTTTTTTTTGAAATTCAAATTCAACATCACTTTTATGAGTTACCATAAAAACAGTCTTTTTTTCCTCCTCAACAAATGCTTGCAAATATCGATTAATTAACTCTGCATTTTTTAAATCAAGTGCTGCTGTTGGTTCATCTGCAAATATAATATCAGGTTTAGACGATAAAACTCTTATTAGACTAGCTCTTTGTCTTTCTCCTACCGATAAAGCTCCCGCTTTTATATTTATCCTATCCTGCATATTCATTTCTTTTAATAATTTACTTGTTAATTCTTTATCTGTAATATTTGAAAAATCAAGGTTTTCAATTAAAGTAAGCTCATTTATAAGAAAAGAATTTTGAAGCATTATTCCAATTCTATTTCTAAAAACATGAATAGAATTTTGATTTAAAATCTGTTTATCAAAAATAACAACTCCAGAATCTGCTTCTGTTGTACCAGATAAAACATTTAATAAAGTCGTCTTTCCACAACCAGAATCTCCAGTTATTATATAAATATATCCCCTGTCAAAAGTTTCATTTACTTTGTTAAGTAGAACTTTATCATCGTATTTTAGACAAATGTCTTTCATTTGCATTATCATAAACTTAACTCTCCAAAAAACAAGCAATTTTATTATTATATTGGTTTTTATCTATATATTCAACAGACTCAATTATAACATTTATTTAGAATGTTCAATTGACTTTCACTTTTAACATTAGTAATATTTAATTGACCCCTCTGAATAAATACATAATTTAGAGCTTTAATAGAAATATAAAAAGACAATGCATTTTGAAGCAGGCTTACATTTGTAAGCCAATGAGAATACGAAGCTGAGCAAAATATTCACTGAATATTTTGATTATATTTTTATAAAGCCTGTAAGGAAGAAAGATAAAAGAATTAATTATTGTAAAATATAAAAAATAATAATACAATAAAATTTAGTATAAAAAGCAAAAAAATTTTCCAAATTTTTGCTTCTATAAGTTGTGCTATTTAATCAGAGGGTTCAATTGAACACTTTGAAAAAAAAGGTTCTACTCTAATTATGAATAACAGGATTTTATAAAATATGAAAAAAAATTTGAATTATAATTTCATTACTTATTTTTCAATAACTTTTTTTTTTATAACTCTTATTTTAATATCATTTTCTCTAAAAACAGGTGAACCTGAAATATTTAATTTCATAAAGGATTATTCTAATGCTTTATCTGAAAAAACCTTTATACTAAACAGTATATTTTCAAAAAAAAGTGATGCTTTATTCACAGATAATTTTAAAAGCTCAACTGAAATAAGAAATATATCTTTAAATCCTAGGAGTTTTGTTACTGTTGAATGTGAAAAGTTTGATGATGATATTGACACTTATGGATTTATCAACATTTATTCTGGAAGTTACAAATTTACATATCCATTTAAAAAAATAGATATAAATCCAATTAACCATGATTACACTTTTACTGTAAAAGAAAATGTATCAAACAAATATAAAGCTAATATATTTCTTAATTCAGGAGGTTCTTTAAATATATCTGCAATTAAAAAAATATATATTCCATCTAATGAAAATTTGAATTATAGTCTTCATTATTCTGATATTTCAAATTTCACCGAAGAATATAAATATGAAAAAAATAAAGATTATTTCTTCTCTGGAATTGATGATTTTGGTATTTTTACTATAAATTACGCTGCTAAAAATCTAGATAAATTTGCTTCAAAATTCAGAATACTTGACATGAATCATCACACTGTAGAAAACATAAATGCTAATCTTTCGGCACTTATGATAAAATGGAAAACTGATGGAAAAGCTATAAGTGAAATTGACAAAATAGTAAGCGAAAAAGTTTCTGATTTTCATAAAGAAGAATTAAACACAAAAAATCTAGAAAACCTTATACCAAGAGCTACAGTAATTCACGAAAAACCTGTTACTGTTTATAGTCACATTAGAAATTTAAATTTAAATGGTATTTTTTTATTTGAAAATGTTATTTTTGAAGAATCTCCTGTAGAACTCACTTTATCAGGTTTTAGTACAATTGGAAGTATTAAAAAATTTAGAATATTAAGAAATATCCATTTAAATGATAAAAATTCATTATCAAATATTATGAGTTTTTCAAAAGATGAGGAAGATTTTCTTATAAAAGCTTCAAAATTATCAGTTTTTATTTATTCAAATAAAACACCAACTTTCTCACAAAAAACCGAATTGGTTGGAAATTTGAATGTTGAGGATTTTAATAAAGAAAAAATATTTTCTTCTCTCACAATAAAACCTATAGAAAATTATACTAATCAAATTACTTTATTAACTATTTCACCTGTGATAAATTATTTTTCAGGAGATTTCTAATGAAAAATATTAAATTAAGCGAATTAATACTTTTAATAATATTATCTATATCAATAATCCCAGCTATATCATTAAAAAACTCTATTAACACCCGTGTAGATACAGAAACTACTGATCAATTTACTTCTTCAATACTTATGCTTGATCTTTTTGAAAAATCTACTCATAATGTTTTTTTTGATGAAACCGAAAATATTAAATGGAATCCTAAATATTTCGCCAAATTTGTTGGGAAAATAATCACAAACGAAGAAGAAAATGATAAAAAAATAACAATTGAAATAAAATGGCAAAAATCTCAAGGGAATTTTCTTGAATTCGAATCTTTTACAACTTCAACAAATATTTTTCTTTTTAACGAATTAAGAGGTTCTTTTTATGAATAAGTTTTCTGCTAAAGAATATATGTATATATCAATAACAATATTATTTATTGTATTATCTTTACTACAGATAAATGAATTTGTTAATTATAGAAAACAAAACATTACAGCTTTGACAAAAGATTGGAATAAAGGTATAAAATCATTATATGGAACAATAAAAAAAACAGTTAGTATTAATGATTTCAATCCTAAACAAATTAGTTTGAAAATTTTTAATTCTTCTCCAGTAATCCTTAAATTTAAACCTGATTCTAATATAGAATTCTCAACAGTTACTATTTTTCCTGAAAACAACAAAATAATTATGAAAAATAATTCCAAAGATATTGTATTACTTGATAATGTAAAACTTTTTACAATAACACCAATAGATAAAAACGCAAATGAAACAGAAGATATAGCAAGAACTTGCGGATTCAAATTCTTTTTTATACTTTTAAATAATACAAATGAAATACCTATAGAATTTTGTGTATTTTCTGAATATTTATTTCAAAAAACATTATATCCTTCATTTTTTGACTTCATTGATAATAGGGAGTTTTTTTAAAATGAAAAAGATAATTTGCTTGATTATTTTAATATGTTTTATATTTACTGGTTGTAAATCAAAAAAAATACAGGAAAAACCTATCTCTTTACAGAATAAAGAAATAAATATAATTAACAGAAAATTCACTACTCCTATGCAAACTTATGATGAAAACTTGAAGTTAAAACTAACAAATTCCAATAATCAAGATGATTTCAAAAATATTATTCTTCAGGCTTTAAATGTAATACCAGCAAATAACCGTGAAAAACCTGATATAGAAAAAGTAAAAAAAGCTATAGAGATTATATCTGAAGAACAAAGAACCAACTCTAATCCCTATAATCAGCTTATTTTATACAAATTAAAAAGTTATCTTTTTTATCTTAAAGGAGATAAAAACTCTGAGCAAGCTGAAAAAATAAATTTTACAGAATTATATAATCGTATAATGAATTTAAACTAATTGAATACTCTGAATAATTCTACTAAATTTTTGATTATTTTGTGAAAAGTTTTTTTATTATTATTTTTTGAAATCTTTTGTCTTTTTTGTCTATTTTTTTGAAGTTTTTTTTGTTTTCAATTTGTTCTTCTCTCAGTTTTCTTGAGGCAATTCTGGAGTGCAGTATTTCAATTTGCGAAATAAAAATATGAATCGTCAAGGGATAAAGCTGATAATAAGCTACGGTGGTATAATCATAAAATTAAGGTGAAAAAAAGAAAACATAACTTTTTCAACAGCCTCTAAAATACCGAATGATTTTTTTTTTGTGTTATTGTAATGATAAAAATTAAGAACAGATCCCGGCTCAGAATAGTACCGGGATGACAAAACTCTCAGAATAGTACCGGGATGACAGATTTTTAATTTCCAATGTCGAATGTTGAATGTCGAATTTTTAGAGGCGTTAGAAGTTTTTCAATTATTTTAAATCATTTTGGAGTTTTTATAAACAAAAGCAAAAAAAAATCTACTCGGTAACTTGAGTGAACGTTGCGAAGCATATAATATACGGATGTATTATAAGTGAAGGAAGGTAAAGAGATATTTTACATGGATGTAAAATATCGAATGGTACCGAATGATTATTTTTTTGCGTTATTGTAATGATAAAAATTAAGAACAGATCCCGGCTCAGAATAGTACCGGGATGACAAAACTCTCAGAATAGTACCGGGATGACAGGTTTTTAATTTCCAATGTCGAATGTTGAATGTCGAATTTTTAGAGGCGTTAGAAGTTTTTCAATTATTTTAAATCATTTTGGAGTTTTTATAAACAAAAGCAAAAAAAAATCTACTCGGTAACTTGAGTGAACGTTGCGAAGCATATAATATACGGATGTATTATAAGTGAAGGAAGGTAAAGAGATATTTTACATGGATGTAAAATATCGAATGGTACCGAATGATTATTTTTTTGCGTTATTGTAATGATAAAAATTAAGAACAGATCCCGGCTCAGAATCGTACCGGGATGACATTATATTGATTTTTGTTTATTTAATCAGAGGACTCAATTATTCAATCTATTTACAATAATAAACTGTTATTCTTTTTAAAGATTCTTCAAATATAAAAAGTCTATTTGCTAAATTTTTATCTTCAATAACACTTTTCATTCCATCGGTCATTACATTTTCTAATTCTTCAATAGAAAGGCTGTTTTTATTATATACAGTTATTCTGCTTTTAGATACTGAATATATTCTATTTTGTCCAACACTTATACTTTCAGGCAATAAACTACTATTAATTGTATTTGATTTTACAAGTGAAGAATTGAACACATCAACTTCAGTAAAACCTTCTTTGATTACAAATAATTTATCATTATAAGAATATAACTTTATTGGTTTTGTAACACTGCCTTCAGTACCAAATAATCTGTTTATATAATCAAATATTTTTAATTTATTACTATATTTATCAGCCATAAAAATCGAATTGCCTAAAACTGCTGCATCCATAACATCAAAACCTGTTGGAAGTTGGGATATAAAATTTCCTGTATCTTTTTCAAAAATATGTATTTTTCTATCTCCTTTTGAAAATACAAATAATTCATTATTTGCCAAAAGTATTTTAAAAGGTTCAATCCCTGCTGCTGCATTCCATTTCATATCACCATTTAACAAACTATACTTAACAATCTCATCATTTGCTTTATCTAAAGCATATATTGCCCCTGAATCGACTATAAAATCTGTTATTAATCTATTACTTTGAATTAAAGTTTGTATATTATTTGTTTCTTTATTAAAAGAATAAAAATTCCCCATACTATAAAGAATAATACTATGCTGATATTCAACTGCTTTTTCAACTTTAAAATTAATGTTAATCTGTGAATATATTCCAGAAGATGTATTACTTATAAGGTTTATAGAATAGCTGTTAATATCCTCACCAGTTGCAATACTAATAGATTCCGCAAACTCTTTATAACCAAAACAGTTTATATAAAATGAATAATTACCTGCTAATAAATTATCAATAGTAAAATCACCATTATCATCTGTTGTAAAAGTTTCATTATTAAATCTAAATGAACATTTTATACCATTTCCTAATGTATCTTTTATGCTACCTGAAAAAACTGATTTTCTTTCTATTGGAATTATTTCTCTTACAATTGTTTCTCCTGATATTGAATTTAAATTCAACTGAATATCATCATAATAATCAGATAATAACTTTAATGTAAAATTACCATTTTTTAATCCTTTTATTATATATTTATTATCTTCTTTTTTTATTATACAATCAACACTATTCAAATTTGTATCTAAAACTGTTATATCTTTAAATTGTTCAATACTTTCTAAGTTTTCAAATAAAATCTCAATTATTGAATTTTTTTTAATATTATCAACTACTATATTCTCAACATCTGTCATTTTACCTTGTGAAAGCTCTACTTCAAGGTCGGTTGAATAATATCCATTTACAATTCTTAAAATATACACTCCAGCTTTTATATTAGGTATATCAAAATTTCCTGTTGAATTAGTATTAAATATTTCTGTTTTTTCTAAACCAATAAGCATTACATCAGCATTATTTACCGATATTCCGTAAGAAGTTATAACTTTTCCTCTAAGTAATGCAAGATCTGGATTTATAAAATTCCTTGATAGAGAAAAAACTCCTGCATTATAATTCACATTAGATTCAACTACTATATTTCTATTTATTCTTTCATATCCATACTCATCAATTATTATTTCATAAGTACCTTGTGGAATATTTGCAGAAAAACTACCATTTTGCGAGGTTAAATATACTTTATTTCCAATAAATACTTTAACACCATATTTTGTACTTCCATCGCTCATAATAACAGTTCCGGTTATTTTTGATGGAATTGTAAGTGTTTTTTCAATATAATTATTTTTTTGGGAAGAAATCTCAATATCTATGAGATCTAATGATGAATAATTCTGTTTAAGTAAAAAAATATCATATATTCCACATTCAAAATTATTTATAGAAAAAATACCTTCTATATTTGTTAGGGCTTTATATTTATATTCAACAGGAGATGAAACTCTGTTTATATTATCATTATCATTATTTAAATTTTCTTTTTTAACAAAATATACTTCAATTCCATTAAGCGATAAAGTATTATCCTGTAAATTAATTTTTCCCGTTAAAGTTATTTTTTCAGATGGAATATCAGTTCTCTGAGAACTTCCAGATAAATCTGCAACTGTCCCTGTAGCAGAAGACATACATCCAATTGAAAATAGAATGCAACTTAAAACAATTAATATAGGAAAATATTTTTTATATTTCATCAAATGCCTCCAAAAACACCTTTTATTTATTATCGGAACAAAATCCGATAATTTTATGTTTTTTTACTCTTTACAATATTAAGCAAAAAATATATAATCCAAATTATGGAAAAAGAATTAAAAGTATTGATTGATAATGTATTATCCTATAATAAAACAGCTGATATAAAACTTATTGAAAAAGCTTATTTTTATGCAAAAGAAAAACATAAAGATCAGAAAAGAAAATCAGGTGAACCTTATTTTATTCATCCTTATGAAACAGCATTGATTATTTGTGAGTTAAAACTCGATACAGCTTCAATATGTGCTGCGCTTTTACATGATATTTTAGAAGATACTGGAGTTAATATAGAAGAACTTTCAGAAGAATTTAATCCTACAATTGCTCATATAGTAGATGGTGTTACTAAAATTTCAAAATTATTCTTTAAAACTGCGGAAGAACAACAGGCTACAAATCTTCGAAAAATGCTTTTTGCTATGATAAAAGACATAAGAGTTATACTTGTAAAACTTGCAGATAGACTTAATAATATGAGAACTCTCGATTCAATGAGACCTGATAAACAAAAAAGAATAGCACAAGAAACTCTTGATATATATGCTCCTCTTGCTCATAGGCTTGGTATTTCTGTATTTAAATCGAGATTTGAAGACTTATGTCTTAAATATCTTGAACCTGAAACTTATGTTCAACTTTCTTCAGATCTTGATAAAGAGCATCTTTTAAGAGAAAAATATATTGAAGATATTATAGATACTATAAAAGACATACTAGAAGAAAACGAAATAGAAATATTTGAAATATACGGAAGAACAAAACATTTTTTCTCAATATTTAGAAAGATGAAATACAGCAATAAAACACTCGAAGAAATTCACGATCTTATTGGTATAAGAGTTATAACTAGTCAAGTCAAAGACTGTTATGCAGTACTTGGTTTTGTACATAAATTATGGCCACCTATTCCTGGTAGATTTAAAGATTATATTGCAATGCCTAAAACTAATTTTTATCAATCACTTCACACAACAATAATGCATCCTATGGGATTTCCAGTAGAATTTCAAATAAGAACTCAAAAAATGCACGATATTGCAGAAGTTGGAGTTGCTGCACATTTTGAATATAAAGAAAAAGAAACTGATAATTCAAAAGATAAAATATTATGGCTAAGACAACTTCTTGAATGGCATAAAGATATTGAAAACGCTACAGATTTTCTTGAATCAGTTAAACTTGATCTTTTTGCAGATGAAGTTTTTATATTCACACCTGAAGGAGATGTAAAATCACTTCCAAAAGATTCTACTCCTCTTGATTTTGCTTTTGCAATACATACTGAAATTGGGAGTAAATGTATTGGTGCTAAAGTCAATGGTAAACTTGTACCGCTGACTTATCAGATGCAAAACGGTGATATAGTAGAGATAAATACTAGTAATAAGCAAACTCCAAAAAGAGAATGGCTTGATATAGTTCAATCTCCAAGAGCTAAAAATAAAATAAGATCTTTTTTAAGAAAAACTCTTAAAGATGAAAATATTATTAAAGGACAAGAAGGGTACATTTCATATATTAACACAATAACTGAAAAAACTCCTGAAATTCTTGAAATATATACAAAAAATCAACTATTACATCCTCAAAAAGATAAAGAATTTAAAAATTTATGTCAGGAATTTAAATTACATTCTGAAGAAGAATTTTTCGTTGCAATAGCTCTTAAATCTATTAATCTAAGAGCTTTTATACATAAAATATTTCCAAAAATTTCCAATATAAAAGCTGATACTATTGATGCTAAAAAATTTAAAGAAATTAAATCAGAAAAAAATTCATCAGTTTTAATATCTGATATAGATTCGGCAATGATGAGTTTTGCTAAATGCTGTAATCCTATACCTTTTGATCCAATTATTGGTTTTATAACAAAAGGCAAAGGTATAAGTATTCACAGAAAAAATTGCCCTAATGTTGAAGAATTAAATAAAACTCCAGAAAGAATTATGGATATTGATTGGAATGACAATAACAACAAAAAAAATAATATTCTTTTCAATGCTCTACTTAGAATGGAAACTATAGACAGACCAAGGTTGTTATCTGAAGTAACTCAGATAATATCTCAGATGGATATTAATATTTCAAGTCTTAATGCCTATGTAAATAAAAAAACTGTAGGCATAATAGAAATGGGTGTACAGATTAAAAATATAGAAGAGTTACAGCATGTTATCAATACACTAAATAATATTAATGGAATAAATAATGCGTATAGAGTAAGCTGATATTTATAAAGCTTAAAATATAAAAAACTGCATTAATTTCATATTGAGGTTATTTATGGAAGATAATATTGTATCTCAGCTTATAAAAGATTTAGAGAGTAAAAATATTGAAATTCAAAAAACAGCTGCAAAAGCATGTTATAATATTATTTCTCAAGAATTAATACCTGTATTAAGAAAAGCTACTACTTCTAAATCAGCTGGTTTAAGATATTTTGCAAGAAAATCTATGTTTAATATAATTGCTAAATTACAAAAAAACAAACCTTCAACAAACATTAATATAAAAAAAGATGAAATTTTAAAACTATTAAACTCTTCTTCAGATAAAGATCTTATGCAAGCAGTTAGAATACTTAGCTCATCAGAAAATCTTGCTGAATCTATTCTACAAAAACTTCTTGTAATATTACAAAATCCCATAAATGATTTTTTAACTTCAATGATAATTAATATTTTTTCTAAAAACCAATATAATAATGCCTACGAAACATTATTACTTTTTTTAAATAGTAAAGACAAAAGAATTGTCGCAAACACAATAGAAGCATTAAGGTTTTTTAATAATTACAGAACAATAGTTTTAATAACAAAATTTCTTAAAGATGATGATAATAGAGTTAAAGCTAATACAATAAATGTACTTCATTTTTTTTCAGTTACTGGAATTCGACCTGAACTTGAAAAAATGGCATTTTCAGAAAATATATGGGAAAGGGATAGTGCTTTATATGCAATAACAGTATGTGGATTCAGTGAATTTGAAGATATACTCATAAAAATGTTAAATACCGAAGTTGATAAAGGACTTATTAATAAAATAATATTTCTATTAAAAAAAAGCGAGAGTACAGAAGCTCGTTCTGCACAACTCGCATATTTTCAAAGAGATAAATAAATTATATTCTTTTTGTTGTAGCTGGGTCAAAGAAATGTAATTTTTCTTTATTAAAAAATATTTTTACAGTTTCATTATAATCAGTTTTAACATCAGGTTCTAATCTTACAACAAGGAATTTACCATCAAGTATAAAATTACAATGCTTTTCATTACCCATTGGTTCAATTACATCTACTGAAACAGATAATAATTCTTCATTTGAATATTCAATAACTTTTGACATTGATGAATCAGGAGTATAAATATGTTCTGGTCTTATTCCTAATATAACATCTTTGTCTTTATATAAACTTAATCCTTCAGGTTTTTTCAAAAGAGGTATTTTAAGATTTTCACTTACAACAAGATTTTCTCCATCGAATTTACCTTTAATAAAATTCATCGAAGGTGAACCTATAAAACTTGCTACAAATATATTGCTTGGTTTTGAATAAACTACAGCAGGTGTGTCACACTGTTCTATTACACCTTTGTCAAATATTGCTATTCTATCACCCATTGTCATTGCTTCAATCTGATCATGAGTAACATATACAATAGTTGCATCAAGCTTTCTATGTAACTTTATTATTTCAGCTCTCATTTGTACTCTTAATTTTGCATCAAGATTTGAAAGAGGTTCATCCATAAGAAATACTTTTGGTTCTCTAACAATTGCTCTTCCTAAAGCAACTCTTTGTCTTTGTCCACCTGATAAAGCTTTAGGTTTTCTATCAAGATAATCTTCAATACTAAGTATTTTAGCAGCATCTTTTACTTTTTTTTCAATTTCATCTTTTGCCATTTTTCTTAATTTTAATGCAAATGCCATATTATCGTATACACTCATATGAGGATAAAGAGCATAATTTTGAAATACCATTGCAATATCTCTATCTTTAGGAGCTAAATCATTAACAATCTGCTCACCTATCATAATTTCGCCTTCTGTAATTTCTTCAAGACCAGCTATCATTCTAAGAGTTGTTGATTTTCCACAACCTGATGGACCAACAAGGACCATAAATTCCTTATCTTTAATGTCTAAATCAATATTTCTGATAGTAGGTTCTTTTACTCCATCATAGACCTTTACAAGGTTTTTCAATGTAACTCTTGCCATTTATTCCTCCCCAGAATAGTAATAATCTGTTTCAACTTCAATAACATCTTCATCAATATTAAGACCAGGAATACCTATTTTACCAGATATTGCTACAGATATAAACTTTTTATTTCTTGCTATACCTATTTTAAAACCTGCTCCTGATATACTAAAAATCCCTGAATTAATTTTATTCAATAATTTAGAAAAAAGCCTAAAAAAAACAAACTTTGCTCTTTCACTTTTATCAATCACTTTAGAGTTTTCAGCAGCAGTCAGAGCATTTCTAAACAACTTATCTTTAAGATTATCTCCTCTTCCTCCAGCTCTTGTAATAACACATTTAACATCAGTAAGTTTTGAAAAGTTCTGAACAACAATATTATCAATATTATCTTCTGCCATGCTTAAAAGAACAGCTAACTTAGCCGAAGATAAATTTTCTCCCATTTTAACAAATTGTTCTATATTTAATTCTTTCATATTATAGTGATTTTACCAGATTTGAACAGTATTTTAAATATTTTCTTTCAATTTTTTTTATATAATAATTTATCTGTGATTTTGTCATATTACATAACTCACCTAGCTCACTATAAGAAAAGTCAGGGTTATCAATCCTTTCAAGAATTATTTTTTTGGATTTTCCATCTAAATCATCAAAAAAAGATGTCTTTTTTATATTAATAAAATTTGCTGCCTGCTCTCCACCGCATTCAATTTTTCTATTAATATTATTAATTTCACAATTAACTTGTCTATTGACCTCTCCCCTTATTCCTTTAAGCATTGATTTTTCTTCAAGAAGCATAATAAATCTTGAACATTCTAAAAATGATAAAAAACTAATTATATTATCAAATTTTTTTAAATATATTATATTATTATCATTTCTAAAAGTATTAGAAAATTCAAAATCAAGTAGTTTTCTTGTCTTAAAATTTATTATTTCAATCATTTTACTGAAATTTCTAAGATTTATCTCTAAAAAATATTGTTTTGAAGGATTAACAATAGAACCATTTATTAAAAAAATCACTTTTAAAAACTCTCTAAAACAACATTCATTTTCAAGGTAATTTATTATGCTTGTTTCATCAAGTAAAAAATCCATAAATTTCTTGTTATCAACCGAACTTTCATTTATATCAAATACAATTCCTTTAAGAGAATTTTTAACAGTATATAAAACTTTAATATCAGACCTAGATACAGATAAAGATTTTATAACTGGAAGTATTTTTCTAAAAACACTAGCTTCTCTAAATTTAAACTCTGTATGAATTTTATTTCCTTTAATATTCAAACTTGATGAAAAATATAAAATTGCTAAAAAAATAGCTTTATGACAACAAAGATTTTTATAATTTATTTTGATTTCATCTTTAAGTATATCAGTATAATTGACCGTGTTTTTCACAAACAACCTTGCCTTTTTTTAAATAGTATAATCCACCTGCCGGACATTTGATTATGTCTGAATCAATATTTAAATTGCCAATGTTAATGT
The DNA here is from genome assembly GCA_023228995.1 of Candidatus Muiribacterium halophilum. Taxonomy (GTDB): domain Bacteria; phylum Muiribacteriota; class Muiribacteriia; order Muiribacteriales; family Muiribacteriaceae; genus JALOAD01. The sequence continues at coordinate 14,370 of JALOAD010000036.1, forward strand.
TTTCTAAACTTGAATCATGTAACATAATATATTCATACAAAGCAATAGTAATTATTTCCTGATTTTTTAAACAAATTTGCTCAATTACTTCTCTTCCTCTAATAGCAAAAAAATTAATAAATTCAAAAATATCAGGATTTATACCAAATTTTTTAGATTCTACAATACCATTTCTATTTATAAAAAAAGAATTTCCATCATTATCAGAATATGGAATTTCTTTATCATAAAAAATTCTTGTAAGACTTTTTAAAGTAAGAGCATCAGGTAATTCTTGTTTTTCAGAATAAATTATTCTGTAATAAGTTAAAGCTGCTGTCCACACCGTTGTTCTAAAATAAGATTGAATTTCTTCTTTTAAAGCTTTTTCATGTTTAATATCATATTCTGATTTATTATATGAATTAATAATTTCAGAAACCTGAATATGAGCTTCAGTAAATTTTCCAGTTTTTTTAAGAAGAGAAATTCTCATAAGAAAAAGGTCTATTCCTTTATAATCTGAATTAACAAGCCTTTCAAGATATTTCATTGAAGAATCATATCTTTTCATCTCAAGAAGTATTCTGGCAGCTTTTAATATTGTTGAAGCTTTTTGGGGATGAAGTGAAAGTGATATATCATAAAATTCTAAAGCCTTTGATAAAAGACCTTTTTTTTCATATATTTGTCCAACTGTGTCAAAAAAAGCAGGTTTTTCCTCAATCTGAATTGATTTTTGAGCAAAAGCTAAAGCTGCATCAATATTGATATTTTGTTTAAGATAAAATAAAGCAAGATTATTAAGTGCTTCTGGAAAATTTGAATCAAGCGTTAAAGCTTCCTGATAATTTTTTAAAGCTTTTTCATAATTTCCAACATTCTCATACGCAATACCAAGATTATTATATATTTGTGGTATATGCGGTGAATTTTTTAATATTTCATTATAAGAAATTATTGCATCCTGATACATACCACTTTTCATATACTCATTTCCAATATTTAAAAGATTTTCCCAATATTTTGTTGTATCTGAAAAAACATTATTAAATATTATTAAAATAAAAGTAATAAAAAAGATTTTTTTCATCAAGATTCAACCAAAATATCCATTACTTCTTCAATTTTTTCTCTCAATTCCCCAGATGCTTTATAAAGCATTACAGATATAATATCAATAAAATCTTTTAATCTATACTCTCCAATTATCCTTATCATATATATGAGGTCTTCTTCATTTGAAGATTCAAGAACTTTTTTTATTAGCTCTGAAACTTTATTCTTATTATTATTGTTATTATTATAAAATTTTCCCAAAGAAATAATATAATTACGCCTTATACTCCAATCTTTTTTATTATTAATTTGTCTATTTAATATAATATCAAGAGATTTAGAACTACCAATTTCACCAAGTGCATAAACAGCCGAAGCAATCATCCATTCATCTTTTTCATCAAGCATATTTTTCAAAATATCAAATCCTTCTTCTTCACCATGTCTTATAAGAACCAATGCTGTATTAGCTCTAACTCTATTGTTGCTATCTTTTTTATAATCGTTTAAAAGATTCATTATTTTTATATTATCAAAATTTTCTAAAGCTTCTATAGTATTAGCTCTTATTCTTTCATCTTGTGAATTAAGAAATTCAGCAATAAATGGAATTATATTCTCATCATTAAAATTACCTAAAACCTTAATTATTGTAGCCTTTACTTTATTATCTTTTTCATTTTCTAGATATTTAATAAGAAATTGAGTAGATTTATCAGGTTTTATTTTACCAATAGCTTCAACAACAGCAATTCTAACCCAGTCTTCTGGTTCAGCTAAAGCTTCAAGTATAACCTGGCTTTCTTTATTTATACCTATATCCCCTAAAGTCTGCACAGTAAGAAATCTCACCATAGGATTTTCATCTGAAAGATAAGGTATAAGAGATTCTGAAATATCTTCACCATTAAAATTTCTAAGTTTTCTTATAGCATACATTTTTTTATCTATTCCAGCATTTGAATTTACTATATCAATATAAAACTTTTTACTTTCAAACATTTTTCCTCCTTAAATTTTTTTCATAAAACTCAATATAACTGTAGTGCCAATTCCTGGTGTACTCTCAACTATAACATTTCCTTTATGAATATCAGCAATCATTTTTGCAAGAGAAAGTCCTATTCCAATACCTGCAAACTGTTTTGTATATCCTTGATCCACCTGATAGAAATGTTCAAAAATCTTATCAAGTTTACTTTTTTTAATACCAATTCCATTATCTTTTACATAAAAATATATCTTATTTTTATCTTCTTTTCTTTTACCTATATCTATTATACCATTTTCATCAGTAAATTTTATAGAATTTATAATAAAATTTAATAGCATCTGCAAAGCTTTTTCTCTGTCTATAAAAACAATATTCTGACCTTTTATACAAAGATTCCTAACATTAAGCTTTTTTTCTTCAATATTTGGACCTAAAGCAAAAATACATTCTTCTACTATTTCATAAAAATCTATAAATTCAGGATTAAAATCAAATTTATTTTCTTTCATTTTAGAATAATTAAGCATATTTTCAATTAGAAATAAAAGTCTTTCAAGATTTTTTTTAACAATATTAAGAGCATTTTTTTGAACTAAACTTATATTTCCCATTTTATCATTTAAAAAAAGATCGTTATATCCAATTATAATAACAAGCGGAGTTCTTAATTCATGAGATATAGATGATAAAAAATTTATTTTCATCTCTTCAAGTTCCATAAGTTTTTTATTAGCAAATTCAAGTTCTTTACCAAAAAGATTAATTTGTTGAGAAAAAGCCAAAATCTGATTAGTATATGAACATATTTCATTTTCATAACTTTTTATCTTCTCTTCAACCCTTTTTATGTAAAACTCCAAATCATTTAGTTTAAAATTTTTTTTAATACTATTTTTATCAAAAGTAAGATTTTTCAATTTTATAGCAATATTTTCTAAAAATACCAATTGTTTTTTTATTATAAGGAAAACAATTACACATGGTATTAAAGAAAACATTAAAAACACAATAAATAATTTTAAATTAATTTTTTCAGGAAACACCATAATATACCATTCATTACCTGGTATTTTGCTTAATTTCATATATTTATTATTTTTAATAAACAAAAAATTATCTGAAATTTTTTCAATTTTAACTGTTTCAAATGATTTTTCAGGAAATCTAATTGTATTACCTGTTTTGTCTGAAACAATAATATTATTTCCTTTAATATAGGAAAATCCGTATAAAAGTTCTGAAATATCATAAAAAAACATAATTATCTTATTTTCTTTTGAATATATAACAGGAAACAACATTCCTAAATTAGATAAATAAAAATCACCTATTGAAATACCTTGAGAAATATTAGTATATAAATTTAAAAGAGATATATTTTCATCAGATATAATCTTACTATTCTCGATAATAACAACTTTTTTTATAGAATTTTCAGTTTTTTGAATATCACTTTCTTTTAAAGTATTTTTTTCAATTCTATCAAATAAATTCATTGATTTTTCAATTTTTATATGAAATTCTTTACTTATCTGCATATTAAGAATATTTTTATAAAAATCTATTTGCTGTGTTTGTAATATATGTCTTATGTAAAATAAACTAAAAAATACCAACACAAATATAATACTAGATATAAAATAAGCAAAAAAAAGTTTTGATTCTTTAATCTTTTTTATCATTTTTTTCTTTAAATGAATCACAACTTGATTTTTCAGAAACAACTAAATCATAACCATTAGCATCTGTGCATTTACAATAACCATATCCTTCTTCTGATTTTTCAAAAAAAGAACAATATTTACATGTTTTATTATTATTATTATCTTCCATTTATCCTCCATACTCACTAATAAAACCAATAAAAAAATTAAAACTTATATCCAATATTTCTAAGAAATTCTTTTCTCTTAATAATATCTTCATCTTTTTCAATACCTTTTGGAGAAAACCCATCTACAATACCCATTATACCACATCCGTTTTCTCCATTATATACAATAACCTCGACCGGATTTGCAGTCGCACAATAAATACCGGCTATTTCAGGAATGTTTTTAAGTCCTGGTAAAAAATTTATAGGAAAAGCATTTTTCATAAAAATAATAAAGGAATGACCCGAATATATATTGTTTATATTTTCACAAGCAAGTTCTATAAGTTCTTTATTATTTCCACTTTTTCTAATTAAACAAGGACCAGAAGCTTCAGAAAATGCTATACCAAATTCTGCATTAGGATTTGTATTAACAATTAATTCATGTATATCCTCTACAGTTTTTATAAAATGAGACTGTCCAAGTATAAAATTATATTCATTAGGATTAATAATTTTAATGCTTTTTAACATATAAAACTCCTTTTTTAAACTACGGAATAAGTCTATATATTGTTCTTGGGAAAGGTATAGCTTCTCTTACATGGTTTATTCCACATATCCAGCTTACAGTTCTTTCAATACCCATACCAAATCCACCATGAGGAACTGTACCGTATTCTCTTAAATCAAGAAACCACTGAAAAGATTCAAGCGGTAGATTATGCTCTTTTAACTTTTTTTTAAGTATTTCAAGATTTTCTTCTCTTATACCGCCACCAACAATCTCACCATAACCTTCTGGAGCAAGCATATCAACGCCAAGAGCAAGTTCTTCGTTTTCAGGATCATTTTTCATATAAAAAGCTTTTATCTTTGCAGGAAATCTATGAACAAATATAGGTGTTTTAAACATTTCTGTAAGAACTGTTTCATCAGGAGCTCCAAAATCTCCACCCCATTCTATTTCATGACCTTTTTCTTTTAATATTTCTATAGCTTCAGTATAACTTATTCTTGGAAATGGTCCTTTTATGTTTTTAAGAAATTCAACATCTCTTTCAAGTATGTTTAATTCATTTTCTCTATTTTCAATTACTTTTTTTAATATATAAAGTGTCATTTCTTCAATAAGTTGCATATTTTGATCAAAATCAATAAATGCAATTTCAGGTTCAATTTGCCAGAATTCAGTAAGATGTCTTCTTGTCTTAGATTTTTCAGCTCTAAAAACCGGACCAAAACAATAAACTCTACCATGAGCCATTACACTAGCTTCGTTATAAAGTTGTCCACTCTGTGAAAGATATGCTTTTTCATCAAAATAATCAACTTCAAACAATGTTGTAGTTCCTTCACACGCACTTGGAGTAAATATCGGAGAATCAACATTAATAAAACCAAGATTATTAAGAAAATCTCGAGAAGCTTTTATTATTTCATGTCTAATTTTCATTATTGCACGCTGTTTTGTAGATCTCAACCATAAATGTCTCTTATCAAGAAGAAATTCGACTCCATGTTCTTTTTTACCAATTGGGTAATTTTCACTTTTACCAATAACTTCAAGGTTTTCAATTAATATTTCAAAACCTCCTGCTGCTTTTTCTTCTTTTTTTACAATTCCTTCTATAACAATTGACGCTTCAAGAGAAATATCTTTATGTTTTTCAAAAGTTTCTTCATCAACATCAAACTTTGAGAGAATAGCCTGACATACTCCTGAACCATCTCTTAAAAGAAGAAATTTAATTTTACCACCAGATCTTTTATTAAAAACCCATCCAGCTACTTTTACTTTTTGGCCATCATGTTTGTCAAGTTCTTCAATCCAAATTCTTTCCATGATTTCTCCTTTATATTTTTTATAATTTTGTTAGATAATACAACTATTTTAAAACTTTTTCAATAAAAAGCTATATAAACCCTATAAAATCAGCGAGATAGCGAATCAAAATGTTCAATGAATATTTTTTGGCGAATTAGCAAAATAGATTCAAAACATTTCAATTTTCGATTCTTTTATCTTTTCCCATTTCACCCTTTCACCATTTCACCCGAATCACTAATCCCAGACTTTCCCTGCTTTACCTATTCACTACTTTGTATTTTTTTCTTTTGTAAATCCATCAATTAACTGATTAATTAGTATTTTCATATCAGGATTATTTTCAACTATTGCTCTAGCTTTTATAAGATAATTTATTGCATTATCAAAATCCTTCAAGTTTCTGCATACAATAGCAAGATGAACAAAAGGATCAGGTTCATTCCCATTAATCAATGTAGCAATTATATAATGTTCTTTTGCAAGTTCAAACTGCTCTGTCTTTTCATAGTTAAGACCAAGATTATAATGAAGATTAAAATCAGTATCTTTAATAATCAAAGCTTTTTTTAGCATTATAATAGCTTGTTCATAATTTTGTTTTTTATACAATACAGAAGCAAGATTATTAAAAGCAGGAATAAAATCAAATCTTATATCAATAGTTTTTCTAAAATACTTTTCAGCTTCATCTATATTTCCCATTAAATCATGAACAACACCAATTTTATTAACAACATCATAAGATTCTGGAAACAATCTAAAAGCTTCCATAAAACTTAAAAGTGCAGACTCATATTTATGTCTTTCAAGAAATCTATCACCAATATCTTTCATTTTAATATGCTCATTTCTATCTCTTATACTTTCAAGCGTTTCTTTATTATCCTTATCATTAAGAACTATTGTAATATAATCTTTTTTTTCAATAAGAGAACATTCAGAACAATAAATTTTACCATTATAAAAATAATAATTTCCTTTTTCACATTTAATTTCATTTTTAATAAGTCCAGCTTCTACAAGTTTATCCATAGAAAAAGAAGTATCTTCATCTTTATAATCATTTAATTCAGAAATTATTTTATAATTAAATGAATTTTTAAAAAAACTCTTCATATTAGCAAGATTACCATATTCAAAATAAGCTTTTTCAAGGATTTTTCGATTTTTATAACATTTAAGTTCTTTTAAGAATTTTATATCAAAATCTTCATCTGGAAAATATTTAAAATAAATCGAAATATCTTCAATAACTTTTGATATATTATCAAAATCTCCTTTTTCTTTAAGTTTTTTCCATAAAATATAGGGTTGAATAAAAACACATATTTTTTCAGCCTGCTCAATTACTTTATCAAAATCATCCAATGTAGAATAAATTTTAAATAAATAATACTCAGCAATTACATTTTCAGGAAATATTTTTAAAGATGTAAGAAATTCTTCTCTTGCTTCAGAAAGTTTGAATTGTTTAATATAATTCTCACCCATTTTGAAATGAACTTCATCCCATGGATACATTTTTTTTTGGGTATCTTCAGGCTCAGAAACAGGGAATGTACTTTCTATTTTTTCCCTTTCTTCTCTAATTTGTATAATTTCTCTTTCAAGTTTTATCTTTTCAAATTCAGCAATTCTTTCAATTTTTTGAATAAGTTCAAGTGCTTCTTTATAATCTGATTTAATTTCAAGAGCATTCATTAATGCTGTATAACTTTCTCTGATTTTTCCAGCTTTATAAAAATACTTACCTTTAATATACCACTGATAAGCATCATAATCATCATCAGCATATAAAGAAAAAGAAAGAAAAATCAATAAAATTAATACTATTTTCCGCAACATTTTTTATATTTAAGTCCACTTCCACATGGACATTCATCATTTCTTCCTATTTTTTTACCATCTCTTTTTACAGGCTCTTTAACCGCAGTAACATCTGATTTGTTTTCATAAGCTTCAGTTTTTTCAAGCTCAAGATTTATTCTAGGAGAAAGATTTACTCTATATAAAAACTCCACAGTTTCAAGTTTTATCCTTGAAATAAGACCATCAAACATTTGATGCGTTTCAATTTTATACTCAACAAGAGGATCTTTCTGTCCATAAGCTCTAAGACCAATACCTTCTCTCAAAGAATCGATTGAAACAAGATATTCTCTCCATTCATCATCAACACTTCTAAGAAGAGCAACTTTTTCAAGTCTTCTCATTAATTCACTACCATATTCTTTTTCTTTATGAGCAAAAACTTCCATTGATGAATCAAAAACATATTGAACAGCTTCATCTCTTGATAAATTTCTAATTGTTTTTTCGTCTATTTCAAATCCAAATCTTGCTTTAAGATCAGAATTAAGTTTTTTTATTTCCCAATGTTCTGAAGTGAATTCTTCGCTCAAATACATATTAGCTTGATCTAATATAACTTCTTCAATAAAATCATTTATTGTTTCAGTTACAGTATCAGTTTCAAGAACTTCTCTTCTTTGTTTATAAATAAGATTTCTTTGATCATTTATAACATTGTCATATTCTAAAACATGTTTTCTTATTTTAAAGTTCTGATACTCAACTTTTTTTTGTGCTCTTTCTAGAGCTTGATTTATAAGAGGATGCTGTATAGGTTCATAAGCTGGTATATTAAATTTTTCATAAAGTGTACTTATTTTATCAGAACCAAACAATCTTAAAAGATCATCTTCCAATGAAAGTATAAACTCACTGGAACCCAAATCTCCCTGTCTTCCTGTTCTACCTCTTAACTGATTATCAATTCGTCTTGACTCATGTCTTTCTGTACCAAGTACATATAATCCACCACAAGCTTTAGATTCTTCATCAAGAACAATATCAGTGCCTCTTCCTGCCATATTAGTAGCTATTGTAACAGTTTTATAAAAACCTGCCTTTGATATTATATCAGCTTCCATTTCATGATATTTAGCATTAAGAACATTGCATGAAAGACCTTTATTTTTAAGCATTTGTGCAAGCATTTCTGAAACTTCTATAGAAACTGTACCAACAAGTACCGGATGTCCAATTTCATGTTTTTCAATTATTTTTTCGATTATCATTTCAAATTTTTCTTGTTTTGTCTTATATATAACATCAGGATAATCTTTTCTCATAATTGGTTTATTAGTTGGTATTACCAAAACATCCATCTTATATATATCTATAAATTCATTTTCTTCAGTTTTAGCAGTTCCAGTCATACCAGAAAGTTTTTTATACATAAGAAAATAATTCTGCAAAGTAATTGTAGCCAAAGTTTGAGATTCATCTCTCACTTTTACTTTTTCTTTAGCTTCAATAGCTTGATGAAGACCTTCACTATATCTTCTACCAAACATAAGTCTTCCAGTAAAATCATCAACAATTATAACTTCAGCATCTTTTACAACATAATCTTTATCTCTTCTAAAAAGATGATGTGCTTTTAAAGCTTGTATAAGATAATGAGAATAATCATAATTTTCATTAGCATAAAGATTTTCAATATTAAGAAGTCTTTCAACTTTCCTTATACCTTCATCTGTCATAGAAACATTTCTGCTTTTTTCATCAACAATAAAATGAGTTTCATTTTTTAATTGAATTGCTATTGAATTGAATCTTTCATAATTTAAAGATGATTTTTTAGGCATACCTGAAAGTATAAGAGGTGTTCTAGCTTCATCTATAAGAATACTGTCAACTTCATCCACAATTGCATAATTAAGTTTTCGCTGAACACAGTTTTCAATATCAACTTCCATATTTTCTCTAAGATAGTCAAAACCAAATTCAGAATTAGTGCCATAAGTAACATCTGCTAGATAAGCTTGTTTTTTTTCTACAGAACTCATATTACTTTTTATAAGACCAGTTTTTAAGCCCATAAATTCGTATACTTTGCCCATCCACTCACTATCTCTATGTGCAAGATATTCATTAACAGTAACAACATGAACTCCATCACCAGAAAGTGCATTTAAATAAACTGGTAATGTAGCAACTAGAGTTTTTCCTTCTCCAGTCTTCATTTCAGCTATTTTACCCTGATGAAGAACAACACCACCAATAAGCTGAACATCAAAATGTCTCATGCCTAAAACTCTTTTTGAAGCTTCTCTAACAGCTGCAAAACTTTCAGGCAAAAGACTATTTAAAGACTCACCATCTTGAACTCTTTTACGAAATTCAATTGTTTTATTTTTTAATTCTTCATCTGAAAGTCCAGCAAAATCTGCTTCAAGTTCATTTATACGATTTACAATAGGAGCTATTTTTTTAATTTCTCTATCATTTTTATTTAACAAACTTTTTAAATATTTAATCATTTTTCCTTTAAAATTTCTATAACTTCACGAGGACTTTGAGCCTTCATTATGTTTTCTCGAAATTCTTCCTTTCTTAATAGCATAGATAAATTTGCAAGCACTTGAAGATATTTGGACTGAACATCAAGTGGAGCAGCCAGAAGGAAAAATATCTTTGCCTTCTGACCATCCAATGAATCAAATTCAATACCATCATTATGCCTTGCAAAAATAATAGTTATGTTTTTAACACAATCACTTCTTCCGTGAGGAATAGCTATGTTTTTCCCTATTCCTGTACTACCAAGCCTTTCTCTGTTTTCTAAAACTTTATAAAATTCTTCTTTATCCTGTATAAGACCTCTATACTCAGCAAAATCACAAAGTTCATGTAAAAACTCGTATTTTTCTCTGCTCTTAATATCAAGCAATATATTTTCTTCTTTTATCAAATTTTCAAGATTCATTTTACCTTTCCGGTTCTATAAGTCCACAAGTACCATCTTTTCTTTTGTAAACAACATTAACTTGTTCTGTTTCTGCATTTGTAAAAACAAGGAATTCTCTACCAAATTCTTTTAATTGCATAGCAGCTTCTTCTATAAATAGAGGTTTAAGAGCATATTTTCTAGCTCTAATTACCTGTGGCGATTCCATTTCTACTTCTTCTCTTTCCATTTCCATAATAGAGTGAGTTATCGCTCTATCTTTAGTTTCTGTCATTTTTCTTCTGTTTTTAGTTTTTAATTTTTCTTTATATCTTTTAATTTGTCTTTCAAGCCTTTCAACTACTACATCAATTGCACAATAAAGATCCTGACCTGCTCCCTCAGCATGAATTGTAGTACCATTAGCCCAAATTGTTACTTCAACAAGATCTTTTTTTTCTTTTTCTTTTGAATCGTCAGTATGAAATACAACATCGGTTTCATTAATTTGCTCAAAATACTTTTTTAATTTACCGATTTTTTCTTCAGTATGTTTTTTCAAACTATCTGATAATTTAAAATTCTGCCCACTGATAATAATATGCATTAGATATTCCCCCTTTTATTCTTAAAAACAAGATAGTCGCTTTTGATACAAAATGTATTTAACATCCTGTCAATCAAAAGCTCCTCTGTTTTATCAGAGACTACAACTTCTGGTAGAACAACAACTTCTTCCTGCTTACCATTTACTTTGTTATAATAATTAATGATAGCACAGACTATAGATTTTGCCAAATCATAACGATATTTATTAGAAAGAAGTTTTTTACACTCATCATCATTTGAAATAAAACCAACTTCAATAAGACTAGCCGGACAGGATGAATCCTCAAGAACACGAAAATCAGCAGAAAAAACACCTCTACCATGAATCTTTACACTATTTTCGTTAAATACATTTTTTATTACACCAGAAAATACCGAACTGTCCCTTATAACTCTATTAGTCATAATATCACCTAAAATTTTGTCTATATCATCAGAAGCTTTAACACTTTCTTCAATAAACTCATTATTTTCTTTATATGCAACCCAATTTGCTTCTTTAGAAGATGATTCTGTTGAATAATGATAAAAACTTGCACCATAAGCTTCTTTATTATAAGAAGAATCAGCATGAATACTTAAAAAAAGATTACTTCTATATGAGTTAGATATAGCTGTTCTTTTTTTTAATGGAATATAAATATCATCATCTCTTGTGAGTTTTATATTAAATCTTGAGTCTGCAATATTGTCAAAAATCCATTTTATTTTCCAAACAATATCAAGACATAAATCTTTTTCATTTATACCAAGACTGCTATTATGAGCACCAGGATCAAAACCTCCGTGTCCCGGGTCTAGCGTAACTGTAAATATATTATTATCTATTTTTATATCTTTACCTGCATAATAATCATCTACATCAACAAATACCATGTGATTTCCATTAACTTTTTTTGAAGCTTTATATACTTTCACTTCATTTATAAATTTAAGCTTTATTACAACTCTAAGAATATCTTTTTTAAAAGCTCCAATTCTTATGCTTTCAACATTACCTTTATCAATATTCTTAAATTTCGTCTCATCTTTATACTCAGCTTTAATATCAAGCACAAAAAGCCTTTCATCTTCCATTTCAACTATATTATATTCAAATTCATCAGATAACATAAATGAAAATCGCATAAAATCCTTTCCATACCAATATTCCCAGTTAACAAGCTCATTAGCTGAGACTACAGTAAAAAGTAATATGCTTATAAATATAAATAAATAATTTTTTTTCATTAGTATTTTATAAGAGAATGAATTTTTCTGTCTCCAAGTTTTTTTCTTCCATCAAGAAATAAAAGTTCAATAAGAAATACAATTCCCTTTACCTCTCCACCAAGTCTTTCAACAAGATCTATACAAGCTTTACAAGTTCCACCTGTTGCAAGAAGATCGTCTACAATAAGAACTTTTTTACCCTTTTCAACAGCATCTTCATGAATTTCAACTTTATCTTTACCATATTCAAGAGAATATTCTTCACTAATAGTATTATATGGTAATTTGCCAGGTTTTCTCACAGGTACAAAACCAGCACCTAATTTAAGAGCAAGTGGAGCTCCAAAAATAAATCCCCTCGACTCAGCACCAATAACATAATCAATTTTTTCATTTAAAAAAGGTTTTGCCATATCTGAAATTGTTTTTTCAAATGCTTTAGGGTTTTTTAGAAGAGGAGTTATATCTTTAAAAATTATACCTTCTTTCGGAAAATCTGGAACATCTCTAATAATGCTTTCAATATTCATACTATACCCCTGTTTTTAATTTTTGTAAGTTTGAACATGCTTTTTTATATACATCATCAGTACCTTTGCAATTATTTTTCGCTTTAACAAAATACTGATAAGCTTTTCCTTTATCACCTTTCTTTTTGTAAGCAAGTCCTATATTAAAATATATCTTTGAATCATTTTTTTCAACTTTTAATGCTTTAAAATAAAATTCAATAGCTCTTTCAAAATTTCCAGTATATAAATATTCATTCCCTTTTTCTTTAAGTTTTTCAATATGATCAGGAATAAAGTAACTTCCAGAATCAATTCCATTATCTAATTTGCTCTTATTAACAAAATCAATTATCTGCAATTCAATAAAACTCTCTTTTTTCATATAAGAAAGTTTTAAAGTATATACAATATCAATTATATCACCTTTGCTTATAGATTTTTCAGAATTTTCTTTAATAAAATTATAATAAACTGATTTTAAATTATAAAACCCATCTCCAAGCCACATACTCGCATGAATCAAATTAAAAAAAACAAGACTATTAACCTTTATATCTTTTGTACAAAATACAGGAAAGGGATTTTTTTCACCAAATGGAAATATTTTTTCAAATAGATCATCAAAAAGACTAATATTAATATCTTTAGGTTCGATCTCAATATCAATATCTATAACAGGTCTTGTATCAGCATCTTTAAGCATAATATCAGCAAATTCTGCAAGTTTTTCGTGAAATAATTCAATATTTTCTTTTTTTATTGAAAAACCTGCTGCAAATTCATGCCCACCATAACCTTCAACAAGATCACTAAGTTTTGACATAACTTCAACCAGATGAAAACCATTTACACTTCTTGCAGAACCTTTCCCAATGCCTGTTTTTTCATCTATACTTATTAAAAAAGCAGGCCTATTGAATTTATCTTTTAATTTTGAACTTACAATACCAATAACCCCAATATTCCAATCTTCTGTAGATAAAAGTATTACACTATCATTTTTTTTATCAAGTGCAACCATAGATTCAGCTTTTTTTAATATATCTTTTTCAATATTTTGTCTTTCTAAATTTTTTTCATTAAGTTTTGATGCTAATTCTTTTGCATTTTCTTTATCATCAGTAAGAAGAAGTCTTAATGCTACTCCAGGGTCTCCTACTCTTCCAGAAGCATTTATTCTTGGTGCAATACCAAAACTAATTGTTCTTGAATTTATCTCATCGCCATAAACATATTTCATCAAAGCTTCTATACCTGGTCTTCTATGCTTTTTCATAAAATTAAGACCATTTCTTGTAATTAACCTGTTTTCATCTATTAGAGGAACAATATCAGCAACAGTTCCAAGTGCAACAAGATCAATTATTTTTCCATAAAAAGACTGATCTAAATTATTTTTTTCAACATAAGCTTGTATAAGTTTAAAAGCAACACCAACACCAGCAAGATATTTAAAAGGATATTGATTTGGCATTTTAGGATTAATAATCGCAATAGCTTCAGGAAGTATTTCAGGAATTTCATGATGATCAGTAATTATAACTTCAATTCCTTTTGAAAAAGCATACTTTACTTCATCAACATTACATATACCACAATCAACCGTAATAAGAAGTTTTACATTTTCTTCTTTCATCTTATCTATATGTAAATTTCTCAATCCATAACCATCATCTCTATCAGGCAGCATATAAGATACATTAGTATAATCAAGCAATTTCTCAAAAAAATCTGAAAGTATAGCCACACTTGTTATACCATCAACATCATAATCACCAAAAATTGCAATTCTTTGATTATTATCAATACAATTTGATATAGCTAAAACAGCTTTTTTGGCATCTTTAAAAAGAAATGGAGAATAATACTCTGAATTATTACAATTAAGAAATTTTTCAATATCTTCAGATTTTTCAATACCTCTGTTAACAAGTATATTAGCAATTATTTTTGAAACTTTAAATTCAGAACAAATATTATCTATAATTAATTCATCATTTTTTTTTATTCGCCAAATCTTTCCCATTCAAACTTCCTATTTTGTAGTCATTTTCCAAACACCATTCCATTCATCAGGAACAGAATCAACAAGCATATCACATCTTTTGATAAATGTAGCAGAAACAGAATCATCTTTTATAAAATCATTAACTTTCAAAAATAATTCTTTAGCTTGTCTAAATTCACCTTTTTTATAATGTTCAAAAGCATTATTAAAAACTTCAAGCCCTTTTTTAAACTCTTCATCAACATCATTTTGAAGAAGTTCATATACCGCAACAGGAAGAGTCTTACCTTTTACCTTTACAAGATCAAGGAATCTAAAATTAAATTTATCTTTGTTTTGTTCATAAGTAAATTCACTCACCATAATTCCAGTACTATATTCTTTGTTAAGACCTTCAAGTCTTGCTGCAAGATTCACAGCATCACCCATAACAGTATAGTTGAATCTTTTAAAAGATCCCATATTTCCAACAACTACAACTCCAGTATTAAGACCAATTCTTATATTTAAATCTGGATATCCTTTTTTTTTCCATTCAATTTTTAATTCATTAAGTTTTTTCATCATAAGAATAGCTGCATTACAAGCTTTTTGCGAATGTTCCTCATCATCAAGCGGAGCTCCCCAAAAAGCCATAACAGCATCACCAATGTATTTATCCAGAGTTCCAGAAGTCTCCATAACAATATCAGTCATTGCAGTAAGATATTCATTTAAAAATTTAACAAGATTTACAGCACCAATTTTTTCAGAAAGAGTTGTAAAATTTGCAACATCTGAAAAAAGAATAGTAAGTTCTTTTTCTTCTCCACCTAACTTCAATAGTTCAGGTTTGTCAACTATTTTATTAACTAAATCAGGAGATATATATTTTGAAAAAGCTCCTCTAATTTGTTTCTTTTCTTTAGTTTCAAAAATAAATCTATGAGTTTGAACAATAAGAAAAGAAAATGCAAGCGATAAAAGACTAATAGATACCGGAGTATTTATTGAATATTTCATAAAAAGCATACTATTTAAAATTAAATATACAAAAATTATAAATACAAATATTATAATACCATTCAAAGCATTTGATCTATAAAACAAAGTCATACTCAAAATTATAAGAATAATAATAATAAAATTAAACAATTTTTTTGACATATCATTAAAATAAGAACGATTTATAAGACCAAAAACACTATTAACATGAACATGTACTCCAGGAACAACACCTTCACCAAAATCAGAAAACGGATAATAAACAAGATCCTGATCATCTGCTGATGATGTACCAGCAAGAATTATTGAATTTTTAAAAGCAGAAACTTTTCCAAGCTCTCCATTAATCATCTCTGATCTATAAAAACTCTCTTTATAATCTTCCATAATTTTTTTATCTATAAAAGCACTTAAAGGAAATGCAGCAATTCCTTCCCAACTTAATCTATAAAATAAATTATATTTATAAAGAATATAATTATCATTTACTTTTTCAGTAATAAGAGGAATTTTATAATCTCCTGCAATAAGTGTATTATCTATTATTTCAAACTTTTCATTTCCTATGAATTTTTTAAAACCACTAAACGCAAGAGAATCGATATATTCATCGTTATTTTTAATTAATAAAACTGGTTCTCTAATCAATTTGCCGGAAAAAACTTGATTTAATACACCAGTTGTAATATCAAATACAGGTTTATTATGAATAACTTCTTGTTTGCCAAAATTATCAGTAAAACTAAGTTTTGAACCTACTATAACTGATATTCCGTTTTTTTCAGCTTTATGCATAGCTGCAAGAAATTTTTTATCAATATCATCATAGGAATTATATTCAAATGTAAAGTCAAACATTATTATTTTTGGTTTATGTGGAATTAGAAATTCCAAAGTTTCTGTAAAAGCTAATCTTTTTTGAGCAGAAAGATTTTCAAATTCATTGTATTTTTCATTTATAGATTTATAACTATCATCATCAAGCTCTATAACAAATATTTTATCTGGATCTACCGGCAATTTTTTATATACACTAATATCTCCGCCATGATATTTATATGAAAAAAACATTAATGAATCTTTAAGATTTTTATCAATAATATCTAGTTGAGGAAAATATCCTGCTAGAAAAAAGAAAAATAAAATACCAAGAAAAAATGTTATTATTATTGAAATTTTTTTCATATTGATTAATATAGCATATTTTTTACAAAAATTAAAGAAAAATAGAATACTCTACAGAAAGTTGAATTTTCTAATATAGAATTCAATTCTTTTATATTATTTTACGATAATATAAAAAAACACTTTTATTATAGAATTATAATGGAGAATAACAATGAAATTTTTATTTTTACTTTTAACATCAGTTTCTGGAATACTAATTGCAGGAATGACAATATTAAACAGTATTTTCTTTGTTGTTGACACATTTATAAAAAGAAAAAATTAGATTTTTAAACAGATTTATCTTTCAAAATTAATGTTCACCTAAAATTAATTTAACTTTATATCCTAAAATTTTTTTCATTACACTAAAGAAAAAAAGAAAAAATCAATATAATGTTATCTTAATTAGCATTGGTGCTTTGTCATCCCGGCATGATTCTGAATTTTTGTCATCCCGGTATGATTCTGAATTTTTGTCATCCCGGTATGATTCTGAGCCGGGATCTTCTTTAGCTTTATAATTACCTATTATTTCATCAAAGAAATATTAATTTATCGGACCACATGAAATTTAACTTCCATGTAAAATTCCCTCTTACGATGTTCGCCTTTGCAATACATCCGTATATTGCATACTTCGTAACAGTCTCCATAGTTCCTCTTAATTAATTTTCTTTGATTTCATTATTCAAAAAATTTCTCCTTACTTTATATTATCAATTTTTAATTATTAATTATTAATTATTAATTATTAATTTTTAATTGCTTCATTAGCTCTGTCATCCCGGTATGATTCTGAGCCGGGATCTGCTTTTATTTTTCCTTTACTAAAAAACTTCTAATCTTTTTTTTATACACAACTTACTTGTGTTAAACTTAATAAGAAGATAAAATTCTTTCTTTTTTTAAATAAAATTCAGTAAAAAACAATACTAAAAACATACATAAAATAGAAAAAATTAAAACTGCTATAGATACACTTTTAAAACCATTATCTGTCAATAATACCTTTACTTCACCAATAGTGTACATTATTCCAAACATTAATAAACCAGTTGTAACATTAAATATTCTCCAATCAGAAAAAGTCAATAAAAAAATGCCAGAAAAAGCACTTACCCCCAATATAATTAAAGGACATGACAAAAATATATAGACAAAATGAAATAAAGTTAATTTAAATATTATACATGGAAATATAATAATAAAAACCATAAGAAATGGCAATATTGCCAAAGCTAAGGAAAGCAATGATACAGCTATACTTTTTGTAAATAACAACATTTTTGGTGTAACTGTGCTGATAAGAAAATTTTCAATAATATTGCCATCAAATTTTTCATAAAGAAAAACATACTTAGAATAGTAGGTAGCACAAAATATCATTACAAAATTAACTGAATTAATAAGAAAAATATCAAAAATTTCATTTATATTGATTTTATCTGATGCATTGCTTCTAAAAAAAATCAATAAAGCAATTAAAATAACAATGGGAATAGCTGCCATAAAATATGGAATTTTAATTTTTTTCAATATATTTATATTTAAAAGTGTAAGATAGTAAAATTTCTTCATACTTTTCTAATTATAAATTCTTTATTAAAATTTTTTTTAAAAACCCTAATAGTAAATAAAGATATTATTACAAAGAAAAAAGTAAAAACATTAATCATATTAAAATTCAATTCAATTCTATAACTTCCAAATGATACTATACCAAGCATTATAACTGTCATAACAAAAGCAATTGTATTAAAAAAATCTGCTTTTGATGAATTAAAAGTCAAAACAGCTAATATAAAAACAAATGAAAAAGAAAAAAAGAAAAGAAAAGAAAAAAGCTGTAACATCAAAAAATCTATTTGATAAAATTTTAAATAAAAAAACACAAATATTAAATTAAAAAAAATAGATAAAACATTAAATAAAACACAAGCCAAAGCCTTTCCAAAAACTACATCTAAAAAAGATGCTGGACTCACCATTGTATTTTCTATTATTCTTTTTTGTTTAAATTTTACAAAAGAAAAATCAAATATAAGGTAATTTGAAAACATAAGTAAAGATAACCCAGATGCAAAAATATAATTTAAAATAAATAAATGATAATCAGAAGAATTTTCTGGTTTAAATCTCAAAAAAGAATATAACCATGTAAATAATTGAAGATATATTATTTGTATCCATGTAATTTTATTAAAAATTAATTGCTTAAAATCGCTTACTAAAAATATTTTTATTATATTAATGTTCATTATTTTTTATAGATTGAAAATAAATATTCTCCAGAGAATGTTCAACCCTGTTAAACTCCTTGATTTTTATTTTTTCTGCCATTATTTTATATATTTCATCAAAATATATTTCTCTTTCAGAATTAATAATTAACATATTTTCCTTTTCATTCAATGTAACAGACAAAAATTTTAATGAATCAACAATTGTTTTCATATCATAATTGTTTTCATTTATGTATTTTAATTCATAACTAATGCCATCACCTTCAAGAAGTTCTTTTTTCATTCTATTTACAATAATTTTTCCCTTTTCTATTATCATTATCTTATCAGCAATCTTTTGAGTTTCGCCAAGATCGTGAGAAGTTGTAAATATTGTAATTCCTTTTTCCTTCAACTCTAATAGAATTTCTCGGATATTAATTCTCATTTGAGGATCTACACCAGAAAAAGGTTCATCCAAAATCAATAATTCTGGATTATGTTGAATCGATTTTATAAGAGATAATTTTTGTTTCATTCCTTTAGAAAAAGTTTTAACAGGCTTATTCATAAAATCTATTAAATCGAATTTTTTTAGATATTTTTTAGAATTATTATAAAAATCTTTATCATTCATACCATACAAAACTGAATATATCTCAAGATTTTTTATCGCTGAAAGATTTTCATAAAAACCGTGAGAATCTAAACAAACACCGATTTTACCCAATTTTTTTGAATCTATTTCACCTGAAAAATCAACTTCTTCACCAAAAAAAAATAATTTACCTTCTGGATTTAAAAGTCCTGTCATACACCTTATAGTAGTAGTCTTACCAGCCCCGTTATGACCTAAATATGCTACAATTTCACCTTTTTTTAGAGAAAAACTAATATTGTCCAATATTATTGAATTTCCAAACCTTTTAGATAAACTTTTTACTTCAAATATAATATCATTCATTGTCAATCCTTAAATTTTTTTTTGATAAACTCTGTTTTTCCATCCAAATACAGTTTTTTCTTTCTAATCCTCTTTTAAGACCTCTTAAAATACAATTATTACAATAAGATAAATCATTACATTCACCACAAATTTCTTCAGAAGGAACCAACAATTGATTATATCTTTTAACAATATCTTTGCTAAATATATTTGTCAAATTCTCATTGTAAATATTTCCAATAGAAAATTCACTATCAAACATAACACATGGTCTAACACTACCGTCAGCTCCAATAGTAGCAGTTCTATGTATTAATCCGCAATTATTAATTTTCAATGTTTCTTTTTGTTCTTCATTTAATACACTTATAAAATCAGAATATTTAGTAAAAATATCAGCTTCATATTTCACAAATTTTAAATATTCTTCTGGATCACAAAAAAGAGAAGCATTTTTTTCACCACGACCAAAATTTAAAACAGGACTATATCCAAAAAGCATAACTCCTAATCCTTTTAAAAATAATATAGTATCTTCTACATGAAAAAAGTTTTCTTTTGTTACCGACATTGCAACTGTTAATTCTAAAATTATTTTAACATAAATTCTCTGATTATTTTATACAGAACTTTATTTTATATAAAAAAACAAAGCAAAACCATGATTAGTTCTGCTTTGTTTGTGTCAAAATAAATATAGAATGCAATGTTTTGTCTAAAATAAAGTTATAATAATTCTGTTTGAGCAAGTCTGACATGTTCTGCCGAAATAAGTTTTGAGTTTCTTGCAGATGCTGCAACTAATGCTCCTCTTGCAAGATTGTTTGCTTTTCTCATTATTCCACCTGAACCTTGATGTATAGCTAGAACAGCTCCTTCGTTAAAAAGTTCATCTGAC
>JALOAD010000097.1 GCA_023228995.1 Candidatus Muiribacterium halophilum
ATCATACTAATAGTTCTATAATGTTCAGTAATATCAATTTTACCGTTAATTGCAGCATCGCTAACAGATTTCAAATCAGATTTAGATGCAATAGAATCAGAAAAGATATTAATAGAAAACACTAACAAAAACACAAATATAAACTTCATTATTCTTTTTTGCTTCATACTACCCCCTGATAACAACAACATTCATTTTTTTTTCATAAAGCCCCTGTGGATCATTAATTCTGATCATAACAGGCATATACTCAATAATTTTACCATCTTTTTGAGTTCGTAAAATTTCAGTATTAATTTTATCAAACTCTATCATATATATAATTGTATTATATTTTTCCGAATTTGTCCTTACTTTTTTTACATCAACAAGTTTCATATTATGTGGTTTTTCTCCCAAATATATAATAGGCCTATAAAACAAGTTAGTTTTTTCATAATATTCCCTATCATTATGATACGCATTATCCTTAATAGTAATAAAAAAAGGAGTTTCAAATAAACCATTAGACAAAGTCATTATCTTTGAATAATCAACAATATCAACTTTTGAATCAGCAATTACTTTAATTCTTTTTTCTTTAATCGATTCAAAAGGCCTCCATATATTATTTTCATTCGCATTTTTATACTTAAAAAAAACTCTAACTTTAATAGTATAATAAGGTTTCACATTACCATTAGGAATATTAAAAGTATGTTCAGCAGGATTTCCCTGTTCAAATTGAGAGAATTCATCATCAAAAAACCATTGATAATTAATTATTTTTTCAGGTTCATCCTCATCAGCTTTTATTTCAATGGAATTATCATAAAGGTTAAAATCAGCTTTAAGAATAACTTTTTCACCCTGTTTAACTTCATCAGGAATATCTATTTCAAGATCATGCTTTAAATTTTGTTCCACATATTCAAATTTACTAGAATAAATCGGGAATTTACCATCTTTACCATCTTTAGTACCAGTCAAAAAAACATTTATATCATAAATACCAGGTCTTGTATAAAAATGACTCTCTCTATTAGTTAAGAAATTTTCAACAGAAAGATTTGTCTTATTCCCATCACCCCAATCATAAGTAACTTGTAAATCCATAACTCCACCCTGTTTTAGCTTTTGAACCATATCATTTATTTTTTCAAGCTCATTATTGTCTATTGAAAAAACCAATATAGAAAATACAAACATAAAAACAAACATAAAAAGCAATTTTTTCATAAAAACACCTCGAAGTAATAAATTAGCAAGTTTTAAACAATAATTTAAAATCTAAGCTTAAAAAACCATATTTATCATTATAACAGAATAATTAAGAAAAGTTAATGAATTATATAGAAGAGTTTAAAGAACAATTAGTACGATAAAATCAAAAATAAGTAAATGTTAAAACAGTCTAATTAGTTATTGAATTCCCTTATTAAACAAACAAAAAAAATATCATGTCGTCCCGGTATAATTCTGAGCCAGGATCTCGTTTTTATTATAACTATAATCATTATTTTACTATATATTATCCCATTTTAATTTCATTAATTCTTTAAATCTATCAATTATTTTTTTTCCTCTGTTCAAAAAATTCATATACCAAAAAAGTCATATTTTTTCACAATTTATAATAGCATAAAGTAGGAACAAAAAAAATCATAAAAACAATTGACTTTCTTATTAAAAATATAGTATAGTTATTATATACCATAACCTGAACTTTCAGGTTGCTATAATAAGGGTGAAAAACCCGCAAAGCTCTACCCAGTCTTTGACTGGGTATCTTTTTTTTAAAACACTAATAATTGTTGAACACCAAATTGCTCTTCTGGAATAAATTTACCTAATAAAAGTTTCATTCCAGCATATTGTTTTTCAGTTATTTTTAAAATTCTTATATTCCCTTTTGGAGGTAAGTTGGTTTCAATTCTTCTAAAATATTTATCTGTAGAATCATCACCTTTACAAATTCTTGAATAAACAGACCATTGCATCATTAAAAATCCTTGCTTGAGTAAAAATCTTCTAAAAAGAATATAATTTCTTTTATCAGATTTTGTTTTTGTCGGTAAATCAAAAAATAATATTATTCTCAAATATCTTTCCTTCATTTTATAAAATCTATTATCTCCAACATTTTATAATCATTGTTTTTTATAGCTCTTACAAAAGAATCAATAACAATTTCAACTGAATTTAAAACATTTATTTCAAAATTATTTAATAAAACACTAAAATTCAAAATATTTAATAATTTAACTTTTTCATTATGCGTAAGTTCTTTTTTTTCTTTTGTTTCTTGCAGTATTTTTATTACATTAAAATCTACTATTGGTCTATAGATTTCTAAAAAATCATCAGCTAAATTAAATTGATTTAATTGATTACAGTGAAAAATCCCAAAAGCTGGTAACAATCCTGCTACGCTCAATGTCCTACAAATAACTCCTCTAACAATAGAATATCCATAATTTAAACAAGCATTAATGAAATTGTCGTCATTTCTAGTAAATTTCCCAAATAATGCTTTCCAATAAATAGATGCTGAATATCCTTCTACATTTGAAGGATCCCCTGATTTTACTTTGTGTCTCAAATTATCAATTAATTTTGCTTCTTCTTTTTGAAATATTTGTAATACATATGACTGACCTTCTATTTTTCTTTGAATAATTTTTTTCCACAATCTTTTTTTCAATGGTTCAGACATATTCATCTGTAATTTAGCTATTAACAAATGTCTATAATGACCATTAAAAGGACACATAATTGAATTAGGAACATTGAAATTATTACATGTAAACAAAGCAATATTGTATTCTGGCAATTGAGATAATAAAGCAGTTGTAATTGTAGAGTAATTATTTTCAAGCATTATTACATCAATGTCATCTAAAGGAACTTTTAAAATATCACCTTTTTCAAAATTATTATAAATCAAATTATTATCTTTTAAAGATAATTTACATTTATTAATAATATAAATAGTTCTCCAAGCCAAAAAATCTCCTTTACATTCCTTTTTTAAATGGCATTCTTTTTTCTTTATTAACTTTAAAATAATTACCAAGAATATCAACTTGATGTTTTTCAAATATCTCTAAAGTTTTTGACCCCACACCAATCTTTACACCAGATGCTTCAAAATCTTGAGTAAACAATATTTTTGCAGAACTAATATCCATTCCGTTAAAATATCCTATTAATTCAGTCTTGTTTTTTTGCTTTACTTTAATCAAATCTCCTTTAAAAAGAGAAAAGCAAAACTGATAAGTATTATCTATAATATCCCAATTTTTTTTCAAATTTTTAACTTTCACAGCTAAATTTGGTAATTCTTTTGATAGAATATCAGCAACATAAATAGGAACACAAAAAAACTTACTGGATTTTTTAAAAACATCAATTCTAATCATTTCGCCATTATCAGCAATACCACCCATTACTTTTACAAAACTATTTGTGTTTTCTTCAATAGTAATTTTCTTTATTTCAGGTCCTTGTTTCCCTTCATCATTACATTTCATAAAGATAGGCTCAGAAAATGCTTTTTTTGGCTCATTAGAATTTTCTTCTAATCTTGTTTTTAAAACATCGTATAGATTTTGTGAATATTTTTTATTGTGAAGTTTTTCCAAAGTTTCCAATTTAACATTTTCCAGTGAAACTCTTTTTAAAGAAACGTTTTTATTAGAATCCCAACCTTTTATTGTTTCTGCATGAGCAGCCCCTGTAACTTTCCTTCTTGGTGACTTTGACACAAAAATATTATAAATAACTTTTTTTATATCCTCACGAAAGTTATCTAAAGGAGCTCTATATTTAATTTTTTTGTGATTTTCAATAATTCCATAAGTAGTTGCAAATTCTTTTACCATATCTTGTGTTGCAAAAGCAACAACTATTGAATCTATAGCGTGATGATAATGATTGCTTCGATCTTTTAATGAATTTACACCCCAATATCTTCTTAAAGCAGCTGTAAGTTGTCCATTTCTAACTTGAACTTTATTTTTTATATAAGAATCTTCAAATAACATAAAATTCTCACAATATGATTTAACTAATCTAGATATATATCTAGTATCATTTAAATTCCTTTCTTTAAAATCTTTTTCAGCTCTTTTATCAAATATTTTTTTAGCCAAAAGATGTTTTTTTCTTCTTGACATATTTTTATTGTAATTAACTAAACAAATAAAATTTTCCCATTTTTCTTTATCTTGACCAAAATATTCATATGGAGTTTTCCCTGATTTTTTTTGATTTTCTGAATTCAGACATAATACTTTGTTATTATAAGAATCATCCATAGAACGAGAATAAGGAATTATATGATCAATTTCAGCATAACCATTTTCGTCCAATCTTTTAATATCAATAATTTTACCAGAATATAAACATTTACAATCTTGTTCTTTATATAATCTTAATTTTAAAATATTTTTCCCGTTAGCATTTAATCCATATTCCAAACATTGATTTTTAGCCATTTCATTTTTTTTATGATTTTCACTATTATTTTTTTCAATTTTCTTTCTATCTTCAAAATTTCTATTGATATCTCTGGCAAATTCAATATTTATTTGATGTACTATTCCATGTTTTTTTATTAATGCATTAATAACTTTTCTAAATTCTGATAATGCTCTTTTAACTACAGGACTACCAATTTCAATATCAATAGGCGGCATTTTACAAACTTTTTTTTGATTTTTTAAATTTAAATTAAAATCATACTGTAATTTTGCACAAGCTTCAGAATAATTTAATCCTTCAATCATCTCAGGTATTAATTTATTCAAAGCTTTTAGTGATAAATGTAAAAATTTTGAGTTATATATTTTCAACAATTCATTTATAGTTTCATCTTTAACCAAATTACCCAATAGACTTTTCAACTTAATAAATGCTTCCTCATTATTTTTATTATAAGTAAGAATATAGATAATATTATCTAAGTTTTTTGCTAAAACTATTTTTTCGAATTCCTTTAATTGTTCTTGAGATTGAAAAGCCTTCCTAATACCGTGATAAGATTTCAAATGAACAACTTCTGGATTATCCTTTTTTGAATTTAAACCTTTAATTTCTACTTCAACATCTCCAAATAATTCTTTTTTTATTTTATTTAAATTTATTTTTTGTATAGTATGTGAAATATCCATAATATGTTTAATTTGTTCTTTATTAAATCTTATTTCTAATCCATCTTTAGTCAGAATTTTGAGATTATTTAATGTTTGTAAAGCACGAAAGATTTCAGCTGAATAAGAATTTTTAGGAGCCCTAAATTCTTCTTTTTCGAACAAACATTTACCCACCATTTTTTTTAAATCTTCCTCAGATAAAGATTCCTTTTGCCAATTAAAAATATCTAATATTTCTTTTTTAAAACTTTCATTAAATTGTATATAACCAAACTTGTTTTGTTTATTAATTATAGTAATTAATTCTTGCTCTAAAACTTGTCTCGAAACACATTTATTATAATTTCCAAGTTTATTTCTTCTAGCAATTCCTAAAGGAAATTTTATAGAAATCATTTCTCCATAAGTTTGAAAGTTTTCTGATTTTAAAATTTTAATTTGATTAGCTATTGCGGTCTTTAGCTTTCCTGTTTCGGAATCTCCATCATCGCGTGTTTTTAGATTAAAACCTCTATTTTTTATTATATGTACAAAAATTCTTGTTATTTCTTCCTTAGTCAATTTTTCATATAATGCTTTTCTTCTTAAATCCCATACATCTACATCTGTATTTTTTAAAAGAAATAAATTATCTATCTCTTCTTCAGTTATAAGTTTGTTTTTTATACATAATTTTTTCACAAGAGATATTCTCTTACACCTTCTTTTTAATCGTCTTCTTAAAAGACGATTATCTCTTCTAGGTTTTGCTAAAGATTCACCTGTTTTTGGATTTTCTGCTTTATTAAAAATTCTAACTCCTGCATCAATTATCTTATTTTCAGACTTTTTATCTCCTATTTCTATAAATGACCATCCAATTGAAGTAATACCTATATCAAATCCTATTATTTTAACTTTCATAGTAAACCTCTTAATTTATTTAATGTTTTTTCGGAAATTTTAATAAAAACATTAATAAATATTTATAAAAATGTTATTTTTTTTTTATAATAATGAAAAAAAATGCCTTGGATAATGACTTTCCAAGGCACATATTATACCATAACCTGAACCTTCGGGAAACTATAACATCCCAACAGGCACAACGATATATT
>JALOAD010000037.1 GCA_023228995.1 Candidatus Muiribacterium halophilum
AATTGATATTTATGCCAAGTTCTC
Organism: Candidatus Muiribacterium halophilum; assembly: GCA_023228995.1. GTDB lineage: Bacteria > Muiribacteriota > Muiribacteriia > Muiribacteriales > Muiribacteriaceae > JALOAD01. Next base: position 25 of record JALOAD010000037.1, read on the forward strand.
TGGATTTTGCTTTTGTGCACTGTTGTTTCAAACTGCAATTTTTACAATTCGTTCTGTTTGCTATCCATATGTACTGCCCTCTGCGTTCCCCTTTATATTTCATGTTTTTAATACCCCTTTTAGGACTTTTTCTAACTCTTCTTCTGACTCAACCCAATAATCCGGCAAAATTCCTATACCATCTTCATTTTTATTATTATAAATCAGAATATTTGTTGGAATTGATATTTCCAGTTTTGAATTTTTTAAAATATATGTTGAACATCCTCCAAAATTCTCAGCACCATAAGTATTTGTTCCAATAACTAGAACATTACAATTACTCTTGGCAAAATCTATAAAGCTTTCCGCAGAAGAAGCAGTGTTCTTATTCGTTAAAAAAACAATCTTTTTTTTACTTTTCCTACCTTCTAACGACCTATTTAGCCACATTATTCGATATTTAATTTTTTTTAAAAAAGCTATTTTATGTTTTTCATTTATATTTTTTTTCAAAATCGATATAATATCATTAGAATCTTCTAAATCTAAAATAAGTTTTTCATTTTCAAAACATGAAAGACTAACACCAATAGAATTGTCAGTTATTGATTCATAAGACAAAAAATTTCTGAGAAATTTAACGAAATATTCTTCGGTTCCACCATAATTATTTCTTAAATCAATTACTATATCATTTTTATAAGCTAATTTTTCTCCAAAAGTTATAAATTTTTCCAACTGTTTCCTTTCATCATCAGATTCTGGCAAAAAATTTGATAATTTTAACAAAGGAACACCTGAATCCTTAAAATCAAATAATTTTTTATTCTTTTTAAAACTATCTATATCATTTTCACACACCAATAGCTTTGTTTTTCTGTTTTCAAATTCAAAATCAAAATCATATATTTTTTTCGAACTCAAAACTCCAATTAAAAATTTTTTGTTAGAATTTTCTGAAAATGTTCTAAACAAAAAATCTTCTGAACCAGTATATATTGTTCCAATTTTTAATTTACCTTTTTTAGATTGAGTAACATGATATTTATTGTTTGTTTTTTCAACTTTCACATCAGAAACATATAATCTTGTACTTTCCAAAAAAGTAGTTTTTTTAAAACCTTTAAGTGAAACATGGGAATCATATAATTTGCCAATGGCTTTTATTATACTATTTTCAAAATCCATAGTTTTAATAATATTCTTATCACTAACCAAATTCCTTAACAATTCTAAGTTTTGCAAGAGATCAACACCTTTTTTTAAATGAAAATAGTATCCAGCATATAATTTAGTCATAATATATACTAGGTCATCTATATCTTCAATTGCCTGATTATTATTTATTTCTTTCAGGATATAATTCTTTTTTTTTATAGACATTGACTCTATTATTAATTCTTTTGCTTCATCTTCAAATATTAAACGCTTATAATCAATAAATTTTTTTGTCATTTTATTAATAAGATTTTTCATTTGAACTTTATTATCATTAACAATACCATAATAATAAGATTTATAATTATAAAAAATAACAGCTGGCACATCTGAAAAAAATGTATCTTCATAAAGAAGAAAAGATTCAAAATAAATAATTTTTTTATAATCAGGAACTAATATTATCTTTACTTTAATATTAGTTTTTAAATTGAAATTTAAAAATAAAATTGAATCTTTCAAAGTAAGTTTTATGTTACCAACAGAAATTCCCTGTTCTAAAAAAGAAAAAAATAATTCTTGTTCTTCAAAAAGGTTTAAAGATTTCAAATACAGATATTCACTGTTAAATAAAATAAATATATATGTATTATTATCTAAAAATTTTAAATTCTCTATTTGTTTCTCACTAACATCTTTACCGCTATTTTTTAAACATTTTTTTAAATACTCAACAATAATTCTAAAATTATTTTCCTTAGACTGAATTACCAAATAATGCATACAATAAATATGCAAGAAAAGTTGATTCTTTTCTTGCATTCCTTATTTTTTAATGAATTTAAAACTATTTATTAACCTGATAAATCCCACATATTACTTTTTTTGCTACAAGACATCCACAAGGGAAAAAAATTCTATCATCCTCTACTTTTGTTTCTTTTGCCGTAATTGGTTTTTCTATCCATTTGATACTCATAAAACCCTCCATATTTTTTTAATATGGCTTAATTATAGTAGTAGTAGTCGTCAAATTATATTTTATAACCCAACGACCTTTATTATATTTTATATGATATATTCATAGAATTGAACTTTCTGATTAATAAAAACTGTGATAGATGAAGCGTGACATGTCATTTTGACCTGATTCTTAGCCGGGATTTGTTTTTTATTTCCAAACAGTTGATTCTGGGTATTCCTCAGGTTCATAAGTAAGTTCTACAGTATTCCCCATAGGATCTTTAGCAACAATACCCCAGTAAAAATCCTGAAGCCATATAGGCTTTGCCTGTCTAGTATAATATTTATTAGCTTTTAATTTTTCAAGAGTTTCGATAAATTGATTTTTAGGAAGTGAAATTGTCCATGATGACATTTCTGTATGTCCGCCACCGCCACCTGGTTGCCATGCAAATTCTGATATTACCGGCATTGTCTTTTTTGCTCTAAAGAAAATAAATTCAAATCCTTCGGAAGCATAAACTACCCAACCCCATTTTTCATCATTTCTTTTTGCTTTTTCTTTTAATCCTATAGTGTGGGTATAAAATTTGCTTATTTCATCAATATCATTGCACATATTATAAATATATCTGATATTAACTTTCAAGTCTGCCGACATCAATACTCCCAAATTTTGTTGTGAATTTTAATAATACAGTACTTTGATTGTATCGGCAAGATATATTTTTAATTGAGAAATTTCAATTTAAAGGAAAATCGTATATTTCGTTCTCTGCAACATATATTGAGATTAAACCTTTTGTATAAATATCAAGTTTTTCTGTAAGAACATTTAAATTTTCTTTTTTTATCTTAAATAAATTAACAACACTGCCATTTTCAAACATATTTTTAACATCTATATGAGGAATTATTATCTCTTTTAAATCACTTATTTTTTCATCTGATAATTTTTCATCCATTTTGATAATATTATTAGAGTTTGAATAACACATGTTTTCATAAAAATATTCCAATGTATATTGGTTAATATCATTTAATAATGTATTAATATCAATAAAATAATCAGTATAATTATTTAATTTTAAATATAACTTTTTATTAATAATGTCTTTATCCTCTTTAGCGTAATACAATAATTATAGATGTTTTTTTTTTTAATGTGAAGTAGTTTTTTTTAAAAAACCTTTTAACCGATATTATCGAATATTTCTTCCTTGTCCAGAATCTGAAATTTCAATTAATTCATCTGGAAATGGAGAAAAAAAGAATTGTTTTAAAAGATATTCATTTTTAAATCTAATAACCCATGATTTAATTATATTTAAAGGTACACTCAAAGGAACTTTTTTATTTTTAAACTTTTCCAATTGAGTATTAAGAAATTGCTTTTCTTCGGATGAAAGATTGTTTTTGAAATATCCCATAATATGTTGAATTGAATTTATTATATTTGGAGTTCTTGGCATTTTCATAAAAATATCTTTTAACCCTTTATAATACAATAAAAAATAATCTTCATTTGAATTTTTTATACCTGCTTTAGATACTATTTTTCCAAGTTTTCTCATTTTATCCTGATTATAACTCATAAGAAGGTATTTTACTCTTGAATGAAATTCAACTAGATCAGCCGGCTTTTTATCAATCATAATATTTCTAAACTTTGCTAAAGTAAATACTGTTGTATAAAAATGCTCTCTAATTAAAAAATTACGCAATCTACCTTCATCTTCAATTATAGTATCTTTAAAAAGCTCTCTTACTTTACCACCAAAAAATCCTGGCGAATTATCAACATGTCTGTATTTTCCGCTTCCTGGATAAACTTTTGCTTTAGAAACAGCACATGAAGGAGAATTGGACTTAAGAATAAACCCATCTATATTTTTTTCTTTATATGAGCTAAGAGTAACTTTTGCATAATCATTCATTTTTTGAGTTAAATCAGTATTAGTTTTAGGTTGAATAAGTTTAAGTTCTTGGTCTTGGGATATTATTCTTATAGAATCTCTTGGAACACCAAGTCCAATTTCAACTTCTGGACAATGTGTTATAAAATCAACATGATCTTTAAGGACTTTAACTGTATCACTTGAAATTATATTTCCATTAAATCTGCAATGCTCAAATTCAATACATTTTGAAACAAAAACAATTGGTTTATAAAATAATTCAAACTTATTATCTTTAATCATGTAGTTTATTTTAAATGATATTTTTGATTTTGTAAAGTTCACCCAATTGAATCCTCTTAATAATTCTACTAAATTTTTGATTATTTTGTGAAAAGTTTTTTTATTATTATTTTTTGAGGCAATTCTGGAATACAGTATTTCAATTTGCGAAATAAACATTATTGCTTTTTATTTTTTTAACAAGAAGATTTTGATTTTTATAAAAGATTAAAAAAATATGTCTGTCAGCAATTACGAGAACTCGATATAAGTTTTTCTAATTAATGGATTCAATATTTTAAATAATTATACAATTCAAAACAATTGATATCTTGGTACCAGTTGAAAATTTACATAGTATAAATTTTCTCCTTACATGTTCAGCTTTAAATTACCTCCATGTAATTTCCTTAAGATTTTCTAATGTATCTTAGTTATTTATAATTTTATTCTTTTTAACTCTGAATTTCTTTTTTGTATACTTATTGAAAATCTTAAGACAGCTTCCATAATTACGCTCGATATCAATTTTTTGAATCTATATGTAAAATCTAATTCAAAAAAAAATCAAAAACAAATCCCGGCTCAGAATCATACCGGGATGACAAAAATTCAGAATAGTACCGGGATGACATTTTTTTATATGTAATTTACTTTGAGATAACATTATATTGATTTTTGTTTATTTAATCAGAGGATTCAATTACAAGAACTCGTTAGAAGTTTTTCTAATTATATTAAATCATTAAGGAGTTTTTATAAACAAAAGCAAAAAAAAAATCTACTCGGTAACTTGAGTGAACGTTGCGAAGCATATAATATACGGATGTATTATAAGTGAACGAAGGTAAAGAGATATTTTATATGGATGTAAAATATCGAATGGTACCGAATGATTATTTTTTTGCGTTAGTGTAATGATAAAAATATCAAAAACAGATCCCGGCTCAGAATCATACCGGGATGACAAAAATTCAGAATAGTACCGGGATGACAAAAATTCAGAATAGTACCGGGATGACAAAAATTCAGAATCATGCTGGGATGACAGTTTCTCAGAATCATGCTGGGATGACATTATATTGATTTTTGTTTATTTATTCAGATAATTCAATCACTTATTCCTATTTAACACATTAACTCTTTCGCTCTTTCGCCAGCTTTTATCTTCGCTTCTATAATATCTTAATTTATGTTATATTTATACCTAGTTTTAATAAAAAATCAGCATTTACTTTATTACAATTGGAGGTTTTATGAAAAATTTTAAATTTTCTGCAAAAACAGATATATTTTTTGGCAAAGGCGAAATAAAAGTTCTTGGTAATCAACTTAAAAAAAATGGAGCTAAAAATATACTTTTAACTTATGGTAAAAACAGTATAAAAAAAAGCGGTTTATATGACAATGTAATTGAAATTTTAAAAGAAAAAAATATAAATTTCTTTGAATTATCTGGAATTGATCCAAATCCTCGAATAACAAGCGTTAGAGCTGGAATTAAAATTTGCAAAGAAAATAATATTGATTTTATCCTAGCTGTTGGTGCAGGTTCTGTAATTGACTGTTCAAAAGCAATTGCTTCAGGAAGTCTTTATGACGGTGATCCTTGGGATTTTGCTATTGGTAAAGCTCATGCAAAAAAAGCCTTACCTGTTGCTTGTATTTTAACTCTTGCGGCTACAGGTTCTGAGATGAATAGTGGAGCTGTAATAACTAATGATGATACTAAAGAAAAACTTCCAATTCATGCTGAATGTGCCAAACCTGTTTTTTCAATACTTGATCCTGAATATACTTTTTCTGTTCCAAAATATCAAACTGCTGCTGGTTGTGTTGATATTATGAGTCATGTATTTGAACAGTATTTTTCACCTTCTTCAAATGCTTATGTAACAGATATGCTTTGTGAAGGAATTTTAAAAACAATTGTTAAATATGGTCCTGTAGCTTATGAACAGCCTGAAAATTATATAGCTAGAGCTAATATTATGTGGGCTGGAACTATTGGATTAAACGGTCTTCTTTCTTGTGGAAAAATGACTGATTGGGCAAGTCATCTTATTGAACATGAAGTGTCTGCTATATATGATCTTACTCATGGTGCTGGTCTTGCTATTATAACTCCGGCATGGATGCGACATGTTCTTGATAATTACAATAGTTACAAATTCTGTGAAATTGGAAAAAATGTATTTGGTCTTACAGGAAATGATGGCATAGACCTTGCTAATCGTTCTATTGATAAAATTGAGGAGTTTTTTAAAAAACTTAATATGCCTGTTAGATTATGTGAAGCTGATATTGATAATTCAAGAATTGAAGAAATGGCTGAAAAAATAAACTCACGTTTTGGAAAAATCGGTGGTTTCAAACAGCTTGATAAAAACGATGTTCTTGCTATTTTAAATTCATGTTTATAGTATTAAAATTATAGTTATATAAGAGATTTATCCCATATACATGTTTTAAGTGCGCCTGGAGGTGCATATTTCATGCCTGCGCCTCCATATTGCCAATAACGAATCATTTGCACTGGCTCAAGTATAAGGCTTGTTCCTATTATATCAATACCACATTCCATTAATACAGGATGTAATGGCACAGACATTCCTGCCATGAGTCTTTTTTGAGCATTCGGAGTTCTATTAATCACTTCTAAAAATGAATTATTAAGTATTGTATGACCTGTTATATAAATTATATCTGTTTTTTGAAGTATTTCGTGTGAATTATCCCATGAAATATCACCTTCTCTTGGAATAAGTTCAATTATATTTACATCTAATCCATTAGCTCTCATTTTTTCTGCTCTAGGAAAATGTCCTATAAAGCTTATTTTTTTATCTTTTAAATAATCATAAGAAAGATAATCAAAAGAATTACATTCTATAAGATTTTTGGGTTCTTCTATAAGACTATTTATAGTTGCGAGTTTTATTGATCTTTCAACGCTTGAATTAGCATCAAGCATATTTTCAAATAAATACTGAACAGTTTTACCTTTAAATTCGCTATAACATTTATATTTTTTGGAATAATTCATTAAAACATCATCACTATATACTCCTGATGCTCCAAAATCACTTCCTGTTAAAACAACTACCTCTTTTCTAAATATATATATTTCATTTATTATCTTTTGTGATTTTTTATATTTTTCAAAAAGTAAATCAACTATATCTTTCATTAAAATATTCTCCGATTCAAACATTCTATGTCAATCAATTAATATACACATTAATATATTAAAAGTTACAAAAAAAAAAGAACCTTTTTAGGTTCTTTTTTTATTAATTATGAAATTATATTTATTATATTCTTCTTCCAGGTAAAACTACTGGATAATAAGATCTCAATAGAGGTCTTTTAAGAACTTTAAGTCTTGCAGTTGAATTATCAACAGCCCACCATTTACCATAAACATCTTTTTGTACTACTATACCAACATGTCTTGGTCTATCGCCTCTTTTTTTAGTCCAAAATACAACATCACCCTTTTTCCAATTATTGCCTGTAACTGTTTTAAAACCAATACTTGTAAGATAATCTCTAAGATATGGACAGTATATTTTAACATTTCTAAATCCAACATCTGCTCTTTTTAGTATTGCACTTACTACAGCTGCACATGCAAGCTTACCATTAGCTGTTGCAGGAGTGTAACAATCAACACCATATATAACATTTGAATTGTTAACTGCACCTAAAGCATATCTTGTAATTCTTGCAGCACCGCTTGAAATCGAAGCACCTGCACTTTCTTCATTTGATATAAGTGATGAATAAACATATCCAACTCTACCATCATTTAATTTAATATTAGTCCAACTATCATCTTCTTTTATAACATTAACTACTGTTCCTCTTAAAAGAGTTGTAAGTATTCCAGTATTTGTGCCAGGACCTTTTCTTATATTAGCTCTATTTACACTTATATAAGCTTGTTTTTTAGAATTATTATTTGTTGTATTTGAATCATCATCATCCTGAACATCATTTGCATTTATGCTAGAAATAAGTCTTTTGGAAGTATAACCGTATTTACCATTTTCCATTTTTATATAATACCATGATGAATTTGCTTCTTTTACAATATCAACAATATCACCATTTCTAAGATTTGTAATTATTCCATAAGAAGTGCTTGGACCTTTTCTAACTCTAGCAGAACTTACATTAACTCTACCTTTACCTAAACTACTTTCATCTTCATCTATAAAAACTAGATTTGAATGTATATAACCAGGTTTTCCACCATTATATTCAATTTTTAACCAACTTCCTGATTTACCTGTTATTTTAACATTATCACCATATTTTAAGGTTACAGCTATTAAATGATTAGTTCCTGGACCTCTTCTAACATTTGCTTTAGTTACTTTAATAGTTCCATTAAGTTCATCATTATCGTCTTCATCATCAGAAACTTCATCTGTAACTTCAGTTATTTCGATTAATGTTTTGTAAATATAACCTCTTGTATTATTAAGTTCAACATAATACCATGAATCAGTAGTTTCAAGGATTTTTACTTTTGTTCCATTTCCAACACCCATTATTTTGCTATAAGAAGTGCTTGGACCTTTTCTCATATAAGCACCATTTCTAGCTATTACTTTACCATAAGAAATTCTTTCTCTTTCTATTGCTACAATGTCTGAATCTTCTTCGCTAGGTTCTTCTATAGCTTCTTCTTCATCAGCTTCTTCGTTAGATTCTTCATTAATTATTTGAGCATTTCTGTTTGAATCAATGTCGATATTTCTGGAAATTTCTTCAGAGTATTCAGATTCCATCATAATATCTTCAACTATTTTTTCAAGATCTTCAAGAAGATATTCGTATAATTCATCTTTTGATACAACTCCACCTGAACGTGAAAATGTTTTATACTTTCTACCCATTTCATTGATATATGTATTTAGAAGATTAACTTTTTCATCATCAAGAACATCTGGAAATTCATTATGCATTTTTTGTATATAATCAAGAACATCAAATATTACATCTCCATCATCTGCATCTTCATCACCTTGCTCAAATCTTGTTGTAGCTCTTCCAGTACCGTTTAATTCAAGAGCTTTTTCTTTAAGGAAATCGATTTTTTCATTAAGATCTGCTGCATTAACAAATGATATCAAAAAGAAAAATAAAATAATTATTCCTATACTTTTTCTCATATACTACCCCCAAAAATTTTAAACTATAGATTAATTATAAGAAAATAATGAATTTTTAACAACAAGTTTTTTTATTATTAAAATTAAAAGAAGTTAATTGAAATTAAAAAAATTTTAGTTTTGAACATATTATATAAAAAAAAGCCGGTTAGATTAATAACCGGCTTTATGGATTTAAAACATTTTTATTTTCTATTATTCTAACTTTTCCCATTTCACTACTTCACAACTTCACTCTTTAACTTTATTTATAATCAATTAAGTAAATTAAACACACTTGAGGCTGATAATGTAAAATAATCTGATATGTTTTTAGAACCTATATTATTAAGCATTTCAAATCTTACATTATCGACTGCTGTTTGAGGATCAAAAGTACCTGTTACAACCTGAGCACCTTTTAAAGCATCATCATACTGTTGATTAACTCTATCAAGAGAATTCTGAGACTTATCCATTCTGTTAGCAGAATCATCCTGTCTCATAGTTAGCTCAGTTTTAACAAATGATAATTTATCATTATCAGGATTTTCAAGAGAAAAACCCTCATTTAAAAGTTCATCCATATTTCTATCACTTCTTAAAAGTTTTTTACCATCAAATTCAGTATCTTCATACAATTTTTTAATATTAGAAATTTCCTCATCAACTTTACCTTGTAAAATAGATTTATCTTCTGCTGAAATATCTTCACTATTAAACTGTTTTTGAAGTTCTGAAATATTATTCAATGATTTTGCAACATCATCATAAGAATCTTTTTGAGTTGAAAACTTATTATACTGTTCTTCATAATTTGATATTTGAGATTCATATCTATCAAATCTACCTCTCAAATTCTGTGAAAGTCTTGTATCACTAGCTGCTTCCATAACGCTTTCTTTAATTTTTTCTCTATTGTCAGAATTATTTGTATTCTCTACTTTTTCATTTGTAGATTGAACTTTTTTATCTACTCTAAATAAATCATTATAAGACATTGAACTACCAATTGAGTCAACCATATAATTCACCTCCAATTTAGCGTTAAAATAATCTTGTATATATTATATTATAACATAATTTTACAAAAAATGCTATTATGCTTTTTTTATACTTAATGAAATTCTTTTTCTATCCTTTTCAACTTCAAGAACTTTTACCTTTACAATCTGACCAACTTTAAGAACTTCTTCAGCTTCTTTTATAAACTTATCTGATATTTCAGATATATGAATTAAACCATCCTGATGAACTCCAATATCACAGAAAGCTCCAAATTTAGTTATATTAGTAATTTTTCCTGGTAAAATCATATCAACTTTCAAGTCAGATATTTCTCTAATATTTTCATCAAAAACAACATTTTCAAATTTTGATCTAGGATCTCTACCAGGTTTTTTCAATTCTTCTTTTATATCTTTTAATGTAAAAATACCGGTTTTATCATCAATAAATAAATTCAAATCAACATTATCAACAATATTAGGATTAGCAATAATTTCTTCAATATCTTTTTTTAAATAAGAACATATTTTTTCAACCACATAATAATGTTCAGGATGAACTCCTGTATTATCAAGAGGATTTTTACCAACAACCCTTAAAAAACCAGCCGCCTGTTCAAAAGCTTTAGGACCAATACCAGGAACTTTTTTAATTTCCTTTCTTGTTTTAAAACTACCCTTTTCTTCTCGATAATTAACAATATTTTTAGCTGTTTTTTGAGTAAGTCCAGCAACATATCTTAAAAGAGTATGACTTGCAGTATTAGCATTTACACCAACTGAATTCACACAACTTACAACAACTTCATCAAGTTCTTTTTTTAAAAGAGATTGTTCAACATCATGTTGATACTGTCCAACTCCAATACTTTTAGGATCTATTTTTACAAGTTCTGACAAAGGATCTTGCAATCTTCTACCAATACTTATAGCACCTCTTAAAGTAAGATCAAGTTCTGGAAATTCTTCTCTTGCTGTATCTGAAGCTGAGTATATTGAAGCACCTGATTCATTTACAATTACAATTTCAGCTTTAATATTATTTTTTTTGAAAACATTGTTTATAAACATGTGAACTTCTCTTGAACCAGTACCATTTCCTATAGCAATATAACTTATGTCAAATTTTTTCATTATATCAACCAATTTAACTTCTTCACCTAAAGATGAATTATTCCAAAATAATACATCTCCTTTTAAAAAATCCCCAGTATTAGATAATATTGCTAGTTTTGCTCCAGTACGAATTCCAGGATCTACTGCTAGAATATTTTTTTGACCTAAAGGTGATTCCATAAGAACAGCTCTAAGATTTTTTGAAAAAACTGATATAGATTCAATATCAGCTCTTTCTTTAAGAAGTTTTTTAAATTCATTAACCATAGAAGGTCTTACAAGTCTTTTAAAACTATCCTTCACAGCATCAGAAATTACATTTTCAAAAATATTACCCTGTTTACCACAATATTTTGTTTCAATATTGTTTATCAACCAATCTTCTTCAAAATTTATATCAATATTTAATTTTTTTTCATTTTCGCCTCTAAGCATAGCATGAATTCTATGAGAAGGAATATTTCTAATATCCTGAGAAAAATCTGAATAATTTTCAAATTTATTTTTTTCATCTTCAGTACCTTTTTTCTTAAAACTTGTAAAAAGTCCTTTTTTATTAATGTTTTCTCTAATAATTTTTCTAATATTCAAATCTTCAGAAACTTTTTCAGCAATAATATCTTTAGCACCATCAATTGCTTTTTCAACAGTATCAATACCTTTATTTACATTAATAAATTTTTGAGCAATAGCATTTACATCACCACTTAATAAATCAGCTTTAAGAAAAATATCAGATAAAGGTTCAAGTCCTGCTTCTTTTGCTTTTGTAGCTCTTGTTGTTTTTTTAGGCTTATATGGTAGATAAATATCTTCAAGTTCAGTTCTATTAATTGAATTATCAATAGAATATCTCAAATCATCAGTCATTTTACCTAATTCTTCAATTGTCTGAATAACTGTCTTTTTTCTTTCTTCAAGTTCTTTAAAATAACTAACTTTATCGCCAATTGATTTAATATAAGTTTCATCAAGATTACCAGTTATTTCTTTTCTATATCTTGCAATAAAAGGAAGTGTATTCCCTTCATCAAAAAGAAACGCAGTATTTACAACTTGTTTTTGTTGAATATTTAATTCATTAGCAATTATCTTATAATATTTTTCCATAATAACTCCATATTTTTATAAACCACTTTTTAAAAGATCAAAAACTTTATCAAGATTACCTTCTTTTAATTGAAGAACTCCACCAATTTTAATATCTCTCAAATAAACTTCTGTATAATTTCCAGGTATAAGATTATTAACAACTTTTCTTAAAGTAGGAAGATTATATCCTTTTACATTAGTATATTCCATAAAAAAAACAGTTTTATAGTTTTTTCCCTGTTTATCAAAAAATTCAAACTTATCTATCGCTTCTTTTTTTACATTATAAAAAATTCTAATTTTACTAAAATAACCTCTAGCACCTTTTTTAATAAGATCAACTATATGATAATTAGCGTTTTTTTCAACAACAACTTCATTGTAATTATACTCGTTTTCAATAGATAAAGCTTTTAACTCAGAAAAAGTTAAATCACTTCCAAAAACAGCTTTTTCAGCCTCAGAATTATTAAATTTCATTACAACTTTACCTTCTGACAACCATATATTTTCATCATTATAAAATATTTTTGCACCAGCTTCAGTTTCTGGGAAAATAAGATTTATCATAGCTTTTCCAAAACCATCATTGTAATAATTATATCTTTTAATATATTCTCTACCATTTCTATATATTTTCATCTCACCATTAAATGATATAGTCTGATTTTTCAAACCTTCTAGTTTTTGTCTCGGAGATTCAGCTTGAACACAAATAAACAAGCAGCAAATTATAAATAAATTAAAAATCAAAGATTTTTTCATAATACCTCCATGATCTTATAAAATCAGCGAAATGGTGAACCAAAATGTTCACCGAACATTTTTTGGCGAAATAGATTTAAAGCTTTTACTATCTCACCATCTAACAGCTTTATCTATTACTGATTTTATACCGTTTTTATACGCTCTCATACGCTTCACATACCGCTCTTATACCGTTTTTATACGCTCTCATACGCTTCACATACCGCTCTTATACCGTTTTTATACGCTCTCATACGCTTCACATACCGCTCTTATACGCTCTCATACGCTTCACATACCGCTTTTATACGCTCTCATACGCTTCACATACCGCTTTTATACACTCTCATACGCTTCACATACCGCTTTTATACGCTCTCATACGCTTCACATACCGTTTTTATACGCTCTCATACGCATCACATACTGCTCTTATACTTCTTCTCTAAAAACATTATATCACAATTAATCTGTAGAAAAAATATTTTTAGCCGATATTAGAAGAGAATAAAAGAAAATCAAAGATTCAATAAACAAGGATGTTAAATTGAAAAAAATTTTATTTCACATATTATTAATTTTAATAATCAATACATTTACAGTTTTTTCTCAAAATTCTATTAAATCAGATATAATCGAGTATTTTGAATATATAAATTGTAATAAAGATTATATAATATTTCCAATTGATATTCCTCAAAATACAATAAATGAACTTTTACAATTAAAAAAAACAATTAGCAATGAACTATTATGTCAAAATCTTAAAAAAAGCCTAAAAAACAAGTCATTTAATGGAATCGATGAAAGAATATGCTATTCTCAAGATGAAAATATGCTTATTTTTATATCAGTATTAAAAAAACTCAATATAAATCACAAAGTGTTTTACAATATCAAAAATAACAATTTATATGTAAAATGTGAAAATGAATATTTTTCATTTAATAATTCAAATCAATTAAAAACAGAATATATATCAGAAAACAATAGAATATACATGAATTTATTTGATATAATCAGTTATTCTCTAATATGCAATAATGAGAATTTATTAAGTATTAAAAAACTTGATAATATACAAAGTGCAAAAATTGCTACAAAAATTTCACCATATAACAATGTAATTAAATTTTTAGCATTAAACAAAACAATATCACAAAACAAATTACAAATAAACAGCAATGAAATAGACGAGTTAATAAAAGAATTTCCCCATAATTTCAAATCAGATATATATACAAAACTCATGGAATATAGCATAATAAAACAAGATTATTTTGAAAGTCTTAAATATTGTAATTATTTTAACAAACTAGTAAAAGAACAAAAAATAATTCCAGAAGAAAAAGAAATCCTTTTTACTGAATACATAATCCCAATAATATGTTATAAAAAATTAAATAATTTATCAGGAATTAAAAAAACAACACAAAAAATAAATACAATTTTAAAAAATAAATATTTTAATGCAGATATAACAAGAAAAGCTATATATTTTTTAGCAAGCTCAGATTTTTATGAAGAAGCAGTGGATTTATCATTATTATGGAGTAAAATAAATTCAGAAGATATAGGACTTATAAATATAAAAAATTTCATATCAAATCTATGCAATAATGATAAATATATAGAAAAAATAGATAAAGCAATTAAAAGCAAAAAAAAATATTCTATGTTATAATATAACAATCAAAACTTTTTGGAGAACTTATGGCTGATATTAAAAAAGAACCTGAAATTTTTTCAATACCAATAGAAATTCAAAAATTCTGTTTAAAAATAGCAAGAGATTCTATACAATCATTTTTAATAAAAAAAGAACATCCAAAAGTAACACTTGAAACAGAAGAACTACACAAAGAAAGAGCAGTATTTGTAACTCTCACCAAAAACGGAAATTTAAGAGGATGTATAGGAACAACAATGCCACAAACAATATTAAAAAAAGCAGTAGTTCAAATGTCAATAGCAGCAGCTTTTGAAGACCCAAGATTTCCACAAGTTACAGAAGAAGAATTAAAACAAATCAAAATTGAAATATCAATTTTATCACCAATGCAAAAAATTGATTCACATGAGCAAATAATACCTAATAAACATGGAGTTCTAATCAAAAAAGGTTTTAATAGCGGATTATTTTTACCACAAGTTTGGGAACATTTCAATTCAAAAGAAGATTTCATGAATGAATTATGCACACAAAAAGCTGGAATTCACGCAGATTCATGGAAAAACCCAAATGAAAAAGCAGAATTATTTGTATTTGAAGTTTTCAATTTTTCAGAATAAAAAATCAAAGCAATTAATGTGACTAAAGTCACAATTAACGCAACAAGTTGCTAATTGAATCCTATGATTAAATAAATAAAAATCAATATAATGTCATCCTAGCATGACTTTGTTTTTGTCACTAATGTCACAAAGTGACATGTCACGCTTTATCTGTCACAGCTTCACAGCTTTTTCTTTTAATTCGACATTGGAAATTAAAAATCTGTCATCCCGGTACTATTCTGAGCCGGGATCTTCTTTAGCTTTATAATTACCTATTATTTCATCAAAGAAATATTAATTTATCGGACCACATGAAATTTAACTTCCATGTAAAATTCCCTCTTACGATGTTCGCCTTTGCAATACATCCGTATATTGCATACTTCGTAACAGTCTCCATAGTTCCTCTTAATTAATTTTCTTTGATTTCATTATTCAAAAAATTTCTCCTTACTTTATATTATCAATTTTTAATTATTAATTATTAATTATTAATTTTTAATTGCTCCATTAACACTGTCATCCCGTACAAATGTTAACTGTATTCACAAATATATACTAATCCTACCTTTTTTTCGGTGACAAAAGACTTTACTTTCACTTAAACTATTTAAATAAATTTAATATGAAAATATCTATAAGATTTGTTATAATTAATAATAAATAAAATAACAGGAGGTAATAATGATAAAAAAAAAGAGTAAGACTATTAATATAATGCTTTCAGGAGCAGCTGGACAGGGTATAGAAACAATAGAAAAAATACTATCTGATGCAGTAAAAAATAGCGGATTGTTTACTTTTTCCTCAAAAGAGATAATGTCACGTATTCGTGGCGGACTAAATTCACTCCTTATCAGAATATCAGACTCACCCAAAAGTGCTTATATAAAAACTCCTGATTTGCTTTTCTCACTTAAAAAAGGCGGAATTAATCGTCTTGATAAAAGGATTTCTGATAAAACTATGATTTTTTACGATAGTGACAAAGAAAAAACTAAAAAAACTTATAATAATATGGTAAGTCTTGATATTGAAAATCTTAAAGGAGATGTTGAGGAGAAACTTTTTTCAAATACAGCTGTCTGTGGTTATATTTGCAGTTACCTCAACTTTGATAAAGATATATGTTTAAAAGTTGTTGAAAATATATTTGCTGAAAAATCTCCCGAAAAGAATAGAAAGGCTTTTCTCAATGGGTATTCCTCATGTGAGAATAAATCAGAAAATTTAAATATATCTGAACTAATAAAAACTTCCCATAAAAACAACTATACTCTGAATGGTTCACAAGCATTAGGACTTGGTGCTCTTGCTGGTGGATGCGACTTTATATCAAGTTATCCAATGTCACCATCAACTGGAGTACTTATTTTTCTTGCAGAACACGGAAAAGAACACGGAGTTTTTGTAGAACAGGCAGAAGATGAAATCAGTGCAATAAATATGTCTCTTGGAGCATGGTATGCTGGTGCAAGAGCATTAATAACAACATCAGGTGGAGGATTTGCTCTCATGGAAGAAGGGCTCAGTCTTTCAGGCATAACCGAAACACCATGTGTAATACATGTATCACAGAGACCCGGTCCAGGAACTGGATTGCCTACGAGAACAGAACAGGGAGATCTTAATCTTGTTCTTTACGGTGGACATGGTGATTTTCCAAGAGTAATACTCTCACCAGGTAATGCTTCACAATGTTTTGAAATAGCTTCAAAAGCTTTTGATATCGCAGATAAATTTCAGGTACCTGTAATAATACTTACAGATCAATTTCTTGTTGATTCGACTTTTACAGAACAAAATATCAGTAATAGGGACATTAATATAGATAACAGAAAATACATTACTGATAGCAAAGAAGATTATAAACGATACAAGATATCCGAAGATGGTATATCTGAAAGAAAATTACCCGGGTATGGAAAAGGACTTGTACGTGTTGATAGCGATGAACATACTGAATATGGTGAGATAACAGAAGATTTTAGTGTAAGAATTGCTCAGGTTGAAAAAAGAATGAATAAACTTAAAGATATGAAAGGTTTTTCAATTCCACCAGAACTTATAGGTAAAGAAGATTATAAAGATCTTATTGTTTGCTGGGGTTCAAATTATGGTCTGGCAAAAGAACTTATTGAAAACTCAGAAAATTCAGATTTATCAGCACTTCATTTTTCTCAGGTTTATCCTATTCCAGATGAAGCATATAATTATCTAAAAAATGCTGAAAGAATAATAATTTTAGAAAATAATTACACAGGACAGTTTGGAGAACTTCTCAAAAAAAATTTCGATATAGATATTTACAAAAAAGTACTCAGATTTGATGGTCTTCCCTTCTGTCTTGAAGATACAACGGAATTTTTAAATCAGATTTTGAAAGGAGGCAATGATGAGTAATATATTCGAAATGGAAAGAAAAATAGATATTGCATGGTGTCCAGGTTGTGGAAATTTTATGATAAGAAAAACTCTAATAGAAACATTGAAAAACTTAGGTTTAACTCCTGAACAGGTTGTGATATGTTCTGGTATAGGACAGGCTGCAAAGATGCCTCAATATATTAATTGCAATTATTTCAATGGACTCCATGGCAGAAGTCTGCCAGTTGCTACAGCAGTCAAAGCAGTCAATCCAAAACTTACTGTAATAGCAGAATCAGGTGATGGTTGCACCTATGGTGAAGGAGGTAATCATTTTTTACATACAATAAGAAGAAATCCAGATATAACCAATATTGTACATAATAATATGGTATATGGACTTACAAAAGGACAGGGATCTCCCACAACAATGAAAGGAGTTAAAACCACCGTGCAGGTAAATGGTTATTTTATTGAACCTTTTGATCCAATAGGAACAGCTCTTTCCAATGGTGCAGGTTTTGTTGCACGAGTATGCACCACAGATACAGAAAAAAGTGCTGAAGTTCTTAAACAAGCTATAGAATACTCAGGTTATGCTCTAATAGATTTTCTACATCCTTGTGTGACTTTTAATAAACATAACAATATTGCATGGTATAAAGAAAACACATATTGGTTAGACAATCACGATGAATCTGATATAGAAAAAGCATTCTCAATATCCAGAGATAAGCAAAAATTAGCTCTAGGAATATTATACAAAAAAGATATGACAGTTTTCAGAAAAAAAGATAATTTCTATACCGATGATAATGACATTGCACTGACTGAAAGAAAGAGAGATGTCGCAAAACTCAATAATCTTATAGATAGTTTCAGATAATTTTAGAATTTTTTTAACAGCTTGAATATACCAACATTGATTTATTCAATTAAACAGGATGTCATAATCGGCATCCTGATCTTTTTTATATTTTTTTAAATAGCTCTAAATTTTTTTTACTAAGCAAATATCGCTGATTTCTTACATTAGGTTTATCAGGTCAACATTGGGGGTCGGACCTTGGGAGGCTGTTGAAAAATGCAGTTTTCTTTTATTTTTGTTTTAGTTCATACCAGATGTTGCTTCCTGCTCCTTTTTTCTCGATTTTATCTTCTATTTTCTTCAAATCTGATATTGCTGTATCTCTGTGTATATTAAATTGTTTTTCTATTGTTAAGGATTTTATGGCTTTATTGTTTTTTAAATACTCTAATATCCACTCTATTCTAACTGATTTTGATTTTTTTATATTATCTTTTGCTTCGGATTTGCTTCGGATTTGCTTCGGATTTGCTTCGGATTTGCTTCGGATTTGCTTCGGATTTTTTTATATCTCATTTTATTTTAAATCCTATTTATTAGTTAAAATCTATTTTAATTATTATAACATAACTCTACTTTCATAAAAAGTTTAGGTTTTTTCATTTATAATCTAAAGAGAATGTGAGAAAATAGTGTTTGTCAAACATAGTTATACAGAGATTTTCGTCAAATATAACCAGAGACTTTCGGGGTTTTCAGGCAGAGGTTTTCGGTTTTTTTGGAAAAAGGTTTTGATTTAAATTTTTTATTCTAGTGTTTGTTTTTTCATATATTTAATTTTTGTTTACGAATTTTCCAATCAGGCATATACAAAGCTAAATGGTTATAAAAGTTTTTTTGATGATGATTATGTTTAAGATGAACAAGTTCATGAAGAACAACATATTCAATACAATATTTTTCTTTTTTTATAAGCTCAAGATTTAAATTAATATATCTTTTCTTAGTATTGCAAGATCCCCAACGAGTTTTCATTTTTTTAATACGGAATAAGCTAGGATATAAATCTGTTTTTTCAGACCAATAAACAAGCAAATCATTAAAAATTATTTTAGCATGCTCATAATACCATTTATAAACAAGACTTTCCTTATAAATTCTATCATCAATTTTAAGAGTAAATATAGTAAGATAACCATTAATAAGCTTAACATCTTCTATATTATCTTTAATAACTTTAAGCCTATAATTTTTACCCAAATATTCAAAACTTTCACCCGAAACATAATTTTTAACAGTTTTAACTGGAGAATTCTCTTTAAACCACGCAAGTTTTTCCTTAATCCACAAATTTTTTTTAAAAATGAATTTATTAACCCTATTAGAATCAACTTTAAAAGGAGCAGTAAGAATAACCCTCATATCAGGTTTTACCTTTATGTTAATATATTTAACTTTTTTATAAACAATATCAATCTTATAATCAATCATACATCATCTCTGTTAATAGCAATCTTTTTTATTTTTTCAATAATTTTATCAGCATCAATCTCAACATTAAATTTTTTTTCAAAATCCCATATTTTATCATAAAGTTTTTGATCAATCTCTTTATGAACATCTAAATTGTTTTTCCAATCAGGTTTATATTTATAATGCTCAAAAGTTTTGCTTATATCATGTATAAGATTATTAACACTCTCATCTTTTTGAGTTGAATTATTTTCTTTAACATAATCAATTAAATAATCATAAGTATTATCATACAAAACCATGCTTAATTTATTTTCAGATATTTTTTTAGGATAAATCCCTTTATTTTCATCTTTTTCTCTTAAATTAACCATAACTTCTTTCATACTATCAAGATACATTTCCTCAGAAATTCTTTTTACTTTATAATCAGAGATTATTCTTTTAATTCTATCAGATATCTTACCATAATAATCAGGGTTTTCTTCCATTTTTTCAGAAACAACTTTAACAATTGCATTCTTAATAGTATCAGCTTTAGATTTTTTACCATTAATCCTTTCAATCTCACTATCAAAATCCTTTTCAAATATATTAACAATCTTAGTAAGCTGATTAACTTCACCAGCTGCAATATATGTATCAAGCAATTTTCTCATCTCTGGTTCAAACTCCGAAAAATCAATAGCTTCTCTAAATCTTATTCTTGAAGCTTTTCTAAGTTCATTAAAGAATTTAACTTCATTATTATAATTTTTAATGTCTTTTTCTTCAGTTTTATCAAAGAAACCTTCACAACTTAAACATATTTTAAGTTTCTTAGCATAATCTTTAAGTTTTTTATAAAAATCCTTTCTTATTTTATCATCTTCAAGAAAATTTAAATAACTTTCAAGATCACTTTTATACTCAACATTATCAAATATATCATGGAGTTTTATAAGATTTCCCTTTAATTTAACAATCTCCTGATTAATATCAAAAACAGTATTAACAATATCCTCTTCTTCAAAACCCGACAAAGCACTATAAACTGTTAAAGCTTTATCTAAATTACCAAGAAGACCTCTATAATCAAGAATATATCCATAATCTTTACCCGGATAAAGTCTATTAACTCTTGCAATAGCTTGAAGAAGTCTATAATCCTGCATATCTTTATCAATATAAAGAATACCTGCTCTAGGAGCATCAAAACCTGTAAGAAGTTTATCAACAACAATAAGAATATCTATATCATTATCATCAGAACCATCACCATTTACAAAGTTATCTATAACTGTTTTTTCATAATCCTCAACATTATTATATAAATTCATCAATTTAGACCATTCATTCTGAACAAACAATCTATTCTCATTATCCAAAGAATCATGACCTTCTTTAACCTCTGGAGGAGAAATAACATAAGCAGTTTTAACCTCATCAAGTTTTTCAAAAATATTATGATATTTAATAGCTTCATATTTACTATTAGTTGTAAGCATTGCTTTAATACCAGTATTTTTCCAATTATTAACAAAATGTCGATTAATATCAAGAGCAACAACCTCTAATCTTTCTTCTGAAGCAGTTATATTCTGAAGCTTAGCCCACTTTTTTTTAAGATCAGCTTTCTCATCATCATTAAGATTTCTAGTTATAAAATCAAACTTCCTATCCATACTACTATTATTAAATATATCCTGATCAACAATTCTACCTTCATATAAAAGAGGAAGAACAGCTTTATCAGCAACAGCTTTATCAATAGTATATTTATGAATTATCCCACCAAATCTCTGAGCTGAATTCTTATCAACTCTCATAATTGGAGTACCAGTAAACCCAATATAACAAGCAGATGGAAAAACATTCCTCATCCTTGAAGCTAAAGTACCATACTGAGTTCTATGACTTTCATCAACAAGAATAAATATATTAGGATTTTTTGTTTTAATATTACTCTTAACAACACTCTCAAATTTATTAATAACAGTAGTAATTATCTCACTATTTGAAGACTCAATATACTCAGCAAGTTTTGAACCAGTATTAGCTCTTTTAACTTCAAAACCAGAATGCTGAAAAGTTCTCTTAATCTGCTTATCAAGATTAATTCTATCAGTAACAACAACAATCCGTGAATTATTAACAGTATTCTTCAATTTTTTTGCAAGCATAACCATTGTTAAAGATTTACCTGAACCTTGTGTATGCCAGACAAGACCACCTTTTCTTCTACCAGTATTATCAAAACAAACAATATTTTCTAATATCCTTCTAATTGCAAAAAATTGCTGATATCTAGCGATTTTTTTAACATTTTTATCAAAAATTATATAATTAAGCATAATCTCAAGAAATCTTTCAGGATAAAATACTGAAAAAACAGTTTTATCAAGAAAAGTTACATCTCTACCCTCTACATGACATTTATAGTCATCTTCTTTAAACTCTTCCTCATTCCAGACATTATAAAAATTTGCAGGAGTTCCAGCAGTACCATATCTTGCCATAGAAGTATTACCAGCTAATGTAATCTGAATATATCTAAAAAATAAAGGTATATTCTCATCTTTCTGATAATATATTATCTGTTCAATACCTTTTTTCATCTTTACAGAAGATTTTTTAAGTTCAATAACTCCAAGAGGAATTCCATTAACAAAAAGAACAATATCAGCTCTCTTAGTCCTTTCTCTATTCACCTCAACAGCTTTTTCCACAATAAACTCTTCTGTAACATGAAATACATTATTAGAAAAATCATCAAAATCAATATATTTCAAAGAAAAACTACTTTTTGAACCATCAATCAAAGTTTCTTCGTAAGTTTCGCCAAGAACAAGCCTATCATATATCATTTCATTAACAGAGATAAGTCCTTCAACTAGTGGGACATCCAAATCTCTCACAGCTTGCTTTAAATTAGCATCAGAAAAATCATATACATCACCTTTATACTCAAAACTATTAATTCTTTTAAGAGTATCCAAAAGAACATCTTCTAAAATAACATTTCTATAAGAATTTCTATAATGTTGCATATCATCAGGACTTATATACTTATAACCACAGCTTTGTAAAAGCTTTAATATATCTTTTTGAATACTGTTTTCACTGGTTGAAGGATTTGTCATCTATAGCTCCTAGTTATTTTTAACATATAATTTTAATTTAACAACAGATTTTTATAACCTTCGAGAACATTTCTAAAATATGAATATGGTATTATCTCACTATGTTGTAAATGTCCTACAATAATTGCAGGATTCTGATGTTTTCTTCCTGATAATCTCATATATACACTCCTGTTTATATTATAATTTTTTTAATCTTGTCAACAATTTTTAATTTTATATTAAATGCAGTCTACAGGTTTTATTTTCTAAATTCTGGAAATCTTATTTTGCCGACAAGGAGATTTTGCATTAAACCTTTCTTTTGTATTATAAATTTATTTAATATATTTTCTTCCATTTCTATTTGTTTATCTAATAAAGATAAACATTCAGCAATTCTATTTTGTTCATGCAAAAATGGTAAACTAATGTTAAACTTTCCTAATTCGGTTTTATTAATTATAGGAACAGCTTGATTACAAGCTATATTTTTTATTCTTCCTGATATTTTTTTTAAAAAATAAAAAATATATTCATTATTTATATATTTAAAAGGCAATATAGCATTAATTTGTTGATTAATAGCTACATCTATGATATTAAAACCTAATTTCCCAATTGTTGAGCCAATACAGGTTACTAAAACTGAGTATTTTGGAATGAGTTTTGATTCTTTTAATCCTCGCTCTGATATATATCTTTCAGAAATTTTAACATTTTTATTTTCTGATAAGTCAACAGGAGTAACGAAAGGCAAATAACCACCGTAATTTTCTGAAACATAAGTTGAGGGTGTTTTACCCGTTATTATTTTACATATTTCCTTTAAGTTTTTTACTTCCCAGTCTTCCGGGATTACTCCTATTCCTTTTACAAATTTATATCCGTTCGGAATATCTTCTTTATATTTGTTATTCTCCATCTTTATCCTCTTTTAAGGCTTTTTTTATCATTCTGTCAAAATCCGATTTAAATAATCTATCCTGAGTTATTCTATATTTTTCAAATTCGCTTTCAGCATGTTTTTTAGCAAATTCAGATTTGATTTTACCGGAATTATCTAATATTTCTCTATCAATAAAATCTATGAATTTATCTAGCTGTTTTGCCCAATCTTCCATTGTCATAGGAATTTTTCTGTTTGCCCTATCTTCTGCTAAATCCAGATAAGAGTTTACTATTTTTCCTAATGAATCTATTTCATTTTTATTCAAATAATTTTTGGCTATAATTACATCCGATTTTAATATCTTCCCACTAGGCGAGTTTTTCCATGAAGTCAAACCCATGTTTTTTTTAGTTGAATCTGATCTTTCTACAATAAGTTCGGCAGCAGTATGACCATGAATTGCATAATGTAATTTATTCTGAACTTTTGCAAAAAATTCTCTGGTTGTTGGAGAATCGATATTATAATCCATACTTGTTGAATATATATCTGTGATTTTCTGATAAAATCTTCTCTCGCTTAATCTTATTTCTCTGATTTCTTCAAGGATTTTTTCAAAATAATCCTCATTAAGAAAAGTACCATTCTCCATCCTTTCCTTATCAATTACAAACCCTTTTATTGAGAATTCACTTAATACTTTTGTTGCCCATTGCCTAAATTGTGTTGCTCTTATTGAATTAACTCTGTATCCGATTGAGATAATAGCATCAAGATTATAAAATTTTGTATTATATTTTTTACCATCCCTTG
Organism: Candidatus Muiribacterium halophilum; assembly: GCA_023228995.1. Classification (GTDB taxonomy): domain Bacteria; phylum Muiribacteriota; class Muiribacteriia; order Muiribacteriales; family Muiribacteriaceae; genus JALOAD01. Next base: position 25,163 of record JALOAD010000037.1, read on the forward strand.
CAGTTATTAGGAATTTCCTAATAACTGAATCTTCTCTAAGCTCCCCGCTTTTAAAAATATTTTTCAGATGTTCATTAATGGTAGGCACACTGACATTAAAAAGATTTGCAAGCATTTTCTGTGTCAACCACACAGTATCATCCTCAAATCGTACTTCAATGCTTTTTTCGCCCGCCTGCGATGTAAAAATAAGAAATTCAGCAGTACTGTTTCTAATTAATTTTTTTTTTCCGTTATTTATATTATTCATAAAAAGTCTCCTGATAAACAAATGTTTTTTATTGTTCTATAGCCCAAGTTCATCGAGGTATTTATTCATTTCATGTTTTATACTTTCTAATTCAGTTTCAATCTTATTTATGTTTTCTTTTACTTTTGGCATATCAATTGGCTCTTCTTCTTCAAAAGTATCTACATATCTTGGGATGTTAAGGTTATAATCATTTTCTTCAATCTCTTGCCTAGTTGCTATGTATGAATATTTGTTAATTACTTCTCTTTCTTTGTATGTATGTAAAATTTTTTGAACATCTATGTCTCGTAAAACATTCTGATTTTTAACTTTTTCAAATTCAGAGCTTGCATCTATAAATAATACATCTTGAGTTTTTCTGTTCTTTTTGAAAATTAGTATGCAAGCTGGGATACTTGTTCCAAAGAATAGATTTGCTGGAAGTCCAATTACTGCATGTAGATAATTATATTTTTGAATAATCTGCGTTCTTATTTTACCTTCACTTGCTCCTCTAAATAATACTCCGTGTGGTAAAATAACTCCAACAGTTCCTTCTGGATTTGCTGAAGCAAGCATGTGTAATATAAAAGCATAATCTCCTTTGGATTTTGGTGGAATTCCCATGTCAAATCGTCCAAATTTGTCATCAGTAAGTTCTTCTTGACCCCATTTATCTAAACTGAATGGTGGATTTGCGACAACTGTATCAAAAGTTGCTAACATATCATTTTCTTTGTGTAATGGATTTCTAAGTGTATCTCCCCATGCTATCTTTGCATCATTTATGTTATGAAGGAACATATTCATTAGAGCTAGCGAATGTGTTTGACCATTTTTTTCTTGACCATAAATTTGAAATTCGTGTGAACCTATTTCTCTTGCTGCTTTTATAAGCAATGAACCTGAACCACAGGCTGGATCATAAATTCTATCACCTTTTTTGGCTTCAACAAGTTTAGCTAGTAGTGTTGAAACATTGGCAGGAGTAAAGAATTCTCCTCCTTTTTTACCAGCATCTGAAGCAAAATTTGATATAAGATATTCATAAGAATCGCCAATAACATCATTACTTGCAAGTTTTGATGGTCTTAAATCAAGTTCTTTATCGTTAAAATCTTCTAAAAGATGTTTTAGTATTGAATTTCTTTCTTTTGTATTTCCTAGAACTTTTGAATTGTTGAAATCAATATTCCTAAATACTCCTTCGAGTTTTATTTTGTTGTCTTCTTCGATTTTAGCTAAAGCAACATTGATTGTTTCACCTATATTAGTTGTTTCTTTGTTTTTAAAAAGATAGTCGAATGTACAATAGTCATTGAGTATAAATTTTTCATTTTGAAGACTTTTTTTAATCTTTTTTTGATTGCCTTGATATTTTTCGGTAAGTACTTCAACTTTTTCTTTGTAAAAATCTGATAAATACTTAACAAATAACATTGTAAGAATGTAATCCATATAAGCTGAGGAATTCATTGTACCTCTAAAAGTATCACATGCTTTCCATATAATCTTGTTTATTGTATCTTGATTAGTTTTCATAACCTTCTCCGTTTAATATTTTATTTTCTATATATTTGTAAAATTTTTCTCTTTCAGTTTTTAATCCTTCAATAAGCTGGAATTCTCTTTTTTTGAGTTTTAATATTTTAATGAATGTTTCTTGTTTTTTTAATGTAGTATTTAATATTTCAAAATCTTTTAAAAAATATGATTTTAAAATTGATATTCCGCTCATATTTATAAATTTAGCAAAAAACCTTTTACCTAAACTTGAATTTATATTCGCTTCAATATATTCAGGTTTGAATTTTTGATTATCTTTTATCCTTATAATCGCAAAATATGAAGGAATTAAGAGGTTTTTGCTTGTTTCATTAATCAAAGTAGCTGAAACAGGTTCTCTTAATCTTACTATAATATCATCTTTTGCGGTAAAATATTTTTTGTCGAGTTTTTCTTGAGATTCAAAAATATCTATATTTTCTATATAAAAATTACCTTCTCCGTCAAGACATTTAAGATTAAGTTGATTATATTTATATATATCTTCAGAAAATCTTTCAGCCTTTTTCCTAAGCATTGTTAGACCAGTTCTAACTTCTGCAATGTTTTTGAGTTTCATAAAAATCCTTTTGCATAATTTTATATTTATGCACTTTTTTTATTTTGCATAATTTAATTGTAACTCATTTTTTTAAATAGTCAAGGAATATGGAATAGGAATTAATAAATCTAAACAATGGATTCATGAACTAATCCGAAATGACAAATCTTTTGAAACAATTAATAATTAAAAATCTGCGAAATAGTGAATTAGTGAAATGGATTTTAAGGTTTCTAAGAAAGGCAAAGAAAATTAATTTAAAGGAACTATGGAGACCGTTACGAAGTGTGCAATATACGGAAGTATTGCAAGGTCGAACATCGTAAGAGGGAATTTTACATGGAAGACAAACTTTAAATCGGCGAAATAGTGAATCAAAATGTTCAATGAACATTTTTTGGCAAATTAGTGAAGTGGATTTACTGCTTTTCCTATCTCACCCTTTCACCATTTCACCATTTCGCTGATTTTTATATTAATTCTTTATTTATTCATATCTTAATGCATCTATTGGATTGAGTTTGCTTGCTTTTCTTGCTGGGTAAAATCCAAAGAATAATCCAACAAACATTGCAAATAAAAATGATACTATTACTGAATCATAACTAACAACAGTCGGAAGTCCTGTGAGTTTTTTAACAAGCTCACTAATTCCATAACCTGTTGCAATTCCAATTATACCACCTGTTACTGAAACTAAAACTGCTTCAATTAAAAACTGTGATAATATATCAAGTTTACGAGCTCCAATAGCTTTTCTAATACCAATTTCTCTTGTTCTTTCAGTTACCGATACAAGCATTATATTCATAATACCGATTCCGCCAACTACTAAAGAAACAACAGCTATTCCTGCAAGTAAAAAAGTAAATGATTGCATTGATTCATTAACTTGTTCGATTATTTCAGCTTGAGATCTTATTGTAAAATCATTTTCATCTTTTGGCCGAATTTGATGCAGTTCTCTGAGTTTTGCATTAATTACTTTTTCAGCTTCTGCTGATTGGTCTGAAGTAAATAAAGAAACATTTATATTAGTTACATAATCAATTCCCATAAGTCTTCTTTGTACTGTTAGTATTGGAGCTACAATTATTTCATCTTCATCTCTCCAACCACTTGAACCTTTACCTTTTAATACTCCTACAACCTGAAAACTCTGCTTTTTAATTTTTAAATACTGTCCAATAGGATCAATATCTTCAAAAAGTTCTTTTTTTATAGTTTGACCAATTACACAAACTCTTCTTTTAGCTTTATTATCAGATTCTGTAAAAAATGAACCTGTTTCAACCTCAAAATTATTAACTTCAGGGAATTTTGATGTACCTCCCTGAACTCTTGAATTATAATTTTTATTCCCAAATATCACCTGATAATTTCTACTTACAGATGAATCTACAGCTTTAATAAAATCTGTAAGTTTTTCAAGTTCAAGTCCATCTTCGTATTTTAAATTCATCTTACCCGAAGAGGTTCTAACCGGACCTCTTGAGCTTGCACCCGGCATTATAGTTAGAAGATTTGCTCCTCTTGAGGCAATGTTTTCTGTAACCTGCATTTGAGCACCCATTCCGATAGCTGTCATACCAATTACAGATGCAACTCCGATTATTACACCAAGCATTGTTAGAAATGTTCTGAGTTTATTTGTAACAATTGAATAAATCGCCATTATAAAACTCTCAAGAAGTTCTTGAGGGCTTAAAAATAAATTTTTGAAAAAATTCTTCTTTATCTTTTTTTTATTTTCTTTTTCAACTTGATTTATATTTTTTTCTTCAACTTTTCTAATATCTTCAACAATTTTACCATCTTTTAAATGAACTATTCTATCGGCGAAAGAAGCTACATTACTATCATGAGTTACAATAATTACAGTAATTCCTTTATTATTTAACTCTCGAAGAAGAGCCATTATTTCAACACCAGTCTTAGAATCTAATGCTCCAGTAGGTTCATCTGCCATGATTATTGAAGGATCATTTGCAAGAGCTCTTGCTATTGCAACTCTTTGCTGTTGTCCACCAGATAATTCTTTAGGTCTATGATGAGTTCTATATTCAAGACCAACACTTTCAAGGCAATCATCTGCTAATTTCTTTCTGTTTTTTTTACCTGAATATACAAGCGGAAGTTCAACATTACCTGATGCTGTTAAATTATTAAGAAGATTAAATGACTGGAATATAAATCCTATTCTTGAGTTTCTTATTGATGCAAGATCATTGTCTGAAAATTTAGTTATATCAGTTTCTTCAAGATAATAATTCCCGTGAGTAGTTGTATCTAAAAATCCAATAATATTCATGAGAGTGGATTTACCAGAACCAGAAGGTCCCATAATTGCAATAAACTCACCTTTTTTTATTTCAAGTGTAACATCATCTAAAGCTTTTAGTTCAAGATTACCCATTTTATAAATTTTTGATATATTCTCAAGTCTTATCATAAAAACTCCTTAATTTCTCATTCTACTTCTTTCTATTTCCAGGTCTGCCAAAAAGACTATTAGCATTTTTCTCATTGGATATTTCTGTTATTTCAGTAACTACTTTTTCATCAATTTCAAGACCGCTTATTATTTCAACATTTCTACCATCATCTATTCCTCTTTCAACAAATCTTTTTTCAGTTTCATTGTTAATAGCACCATTAGTATTTTTAACTTTTTCTTTATCTTTTTTTATATTTTCTTTATCTTTTTTACGAATTTCTCTATCTTTTTGACCTTTTCCATTAAGAGATTTTTTAACTAAAACATAAGATTTTTTGTTTTCTTCTTTTAAAGCACTTTTTGGACAAATAATAACATCTTGTTTACTTTGCGTTACAAACTCAATGTTTGCAGTCATTCCAGAAGCCCATTTTGTTGGAATTCTTTCAGGATCAATCATTATTTCATATAAAACTACATCAGAAATAGTCTTTCCTTCTCTGGAAATTTTGGATATTTTCCCATTTATTATTTCATCAGGATATGAATCTAAATATATATAAGCTTTAAGACCATTTTTCATTTTTGCAATATCAACTTCATCAACATCTACTCTTGCAACAAGTTTATCTGAAAGAACAAAAAGTATATTTGATAAATCAACATTTTGACCAGGCTCGCAATCACGATTTATAATTTCACCTTTTATTGTACTAATAAGAAAAACCGGCTTATATGCAGAAATCGCAACATTATAAGCTATATCTGCTTCTTTTATTGCATTTTTATCTTTACTTTCTTTTGCAAGTTTCATCTGAGAAATTGCTGCATCTAATATAGCATTTCTATCTTCACTTGAAATTGTTGCAAGAACTGTTCCTACTTCTACAAAATCACCTTCCTGAACAAAAACTTCTTCAATTCTACCTCTTGAAGTTGCTTTTATACCTACTTGATTAAAAGGTTTAATTGAACCTGTTGCAAGGATTTTTACTTCAATTGAACCTTTTTTAACATCACCATATTTATATGTAGTTGTAGTTTTTCCTGAATTTGATTTTTTAATAAAACCAAAATATATACCTGCTATTACCAATAAAATTATTAGCGTTGTTATGACTTTTTTCATAATTTTCCTCCTGCGACTTTTTGAAGTGTCAATAAACTTGTTCTAAAATTATAAAGCGAACTTACATGATTATACTCTGCTTGCGAAAGGTCGTTTTCTTTATTTTGAAATACAAAATAAGTTTCACTACCCTGTTCATATTTTAACTTTGTTAGAAGATAAATGTCTTTTTTGGCTTTAAGTATAAGTTCATCAATTTGATATTTCGCATAAGCTAATTCATAATTTTTTAAAGCATTAAAAACTTCAATTACAATATCATCTTTAAGTTTTTTTATTTCATTTTCAGTTGCTTTCACAGAATTTGCTGATTCTTCAAGAAGAATATTTTTTTTACCTCCATCGTATAGCTTATAACTTAAAGAAAGTGATGCACTAAAAGAATCATTTTTGAAAATTTCTTTTCCACCAAGACTTTCACTCATTGAAGCTGATAATTTTGGTTTATAATTTGCATATATATTTTTTTTATTTAATAAATTTATATTTTCTGAAATTAAAAGTTTTTGAATTTCAGGTCTATTTTCGATTGATAAATTTAAAATATCATCTGAATTAAAAGGAGTAAAACTAATTTTTTCTTCAAACACATCAAATTTATAATTAAGATCTTTACCCATTGCAGTATTAATCTCAAAATAAATATTACCAAGTTCTCTTTCTTCTTTTAATTTTCTATATTCAGCTTCTTTAAACGATGTTTCAGATTCATTAACTGCCTGAAGACTTTCTTTACCTGCATGATATTTTAGTCTTATCAAAATAAGGTCTTTTTTTCTTCTCTCAAGAATTGTATTTTGAAGATCAATTCCTTGTTTTTTTTGCTGAATTCTATAATAAAGTTCACTAATATTAAAAATAATATTATTTTTAAGTCTATTATATTCCTGTTTTTCTCTTTCAACATTAAGTTTAGCAATATCAAGCTCATTATTTCTTAATCCACCATCATTAATAGTGTAATTAACACCAAGTCTTGTGGAATAACTCTCTTTACCTGAAGTATCAGAATAAGAAATTCCCTGTGATAATGTTGCATCTGGCAAAAAATTAGTCTTAATCTGCTTTATTTTTAATTCCAAAGCTTCAATTCTTAATTTTTCCTGAATAATTGATGAATCGTTTTCGAGTGCATTCTCAATGCATTGCTGTAAAGTAAGTATTTCAGCAGAACCTTGAAGAATAAACAATGATAAAAAAACCAAAACAATAATTATCTTCTTCAAAAAAAACCTCCTGTATCTTTTGTTTTTATTATAACCTTTAATGCAAATATCATACCATTTATAAAATCAAGTAAAAATTAGTAAAGCAAAAACAAAGCAGATCCCGGCTCAAAATCATACTGGGATGACAACCTTTAAATCAGCGAAATAGCGAATCAAAATGTTCACCGAACATTTTTTGGTGAATTAGCGAAGTGGATTTAGTGCTTTTCCTACTTCACTATTTCACCACTTCACTATCTCACGGTTTTATTATATTTCCCAAATTGCTTTTATAGTGTCAAATTTCTGACAGTTTTAAATAATATTTTTTGACAAATAAAAGCCCTGCAATTCCTGAAATAATAAAAGTTAATGCAAGTGCAATAAAAATACCTTTAACATTAAAAATTCCTGATAAAAAATATGCAAGTGGAATATAAAGAATAAACATTTGAGTAAGCGAAAGTGCCGATGCTTGTACAGATTTTTTAAATACATTTAAAACAGAATTTGATATCATAATAGTTCCAGCAATACTATATGAAATTGGTACAATAGTTAAATACATCACTATATATTTAACAACTTCTTTATCTTTATTAAATATACCTGCAATATTCTCACCAAAAACATAAAATAACAAAGCAAATACAAATCCCAATATCACAGAAAATATATTAGCACTTATAATACTATCTCTAACTCTACTTTTCTTTTTAGCTCCAATATTCTGACCAACAAATGGACCCATAATATTTGCAAGAGATATTGTTATACACAAAGCAAGAAACTCTATTCTTGAAGAAACTCCAAATGCTGCAACTGCTTTATCTCCATATCTTGACATAATATTTGTAATAATAGCAACACCAACAGGATTCATGCTTCTTGCAAAAGCTACTGGTGTTCCAATTTTTAAAATTTCTTTCATACATCTAATTCTTTCACTTATGCCTTCTTTTTTTAATTTAATTAATTTTTCTCTAACAATAAGCATATATAAAGATACAATAACTGTAAGAGTTCTAGCCAAAACAGTAGCAATAGCAGCTCCTCTAACCCCCATTGCAGGAATAAAACCATAACCAAAAATAAAAATCGGATCAAGAATTATATTTGTTATAGCTGAAACACTCATTATTATACCAGGAGTTTTTGTATCACCTGTAGCTCTCAAAGCAGCATTACCCATCATAGGAATTATTACAAAAAAAACACATGAATACCATACTTGCATGTATGCTTTAATATGCACAAGCATTTCAGGTGTTGCACCCATAAATGTAAAAAGTGAATCAATAGTAAAAAAACCTGCTATAGCAAGAACAGCAACAATCATAAGACCAAGAATTAAAGAATCAGTAGCATATCTTGTTGCTTTTTCGTGATCTCCACTTCCATAAGCTCTTGATATAAGAACAGATGTTCCCTGACCTAATCCCATTGCCATACTTCCAATTATAAAAACTATCGGAAAAGTAAATGTTAAAGCTGCCATTTCTGTTGTTCCAAGTCTTGATATAAAAAATGTATCTGTAACATTAAAAATTACAAAACCTAGCATTCCAAATATCATAGGAATTGTCATTTTTACAAGTGTTTTATTAATATTATCATTTATTAAATCAAGTTTTGCCATGTTTAGAAATTCCTTTATTCATAAAAATAGCTTTATCTGTTAATTTTTCAAGAAATTCAAAAAGTCTCTGCTGTTCTAATTCATCAAAATCTTCAATTAATTTTTTATTCCAATTTCTAATAATTGAATAAAATTCATCTTTTATAGAATAAGCTTTTTCTGTTAAAGTTATTATGTTTTCTCTTCTATCAACAACATTCTTTTTAACATTAACAAAACCTTTTTTATTAAGACATTGAAGAGCTCTAGTTATTGTAGCTTTATTTGCAACAAGAATTTCAGCAAGTTGTTCTTGAGTAAGAGTTGAGTTTTTAAAAAGTTGTATTAGTATAATATATTGACCTTCACCTATATCAAGATGAGCAAGATGTTTTTTGAAATATGCTTTTTTATTCCTTGAAATAATTGAAATATATTTACCGATAATTTTTGTCATGGGAGTTATATTAACATTAATTAGTTGCGGACGCAACTAAAGTTGTAATTTTTAAATCAGCGAATTAAAATGTTCAGTGAACATTTTTGTGTGAAATGGCTTTTTTGCTTTTATAATTCTTCATTCTTAATTTTTAATTTTTAATTGTGACTCCAGCCACAGTTCGTCATTTGATTATATTTTTTATTTTATCGATAGTTGTTAGGATTTCTTCGTATTTATCAGAATCTACAGAGTTATTCATATAAAAAATCTTAAAGCTATTTAATATTCTATCAAGTTCTTGCTCAATATCAGAAATAATCAAAATATCTTTTTTTACTAAAAATTCATTAACAAAATCATTTATATAAAGACAGTTTTTTTTAACTTTATTAAAAAGTTCATCATTATGTAGGTTATCAATTGTTTTTATAAGTTTTTCAATTTTTTCAATAAGTTCATGCTTTTCTTTTAAAAGAAAATTATTAACCATAAATTACCCTCTTTTTTTATAATTTTATGCTACTTTTTTGTTAATATTAATTCTAAATTTTCTAATGTTTGAATAAAGAAAATTGAATTTTTTATAATGGCTGAAGAAATAGGACCATAGTCTTAATTTATAAATCCATGTATAATAAAATATATGGAGGAAAAGATTATGAGTAAAAAAGGAAGAAGAGAATTCAGATCTGAATTTAAAGCAAAAG
>JALOAD010000038.1 GCA_023228995.1 Candidatus Muiribacterium halophilum
ATATTCCGAGTTTTGAGTTTTTGTCTGATTTTGAACAGGAAGAAGCTGGATGCGTTTTGTTTTCTTATGTGGGCGGTAAGTCGTCTGCGAGTTTTTTAAATGAAACTGAGTTTAAAATATTTAATGTTAAAGTTAATTTAAATGATTTTTCTTTAAAAGAAGAACTTGAAAGTTTTATTCTGAAATTTGCTGATGAAAATAATATTGTAAAATTTATGTTTTATGGTCCTTTATATGATATATCTATTTTGAGATTTTTAGATAGTTTAGAAGAAAATTATGAAGATAAGTTTTTTTATTTAGATATTGTTGATAATACTGTTGTTTCTCAGGAACTTATAAAAATGATTCCTCCTCATGTTGAGGAAGGTCTTTATATAAAAAATGTAAGAAAAAGTTATTTTGATAAACAAGATAAAAAAGATATTGAACAAAAAATATTAAAAAAAGGGCTTTTATTTTTTGACTTAAATTTATGATAATTAAAAGTATTTTATTAAAAAATTATAGGAATTTCAGCAATTATTATTGTAAATTCGGCAAGGGTATAAATATTCTTTCTGGAAATAATGGATGTGGTAAATCTACTATTTTTTCAGCTTTTTCAGAACTTATTCTTTTTGATACAAATATTTATAGAAAAAATTTTAGAAATCTCAATGACCCGTATTTTATTCAAATTCTTATAGATGTTTCTGGAAAAGAGATTATGATTTCAAAAGATGCTGATAATAACCAATTTTATCTTGAATACGATAATAAAAAATATATGAAAGATGAAGCTCAGGAAATGTTTCAAAAGATATCTGGCATTAAAATCCAGACTAATGTTTATAGATCTTTGTTTTTTTTGCAACAGAGAGAATGGATATATTTTTTTGATAAATCTAAAAATATTAAGAATATAGCTGATATTATTAAAAACTATTTATCTACAGGTAAACTCAAGACAGAAAATGATAATTCAAAAAAATTAAAAAATCGTAAAAAAATTCTTATGGAAAAATTAAATGAATTTAATGAAAATTTTGAAGATAAAAAAGAAGAGCTTGAAAATGTAAGAGCTTTTGTTGTTGAACGTGAAATCAATATGAATCTTCTTCAAAGATATATAAAAGAAGAAAATAACATTACTAATATTATTTCTAAAAAGGATTTTGTTTATAAAGCTCATAATGACTATTCAAATTTAAAAAAAGAATTTGATTTTATTGCAAATCAGACTCAAGAACTTAAAGATACTATTGGAAAAATTGAAAAACTTGAAGAAAAAAAAACTTATATTGAAAATAAGCTTGAAGGATATAGAAGTTTTACAATAGAAAAAATTGAAGAAATATCTAGAATATCTGGAATTCTTGATAATAAGAATAGAGAGATATTAAAAGATCAATACACAAAAGCAATATCAAATCTAATAGTATATAGAAATATTTGTTTTGTGGCTGCAATGTTTTTTCTGTTTATTTCAATTGGAGGAGCATTTTTTTCAGTGTTTTTTCTTGTTGGCATAATATTTTCAGGAATATTTGCAATACTGGGCTCTTATTTTTGGCAGAAATCCAGAGAAGAAGAAAGACATATGCAGATAGAAGTTCAGACCGAACATTCAAGAGAAGTTCAGACTTTGAACAATGAGTTAACAAGAATTCTTAAAAGTACAAATGTTTCTAATATTGATGAGTTTAAAGAAAAATATCGATCAAGAGATGATCTTATGAAAAATCTTGAAAAAATAAAAAACGAACTTTCTAATCTATATAAAGAAAGATCTGTTGAAGATATTGAAAAAGATTATGTTAAATTATTAAATGATTTGAATATTATGAAAGATAAGATTTCTTCGGTTTCAGAAGAGGAATATGGTAGAGTTGTTGAGCTTGAAGTTATAAAAAATGAGATTTTAGAACTAAATTCCAAAAAAGAAAAACTAGATGAAAATATCAGTAATACAAAAGCTCTTATATCAAAAAACAGATTTTCATGTGAAGAACTTTATAATATTGAGGATGAAAATGATATTCTTCAAAAAAATATAAAAAAAATTGAGGATGAAATAGAAATTTTATCTTTTGTAGAAGAATATACTAAGAGAGCTCATATGGATATAATGGAATCTGCAAATACTCTTTTAGATCTTACTATCGATAAATATTTTAATAATCTTACAGCTGGGGATTATCATGATGTGAGGGTGGAATTTACAGGTGATAACATGCTTCAATTAAATGTTTTTTCTAAAGAATATGGTGATTATGTAAATGAAGATTTTTTAAGTGATTCTACAAAAGATGCTCTTTTTATTGCTTTTAGACTAGCTTTGATAGAACTTATTGATGATCAAGGTTATATACCTGTTTTTATGGATGAAGTGTTTTCTTATTTTGATTCTAAAAGACTTAGAACTACAGCTGAACTTTTTAAAAATATTAGCGAAATTAGACAAGTTTTTTACTTTAACACTGATTCTTTTATTGATAGAGGAACTCAGAATCTAAAATTTGTAACAAAAGTCAAAATCGAGGAAGGTAATCCAACTTGAAAACTATAGAAGAGGTTTTGCTCAATATTAAAGCTGTAAAATTAAGTCCAAAAACTCCATTTACCTATGCATCTGGAATTGTTTCTCCAATTTACTGTGATAATAGAGTGATTATTTCTTATCCCTATGAAAGAGAATTTGTTATATCTCTTTTTATTGATAAAATTAATAAAACTAATGTTGAATTTGATGTTGTTGCTGGCACCGCTACTGCCGGTATTCCTCATGCAGCTTGGATTTCTGATTTTTTTAAAAAACCTATGATATATGTTAGAAGTTCAAAAAAAAATCATGGAAAAGAAAATCTTATAGAAGGAATTCTAAAAAAAGGTCAAAAAGTAATACTTATTGAAGATCTTTTGAGTACTGGTGGGAGTTCTATTAATGCTGCAAAAGCTATTAGAGAAAGCGGTGGTTTAATAGATTATGTATTTGCAATTTTTTCTTATGAAATGATAAAATGTAAACAAAATTTTAAAAATGAAAATTTAAAGTATGAAACTCTTGGAAATATATCGAATATTATAGATATAGCAAGTGATTCAGGCTATATTTCTTTGGAAGATAAAAACATTATTCTTGAATGGAAAAGAGATCCTGAAAATTGGATAAAAAAACGGTAGACATTTGAGTTTTTTTAAACTAAAATTAGTATGTAGTAAAAGTGTTAAATAATAAAAAAATAGTATGTAGTGGGAGAGTATGATGAAAAAACTTTTAAATCTTTTTTTAGCCTTAACCTTTGTAGTTTCTATAAACGCAACTCCTTATTTTTCAGATGAACCAGTGGATTTTATAGAAGGAGATATTACTTATCCTTTTGAAAGGATTGAGCTTTTATATGATAGCTCAACTGAGTTTTATACTGAAAAAATACACGAAGGTAATAAATTGAATCATCCTGCATTTCTTGAACTTACACAAGGTCATAATGTTATATCATCAGGTAATTTTTTTCTCCATTATTCAAAAGATTGGGATAAAAAATCTGATAAAAGACCTATTTTATTAGTTCATGGAGCTGGAGACAATGCTTTTAGAGCTTGGGCACATCCATTTAAATATTATTTTGCACCAGGTGAATTTATAGAATATCCAGGACTCGCTCTAGTACTTCCTAAAAAGGGTTATCAAGTATTTTCTTTAAGTTTTAATCATTCTCAAGGTGATAATTTTATGCAGAGTGAACATATAGCAAATGCAATAACTAGGATAAAAAAAGTTCTTGGCGAAGAAAACAACAATGATTTTAAAATAGATGTAATTGCACATTCAAAGGGTGGAGTTGCTACAACAATGTATTTATCTGATATAAGAGAAGAATATTCTGAGTATTCTTGGTTAACTCCTTACAGAGAAGATGTTGACAGGTTTATTGCAATTGCTACTCCTTTAAATGGTGTTGATGCACAGTATAGATATTATGGACTTAATCTTACGGTAATAGATAAAGATATGCCATCTCCACTTGGAGCTAAAAGCGTTCTTTATTATGGTTTCTGGAGAGATTTTTCAGATGTAAATGATATGTTTCCTGGTCAGAGACAAATACTTAATAATCTTGTAAATGATAAAAACACCAGAATTGGCTTTTCAAATCTTTCAAATACTATGGATATGAATTATTCTAGAAATGTTCTCTACAATGGTGGAGTATCTTCGATTCTGATTTCTGAAGGTATTAACAAAGAAATTGCAAAAGGTAAATATCTTATTTCAACTATAAATAAAAAAGGTATTCATCCTTCTGTTGACATAATTATAATGGCTGGTACAGATAATCAGATAGATGATAATATTGAATTCTGGGCAGACCTTCTTCCATTTGGAGAAAACATCGCACCTTCTGATATGCTACTTTTTGTAAAAAGTGCAACATATACAGATGGTATAACAAAAAGAGGTGCTAAAGTTATTGGAAAGCGTATATTACCATATAATCATATGAATATTACTTTTCATACAGAAGCTGTAAAAAATCTATTAGAACTCATGGAAAAATAATGATTTTGTTAAAGAGTTAGAAAAGGTTAAGGGGTTGAGGGTTAAAACCCCTAAAACCCCTAAAACCTCTAAAACCCCTTAAACTCTCCTGATATTTCACTTGCAATTTATCATTAAATGTGTATAATTATTACATGAGTTTTTCAAAAAATACAATATTCATAAAAAAATACGAAAATAGAAGATTATATAATATCAATGAAAAAAAATATATTTCCCTTGAAGATGTTAGAGATTATATTAATTCTGGTTATGATATTGAGGTGACAGAAAAAAAAACAGGTGAGAATATAACAAGACAAGTTTTATTGCAGGTAATTATTGATATGTCACCTGAAAAACTTCAAGCTTTTCCTATAGTGTTTCTAAAATTTCTTATTAAATCTGATGCTAATTTATTAGATGATTATTTTAATAATTTTTTTACAGAACAGCTTGGTTTGTATCTAAATAATAGAGATGGTTATTTTGATGCGATGAAATCAATGAAAGGTAATTTTTTTGGAGTTGGCAAAAGTACAGATATGTTTAAAAATGCATTTACTAATTTTTTTGGTAATCCATTTTATAATAATAAAAAGAGTAATGATAAAGAAAAAGATAAAAACAGCAAAGATATTTCTAAAGAAAAAACACCTAATGAAGATATACCAAAATCAGATAGTGATATTGATGAATTAAAAGCTATGATGGAAAAAATGGCAAAAAAACTTTCAGACCTTGAGAAGAAAAAGTAATTTTATTTGTTATATTAAATTAAAGGATATAGTATGGATTTTAGAACTTCAAATTTTTATTCAAAAAACGCAGAATCTCTTTATAAAGATTATATAAATGTCAAAGGTGGTATAAGCCGATATTTTGATGTTATATTCCAAAATAAAGAAACTGTTCTTGATATTGGAAGTGGTTCGGGGCGAGATATTCTAATTCTTCTTGAAAAAGGTCATGATGCTTATGGAATTGAACCTTGTAATGAGCTTAGAATGTTAGCTGAATATAGGAATCCTGTACTTAAAGGAAGAATTTTTAGTGGTGGTTTACCTAATTTTTTAAATCCTTTCAATTTTAAATTTAATACTATTATTTTATCTGCAATTCTTATGCATATCCCTGAGAATCAGATTCAGACATCTATTAAGACTGTTTCTTCTTTGCTTAAACCTCGTGGGAAGGTTCTTATTTCAATACCTAAAACTAGACCTGGAATTGGTTTGGATTTAAGAGATAAGGATGGTAGATTATTTAATAATATATCAAGCGATTTTATTGTATCTTTATTTAATAATAATCTTTTTGTGTTAGTAAAAAACTGGGAAAGTATGGATGATATGGGTAGAGAAGGAATTACATGGAATACTATGCTCTTTGAAAAAGCTCATAGAAGCAGTTAATATAAATACGATAAATTTTTTTTCATATCTTTAAATCAAAAAAATAATCATTCGGTACCATTCGATATTTTACATCCATATAAAATATCTCTTTACCTTCGTTCACTTATAATACATCCGTATATTATATGCTTCGCAACGTTCACTCAAGTTACCGAGTAGATTTTTTTTTTTGCTTTTGTTTATTGAAAATCTGTCATGATTTAATTTAATTCAAAAATTTTCTAAAGCCTCTAAAAATTCGACATTCAACATTCGACATTGGAAATTAAAAATCTGTCATCCCGGTACTATTCTGAGAAACTGTCATCCCGGTACTATTCTGAGCCGGGATCTGTTTTTGATATTTTTTTCATTACACTAAAGCAAAAAAATAATCATTCGGTACCATTTATATATAAATCAAAAGATATTTAAATCTTTGTATTTCCATTGGTTTTCTGAGATATTGTGCTTTGCAAAATAGGTATGCGGTGCAGTGCAAAATAAAATTTGACAAAAAAATTGTGCTGTGCAATAATAAGAGTATAAATATTGCAGTGCACAAAAATAACTGCTAAAAAACGGAGGATTTAAAATGAACAGAATTGCAGATTTTTTCAAAAGTGAAGAGTATGTTGATATGGCAAAAAAAAATGTGGAATTTGCTATGGATATGTTTAAAACAAATTTAAAAGAACAGGAAACTACAACAAAAGAAAATCTTGGTAAATATTTTGATATGGTAAATTCCAATATTGAAGTTTTATCAAAAAATTATGACAAATTTGTTGAACAGGGAACTGAAGTTGCAAACTTTTATAAAGAAAATGTTGAAAAAACTTATGAAATTTCAAAACAGATGATTGAAAAAGTTAAAAATTTTGAAGCTAAATAAGGAGGATAGTAATGGAAAAAATGATGAAAGATTGGATTGAAACATGGGAAAAAAATGTAGGTAATTATATGGATGAAATGGTTAAAAGTCAGAGTTTTATGAAAAATTTTATGAAGACTTATGAACCAGCACTTGATCTTAATAAAACACTTAAAAAAAATAGAGAGAGTTTTTTTCAGACTTTCGGCGTAGCTTCAAGAAATGATGTTGTAGAAGTTTTTCAAAAAGCTCAGGATATTGAAATAAAAACTTGTGATCTTGAAGAAAAATTAGATCAAATACTTCATAATCAAAATGAAATTATTAAAAGTTTTAAGAGCCAAGAAAAAAATGTTAAAACTGATACTATTACAAATACACCAACTACACCTAAGAACACAGCTAAAAAAAATAAATAAAAAAATGGAGATTAAAAATGGAAAACATGACTAATTTTTTTATGAACGATGAATTTATTGAAATGACAAAGAAAAATATTGATTTTACAATGGATCTTTTTAAAACAAATATGAAACAAGGTCAGACTTTTATGAAAGAAAATGTAACTGAATATTTTTCAAATCTAAATAAAAATCTTGAATATCTTGAAAAAAATTATGAAAAAACAGCTTCTCAGAACGAAGATATTGTTAAAGTTTATAAAGAAAATATAGAAAAAATTTATGAAACTGCTAAAAGATTACACGGAAAGATTAACAATAAATAAAACATGTATTTTTATGAATGGAAGTCCTGTTTTTGAAGGCAGGACTTTTCATTCATAACAACCTAAAATACAGTAATTTGCGAGGAAAATATGGATAATGAAAATGATGTTATTTTTGGTAAAATAAAAGGTTATGAAGCTAGTACAAGAGAGTTTGGGAAATTAATCAAAGAATTTAGTATGTCCAAAAATAGTGAATTAAAAAAATATATAACAGAAAACATACATGGAAAATCTCAAATAAGGCAAGCTCAAAAACAAGTATATGAAACACCTTCTCAAACAATATATACTGAATCTTCATGGAGAATACTTAGTTATACAAAAAATCCTAAATGGAGTAATCCTATTCTTTTAATACCATCTCTTATAAATAGATATTATATTCTTGATCTTATGGAAAATGCTTCTTTTGTAAAATTTTTAAGTGAAAAAGGTGTAAATGTATATCTTTTAGACTGGGGAATTCCTGGACCTGAGCATGATCATCTTGAATTATCTACTTATGTTTTTAAATGGATTGGAAGAGCTGTCAGAAAAGTTTTAAATCATGCAAACGCTGAAAACCTTACAATGATGGGATATTGCATGGGTGCTACTATTGCAGCTTTGTATGCAAGTAAAAATCAAGATTTGGTAAATGGTTTTATTTCACTTGCAGCACCTTATGATTTTTCTGGCGAAGATGCTTTAACTGTAATGGCAAAAAGTATGGATGTAGATAAAATGCTTGAATGTCATGGTGAAATGAGTGCAGATCTTATGCAGTCAGGTTTTATGATTGCACAACCTACATCTGTTTATTTTAAAATGAAATCACTTGCTGAAAATGGAAATAATGAAAAAAGAAATAATACATTTATGCATCTTGAAAGATGGTTAGCAGATAATGTTTCATTTCCAAAAGAAGCTTATAGAGAATATATAAAGAAATTCTATCAACAGAATCTTCTTGCAAAAGATGAATTGACTTTATCTGATGAAAAAATTCTTCTATCAGATATTAAAATACCTATTTTAAGTGTTATAGCTTCTAAGGATAATATTGTTATGAAAAATGCTGCTTTAGCATTAAATGAAAAAGTTAAATCTACTCAAAAAGATATAATAGAAGTTGAAGCTGGTCACATTGGTATAATAATGGGTAGAAAAGCAAAAGTTGCATGGGAAGGAATATTTGATTGGTTTAAAAAAATAAATGTAATAAAGTAAATGAAATTATGGAGGAAAGATGAGATTAAAAGGTAAAGTTGCAATAATAACTGGTGGAGCACAGGGAATTGGTAAAGTAACAGCAAAAAGATTTTCCGAAGAAGGTGCTTCTGTAATAATATTTGATCTTAATGAAGAAGCAATGAAAACAGCTTGTAATGAAGTAAAGACTAATGGAAGTGTTGAATATAAAAAAGTAAATGTTACAGATTTTAATGCTATGAAAAATGTTATGAATGATATAATTGCAGATAAAGGTCAAATTGATATTATTGTAGCAAATGCTGGTATTACAAGAGATTCTATGTGTCATAAAATGTGTGAAGAAAATTTTGATAGTGTTATAAATGTAAATCTTAAAGGTGCTTTTAATAGTGCAAGAAGTGTTATTGAGCATATGAGAGAAAGACAGTCAGGTAAGATTTTATTTACTTCATCTGTTGTTGGCGAATATGGAAATATGGGTCAAGTAAACTATGCAGCTTCTAAAGCTGGTGTTATTGGAATGGCTAAAAGTCTTGCAAAAGAACTTGCTTTTAAAAATGTAAATGTAAATGTTGTTGCTCCTGGATATACTAATACTGAAATGATGGCAACTATTCCTGAAAAAGTTATGGAAAAGATTGTTTCTAAGATTCCTATGGGAAAACTTGCTGAACCTAAACAAATTGCAGATGCTTTTGTTTTTCTTGCATCTGATGAAGCAAATTATATAACTGGACATGTTCTCTCCGTAAATGGAGGGTTAACACTCTAGTGTAACATTATATACTCAACCTGTTTAGCCGGGCATGTATTTGTCCGGCTTTTTTTATTTATCGGACCACATGAAATTTTAAATTTTAAATTTTAAATTTTAAAAAGTGATTAAAACAAATAATTCTGTCTGCACCTTTCTAAAAATTAAATCCTATAATTTTTATCATTACACTTCAAACTCTAAAATACATCCATGTATTTTTATAAATTTTTCTAATGCCTCACTTTTATATAATACAATAAACTTAATATTTTCAAAATATCTTTATTGGTTACATATTGAAAAATTTGTAACGAGTTCTCGTAATTGCTGTCAGAATTATTTTTTTAATCTTTCTGGTAAATCTAAATTAAAAAATAAATGTAACATTTTTGAAATTTAGCGATATATATTTATAAGTATATCGATTTGATATACAAAATAATAAAATATAAGGGGCTAGTTATGAAAAGATTAGTTTTAATGTTTATTGTTTTATTTTGTTTTGTAAGTTTTGGAGAAAGTTATTGGGATATTGGTAATTTTCTTATAAAAGGTAAAAAAAATGATGAAATTTCAAAAACAGTTCAGGAAGTAGATCTTCACAATGATAATAAAATAAGAATTGATAATTTTGAAGATGTATTTAGATTTTTTCCTAATATCAATATAAATGATGGGGATAGAAATGCTGATATAAAAGTAGAAGGGTTTAATTCACTTCAATATGGTGTTACTTTAGACGGTGTAACAGTTTATGCAGTTTACGATAATTATCTTGATATTACTCAACTTCCAATAAATGATATTTCAAAATTTAGAATTGTTAGAGGAGTAGATGCTCTTCTAAATGGACCAGATTCACCTGGAGTTTCAATTGAACTTGAAACTCAAAAACCTGTTTTTGCAAGTAAAAGTACTCTTGATATGAGTGTTTTTGATTATAATGGAAGAAAGATTAATTTTAAACAAGAAGGTAAAAAAGGAGATTTTGCTTATATTTTTGGATATAACAAAAAAAAGGCTGATGGGTGGGGCCTTTCTAAATCATATACTCCAAATGCTATTGAAGACGGAGGATTAAGATTAGGAAGTGATTATGATAGAGAAAATTTTAATATTTATCTTGGTAAAGTAAATGATAATATAGAACATGGTTTAAGAATTACTACAATTACAAATGAAAATGGAATTCCTGTATTTACATCTGGGAAAACAAGATATTGGAGATATACAGATTGGGATAAAAAGCAATATAGTTATAATTATATAAAAAAGACTCAAAATTCAAGGATTGAAGCAATTTTATTTAGAGATACATATTATAATTTACTTGATTCTTATGATGATAATACTTTTAGTACTCAAGCAACTAAGAAAGCTTTTCACTCAACTCATGATGATGTTTCTGATGGATTGAGAATTGTCCCTGAATTTAAACTTAAAAATATGGATCTTTCATTGCTTTTATATTATAAAAACGATGAACATACTGAACAGGATGATATTGGTAAAGCTTGGGAAGAATTTAGTTCAAAAACCTATTCCTATGCTCTAGCTTCTGATTTTAGAAATGGTTTTAAAGCAGGACTTGCTTGGTCTGAAAAGAAAATTGGTAAAAACAATATTGGTGCAACAAGTGATGGATTTGAAGATACAAATTATTCTGTTGAATATGAATTTGATAAAAACACTTCTATTGAAATATCTCAAAAACATAGATTTCCAAGTATAAAAGAAATGTTTTCAGGTTATATGGGTGGAATTCTTCCAAACCCAAATCTTGAAACTGAAAAAATTACAACTTATGCTTATTATAAAAATTATGGTCAAAATAAGCATAGATTAAAAACAAGATTATATCTTAATAAAGTAGAAGATCAGATTGAAAAAGTAGATACTGGTATATTAGATCCATTTAGTACAAAAGGTTATAATTATGATCAAAATCAAAATATTGGTGATGTTTATTACACAGGTGTGAGTTTTGATTATATAAAGAAAAATATCAATAGTGATTTTGGAATAATCGCTTCCTATATTGATCCTGAAAATAAAACAGGGACTGATAAAAAAATTGACAATTTTGCAAAAGTTAATATTGATATTAATTATACAAATATATACAAAAATAATAAATTAACATGGAATATTCATCATACTGGAGAAAGCTATGAGAATGATGGAGCATGGCAAACTATTCCTTCATATAATCTTGTGAATATTTATTATGATAATTCAATTTTTGTAAATAATTCTACAAGAAAATTTTATATAAATATTAAAAACATATTTGATAAGGATTATTATGCTAATCTTGGAAAACCTTGCGAAGGTAAATCTTTTGAATTTGGTCAAATGATTTCATGGTAATTTTATAAAATATTCTGTATATGTTAATATTAAAGTCTCTGAGTTTAAAACTTAGAGACTTTTTTGTTATTAAAGGTATTATGGAGTTTTTTATGAAAAATGTTAGTGTTGATGGTAAATTTTGGTTAAAAAATAATAAAGATATATGTATATCTGAAGGTAAGATTGAACTGATAAAAAAAGTTGTTTCTGAAGGTTCTATTTCAAAAGCTGCAAAAAAAATGCAAATGTCTTATAAAGCAGCTTGGGATATGATAGAAGAAATCAATAGTTTTACAAGTAGTGTAATAATTGAAAAAAATCGTGGTGGAAAAAATGGTGGTGGATGTCAGATAACATCATTTGGAAAAAATTTTTTAAAAAAATATGACAAAATATCAGAAGAATACTCAGAAATGATAAAAAAACTCAATAAAAAAACTGATGATGAATTTCCAGAATAAAAATTAGCATGACCAAAGTCATATAAAGCTTGCGAAATAGTGAAATAGTGAAAGGGTGAAATAGTGAAATAGTGAAAGGGTGAAAGGGTGAAATGGTGAAATAGTGAAATAGAAAAAATCAAAATATTAAAAAATCAAAAGCGAGATCCCGGCTCAGAATCATGCCGGGATGACAGATTCTCAGAATAGTGCCGGGATGACAAAAATAAATAAAGTTAGAGAGTTTAAGGAGTTAAGAGTTAAAAACCTAACCCTGTTTTTCTCTTTATCTCTTAAACTTTTTTTAACCTTAAACCCTTAAACCCTTAAACCCTTAAACCCATTAAACTATATCATTTATCATTCATTATTTTTTATAAAATTTTCTATATCTTTATATAATTCAAATCTTGCTGGAAGACCTGCAAGTATTGTAACATGACCACCTTCGTAAATTTTGTCAATATCAGCTTTGTTTTTTGTTTTTGGAATATTCAAAGCTGCTTCTTTTGGAAAAACATGATCATGTTTTGCCATAATATTAAATAATGGTATTTTTATATCTTTTAGATTTAATTTTTGATCACCAATTACAAGTTCACCTTTAAAAAGCTTGTTTTCTTGATAAAGATCTCGATTGAATTTTCTAAAAATTTCACATGGATAAGGTATATTATCGTTTCCCCAAAAATCAAGTGCTCGATAAAGAGTTACAAATTCATCATTATCAACAAGATTAAAAAGATTTCTGTATTTATTAAATGTCATATTTAAATCAAGGAAAGGAAAACCTGCATGTATAAATTGTGGAGAAATAGCACCGTTTTCTTTAAAAGAATTTACTATTTTGTCAAGATTAAAGGTTTTTGGATTAGTCCATTCTGTAAGTTTGCCACCTTTTGAAAAATCAACTGGTGAAGTTATATTTGTCATGGATTTTATAAATCCTTGAGAACTGTATTTGGTTGCATATATTGTTGAAATTACTCCACCAATACATTGTCCTAAAATATGAATATGTTTTTTTCCTGAATGACGAAAAATTCTTTTAACTATTCTATTTATTGTACCATCTATCATTTCATCAAGAGTATAATCCCCATGTTCTATTCCAGGTTCGCCCCAATCAATAATATAAACTGGTATATTGTTTTTAACTAGATGTGAAATCATTGAATGATCTTTTATAAGATCCATTGTATAATTTTTATTAATAAGAGAAGGTATTATAAGAACAGGAGATATATTAGATTTTTTATCGTTATCTATATAATAATTAAGTTTTGCTGTGTTTTCAGTATATATTGTATTATATAAAGTTGGAGCTAAACCGATTTCTCTCCATGCTTTTTGTTTTTCATCAAGTGATTTGAATTGAGTTTTTTCAAGTATTTCCCAAAAATTTTTGCATTTATTTGAAATTTCTTCAATCTGTTCAGGACTAATATCAAATTCCTTTTTCATATTATTTTTTCTCCTTTACAGTTTTTTTTGTTTTAGAAGGTGTTTTTTTGACATTTTTTGATTTTTTATTGTCTAATGATTTTATAAATAATTCTTTAAGTTCTTTTATATCATTTTTTTGTTCATATAATAAATCTTCAAGATCATTTATTTTTGCTTCCTGCTTTATAATATATTGTGAAATTTTTGCAATCGATGAAGCAGTTGGTATTGATAATGATTTTGCAATATTGTTTTTTATTTCATCAAGCATTGATTTGGAAGTTAATGCTCCTTCCATTGATTTACTCATGTTTTTTAAAAAGTCTGGATTATTCATTAATTCATCAAACCAATCTTTAACCATTTTTTCCCATTGTTTGGAAAAATCATCCATTGCATTCATATTCCACATATTAACACCTCATTTATTTAAGAATTTTTGTATTTTATCACCAAATAACTCTGCATTACTTACAGAACCAAGATGCCCAAGAGGAGATTCAAATTCATAATATTCTGAATTTTTTCTATATTGAGCGATTTTTAAATAAAATTTTTTACTTTGTTCGGCTAAAATAAAAATATCGTTTTTATCAGAAAGTATTAGAAAATCTGATTTGAGATTTTGTAAAGCTTGTTTTTCTGATTTGAAATTTGAAAAAACATTAAATATTATATTTGCTTTTGAAAGATATATATATGAATTAGCATCATACATATCAGCTCGAGAACCAACACCTTCAATTATATTTTTTTCAAAATCATACATATTATCAATTTTTAATATAGGATCTTGACTATCCCAGTTTTTACCCCCAAGTATAGTTTCGCCCCAATTACGACCTCTTGCAATAAGTGCAAGTCCATTAATTGCATTTTTAAGCCCTTGAATAGGAGTTTTGGAAATGATTTCATTATAATAATCACCATTATTAAAATAAGAATCGGTTTTTATAGCTTGAATCCCCATTCTTAATGGAAAAAAGCAAGAAAAACAATCAACTTTATCAGCTGCTGATATAGGAATACATTTTTTTACTTTTTGTGGATATAAAAATGCCCAAGATAATGCTTGAAGTCCACCCATAGATGGTCCTGATACAGCAAAAAGTTCTTCTATTCCAAGATAATCTAAAAGGAGTTTTTGTGCATTTACCATATCTTGTATGGTTATAACTGGAAAATCCATACTATAAGGTTTTTTAGTTTTTGAAAAATAATCTCTTGGACTTGAAGATTCTACAAATGTTGAATTTACAACACAACATAGAGAATCACTTGATATTATAAAATATTTATTTGTATCAAATGGTTTGTTTGGCCCTACAATATTATCCCACCAGCCTGCAATTTCATCTTTTGGAGAATATTTACCAGCTATATGTTTATCGCCTGAAAAAAAATGACAAATAAGTATAGTATTATCTTTATTTTCATTAAGTTTTCCATAAGTTTGATAGGATAATTTAAGGTTTTCAATTTTTTCACCATTAATAGTAAAAAAATCTTTTTTATAATTAAAAGTTTCTGATTTTATTATCATAATAGTATTTTACCATATTATTATATTTTTTTTCCACAAAAAAGGAAAATCCCGGTTAAAAATCTAACCGGGATAATATTAAACTATAGTATTTTTTAATCAGCTTTTTGTAAAGAAATTTGTCTATGTAATAATATTACAATCCATCCACCAATTATTGCACATGTTGCAAGAAAAGCTGGATTATTATGCATATAAGTTATTTTAAAATATGCAACTGAAAGATATATTATTATAGAAGAAATTACTCCTGATATTATTGCAGGTTTTTTTACAGATGGTAAAAACATTCCGCAAGAAAGAGGGAAGAATGCAGTTGTAAATAAAAGATAGACACCATACATACCAAATATGGCAACAGAACCTCCAGTTGGATTTTTCACCTGTGAAACAGAAAGGTAAATAACTATTAATGCAACAAGTACAAGTAAAATTCTCCCATATTTCATTGATTTTTTCATATTATTTTCAATATCATTACTTTTTCTTGAAAATATTGGAAGAAATATATCTGTTGAAAAAATTGTAGATAATGATAATAGAATTCCTTCAAGTGTTGAAAGTCCAGCACAAACTATTCCTAGTGTGATTATTATTTGAAGAATAGGACTAAAATTTGTTGCAATATAAGTTGGAACAGCAAGATCCATTCTTTCAATACCTGGATTAGTTATTTTTGCATAAAATCCAGTTATCATAACAAGTGAAAAAACAAATCCAGCTATCATAGCTGTTATTAAATATGGTTTGATTTGTTTGTCATCTTTAAGATAAAGTACTTTACTTACAATATGCGGTTGACATACAATTGCTAGACCTACAAGAAAGTTACAAAAAAATACTTCAAATAAGTTTCTAAAATACAGAGAATTAACATTAACAACACTCATAAAGTTTGTATCCATCTGTGATAGTTTTGCAAACATTCCTCCATCTTTCCAAAACAAAGGAAGACCTGAACCTATCAGAATCAAGGCTACAATAAGCATTATTATCCCTTGAATTGAATTTGTATAAGCGTGGGTTGCAGCACCACCTATCATCATATATGTAAAGACAAATATTACGAGTGCAGATATAAGCATTATAAATCCTGGATTTATTGCTCCTGCTATAAATGGAGAGATTTGAAGTAACATTCCTAATGAATAAGACATTGCAACTACGATTAAAACTCCGAATGTTATAAGAGCTAAGGATATAAATGCAAATAATCCTTGAAGAAATTGTGATTCATATCTTTTTCCAATCCATTGTGGAACAGTAATTGCAGCTATTTTTGAACCAACATTAAGAAATCTTTTTGAAAAGATAAAAAGTCCTGTAGTTATACCCAATGCAGCAGCAATACCGAATCCTAAAAGTGCTGACAGACCATATTTATATATTAATCCTGGATTTACTACAAAAGTTGCAACAGATGTAAGCTGGGCTACTAGTGATATACCTACAAGAACAGGTGGTATATCTTTGTTTCCAACTGCATAACTTTTTAAATCTTTTGTTTTTAAAGCTCCTCTGATGGTAAGAATTATTGTTATAATAACATATAATGCTATTGCACCCCATGCGAGTCCAATGTTACTCATAATACTCCTCCTGAAAAATACTTTGTTTTATTATTGCATTGCAACATTATAGATATTTATATTATAATATGTCAAATAAAAACCTATACCGCATACCGCAATGCAAAAAATGAATTTAAAGTATAATTTTTTTGAAATTTGTGATAATATATTAAAGTTTTAAAAATCAAAGCATGTTTTTAACATTTATCTATTCATTGAAATATATAATATCAAAATATAAAGGGAGGATTAATGGAATTTGAAAAAGAAAATTCTTATCATGGTTTTAAATTGGTGGGAAAAGAGTTTATTAATGAAATAAAATCAGGAGCATTGATATTTGAACATCAAAAATCAGGTGCTAGACTTATTAAGCTTGAAAACGAAGATGATAACAAAGTCTTTGCTATAACTTTTAGAACGCCACCAGGAGATAATACAGGATTACCTCATATTCTTGAACATTCCGTACTTTGTGGTTCAAAGAATTTTGATTCAAAAGAACCATTTGTTGAACTTATAAAAGGTTCTCTTAATACATTTTTGAATGCTATGACTTTCCCAGATAAGACTATGTATCCTGTTGCATCAAAAAATGAAAAAGATTTTTTTAATCTTATGAATGTTTATCTTGATGCTACATTATACCCAAAAATTCATGATACTGATCTTATTCTTATGCAGGAAGGTTGGCATTATGAGATTGAAGATAAAAATGACCCTTTACAGATAAAAGGTGTTGTTTATAATGAGATGAAAGGAGCTTTTTCTTCTCCAGTAAGACATTTATATAGTCAGATTGAAAGTTCATTATTCCCTGATACTGCTTATGGATTCGAGTCAGGAGGAGATCCTGATTATATTCCTGAACTTACTCAAAAAAAATTCACTGATTTTCATAGTAAATACTATCATCCATCTAATTCTTATATTTTTCTTTATGGTAATGGTAATACAGAAAAAGAGCTTGAATTTATAAATAATAAATATCTTAATGATTTTAATAAAATATCAGTAGACTCAAGGCTTGAAACTCAAAAACCATTCCATAAACCTATTGAAACAGAAATACCTTATTCAATATCCGAAGGTGAAGATATAAAAGACAAGACTTACCTTGCGCTTTCATGGTGTTATGGTAAGACAACAGACGTTATTTTAAATTTTGCAGTTGATATTCTTGAATATATTCTTCTTTCGAGTCCGGCTGCATTATTAAAAAAAGAAATAATTTCAAGAGATATTGCTAAAGATGTTATGGGTATTGCGGATAATGGAATTCTTCAGCCTGTTATTGGTCTTATTGCTGTTAATTCAGAAAAAGAAAAAATGAATGATTTAAAAAATACTGTTAATGAAGTTTTGAAAGATATTATAAAGAATGGAATTGATAAAGAACTTTTAGAAGCTTCTATAAATAGACATGAATTTAAAGTTAGAGAAGCTGAATTTGGATATCCAAAAGGTCTTGTTTATCACATGATATCTATGAATACTTGGCTTTATGATTCCGATCCTCTTTCACTTTTAAGACTTGATAGTATTTTTAATGAATTAAGAAATCATGCTAAAACTGGATTTTTTGAAAAACTTATTGAAGATATTTTTCTTAAAAACAATCATGCAAGTTCAATAGTTTACTCACCAATTCCTGGATTAACTGCAAAAAATGATATGGCTTTAGAAAAAGCATTAAAAAGAGTTAAAGAAAATATGAGTGAAGACGAACTTCAAAAAATTATCAATGATACAAAAAGACTTATTGAAAGACAAAATAGTGTTGATACGGCTGAAATTCTCGAAAAAATTCCTTTACTTAAACTGGAAGATATTAACAAAAAAGCTGAAAAATTACCTATGGATGTTATTTCAACAAAACAAGGAGAGGTTTTTTATCATGAATTAAATACAAATGGTATTCTTTATTATAATATGTTTTTTAATACAAATAAAGTTTCACAAAAGGATTTACCTTATGCAAGACTTCTTACTGGTTTAATAGGTAAAATGGATACTTTAGAACATAATTATTCTGAAATATCTAACAATATCAATATTGATACTGGTGGAATAAAGCTTTTTATGAAAAATATAACATCAATTGAAAGTGATTCAAATTATAATAATTTTATTGTAGTTACTGGAAAATCACTTTATTCCAAAAATAGATCATTATTTAAAATAACAAGTGAACTTCTTAACAAAACATTGTTTACTGATAAAAAAAGATTAAAAGATATTCTTAATGAATTAAAAAACAGAATGGAAATGGAAATGCTTAACAATGGCCATGTTTTTTCTGAAAGAAGAGTTTTTTCTTATCTTTCTGAATCAGGTGCTTTTGTTGAGGCAACTCATGGTATTTCTTATTACAAATTTCTTAAAGAGCTTGTTAAAGATTTTGATGATAAATTTGAAGATATAAGTAATAGACTTAAAAATACCTTTGAAAAAATTTTTACAAAAGAAAATCTTTTGCCAAGTATTATTTGTGAAAAGAAAATATTTGATAAAGATAAAACAATATTTGAGGATTTATTGAATGATTTTTCATTAGAAAAATTTACTTCTCAAAATTATACTTTTACTCTTGAAAACAAAAAAGAAGGTCTTCAAACTCCATCACAGGTTCAATATGTTGCAAAAGCTGGTAATTTCAAAAAAGAAGGTTTTGAATATTCAGGATCTATGAAAGTAATGAAAACAATTGCAGGACTTGACTATTTGTGGAATAAAGTTAGAGTTTTAGGTGGAGCTTATGGATGTTTTTTAAGAATTTATGAAAATGGTCTTTTCTATATTGGTTCTTATAGAGATCCAGGTCTTGAAAACACTTTAAACGTATATAATGAAATGGATAAATATCTAGAAAACTTTGCTACATCTGATAGAGAAATGAGAAAATATATAATTGGTACATTTAGTGAACTAGATAGACATATGAGTTCTTATGAAAAAGGTTTTGCTGCTTGTGTAAATAGTATTTCTGGTAAAACTCAGGATTTAATTCAGAAAGAAAGAGAGCAAGCTTTAAATACTGATGTTAATAAAGTTAGAAAATACTCTGAAATGTTTAGAAAAGCATTAAAAAAAGATTATATTTGTGTTTTTGGTAATGAAAAGAAAATAGAAGATAGCAAAAATATATTTAATAATCTTGTTAAAGTAATAGATTAATTTAAACTTTATTATAAACGCATTGCATATAATGTAATTAAAAAAATGTAATGCGTTTTTTACTATTTATACTAATTAAAATGGTTACTGGTAAAAAAAACGGTTGAATTCTATAAGTTAATATTTATAATGTTTGTGAATAAGTTATTATAGAATTGTTTTTATGGTTTATGTCATTTAATCAGAGGATTTAGTTTATATATGAAGATATTTAAAGGTCAAAGTGTTGCAAATGGTATTGTTGAAGGTAATATAGTTCTTATTGTATCGGAATCTTTTGTCAATATGGAACCTGGTAAAATTCAAGAAGAAGAGGTTCTTTCTGAAATTGCGAGGTTTGAAAGTGCTATTATCAGATCTAAAAAACAGCTTCATTCAATAAAAAATAAAGTAAAAAACTCTCTTGGAGTTTCTGAAGCTGGTATTTTTCATTCACAAATTTTAATATTAGAAGATAATTTTTTACTTGATAAAATTTACAGTTTAATAAAAATCGAGCTTGTTAATTCTGAATACGCTGTTATAAAGATAATAAAAGATCTTGAAGAAGAACTTTCTAATTCAAAAAGTCAGTATTTAAAGGAAAGAGTTATAGATCTTGAAGATATAAAACAGAGAATTTTAAAAAATCTTGGTTTTATAATAAATGATATGAAAGTTGTGGAAAAACATGTTAATACTATTGCTGTTGCTAGGACAATAACAGCTTCTGATTCTATAGAATTGATAAATTTCGGGGTTAAAGCTCTTGTTCTTGAAAAAGGTGGTAATGCTTCACATGCTGCTATTTTAGCTAGAGCAATGGGTATACCTACAGTTGTTGGAGTTGATAATATTATTAATATTCTTCTTGAAGAAAAAGGGGAGAATATTTTTAAATCAGCTATTGTTGATGGTTATTTAGGCAAACTTATTATTGAACCTGATGAGAAAACAAAAGAAAAATATGCTATTAAAATAAAGAAAAAGCTGATTGAAAAATCTATAGTTTGTGAAGATTCAGCTTTCCCTGCCAAAACAGTTGATGGAGTTGAAATTGGAATTTATGCAAATCTTGGTGCAAAATTCAATATTGAGAATGTTCCTTGTGAAGGTGGTTTGGGAGTTGGTTTGTATAGAACTGAATTCCAATATATGCTTAGAAATTCATTTCCTGATGAAGAAACTCTTGTATATGATTATTCAGAAATGCTAAAAAAACTTAATAATAGAATATTGACAATTAGACTTCTTGATGTAGGTGGAGATAAATTTCTTCCATATTATGATCATCCGCAAGAAAAAAATCCTGAATTAGGTGAAAGATCTATAAGATTTTTATTTAAAAATGAAAACATACTTAGAACTCAGATAAGAGCTATACTAAGAGCTTCTGTACATGGAAATTCGAGAATACTTATACCTATGGTGAGTACTTGCTATGAAATTATAAAAGTTAAAAAAATAATGGAAGAAGAAAAAGAAAATCTTATAAAAAATAATTTTAAAGTAAGAATTGAAGATATTCCTCTTGGAATTATGGTAGAAATACCATCTGCTGTTATTGTTTTGGATAAAATTGCAAAACATGTTGATTTTTTTAGTATTGGAAGTAATGATCTTATACAATATACTATTGGAGTTGATAGGGAAAGTTATTCTATAAAGGAATATTTTAATCCGTCACATCCAGCAGTTTTAAGAATGATTAAAAGATGTGTACAAGTAAGTCAGGACACAAATAAAGAATTGTCTATTTGTGGTGAGATGGGAAGTGAGATAAAATATATTCCTCTATTAATTGGTATTGGCATGAGAAATTTATCAATGAATATTATGAATATTAAAGATTCAAAAGATTATATTTCAAGTATAAATTTTAGTGATTGTTCGGAAATTGCTGATAAAATTTTAGAAATGGATGATCCAAAAGATATTGATAATTGTCTTGAAGATTTTAAACAAAAGTATTATAAAGAATAAATAAAATAGCAAAATATATATATAAGAATTCAATTGGAGGCTTTTTTATGGATAGCAGAATTACAAAACTAGCTCAAATACTTACAGAATATTCTTGTAAAGTAAAAAAAGGAGATAAAGTCCTTATTGCTGGCGGGATTCCTGCAAGACCTCTTATAAATGAATGTTATAAAATGATAATAAAAAAAGGTGGTTTTCCATCTTTAAGAATAAATTTACCAGAAACTAACAAAACTTTATTTGATATTGGAAATGATGAACAAATAGGTTATAAAGATCCTGTTAGAAAATTTCAGTATGAAGGTCTTGATGCAATAATAAATATATCTGCACCTGAAAATGTTAAGATTTTTTCTAATGTTCCTCCCGAAAAACAAGTTATTATGACAAAAGCAAATAAAGAAATACTAGATATTATTATGAAAAAAAACTGGGTTACAGTTAATTTCCCAACCGAAGCTTTAGCACAGGAAGCTGGAATGTCTCTTGAAGAGTATGAGAATTTTGTTTATAAAGCTACTAATATTGATTGGGAAAATGCAAAGTATGAAATGGAAAAAATAAAAAAATTATTTGATTCTGGTAAAAAAGTTAGAATTCTTGGTAGAGATACTGAAATTAATTTTAGCATTGAAGGAAGACAAGGTATTGTTTGTGCTGGTGAAAACAATATGCCTGATGGAGAGGTTTTTTATTCTCCAATTGAAAATTCTGTAAATGGTCAAATATATTATGAATTTCCAGCAATTTATCAAGGAAGAGAAGTTGAAGGAATAAAACTTGTTTTTAAAGATGGTAAAGTTGTGGAAGCAACAGCATCAAAAAATGAGGATTTTCTTCATGCAATTCTTGATACTGATGAAGGGTCAAGATTTCTTGGAGAATTTGGTATTGGAACAAATTATGGTATTACTAAATATACAAAAGATATATTATTTGACGAAAAAATTGGTGGGACAATACATCTTGCAGTTGGTCAATCTTATGAAGATTCAGGTGGAAAAAATATTTCTGCTGTTCATTGGGATATGGTAAAAGATCTTAGAAAATATGGACAAATATTCCTTGATGGAAAATTAGTACAGCAGAATGGTAAGTTTTTAGCTATATAACTTTTTTGTAAAAATCAATAGCCTCTTTCGTCATGAAACGATGGAGGCATATTGTATTCTTTGATATTAGCAGTTTGTTTTATTATGTTATCTAAAGAAATAAGCATTTTTTCTTTATCTTTTTGAAGCGTTCCATTTATATTGACAATATTTGAAGCGTGATTTGATCTAAATATTGTTTTTATATTTATATTTATAATTATATCATGCATTTCTTCGAAAATTTCTCTTTTGGTAAGAAGTTTGAGAGAATTTATATAATTATCATTTCCGCCATAAATAAGTGTTAAAAGACTAAAGTATTCGGGAACAGAAGAGTTAACAACATTTGCAGTTTCAATTGAATGTTCTTTTGAAAAAATCTTGCCTCCTAAACCGAGTATTGCAGTAACAGATACTTTGCAATTTCCTTTGTGAATAAGTTCACAAGCTTGTATAAACTGTCTTGCAGTATTACCTTTTTTGGCATAATCAAGAAGAGATTGTGAACCGCTTTCAAGACCTATGTAAAAAAGCCTAAGTTTTTTTTCATTCATTAATTTAAAATCATTTTCCGAAAAATTCAAAACACTATTAGCAGTTGCATAAGCTGAAATTCTATTTAGATTAGGAAATAAATCTTCTATTAATTCTAATAATTCAAATAAATATTTTTTACCTACAAATAAAGCATCACCATCACCTAAAAATATTTTTTTAACAGAAAGACGAAAATCAACCGGCAGACGATTGAGTTTTTGTTTTAAATTTTCATAAGATTGTATATAAAGTTTTTTTTGCTTGTACATTCCACAAAAAAGACATGAATTTTGAGAACACCCATTCATGACCTGAATAATAAATGAATAAGCTTCAGAAGGTGGGCGAAAAACAGGTTCTGTATAATGAAAGTCAATAAACATATTTTAATCCTTATTTTTTTATATTTCTATTAAAGCTCTAAATTATGTATTTATTCAGAGGATTCAATTATACCAAAATTTTCTTTGAATGACTTTAAAATATTATATTTTAATGTTAATACTAAAATGTATATATAAAAATTATTATAATAATAATAAGTTTATTATTATATAAAAAAGTGTTATCATTAAAATAATCTTTATAAAATTAACTTGAAGGGGCTAGAAGTGAAGATTGTAAAAAAACAGGTTTCCAACCTAAAAAATGGAGAAATAATAGCAAGTCCTGTTATTTTTAACGGTGCTATTATAGTTTCAAAAAATACTGAAATTGATGATAATATTATTTCAAGATTAAATGAATCAAAGATAAAGTATGTCAAAATTAAGAAAGAAGATTTAGCGGAACCTGTTGAGGAAACCGGTTCTCAATTTAATAGTTTAAAAAACAAATTTCTTAATTTTAATGATAATTCAAATCCTGTAGAAGTTTCATCTACAATAAGAAGATTAGGTAATTTTGATAATCGAGAATTTGTGGATATTATAAAAATAGGTTTTAAAAAATTTTCAAATGTTACAATAATAAATGAACTTATAATTCAATGTAAAAGAGTTAATCCTGATGAAGAACTTTTTAATTATTTAAAGAGTTTTTTATATTCAAAAGATAAAAACATTGTTCTTTCTTCAATATTCATACTTGAAAAATATAGAAATATTGTAGGTAATTTTCCTTTTTTATTAAAAGCAATTACAGCAACTAAAGATAAAGATGTTGTAAATAGAATATTAGAATTTTTCAAGTCATTTCCAGAAGAACAGATAATTCCTATTTTAAAATCAATGCTTAAAACTACAGCAGATAATATTTTAAAACATGCAATTCTTTTTGTATTAAAAATAATTATTGCAAAAGAATCAACAAAAAATCAAAAAAAGAAAAAAGGAAATATAAAAAAAGAAAAACTTCCTGAATTTTCAGAAGAATCTAAAACATCAGACTATGACTATTATGTACCATCAGATATTAAAGTCAAAGATATTAAAGATGCTGCTGATGTATTTAAAACAAATTATATTAAAGCAAATAAAAGTGTTGAAAAAATCTTTACAAATATGGCAAACAATAAAGCAGTAGATTTTTCAGAAATTAGAAATGTTGTATCATCTCTTGTTGATGAGATATTTTTTAATAGAGATCTTGTTTCAAGATTAAGAAATATTTATGTTGGTGATAATTACCTTTGTAGCCATTCTATAAATGTTTGTATACTATCTATGCTTACTGCTATGTTTATGGATTATGAGACAAATAATATAGCCGAAATTGGTATAGCTGCATTGCTTGCTGATGTTGGTATGATGAATGTAAAAGATCATGTTTGGAAAAAACAGGGAGTACTTTCTTTAGATGATATTGAACTTATAAAATATCATGTATTTGATGGACTTGATCTTTTAAAAAAATCAGATGAATTAAAAGATATAATCGCAACAGTTGCATTGATGCATCATGAGAGGTTAGATGGTACTGGTTATCTTGGCTTTAAAGGTAAAGATATAGTAAAACATGCAAGAATTGTTGCAGTTTGTGATGTATATGATGCTTTGACTTCAATAAGAAGTTACAGAAAATCTTTTTCTTCATATAGAGCTTTAAATTATATAGTTTCCAATACACCAGAAAAATTTGACAGGGAAGTAGTAAGAGCTTTTATAAAACATATTGGAGTTTTTCCAATTGGTTCAAAAGTCTTGTTAAGTAATGGTAAGGAAGCGGTTGTAACTGGTACAAATAATGGTTATTGGTTTAAACCTAAAATAAATCTTGAAATAGATAATCTTGATGAATTTAACTTGAAAGTTGAAAAAGATATTTTTATTAAAAGTATAATAACTGGAGAAGATGAACAATATGAAGATTGGAGTTGTATCTGACACGCATTATGATGTTTTAGAAGGTAATATAAAAAAATTCTTTGAAAATTTATCCAATGAAGTTGATTTTCTTATTCATGCTGGAGATATAGATAAACTTGATTTTCTAATAGATCTTAAAATGATGTTTGAAAATAGATTTGTTGCGGTATCTGGTAATATGGATAGTGGTAAAATTCTTGAACATTTAAATGATATTGAGACTATTACAATTGAAAAGCTCCGTATATCAGTTACTCATACTGGAGGGCACCCTTCAGAAACAGTTGAAAAAGCTATTGAAACATTCAAAAAAACTCCATCAGATATAATTATTTTTGGGCATTCCCACCATCCTTATAACCAATATCATGGAAAAACACTTCTTTTTAATCCTGGCAGTCTTATGGATAAAAGATATGCACCTTATACTTCTTATGGTATTTTAGAAATAAACAATGGAAAGATAATTTCCTCAAATATTATACCGGTAACTGTTTAAATATTAGATAGTTTCTGCATACTTTTTATACATTGAAATATTGAATAAATCTGTTAACATTAGAAATGTTCAGACAATTTTATTGTATTTTGTTTGGTATGGTTTTTGTATATATAAAACTCAAAATCACTTCGGAGGGACAAATGGGCATTGATAAAGAATTTATTGGTTCTAGTCAGATTGCTAAAAAAGCGGAAAAAAGTCAAGAAAAGGTAGCTGAGCTTCCAAAAGAATACGGAGATACAAAAATAGTAGCTCTAATAAAAGATCCATTGTGGATACATGCATATTGGGAAGTTAGTCCTTCAAAAAAAGAAGATCTTCAAAATATTTTAGGAGATTCTTTTCATAATTTAGGATATACATTGAGAATATACGATGTTACCAGAATAGATTTTAATGGTGATAATTCAAATTCATAT
Organism: Candidatus Muiribacterium halophilum; assembly: GCA_023228995.1. GTDB lineage: Bacteria > Muiribacteriota > Muiribacteriia > Muiribacteriales > Muiribacteriaceae > JALOAD01. Next base: position 26,827 of record JALOAD010000038.1, read on the forward strand.
TTTGATATATCTGTTGGACATGATGCAAGATCCTGGTATGTAAATGTAGGAAATCCCGGAAGTGATTACATAATTGATCTTGGAATAATGACACCTGAAGGACAGTTTATTCTTATTGCTCGTTCAAATAAAGTCACAACTCCAAGAAACTCTGTAAGTAATAATATTGACGAGCAGTGGATGATGGTAGAAGAACAGTTTGCTAAGATACTTGAGTTATCCGGTCACGGTAGTTTTGGAAAAGCTTCAGCAGATATAATGGGTGAAATTACCAAAAGATTGTTTTCAGAGCATAATCTTTCATCTAGTACAATTTCATCAATGTCATCTGATACAATACAAGCAAGAAAGCCTAATAAAGAACAGGATGATTTCTGGTTTAAAGTAGGAGCTGAACTTATAATATATGGTGAAACCCTACCAGATGCTCAAGTTAAAATAAATGGCAATATAATCAAATTAAGAAATGATGGCAGTTTTTCTTTAAGAATTGATCTTCCTGATGGAAATTATCCGTTTCCAATCGAGGCAGAATCAAAAAACAAAAAACATAAAAGAAATGTCAGCATTGATGTTAATAAATCCACCCATTAAGGAGAAAATAAATGAGTAAAAAAGGATATCTTGCATTATTATTGCACGCACATCTTCCATTTGTAAGACACCCGGAATATGATAGATTTTTAGAAGAAGACTGGTTATATGAAGCAATTACTGAAACTTATATACCTCTTATAAAAGTTTTTGAAGAACTTTCAAGTGAAGGAGTTAATTGGAAACTTACAATGTCATGTACTCCTCCATTAATGGAAATGTTAACAGATGAGCTTCTTCAGAATAGATATTTAAGGCATTTAGATATGCTTATTGAACTTTCAGAAAAAGAAGTAGTTAGAACACAATTAAATTCTGAATTTAATAAAACAGCAAGAATGTATAACAGGAAATTTGGTGAATGTAGAGATTTATTTTTAAGATATAACAAAAATATGGTATCAGCACTTGCGAAATTTTATTATCAGGGTAATCTTGAACTAATAACTTGTTCTGCAACACACGGATTTTTTCCACTTATGGTTAATCAAGAAGCTAAAAATGCTCAGCTAAGACAAGCAGTGAAATGTTTTAGAGAACATGTTGGTTCAAATCCAAGAGGTATATGGAATGCTGAATGTGGTTATCATCCTGGTGATGATAAATTACTTGATAAAAATGGAATAAGATTTTTCTTTACAGATGCACATGGTATTCTTTATTCTGATCCAAGACCAAAATATGGAGTTTTTGCACCTATTTATTGTCCAAGTAAAGTAGCAGCATTTGGTAGAGATATTGAATCTTCAAAATCAGTATGGTCATCTATAGAAGGTTATCCAGGTGATTATAATTATAGAGAATTTTATAGAGATATTGGATTTGATCTTGATTACGAATATCTTGAACCATATTTGCATGGTGGTGGTATAAGAACGAATTTAGGTATAAAATATCATAAAATAACTGGAAAAACTAAACAGAAAGAAGCTTACAATGAAGAAACTGCAAATAAAAAAGCAGAAGAACATGCAGCTAACTTTGTTTATAACAGAGAAAGACAGGTTGAACATTTATCTAGTATAATGGATAGAAAACCTATTATTGTATCTCCTTATGATGCAGAGTTATATGGTCATTGGTGGTATGAAGGACCTGAATTTTTAAAACATGTTTTAAGAAAAACTGCATTGTATTCTGAAACATTAGAACTCACAACACCTTATGAATATTTAAAAGCAAATCCTGTTAATCAGGTAGCGACTCCATCACTTTCAACTTGGGGTGCTGAAGGTTATTGTGAAGTATGGCTTAATGGTACAAATGATTGGAAATATAGACATCTTCACAAAGCACAAGAAAGAATGATACAGCTTGCCAATCAGAATGATAATGCAGAAGGAATGAATGAAAGGGCTTTGAATCAGATGGCTAGAGAATTATTTTTAGCACAGAGTTCTGACTGGGCTTTCATTATGACTACTAATACCATGGTGCCTTATGCAATTAAAAGAACTAGAGATCATATAAATAGATTTAACTCTTTATTTGATATGGTTAGTTCAGATAAAATTGATTCTTCTTATCTATACAATCTTGAAAGCAAAGATAATATATTTAAAAACACTATTGATTACCGAGATTTTCAGACTAAAAATTTATGAGTAGTGGAGAATTTTATAAAAAATTTGGTATAGGTTTTGGATTTTTTGTATTTTTATGGTACTTTTTGTTTATATGGATGTTGCCATCAGCATTTAAAATGTTTTTATCGGTAATAAAAGAAAGTATTAAAGATAAATAAAGAAGCGTATTCAAAATACGCTTCTTTGATTTAAATAGATAGTTTAATTGACCATGTATTTCTTTTAATGTAATATTTTAATATGAAAAGAATAATTATGCAGATACTTTCGTTTTTTACAATAAATCCACATTTAAAAAATTATCTAGTGCCTGAATTATATCAAGGCAGTCTTAAAAAAATATGTATTCCTTCATTAAACTGTTGGTCATGTCCGGCAGCTAGTTTTTCATGTCCAATAGGAGCAATACAAAATTTTGTATCATATTCAAAATATTTATTATCATTTTATACAATTGGGACTTTAGCAATTGTAATGAGTCTTACAGGAAGATTTTTTTGCGGATTTGTTTGTCCGTTTGGATTTTTACAAGATATTATACATAAGATTCCAGCTAAAAAAGTTAAGATTGATACAAATAAATCAAAATTCTCACAGTATTTTTTTCTTATTATATTTGTATTTTTTTTACCATGGTTAACTGGAGAACCATGGTTTTCTAAAATATGTCCTTCAGGATTTTTTCTAGCTTCTATTCCATTTATAATTGCTGATATTAGTATATTAAATAATGTATCTTATTTCTTTTATATCAAAACAGTAATAGCAACAATATTTTTTTATTCAGCTATAAAAATATCAAGACCGTTTTGTCAATATGTTTGTCCAATAGGAACCATTTTTGAAACTTTCAGACCATTTTCATTTTCAGGTATAAAAGTAGATAAAGATAAGTGTATTAAATGTAAAAAATGTTTTAGAGTATGTATTATGGATGCTTCACCTTATAAATCTCCTTATAATTGTATTCAATGTGGAAAATGTATAAAAGAATGTCCTACCAAAGCTTTAACAATAAAATATCTATTTTATTCTTACGGAGATGCAAGTTATGAAAAGTTATAAAAAGGTTATATTTTTAATTTTCTCTGTTATTTTTATACTTTTTGGAATTTATTTAAATGAACCTTTTACAATAAAACAAATCGGCTCATTTCTTTGTCATGGTTGTTTGGGTTTTTAATTTAAAAACAGGTTAATTGAAATATCTTCTATAATTTTATATAATCCAATTAAATGATTTAAAGCTATATTTATTAAAAATTTATTAAGGAGAGATTATATGAATGAATTCATGGAAAAAGTAAGAATTAATTTAGATTTTCTAAATAGTGGATTTTTTAAAAAAGGTTTTTTAGGAAATTCAATAGGAAGATATATTGTTGCTCTTGCAGTATTGCTTGTTGGTTTTATGATTTTAAAAGTAATAAAAACTTTTGTTGTAAGTAAATTAAAAAAAATAACAGAAAAGACTAAAAATAATTTTGATGATTTTCTTTTAGAGTTTTTTGAAAAGACTTTATTTCCAGTTTTAGATTATGGTGTTTTTTATCTTTCTATAATTCAATTAAATTTAAATGTAGGTTTGTTAAAATTAGTTTATTCCATTGGAATAATATTTCTTTCAATTCAATTTACGAGATTTTTTTATGCAGTATTAGAATACATAATACATCAAAAATGGGATACAGCTGAAAATTCTCTTAAGACAACTGGAGTAATGACATTTATAAAAATATTATTTGGTTGTCTTTGTGCTTTATTTATATTAGATAATCTTGGATTTAATATATCTACTGTAATAGCAGGTCTTGGAGTAGGTGGTGTTGCTATAGCTTTAGCTTCTCAAAATATACTAAATGATCTTTTTAATCATTTTGTTATATTTTTTGATAAACCTTTTGAAATTGGTGATTTTATAATTGTTGGAGAATATGCTGGTTCAATAAAACATATTGGAATTAAAACAACAAGAATATCATCTATAAGTGGTGAAGAAATTGTATTTTCAAATTCTGATTTGACTGGAAGTAGAATAAAAAATTATAAAAGAATGGAAAAAAGAAGAATTGTATTTGAAATTGGAGTTGTTTATGGAACTCCAAAAGAACAAATTGCTGAAATACCAAATATTATAAAAAACATAATTGAAAAAATTGAAAATGTAGAATTTTCAAGAAGTCATTTTAAAAATTTTGCAGCATATTCAATGAATTTCGAAACAGTATATTTTGTTTTAGGAAATGATTTTGGTGCTTTTAGAGATATACAACAGATAATTAATAACAAAATATATCAGGAATTTGAAGATAGGAAAATAGAATTTGCATATCCAACACAGACATTATTTATTAATAAAGAATCGTAATATAATTGTGTATTCTTAATTGAACCTTCTGATTAAATAAACAAAAATCAATAAAATATCATCCCGGCCTCATTGTAAGCCGGGATTTTTTTTTCTATTTACCGATAATATTTCATTTATATAAAGTTATTGCAATGCAAAAATAAAGTAGTATAATTAAATTGTATTATAAAAAAACAAATAAAAGCTATAAGCTGGGAAATGGGAGATAATATGCCAATATTGAAAAGAGGAAAGATTCTTGTTATCAATTGTGGAAGCTCTTCGTTAAAGTATGAGATTTTTAACATGCCTCAGAAAGACAGTTTAGGAAAAGGTTTAATTGAAAGAATTGGAGAAAAACAAGCAACAATTTCTCAAAAAAATATTAATTGTGAAATTGAAAGAACATTTTACTGTCCTAATCACAAAACTGCAATGAGTAAAATGCTAGAATTAATTGAAGAGCCAACATGTAGAATTATTTCAAATCTATCAGAAATTACATCAATTGGTCATAGAGTTGTTCATGGAGGAGAAGAATATTCAGAATCTGTTATTATTAATTCCAAAGTAATAAAAGCTATTGAAGAGAATATTGAACTTGCTCCACTACATAATCCAGCAAATTTAACTGGAATAAAAGTAGCAATGGAATTTTTTCCAAAAGTAAGACAAGTAGCAGTATTTGACACAGCTTTTCATCAGACAATGCCACCTTCAGCATATTTATATGGATTACCTTATGAGTTTTATGAAAAGTTTAAAATAAGGAGATATGGATTTCACGGAACATCGCATAGATATGTTTCAACCGTTGCTTTAGATATAATTAGAAGATATGCTGAAAATACAAATATGATATCGTGTCATCTAGGAAATGGAGCATCAATAACAGCTATTGAAAAAGGCAAATCAATTGATACTTCAATGGGATTTACACCATTAGAAGGATTAGTTATGGGAACAAGAAGTGGTGATATTGATCCTGCAATAATCTTTTTTTTAGCAGAAAGAGGATATTCATTAGAAGATATTAATACTATATTAAATAAAAAAAGTGGATTGTTAGGATTGTCTGAGATTTCAAATGATTTGAGAGATTTAGAACAGAAAGCAGAAGAAAATAATGAAAAAGCAATTCAAGCACTTGAAGTATATGCTTATAGAATTAGAAAATATATTGGTTCTTATGCAGCAAACTTAGTAAAGTTAGACGCATTGATTTTTACAGGCGGAATAGGTGCAAATGGTGTAAGAATGAGAGAAAGAATTTGTCGTAAATTAGAAAATATAGGTATTTTTATGGATTATGAAAAAAACAGAGAAATTGGATCAAAATCTGGGGTTGTATCATGTGATTATTCTCCAATAACTATAGTTGTAGTTCCAACAAATGAAGAATTACAGATAGCAATAGATACTTATGAATTAACTTTATAAAAAAAACTTAAATAAAAAAACACCCAGTTTTTGGGTGTTTTTTTTATTTAAGAACAAATAAAATCATTGATAACTTTTAACAATTTTTTATTAAAATGGTATTTCGTCATCACCAGGAACATCATCTTCTGAAAATGGTGGAGGAGTATCATCATCAAATTTATGTGGGTTAAAATTAGAGGATGAATTATCTTTAGCATTAGAATTACTCTGTGATTTTGTAGTAAGAAATTCAACATTATTTGCAACTACTTCCCAAGTATAAATAGTTTTACCATCTTTTTCGTAACTTCCAGTATCAAGCTTACCAGAAACAGCAACTTTACTACCTTTGTTAAGAAACTGATGACAACTTTCAGCAGCTTTATTCCATACAGTAATAGGTATAAAAGCAGTTTTTTTGTTATCTCCCCAACCTGTATTGACAGCAATTGAAAACGAAGTAACCGGTGTACCATTGTTTGTTGTTCTCATTTCAGGATCACGAGTTAGATTACCAATTATTGAAACCTGATTCATATAATTCTCCTAAATTAAGTATTTCATAGGTTACCCTAATGATTATTTAGAATATACAAATTTCCATTTTTTACATTAATACAATTATAACAAAAGAAATATATAAAAAAAAGTAAAAGAGAAATAATAATAAAAAGTTTAAGAAAAATAAAGAAGTATGATAGCCAAAAAAAATATTAATCCAAATATAAAAGAAACTTGATCTTTATTTTTAAATCCAAAACTTTCCCAAAAAAAGTAACAAACAAAATAACCAATAACAGCCAACATAATAGTTATTGCAGCAATATTTAATAACATTTTAATCCTTTGTAAATAATATTTCTTTGATTTTACTATTTGAATAACATATAGTCAAAATTATAAAAAGTTAAGTAAAAAACTGTATTATCAATGTTTAAATTGACTAAACAAGCAATATCTGATAAAATTAAAACAAATATACCGTAATTATAACAGAAAACCGGGGGCGTTTTCTGGATTCGACGGGTATAGTGAAGTCGCAGGAGCAAGTCGTAGTGTCTTCTACGTTAAAAAGGGCAAACTTAAATTTAAAAGCAAATAACGATTACGCTTTAGCTGCCTAAGCAGCTACGGTCCGCAGAGTAATGCCGATAACTTTGTGCACCGTCGACTAATCGGCTCACTTTGAAATTATTGCAGCATAACTTCAAAGGAAATATTAGCTGCTGGTTCTGAAAAAGCCTGTTCATTGGCGTTGGATGAGCGAGAAAACAAATAATGGACTAAACTTGTAGCTGGCCTGTTGTGGATCAATGCTCGGACAGGGGTTCGAATCCCCTCGCCTCCACCATGATTTTAAAACTCTTTATTACCAATGGTTTTCAATATGCTTATTTTTATTGTGAGCAAATTTGTGAGCAATAAAAATTGAAAAGATAAATTTCTAAGAATTTTTAATCTTAAATAAAAAAGTCATAATTTTTATGTTCCAAAAATTTTCTGAACCTTTTTTCTATACTAAACTTGTTTGTTAAAATCATTTAAAAAATATGTAAAAAAAAATTGTTAATGACAATTAAAAATCTAATTAGTTCATAAAACAAGGTAACCTCAGATTAATTTAAAGCAAAAAAAAACGATTTTTCTTGAAGACTCTACTTTGTAAAAAAATAATTATAAGTCTTTTTTTAATTAAAAGAAATCAAAATATTTTTTAAATTTTGAAGGTAGATCTGATTTTTTATTTTTAGCACCATCTTATAATGGCTGAAGAAATAGGACCATAGTCTTAATTTATAAATCCATGTATAATAAAATATATGGAGGAAAAGATTATGAGTAAAAAAGGAAGAAGAGAATTCAGATCTGAATTTAAAGCAAAAGT
>JALOAD010000086.1 GCA_023228995.1 Candidatus Muiribacterium halophilum
AGAAGATATAAAATCTTCTCTTTCTTCTAATAATCAACATCATAATAATTAATAATCATTTCACCACTCTTAAATATAAGTTCATCTCTTTTAACTAATTGATACTCATAATGTTTACTATTCTTAAATAATGTTCTTATGAATGGTATATCAGAATTATCTTTTATAGTGTCCTCATCTATCATTAAACAAAGTATTTTCTTATCATCTTCTGGATCATAATCAATAATTTCATTATCATGATTTTCATTATTACCTTTTTTTCCATAACTTGAAAATATAGTGTCTAATTTTTCTCCACTTGGGGTATATGTTAAAGTTACTACATCACCAATATTAATATTTATTTCTGTTTTTAAGTATAATCTAATCCAAAGATATACTTTTTGTTTTTCTATTATTTTAGATGTAGTAATTAATTCAGGTGAATCATCATCTAATTCCTTTATATTATCAGTATCTATTTCCTTAATAGCACGAATTAAACTATTATATCTATTGCTCATATTGTTTATTATTTTATATTGCTAGTTCTAATGGACTATTTATTTTTTCTATTTTTTCTATATTTTCAATAATAAAATCATCTATAGTAAATTCATAAAAATTTTTATTAGATTTTAATTTTATTATTGGTTGAACTTCAATAGGTGTTCTATTTATCATTTCATTTTGTGCTTCTATGTGTCTATCATATATATGTAGATTTTGCACATAATGACAAAACTTGCCTAATTCATATCCAAGATGTGATGCTATCATCATTTGTAAAGCTACATATTGTATTTTATTAATATAATTAGCCACCAAATAATCTGATGATCTTTGATTCAATGTTAAATCAAGATAATAAACATTATCTATTTTTCTAACTGACCACATAGTTTCATAAGCACATGGATATAATCCTTTAGATTCTTGTAAATCTACTTCTTGATATAAATTAATTATATGTCTTCTTGAAAAAGGATCATCTTTTAAGGATTTTAATAATTTATTTATTAAGTCATATCTCCTAACAGTTTCACCATATCTTACACCAATGGTATTATTACCTATATTCCATTCATCCCACCATCTAATCCCCATAGATCTTGCTATTTCAAGTGAATTTGTTTGTTTTTGGTATATCCACAATATCTCATTAATACCAGTTTTTATTGCAGTATTTCTCAGTGTTGTTATTGGGAATTCATTTTTTTGTAAATCATATTCCTCAAATACTTGAGTTATAAATTTTGAATATGCTAGTGTGTTGTCTTTATATTTAGGTCTTGGATTTTCATCCATTGTACCATCTGTTTTAATTTTTAGTAAATTATCCTTAAAATACTTATCTGCTTTAATCATGTGTATTATATTATATAATAATAATTTGTTTTAATATTAAAAAAGATGCGACATCATGATATATAATTTTAATTATTTATTTATTTTTTACTTATTATTTAGTGATCAATTAACATTAAATATTTATTTTATATCATAATCATTTTTTAATAACTCTATGAGTTCTTCACTGGATTTTGGTTTATCTATATCAGCTAAAAATTCGACTAACCTATTAACTAACAGTATATCTTGTTGTATTATTTCTCTATCTATAAATTCAGATATTAATTCTTTATCTGTTATTTTAGATACCCAAACATTTTTATCTATTTTAACAAATAAATCTAATATTTTAGAAATTGGATTTCCGTAAATATTTAATTTTTTATAAGTTTTAGGTAAATAATCTATATTTTTAAGTTTATTATTTCTACACAAAAATTCACCATAAACTCTTATAGGAGCACCTTCTAAACTTGTTAATTGATTATCATCACAAGAGAAATTTCCACCTACATATTGAGGTGCACCAATTAAATTAGTTAATTGGTTATCAGTACAATAAAAACCATCACCTACATATTGAGGTGCACCAATTAAATTAGTTAATTGGTTATCATCACAATGAAAACTATCATCTACATGTTGTGGATAACCATTTAAGTTTGCTAATTTATTATAACCACAATTAAAAGAACCATTAACATTTCTAAATTTCAAAGGTAACACTTTTAAATTTCTATTCCATAGAAGAACATCCCCATTTACATCAATGGAACCATCATTATTTATAGTATATTTTTTTATATTATATTCTTTACAAATAGCATCAATTTCAAAACTATTTAAGGACTCATTAAAATTTCTTAAATATCTCATATTTCTATATATAAAATATAGTAATTTATCTTTTTAATAAATTACTAATTTTCTTTTCTCTTATATCTCTTAATAAAAATATATTTAAATTTTTTAAGGTAATATAATTATCATATGGATTATCTATACAATTAATATCTCTAAGATAGATAAAAGAAGTACTAATAGTTATTAGATATGTTTTATACTGATATTGATATTGATTTATACCAGTATCAATAAGTTCAAATTCTAATAACTTTATTATATCTGTTAAAATCATTATTATAATAATTTATTTATTTTACAATTTCTAATTTTACTAATATGATTTAAGTATACATTATTGACATCAATTGTAATATCATCACCTTTGTATCTCAATTCAAAAATATTCGTACCATAATTATGTTTAATGTGTAAATCATATACATTAGATACATATACAATTGATCTGGTAAGTTTAATAGAGTGACATGTACTAATTACAATAACATTAGAATCATATATTACCTTAAGTATATTATTTTGCACATAATGAATATCATCTATAATAATATAATCATAATCATTAAAATATTCATTATTATATTGATAATTAAAACCATCAATAAATAATATCTTATAATTTCTTTTTAAAAGATTATATAATTTCTTAACTAATGTTGTTTTACCATTAGCAGATAAACCAGTTATAATTATATTTTTATCCAATTTCATAATATATCAATATATTTTTAAGAATATCACCAACAAACCAAAACTTTATCAACCAATTCATATAAAACATGTCATTAATTCTGGTTTAGATATTAAATAATCAACATAAGCATCAATTATAACTTTCATGTTTGTTTTTTATAAAACTTTTTTCAAAATCTATCATAATAATTTATTAATTTTCAAATTTCTATAATGATCCTTAAAATTTATATTATTTTCTAAAATTTTATCTATTTCTGATATTCCATTTTCATCATTACATATAACCATTAATTCAATCATAATACAAATATATAAAATATTTTTCATATACACAAATAAAATAATAATATATAAATAAAAAAACAGTTATGGATGATGAAAAATTAATTCAAAGTGGTCTAAGTATGACTGAAATATCAATGCTTAGAGAAAAATTTATAGAAGAATATAGTAAAGAAAAAGGATGGAATCCTAAAGAACTTACTACTCAACAAATGTTGGAAGTTGTTAATCAAAATGGATATAAATTACCTGGTATGATTCTTAGTTAAAAACAAATCTATTATATTCTTATATAAGAAAGAAAATGATATATGAAAACTAACTACTTATTTACTTACATAATTGCTTATAGACATAATTTAGAAAGATTACAAAACCTAAGAAGAGTTCTTGAATGGGTAAATTTATTTAATAATGTAGAAATTATTTTAGTTGAACAAGATAAACATAGTAAAATATCCCATCTCAATCTAAATATAAATAAACATATTTTTATAAAAAGTGATAAATCTTTTAATAAAAGTTGGGCATTTAATGTAGGTCTTAAATATAGTACAACTGATACTATAGTTTTTGGTGATTGTGATATAATCATGGATCCACAACATTTCATAAATGGTTTACTTAAATTAAAAGAATATGATGTAGTTAGTCCTTATGATATTGTAATAGACTTAACTATGGAAGAAAGTAAGTTACAATTATCCGATATTATTAAAATTAATAGAATGGGTAGAGGTGAAAATGATAATCAAAAGATTAATTTATGTGGTGGTATAACTTTTTTTAATAAAAGTGCAATATTGAAAATAGGAGGGTGGTGTGAAAATATTTTTGGATGGGGTTGTGAAGATGATATTTGTGCTATAATGGTTGAGAAATTACTTAATTATATTGAAATAAAAAATGTTAAATGTTATCATCTTTATCATGGGAAAGCTAAAATTAATATGGAAGAATATAGGAATAATGTTGATATTTTAAATAACTTTAATCAAATGAGTAAAGAACAATTACAAATATATGCACAATTATCATTACCTAGAATAGGTAATAAAAATTTATTAACATAAAAAGTGAACATTTTTTTATTAGATTAATATAATAATTATGAAATTAGAAAAATATTGCCATTATAAATTAAAAAAAGATTATCCACCATATGATAATATTAAAATTTTATATATAGATAATATAAAATCTATATCTATAGAAGAGTTAAAATTACAATATAAACAATTATATAGAGAATATAAGATAAAATCCTTGACATCTAATAAAGAAGAACCATTAATAAGTGAGGATATTTATATCATGTCAGAATATAAAACACCAACAATTAAATCAATGTTATTAAACAATAAAAAATATAATGATATTAGTTCTATGTACGATGAACTTATAGAAATTTTAGAAAATATACCAACAAAACATATAAACATATTAACTGATCTTTTTAATAATAGTATTTATCAGAATTATAATGTAATTGCTGGTAGAGATGCTTATGATAAAATTAAAATTACATATCCATATATAGATGTTGAATTATGTCCAAAATTAAAAATGAATAAATTAATTATATGTGATTTACAAAATGAAAACTCATCAGGACTCCATTTAATACACTATCCTAAACACAATACTTATTATATGAAATTAACACCAGAACATAATATTGAATCTTATCTTATATAGCCACTCTTATTTTATCATATTTTATTAATAGTTTATACAATTTTTCATATTCTTCATGTGGATTAGTAACTACCTTTTCTTTCCAATTATTATCATTAAAGTATTCAATAATCATACCAGCTCTAAAATCCTCTTTTCTTTTAGGCTTCCAAAATCTTTTTTCCTCTATGAATGAAAATCGAGTGAAATTAGATATATAAGATATATCATTATCTATATTAGAATAATCAATAGAAACTGGTATTTCTGAACCATCTCCTTTAATTTTATATATTTTACCATTGTAGCTTATAATAGCATATTCTATTTTCAATTTATTCAATAATGATATAGTTTCAAATCTTAAATCATCATCAGATACATTACCATATGCAATTATACAATCAATTAACTCATTGTTTTTATAACATTTAAGTTCATTGATCGTATATTCTAAAGCATATAATAAAGACAACACTTTATTAATATTTTCATTATATATAATTATGAAGCTGTTCAATTTCATAAACTATATATTAAAAAATTATTCTATGTTTTTGAAAATATGGGCTATAACATCAACTGTCCAACCATTTCCAATAGCTTTATATCTTTGTGTTTTACATACATTATTAGTATAATCAATTGGTAAAGTTTGTAAAACTTCAAATTCAGTTGGAGTTAGTAATCTACATAAAGATTTATCATCATTTAATAGATATTGTATAGTATGTGTGCTACTAGTAGTTAAAGTATTAGATTTATCATTTTTTACATAATTAAGTCCTTTTATTCTAGCTCTATTACCATAATTAGAATACATACATTTTGGAATCTCTCTAAAAGTACCATTCTCTAATATATCCCTGAAATATATATGCTTATCTTCAGGTAAAGTAATATTTGGAATATTAGTCCAATAAAGTCGTTTTCTTCTCTGTGCAGAAACTAATGCACTATCAATCATAATTGGTTCAACTCCTATTATATCTGTTATAATTTGTCTCCATTCTTTCTTCATAACTACATTCTCTAATAAGAAATAAGCTTTTGGATTCTTTTCTAATACTATATTTAATATATCAATAAAATCATAAAATAAACCACTCTTTCCCTCAAATCCTTTATTATTTCCAGCCCTAGAAAATGATTGACATGGACTACCACCAATTATTAAATCAATTGAAGACCAATCAATATCCCATTCTTTCCACTTAGTTACATCACCAAGTCTGATTATATCTGGATAATTTTTTTCTGAAATTATCGTGGCATAATTATCTATTTCAGATGCATAATAATTACCAACACTAATTCCTGCTCTATCTAATGCCAATCTACCACAACTAATACCATCAAATAGACTCAATACATTTATTTTTTTCATTTTATTATTTTATATTTTTTAAGATGTGTGTTATAACATCAACTGTCCAACCATTACCTAAACTTTTATATCTTTGTGTGTCACTAATACCTTCTGTATAATTGTCTGGTAAAGTTTGTAAACGTTCGCATTCAATAGGTGATAATAATCTAATATAACCATTTATTAAAATACCATGTCTATCTTGTGTGGTTAAAGTATAGAATTTTTCACCTTTATTAAAACGTTGTCCCATTTGTCTTTTGTTTAATCTATTTGGAGTTAAACATCCAAATAAATAACTATTTTTTTCTTCATATTTATCTATATCAACATTTTTATTATGTATATAATATTCATTTTTTATTGAATTGCTACATTTAATTTTACCTATTTTATATTCAATATCTAATATTTTCTTTGTACATTCATTTGATATTTTATATTCTTCAATATTAATATCATCATTATATTCATGTATGATATCTTTCAAATATATTTTCTTATCTATAGGTAGAGTAACATCTGGAATATTTGTCCAATATAGTCTTTTACGATTTTGAGCAGATACTAATGATGAATTTATTTCAATTGGTTGAACACCTAAATATTCACTAATTATATCTTGATATTCCTTTTTCATTTTAACATTTTCTAAAATGAAATATTTTGGTTTTATAATATTAAGTGCTCTAACAAAATCAAAAAATAATTTACTTCTATTATCATTGAAATTCAATTGATTACCAGCAAAACTAAATCCTTGACATGGTGAACCACCTATTAGTAAATCATATCCAATATATTCAGAAAAATCAGCATTAGAGACACTACCTTTTTGGATAATATCAGGATAATTTTTATTAGATATAAACATAGCTGGTTTATCAATTTCATATGCAATATACTTATCTACTTCAAAACCAGCTCTTTCTAAAGCAACTCTACCACAACTAATCCCATCAAATAAACTTATCACTTTTAATTTATTCATTATTGTTTATATATAATTGGTTATATAAAGTTTAGTAATAAGATCAGAACTACCTTCATTATATATGATTCATATAATCTCTTATTTGGAAAATTACCATTTCTCCATTTAGAAGCAATTAATTTATTTACCTTAAAATATTCCTCAAGTTTTAATGAATATTTTATAGAAATATAAAATTCTATTAAAATAATAGTTTGATAACTTAATCAAATGCTTTTTTCAATTCTTCATGGAATATTGGTTCAATTATTTCTTTATATTGTTTAGGGTATACTATACTATCATGTATAGTAATCATAGGTACATCAACCACATTCATTATATGTCTAATTATTTTATTAAATATTAAATTACTTTCAGCTCGTTGTAGAGAATAAGACAGTGCTTTATAATCACCACATTCTTTTTTATACAATTTAATATAATTATAAGTAGTGGGAAATAAATCTTGAAATATTTTATCTGATTTACTATAATTTTTACCAAATAATACTTTATAAATTAGATTTTTAGCACTTTTTCTATCTGGAATAGACATATGCTTCATGATATATTCATAAAAAACTCCATTAGATGTGATATTATATAATAATTCATATTCTTCTTTATCTACCCATTTAGTTCCACTATCTTTAATTAATTTGGTTAAAAATAATGGTTGACTATTTGAAATATCAATTTCCAATGTTTCACAACCATCTATCAAAAGACAATTCTTTCTTATAAAAGATTTTAATATGGTAAAATTAGTATGCATACGACCATAAGCATCAAAATGGTAAAATATATGTCTATTGTGTATAGATTCTACTGAATATTTATTATGATTATAAATACTTAAATCATTATCTTTTAATGAATCTAAGAAAAATATAGATCTATCCAATTGTATATCAACCTTAAATAAATCATTTACTAATTTTAATTTAATATCATTATCTATTTTTTCACCATTGGTATCATCATCTTCTTTTAATTCTAAAATATTATTTTTATATTTTTTAAGTAAAATCTTATCATAGTTGTGATATCTTACTATCTCATCATTCAAAATTGTTTCATATATAGCATATATCTTAGTATTATATCCTTTTTTATAATTAGATAACAATAAAAGTATTTTATTATCTAATAAATAATTCATATAATAATTATAATTATTTCCATATTTTTCTTTTAATATATTAGATGATAAGTGAAATTTATTTACTTTTCTATAATAATATTTCAGTATTAAATTATGTGTAATATCTATTAAATATGTTGTTTTTAATTTTTTATCATTGTAATAGATATATTTTTCTTTTGAAATATCAAATAAAGCTTTTGGTAAAAATTGTAGACTACTTGTTTTATCATCTATATTTTTCTTAAGTATTTTATGTGAATCCAAATCACTCAATTTTATAACTTTTTTAGCAATCATGTTTTTTATATACTAAATGTTAATTTTGTTTATATAAAAAAGGCAAATATTACATTTGCCTTTTTGAACTAAATAGTTATATTTATTCTCAATTTTCATACATTTTATTTACAGATAAATCATTTACTATTTTAATGAATTTTTCTTTAATATCTTC
>JALOAD010000047.1 GCA_023228995.1 Candidatus Muiribacterium halophilum
CCAATTGCTTTTTTTCTTTTTTTATTAAATGATCCCAAAATAATCTTAAAGATGTATTCTAATTTATCATCTTCTTTGATATATTCTAATGTTAATTTATTGGTAATTAATTCAATATTAATCTTAAATTTTTCTTTATCAAAAAATTCAGGAACAACAAAATCAAAATTCAATAAATCATCTTTTGTTTCCACCATATAGAAATTAAATAATTTACATATTAGGTATATGTATACATCATCTCTCTTAGTGCCTTTTAATTTAATTTCTTCTAAATCATATGTTTGACAAAAGTTAAGGAAATTAATCAATATTAAAGTATATATTTCAACAAATTCTGTTGAATTATTATCACTGATTCTTTTATATAAAGGATTTAATATTTCAAATGATGCCTCACCATCTTTAGTTTTGAATATTAATTTCTCAACATTACCCTGATATTCATCTATCATTAAAAAAGAATTTTTAGAATTAGGATCTAATAATTTATAGAAAAAAAATGCAAATGATTTTTCACCAAAAATATACTCTAAATCTTCTTCACTTGTATTAATAAAATATTTAATACCTTCAATCATTTTTTCACTTAATCTACCTTGATATATTATAGGTAATATGTCTGTATCAAATAATCTTGCATATTCCTCTAATTCTTCAATTGTAAAGTTATATTTACCATTTTTATTAATTGTTGTTAAAACTAATTTATTTTTAGGAAGCTTGTTATATTCTATATTAGCTGGTTGTTCATCAGGAAAGTATTCAAAACAAAACCACCATTTTTTGTTTAATAATGATTTAATTCTAATATCTAAATTATTAAAATAATTCACAGCATCATTATAATAATTCTGCATCGCTAAATCTATCAAATTAATAGAATCACTATTAATAGTTTTTGCTTTTATGTCAAATTTAACACCATTCCAATTTACCCATATCTTTGATGCTTGTATATCCTCATATACTATAATTTCATTATTAAATAATGATTCTAATATATCATTATCATTAATACCATTTAATGTAATTAATTTACTCATTTCACTCATGTTTGATTTTTGTTTTTATCATATTTATATATTAAAAAAACTTTTACATATTTTATTTTTTATATATAAATAAAAAAATATTATGATACATAAAGATAATACACCAACATTTAATGTCAATAGAAGAATCGATAATTATAAAGATTTTATAAATAATAAACAAAAAGAAAAAGAAGAATTGGAAAAAATGGATAAAACTGAAATCCCTAATTCTGATACAAATCACCAAATAATTGGTAATCGTAGGCATAAATATAATAAAGTATCACACAAAATAGATGATTTAAGTCCAAATGAAATTGATGATAAATTAGATACTATTAAAAATGAAAGTGTTAATGATATGACTACATTAGAACTATCTACTAATTATTTTGCATTAAAGCCAGATGATAATTTTAATATAGATATAATTGAAGATGATGATATTGAATTGGAATATGATATATATTTGAAAGAAGTAACAGATTATATGTTCACTATATATGAACGAAATTTCAAAAGTATAATACCATTCACATTTAAGTTAATTAAAGGAGATTATCATAAGGTCAAAAATTATAATTATAATAATACAGATAGTTTAGATATGGATATGATATGTGATTTTAATAAATTATTGGAATGGTTAAATACCTATACAGATAATTTCGATTTCATAATGTTTATAAAAGAACATAATAAAAGTACAGATGGATATGTATCATTTGAACCTACTAGCAAAAGTGCATTCATTAGTGCTATTAGTACAGATATTAATAAAGCACTAGTATCAGTGTTTAATTATGAATATGATAAAATGGATTTACTTGATGATAATATATCAGAAATACAAAATTATATATTAGAACATTACAAAGAATGGTAGAAAATAAAAAGCACTTTTTCAAGTGCTTTTTATTTTATAATAATTTACCAACCATATAATCTCTATATAAATCAAGTCCTATCACATGTTCATCATCTAAAATATAAATTTTATCATTATGAATTTTATAATCAAATTTTAATATAATTTTTAGCCCATAACCATTATTCATCACATCAAGTTTATTAATAGACAATCCTATATCATTAAATAAAAATATCTCATTATTATAAAAATCATCAGGATTTATATAAATATTTTTATTGTAAGAATTACACATTAAATATATGATATTACTATTAATAGTTGCCTTTGGTTCAATATTTATTTTTTCTTTTAACCACTCTGGTATTAATATATTTTTATATTTAATATTATTGTATAATTCATCAATAAGTAATTTTGGATTTTTGTCATTTCTTAAATCTATAAAACTATAATTTTTAGTCTTTTTCATGTCTTTTATAATACATTGAAACACTTCTTTAATTAAATTATGGAGAATCATGATATATATATGATCACTGTTAAAAATATGCAGATAATCATCTATATTAAAATTAACACTGATACTATATTTACCCACATCATTAGGTGATTTATATAGTTTCACAAATTCAATTTGTGATAATTTATACTCAATTATCTCAATGCACTCTTTTATATTCATAATTGTTATATTATAATTAATAATTAATGTTTAATAAAAAACCACCACTCTTATATAAGAAGTGGTGGGATAATTAAAAAACATCCATACTGGATACATTAGTGGAGATGACGTTGTTCGATCAACGTGTCCTCTCTAGTTACTAATAACTATTCATTTACAAGTTTATTCCTTTTTTCTAAAAGGACAAAATATATATTCTTCTAAAGAATATTAAAAACCTTTTATTTTTAACTGTTTGTTTCAGTTTGTAGTTCTTTTTCCAAGAAACTGACTAAGCAATTTCTAAATCTTCTACTAAGATCATATTGTTTTGTAGAGCAAATACTAAATCTTCTTTGCTAGCTACTTGGTTTACGTTTCCGTCTAAATTTACATATTTAATTTATTAATCGGTTAAATAAAATCCGATACTTGCATAATTATTATTAATCTATGAGTCGATACCAATACATCCCCATATTTATATTAGTTATATATTAAAAATTAAAATTGTTTTTAGTTCATATTGCAAATATATAATAAAAAACATAATAATTATAATTCTTGCCAATTTATATTTACACTTGCTTTACATAGTCTATCTAAGTATTTGATATTCAATATTTCATTTGTAGTATGTTCATTATAATATCCAACTGATATATTAGTACATTCCATTTTTCCTATAAATGGACCTGAATCACAAAATATACCAGTATTATCTTTTTTTAGAGAAATTCCAAATTCTTCATACATCATTATTAGATTATCTGCAAATTCTTCAGAACAACTCACTATTCCTTTTTGATGTGTTATTACAGAATGAATACCTTTACGATCAAATGCTATACATCTTTTCAAATCTGACATATAATCAATTGTATTATCCTCTGCTAATGATTTAGAACCAATTGAGCCAATTTCTTCTTTTATAAAAAAATAATATAAACCAGGTACATTATTTTGAATCATATACATTAATAATACTACACCTGTTTTATCATCAGCACCCAATATAGTACTACCATCTGTAAATATAAAATCTTGATATTCCATTAAATTAATTGAGGATGCCTCACCATAGGTATCTAAATGACAACAAAACATAGTAGTTGGTTTCATTGAACCTATTATTAAATAATAATTACCAAATGGATCTTTATTCAAAAATGGTAAATATTTAAGTAATTTATGTTCACTTCCTTCTGGATGTGTTCTTTGTGCTAATAATTTGAAAGTTTCTTTAATATTCATATATACTATATATTAATTTCAATAATGTCTAACTTCCCAAATTATAGTATTTCTACCAACACAATCACCTATACATTTACTATAAGTAGAAAATTCAATTGTATGATCTGGATATTTATCCAACAATTCCATCACATCATCATAAGAACTTGGTGTTAAATAATATTCTAACAGAAGTTTAACTTTTAGCCCTTCTGAAGATATGGCATATTTCATACAATCTCTCATTTTACCTTTCAAAATAGAATAATATAAATATAAACCATGTTCATTACGTGTTATTTCACCTTGTATAGTTAAGTATTCATCTGGAGCAGATTCATTTATCATGATTAAATCTCTACTTCCACCTTTATCTAATATATCTTTAATTATAGTTTGTATATTTGTTACATTATAATAACAAAATTTACCTGCACTTTTTCCTTTGTAACGAATTGATACAGAACCTTTGTAACCACTTTCTATAAATTCGTCAATAGAATTCCAAGTACGTAATTTATTACCAAATAAACCTTGGTTATATAATTCATAATTTATATACTTTGTGGTTATTTTCATGATATTTATTTAATATTTTTGAAAATATGGGCTATAACATCAACTGTCCAACCATTACCAATAGCTCTATATCTCTGTGTTTTACTAACTCCTTCTGTATAATTAATTGGTAATGTTTGTAAAATTTCACATTCATTAACAGTTAATTGTCGTTGGTATTCTTTAACATCATAATAATTACCTAATTTTTTACTTACAATTGGTCTTCCTGCACCAAATATACCACCACTATAACTAACAGTTAAACAACTAAAAAAATCAGTTTTTCTTATATCTCTCTTCATGTCCATAGTAGCTGGAAATTCATCAGAATTTAAGTGAAATGATGGTTTATTTGTAGTATGTGGTTGTTTCACATCAGGTATATTGGTCCAATATAATCTCCTGCGTTTTTGCATAGAAACAGTTGAACTATCTATTAAAATAGGTTCAACTCCCATTATTTCAGATATAATGGTTTTCCACTCATTCTTCATAACTACATTCTCTAATAAGAAATAAGCTTTTGGATTTTTTTCTAATACTTTATTCATAATATTCACATATTCATAAAATAAACCACTCTTTCCATCAAATCCTTCACCCTTACCCAATGAGCTAAAACTCTGACATGGACTACCTCCTATGATTAAATCAATTGATCCCCAATCAATATCCCATTCTCTCCACTTCACAACATCACCTAATCTAATTATATCAGGATAATTCTTCTCCGATATCTGTGTGGCAAATTTATCTATTTCAGATGCATAATAATTTTTCACAATTAATTGTGTCCTATCTAGTGCAATTCTACCACAACTAATGCCATCAAATAGACTCAATACATTTAATTCTCTCATA
The DNA here is from genome assembly GCA_023228995.1 of Candidatus Muiribacterium halophilum. Taxonomy (GTDB): domain Bacteria; phylum Muiribacteriota; class Muiribacteriia; order Muiribacteriales; family Muiribacteriaceae; genus JALOAD01. The sequence goes on from JALOAD010000047.1 coordinate 5,234, forward strand.
TATTTTATATATGTATATTGAGTAAAAGTTTATACTAAAATATATTATAATAAAATTAAGGAAATAAAAAAAAAGACCTCAATTGAGGTCTTTTTCATATATTTAACTAATTATTAGTTAAGGTATTGATTTTCATCAGTAACTGTAATAGTCATGAATTGTTTGTGTGGGAAGAATCCAACTTCAGTAATTGCATAACGAGAACGAAGTAACAAACGAGGAGCAAATGTAGCTTCTGATATAATACTAATAGATTGAGCTAATAGATAAGGTAAGAATACGATACCTGGTTGATCAGGATTGTTTTTTCTACCCAAAACGATTCTATTATCATTATATCTCATGTATGGATCAACATAAATTGAAATATCATTGATAGATCCTACTGGATAAAGTTGTCCTTGTCCATTTAATTTAGATTTAACTGGGTTAATAGTATAACCAGCCATGTCAGATAAAGCAGCTGCTAAACCACCATTAGTGATTAAGTATTGAGCTGGTCCAACACGACCTTCAGTTGCGATATAGTTAGAAGCATGTGCAATCTTAGTAATTAATTTACGTTGAACAGCATGAGTTGTTTCACCTTGTGGTCCACCAGTTACATAGTTAGTATCTAAATCAAAGATAGTTCTAGCTGATGAAGTGGTAGCACCTGTGAATAAAGGAGCAGTTTCTGCATTCATAGCACCCATTTCAAAAATCTTAGATACAATTTGTTTAGAGATAGTTTGAGATAATTCATTAACCAGAATAGATTCCATTTTTTGAACGATATCCATACCTGTGTTAGCTTTAATATCTTCAATTTCTGTTCTTCTAAGAGCTGAAGAAACTTCAATTGTTCCAACTGCTACAGATTTAGAAGAGATTTTAGGTCCAATAACACCTGAATAGGTATCATCATCTGTTTGTCTTCCCATTGCATGATCACCTGCTGCTTTTCCTCCTGCCCAGTTTGCAGAGAATCCAGGGATATGATCTTCTAATGCAGATACTAATTCAATTGAAGCTGTACCAGATACAGTAACACCAGCAATATTTTTAATTTGATCAATCATTGAACCAGTTGTTCCAAAAGTATTCAATGTAGCATCAAATGCAAAATAATTATATTGACCAGCTGTATTAGATTGTCTATAAGCTCTGAACATTGGGAATCCATCAATACGTGAGAAACCTAAAAATTCAACTTGAGATTTTTTATCAGTTGGTTCAGTTGTTATTAAAGTACCATCTGTGATATCATTCCACAATCTACCATTTGTTAAACCACCTTGAGTTTGAAGTATACGATTAGTAGCTAATGCATCTGTTAAAGCAACATTGATATCTGCATTATTAAGTGCATTTAATTTGAAAATTTGAGGTCTTTCATTAGTTGCCATGTTAATATCATCATATTGAAAATCAACATAAACTAAATCAATCTTTGGTCCTGGTGTTGGCTTTACAGCTACTAAATCCAAACCAATTGTTTGACCTGCAATTTTCATAGAAACTGGTAAAAGGTTTTGACCTAAATCTCCAGAACCATCAACACCTTGCATTGTGCTACCAGCTAAACCACCTATAACAGGGTTTAATACTGCTCCCATACCAGCCACATTAGCAGCATTTACATATGCATTTTCATTAATTGATTGGTATTCTGCCATTTCTGACATCCATTCAACTCTTTCAGCAGATACTCCCATGTTTTCTAAAACAGGAGTCCATTTTTTAACTGCTTTTGTTTTGTCTATTCTTAAATTTGACATAATAATTTTTTATTTTTATTTTTATTTTTATAATCTATATATTAATGTTTTATAGTACTTTTTTAGTACTATGGATTTTTTATAGATTAAATTTGTTTGAACCTTTCCATTATTGATTTCATTTCAGTGTCAGATAATCTATCTTCTTGTATTAGTTTATCTTCTGAAATCAATTTTTTAGAATTTGATTCAGTTTTAAGATTTCTGGTTAACCAAAAATGTTCAATTTGTTGTTCAGTCATTAAGACATCACTTGGGTAAAGTTTAGCTTGAGACAAGATAGACTTTTTAGTTGATTCATTTGTTAGTTGCCATTTAGCTTTTATTGTATCAGGCATAAGTCTGATTACTCTTTCTTCAAGAGTTTCATTTTTTGATGATAGTGATTCTGCGATTAATGTTAATACATCTTTTGCTGTAAAATAATTACTTTCGCTTATGTGTAGTTTCACTGCTTCTTGATCTTCATTAGATAGAGCATAATAACTATCAATTTGTGATTTATTTAAGAACTTAAGAAAGTTCAAATCACTTGTTTCAGAAACTTTACGTTTTTTAGCTTCTTCTATTAATTTATCGATTGATTGTGATAAAGCAGATTCTGTGTTCATATCTAATTCTTTATCTTCAATTTGTTCAGGTTCATCTATTAGTTCTTCAGTTTCTTCAGGAGTTTCTTCAGGTAATAATTGAGTTTCTAAGTCTTTTGGTACATCTGTGATAACTTCAGGTTTATTAGAAGGACATTCACATGGTTCTTGAGTACATGTACATCTAGGTAATTCTATATCAATATTGATTTCAACTTCTGGTGTTTCATCTTCTGTTTCATCTTCTGTTTCATCATATTCATGGAAACCAAATTGAATAGGAGTTGGAAACATGTTTTCATCTTCACCAAATCCTTCATTGATTTTAGTATTGTTTAATCTTTCAACTATCATAGCTTGATATTCAATTGATTTATCAGTTTGTTCAGCTAAGTATTCAGTATAAGCTATATTATTTTCAGTGTGTTCTGCTAAATATTCACTATAAGCAATGTTATTATCTACATGTTCAGCTAAATATTCACTATAAGCAATATTCTTATCTAAATTTTCAGCAATATATTCAGAATAACCAATATTCTTATCTAAATTTTCAGCTAAATATTTACTATAAGCAATGTTATTATCTACATGTTCAGCAATATATTCAGAATAACCAATATTCTTATCTAAATTTTCAGCAATATACCCCACATAATCTACTGTTTTTTGTATATTTTCAGCTAAATAATCATTGTGTTCAACTAACTTAGTTGTTTTATCTTTAAGAGATTTGTTTTCTTTAACAACTACACTTATTTTATTTGCTAAATAATTCATATATTTAACCATGTGTTCATTTTCAGATCTTAGGTTTTCATAATATGAGATTAATTCTTCCAATTTCTTAGGTTCATATTTACCTTTAGAAATTGCATTCTTAACAGCTTTATGAGCAGCTGTCATTTCATTAACTAAATGCTCTGAGTATTCAGTTAATTGTTGTTTTGTTACATAATCATTTTTGTTCATATTGAATAATTCATTTATTTTTGACTCATCAGACATTTCATATATCCTAAAGTTTGTGTTTTCTACTTCATACCCCAATGATTCATTAAGAGGTTTATTTTCCATCATAGCAGAAGCAAAACCTGGGTCACAAACTAAGTCATATGTAAATAATTTCTTAATTGCTACATGTCCATTTCCTTCTGTGACACCTGCTGCTCTTGAAGATACAAATAAAGACAAACCATCATCGATGATTGCCTTAGCTTCTTTACCATAAGTAGTGCTAAGTAATTTAATCTCACCTCTTACTAAGTTGCTCTCTTTCACATATTCTGTCTTTCTAACAACATGTGATGCTCTTGATAAGCTCACTGTGAAGGTCTCAGGATGGTCGAGTTCGCCGAAGGCTGATCCTCCTACTACTTTTTGATTAAACTCTTCTAATACTGGTAAATAATTCTCAGCCGTGTAAATACGATTATTTCGATTTACTACTGAAAATTCAGTGAAAATTCCTGATAATATGTAATCATTTGGTCTAGTATCAAGTGATTCCTTAATCAGAGAATTCGTTGAATTTTCTATAATTAATACTGGTTTCATTGTATTATAATTTATTTTTATTAAGTATATATTATTATAAAAAACCTTTTTTTAGGGAGTATGGATTTTTTATACAAATGTGTAAAATTTTATTAAAAAATTTAATATATACTAAGCATAATATGGTTATATTGATTAAAAATAAAAATAAAATATGTTAATAACAGAGACTGTAAAAATTAAAATTTCTAAACCAAACCTCAGACATTATAGACAATATTATAATAATATTAAATGTGGTGATCTAATAGATATTAAAGTTGAGCACTTAACCAAATCAAGCAGAGTTAAGGTAAAATTCAAATGTGATAAATGTGGTAAGGAGAAAGAAGTAGATTATAAATTATATGGTGAATATGGTCATAATTTTCCAGATTATATTTGTAGAAGTTGTAACTTGGTTAAGAATAACCAGGAAAAATATGGAGTTGATAATGTATTCCAATTAAAAGATGTGAAAGAAAAAACCAAAGAAACTAATATTAAAAAGTATGGAGTTGAATATATTTCACAATCTAGTGAAATACAAGATAAGATAAAGGAAACATTTAGAAATAAATATGGTACAGATCACCCATTACAAAATAAAGAATTTAGAGAACAATATGATAATGTTATTAAGGAAAAATATGGAGTTGATAATGTATCACAATCACAAGAAATAAAAGATAAAAAGGTGGAAACTTGTAAAAAGAATCATGGTTATGATTATATTTCACAAGATCCAAACCATAAGCAAAAAATGATTGAAAAAAATATCAGAATATATGGAACTAAGCATATGTTCCAATCAGAAGAAATCAAAGAAATGATTAAGAAAACTAACTTATTGAAGTATGGTTATGAATATCATTCACAAAACCCAGTTATTAAAAAGAAAAGTACAGATTCATATATAAAAACAGCTCACAAGCGGATGAAAAAGGAAAATCCTAATATAATTGATATAAATAACATTGATGAAAAAATTACTTTACATTGCCCAATATGTAAAAATAATTATATAATAGGTTTCAATTTATATTATAGTAGAAGACATTTCAAAACTTGTATATGCACTAACTGTAACCCAATTGGTTCTATACAATCTGGTTCAGAGCTTATGTTATTACAATATATCAAAAGTGTTTATAGTGGTGAGATAAGGACTGGTGTTAGAGATTTTGGTAAAGAGTTAGATATTTACCTACCAGAGCTTAATTTAGCATTTGAGTTTAATGGTTTATATTGGCATTCATTTTTACATAAGACTATTGATTATCATTACTTAAAAACAAAAATGGCAAATGATAATGGTATAGATTTATATCATATCTGGGAAGATGATTGGGTAAAAAAGAATAATATTATTTTATCAATGATTAATGAGAGGTTAAATATTTCACCAATAATAGATATTAATAACTTGGAATTAAAAATTGTTAGTAAAAAAGAAAAATCTAATTTCCTATCAATAAATCATATACATGGAGATATTACATCAAGTGTTAATATAGGTTTATATTTAGGTTCTGAATTAGTTTCATTAGCTATTTTTATGAAGAGAAGTGAGAATTATGAGTTATTAAGATTTTGTAATAAATTAGGAGTGAGTATACCAAAAGCTTTGGATAAAATTATTAATTATTTCATAAATAATTATAATATGAATCTTACAACAATAGTTGATAATTCATATAGAAATAGTAGATTATATGAAGATATTGGATTTGCATATGATAAAGATGTTTTATGTGATTTCCAATATATATCTAAGAATGTTAGAGTTAATAAAAAGGAGCTTAGTAAATTAAATCTACAATCAGGTGATTTACATAGGCTTATATATGATGCTGGAAAAATTAAATATAAATATGATAATAACAAGAGAAATAGAGGTTAAAATATTAGATATAAATATTGAATATTATAATAATTTAGGATTTGAAGTATATGTTGGTGATGTTATCAATATACCAATTGAATTATTATCAAGTGGTTCACATTATAAAATATTATGTAAGTGTGATGGATGTGGTTGTGAGAAGGAGGTTTTATTTAAGAATTACTTAAAGTATGGGAATGAGTTTGGTGTTTATTATTGTAGAAAGTGTAGTGAAGATAAAAGGAAGAAAACTTTGAAAAAAAATTATGGAGTTGAGTATCCTTTACAGAATATTAAAATACTAAATAAAAAAAATAGGAAGAAAGAGTAGATTTATCAATATATAATAATAAAAAGTACATATGGAATATGATAAAATATTAGAGGGAATTATTGAATTTAATACAAATGGAGTTGGTTTTGTAAATTATGATAATATTACATATAGAATTGAATCTACAAGAGATGCATTACATTTAGATACAGTTAAAATTGGTATAGATAGATATGATAACATTGGTGATGTTATAGAAGTTTTAAAAAGAAATAAGACACAATTTGTAGGGAAGATTTCAGTTCGTAAAAAGAAAGCAAGAGTTATAGCAGATAATCCAAGAATACATAAAAGTTTCAATGTTGATGCCTCTAATTTAGAGAGTGGTATGAAAGTATTAGTAGAGATATTAAAATGGGAATATCCAAAAGAACCTATGTGTAATATAGTGAAAATATTAGGTAATAAAGGTGAAAATGAAACTGAAATGAATGCAATTATGTTAGAGTTTGGATTACCAATGGATTTTGATGAAGATTCTTTACTATCAGCAGAAGAAATCTCAGATATTATAACAAATGAAGATATTAAAGAACGTAGAGATATGAGAAATGATATATCTTTCACTATAGATCCTACTGATAGTAAAGATTTTGATGATTCATTAAGTATCAAGAAATTAGAAGATAATTTATATGAGATAGGAGTTCATATAGCTGATGTAACTCATTATGTTAAAGAAAATTCAATACTTGATAAAGTAGCTTATAAAAGAGGAACTTCTGTGTATTTAGTTGATAGGTGTGTTCCAATGTTACCAGAAAGATTAAGTAATAACATATGTTCTTTGAATCCAAATGTTGATAGATTAACATTTTCAGTAGTTTATAAAATGAATGGAAGTGGTAAGATATTAGATACTTGGTTTGGAAAAACCATAACCCACTCAAATAGAAGATTTACATATGATGAAGTACAATCAATGATAGATGGTGAGGAGGGTGATTACAAAGATGAAATATTAATATTAAATAACATAGCTAAGAAAATTAGACATAAAAGAGTTAATAATGGTTCAATGGAGATAGGTGGTGTAGAAGTAAAATTCAAATTAGATGCTGATAATAAAAAACCAATTGGGGTTTATTTAAAAGAACAAAAGGATGCTAATAAACTTATAGAAGAATTTATGTTATTAGCTAATAAAAGTGTAGCTGAAATAATTAAAGAGAAATTAAAAGTATGTGTTAATCGTATTCACCCAGAGCCTAATTATGAAAAATTAGAGGAGTTGAAACATGTTGCTAAATGTTTAGGATATAACCTTGATATTACTGAGAAAAATCTAAGAGGTAGCATAAATCAATTATTAATTGATGTTATTGGGAAACCTGAAGAAAATATGATTAATACAATGATAGTGCGTTGTCAATCAAAGGCTTATTATTCTACAAGTAATATAGGGCATTTTGGTTTGAACTTCAAAGACTATTGTCATTTCACTTCATGTATACGTAGATATAGTGACATTAAAACTCATCGTTTGTTAGAAAATACATTATTACATTATAAAAATAAAGTAGATAAGAAAAAATTAGAAGAAACATGTAAACATATTTCTAATAGAGAGGCTTTAGCTTGTAAAGCAGAAAGAGAATCTGTTAAATATAAACAAGCTGAATATTTACAAGATAAAATAGGTCAAGTATTTGATGCCGTTATAAATGGTATTCAAAAATATGGGATTTTTATTGAAACTACTATAGAAAAATGTGATGGTCTTATTAGATTTTCAGAAACACATACAAAATGGCACAATGTTAATGATTTTACTGTGATTAACGACTCTGGTAAAGTATACAAAATAGGAGATATTGTTAAAGTTAAAGTAGTTAATGTTAATGTAGATATGAAGCAAGTTAATTTCAAATTATTATAAAAATAAAAAACCTCTCAATTGAGAGGTTTTTTTATTAGAATTCAAATTCTGTTCCAGTTTCTTCTATATCACTACTATCTTCTGGTTGTGATTGTGAAGTTGTTTTATCTTCATCACTTGTTTCAGATGGCATTTCAAATGATGATTCACTAGATTCACTTTCAAATCCACCACTATCAATATCTTCTCCAGAAGCAAAACTATTAGAATATTTTGTCCAATATTTTTGATTTTGTGCTTTTTCTTCTGCTGTTAACTTAAATACATTATCTATCAAATATTCAATATGGAAGTATGGTTTTTCACCATCCATAACCCCAGCTAATGTGTTAAATATTTCTGCTTTTTTTGCTAAGTTGTTTAATTTTTTCCATTCTTCAAATACTTGATTGCTATTAAAACTAATATCCATTTGATTCAAAATGATTTCATCATTTTTGAGTTCAGGAAATTCTATAAGCATTTGTAATTTTAATGGCTTAGTAATCAATTCTTTGAAATTTGCTCTTAATCTGTTAATAAAATTATAAAATTTTATTTCATCTCTAGTCATATCAGAAGAATCATTAATTAAATTACCTCCACCATTTTCCTTATCAAATCTTTGAAATGGAATTTTAGAAGCTCTTTTGAGAGCATTATAAAACCAGGTAAGCATATCGGATTCATTAAGATTATGACCTTCTGGGGAAACAAGATCCATTGATGGAGTTCCTGCATCACTTTGAGGAAACCATATTTGTTTATTATATGGTAAATGTTTAGAACCATTTATATTAAGAGTCCCTGTCGAATCATCCCATTCAACTTCCTCTGAATAATCATGTATTAATTGTCCTATTTGTTCCTCTGCTTTTTGTTTAGATAACCCATTAACAGGTATTGTAAATTTTTGATAAACTGTAGCATTAATTATATTGAACATAATTCTTGTTTGTTCAAGAATTTTCAATTGATTATATGGTTTAATTAAACCCTCTACATATGATATTTCCGAAAATTCATTTTGAGATGAATAAGAAACATATACAATTTGTGAATCCAAGAAAATTCTTCTTAATTGTGGATCTTCTGGAAATTGTATCCACAAATGTCCAATACTTGGTTCAAAAGCTGGTACTAAAGTATCTGGACTAAGTCGTGCAAAACCGATTATATTTTTTTTCCTATCATCATATATAATTTCAACTGCAATATAACCATCAATTAAGAAATCTTTCAACATTGTCCATGCTGTTATACCATCAGAGAAACCATATTTATTGTATATTTTCTCAAAACATTCAATATATTTATCTTGAACTTCTTGACTATAATCATTAGATATAGCTCTTGGAAAACAAAAATCTCTTTCATCATTATATAATATGCATTCATCTGCAATTGATGTCACAAAATCTCTAATTTCATCTTTAATTGAATATTCTCTTAGAATTCTCTTCTTATCAGCATATGATTTGTCAAGATATGGTATTGATTTTTTATTTAATACAGAGGCTATTGCTCTTGAACTAAAAAATGAATATAATGATTCCCCTCTAGATGCAAATGGATCTTCTGTTATAGAGATACCAACTTGATTACGTACAATCATTTCATTGAAATTCATACCATATGATGATATACCTCTTAATATTCTACTAAACAAACCTCTATTTTCAACTGCTGAATTAGTATAATTAAAATTCAAATCATTCTGAATATTATTTACATTATTATATGATGCCATTTTCTTTGTTTTCTTTTTCTTTGTTTTCTTTTTGTTTATTTTTATAAACTAAATCATGATATATATATCTACCAGATGATAAAATACGAAATTCAATCCAACTTTTTTTTAACCAATTTGATAAAGTACACCTATTGATTCTATACTTTTCCATTACTTCCTTTACCTTCATATTTTATATTTTTATTTATATATTAAAAAACCTTCTCTATTTCTATATTTTCATATAAATTTTCAAAAAATACTTAGATTATCTATTATATTTATTATTGTGTGCTTGAATTCTACTTATATGATTTTTAAGTAAATTATATTTTTCATTAATTTCACCTGACATATTATAAAAATCATCTAATGTGGCTCTTAACATTTCTTTGTGTCTTGCCTCTTTTTCAGGTATTTTAACCTTCCAAATATCAAATAATTTAGCAGGATCATATTTATTCTTAGGATGTGCTGAAATTAAAAATCTTGGTACAAAATCCATTGATATTTTATGAACTAATTTTATGTTTATAGCATCATATTCTACTAAAGCATATTCAAATCCAATTTTAAGTAATTCATTGTAAGCACCTTCATAATCAACCTCCAATGATACATCATTTATAAAATTATTTTCAATCATAAATTTATCAAAAAAATATGCCCTAATTTCAAGTGGGATAAAATTAAGATTAATTGCTAATATTATAATTTTATTTTTCAATTTTTTATAATCAACTACAAAAACAGGTGAATATGCCATCCAATTTGATATATCTTGATAGTGGAAATGATAAAAACGACCTATAGTAATATCATTTACATTTACTGACATTACATCTTTATCAGATTTTGTATACTTATCATAAAAATATAGAGAATTGTTTTTAAAATTATCTACTAAACCATCTCCATCTACTAACATTCTAATACCTACTCTATCTACTAACTCACCCATGATTATTTATATTTTTTTGTTATATTTTCTCGAAGTCTATGATTATCTTCATCATATTGATATATCATAATATGTGGATATTTTTGTAAATATTCTTTAAGTATATCTTTATTTATATTTTCTCTTATATTAATAGATATTATATATTTGCCTAAATTTTTAATATCCTTAAATATACGTTCTTCAAATTCTATTTCAAGATCAACATCTTCAACATTTGGCAAATTAAGATTGTGTTTAGTTCCTCTATAACTATTTTTAATTGAATTAAAATTTGATTTACCTAAGTGTAATTTTTTTAATCTTTCCACACCAACTACTTCACCATCCTCTATATCATCTGGATCAAGAGCCCATTCATCAACTGGATATGATTTATATCCATCTATTAATAATAAATTAGCATCTAATTCAATAAAATAACCATAATCAGCTTCAATATAATCCATATTTCTAGTTAATGATATTGAAATGGGTGATTTCTTTGATGTACGGGTAGGTTTACTTCTTTTCAATATATCTTCCTTTATTATTATAGATAAGTGGTCAGTAAAATGATATAATGGTTGTAAATGCCCACTTAAGTAAGATTCTTCTATAAATTCTATATATTTTTTTATTATCATGTTGTATATATTAAATATTAAATATTGTTAATTATTTGGTAAAATCATATTTTGTATGTATATTTGCATCATCAAATTAAAAAACAAACAATATGGAAATTAAATTAAAAGATTTAGATATCAGAACTTCTAGTGGTATAATGAGTGATCATATTTCATTTGGAGATAAGTTCATAAATAAGTTTATTTTAATAGACAGTTTAGAAACTACTTTTATAGAAAAAGAATATAATGGTAAATCTATGAAAAATCTATATAAATTAAAAGAACAAAGTTTGAATAATTATAATATTGAAATATATGCAATTACTGATATAAGAACATTTGATATATTAGATTCACCACTTAATTCTATAGGGGTTATTTTATTTCAAAATAATAAATATATAGGCAATTGTATCCCAGTTTATGATACGAAAGATGAAGAACCACCTTTATATATATCAAATAATTTTGTAGTTAATTTTTTAATTGCAAAAGAACCTATTGATAGAAATACTTTCCTCAGTTTCAAAATTAATAGTTTTAGTGGTATTATAAGCACAACTAAACATATTAAAAATAAATTGGACAATAAAGAATATTTAATTAGAGATTAACTTAAAATTAAAAAATATGGAAAAGAATAAAAAAAGGTATTTACATTATCTATTAATGAATAGATCATTAATATCAGAAGATTTAGATAAATTCCTTTTATGTGAAATCACATTTCAAGAATTAGATAAAATATTAGATCATACTAAAGTTAAATCTTTCAAGAATTTCATCAAATCAATTAAAATTTCTGAGATGTTTGAATAATTAAAGCATCTTTTTTTAATATATATTATTAAAAAAGATGCTCAATTCAAAACCCAATAATTCTAAATATCGTCAAGGTAACTATAAACCAACTAATATTAATAAAGTGATTAAACTCAATAATAAGGGTGGTTTATATTATAGATCTGGTATGGAATTACAATTAATGATATATTTTGATAATAATCAAGATATAATTAGATGGGGTGCTGAATGTCTATGTATACCTTACCAATTAACACATTATGATAATTATGACACTAAAGTTAAAGAACATACATATTATCCAGATTTTTATTATGAATTAAAAAGTTCTAATGGTGAAATAAAACGTGTTGTAGTTGAAGTTAAACCATATAAAGAGTATAAAATGGTACAAGACTTGAATGAGGGGAAATTAATAATACCTGAGGGTAATATTAAAAAAATGCGTAATTTTGAATATGATTTCAAAATGGCAAATAAAAACAATATTAAATGGCAAAATATGATTAAGTGGTGTAATAAAAAAGGTTACGAATTTATAATCGTAACCGAACAACAACTTAAAATGTTTAAGTAAATAAAAAGAAGTGGTTTAATTATTAAACCACTTCTTCTTTGATAAGAATTTCACTAAAATTTTTAAGATTTTGATATGAAGATTCAGTTAATTTGATAAATTTCTTCTTTGAAAGAAGATCATATAAATTTTCTGAAATAAAAACTTGTATTCCATTACCTATGATTCTATCATATTTATCTGGAATAGTAGAATACTTTCTACATTCATATATTGAATCCACATAATTATTTCTATCTTTTATATCAAGATGTAGAGTGCAACCATTACTCAAAAAATCATTGCTGTTATTGGATTCTTCCCAAAGTTGTAAAATTACTTTATACATAATATTAATTTTAATTTTATATTAAAAAAAATAAAAATGTTGTAATTTTTATTATAACGAATGTAATCCACTACCTTTATTAGAACCCTCTAATGAAATTAACATAATTTGATGTTCTGAATCACCTTTCTTTTTATATAAATCATTATATCCTCTACACATACCTCTCTTAAATATTTCTGTAAAATATGCAAATGCATTTACATATTTTTCCTCATTGAAATTATACCAATTTTGAAACATATCCAATAATCCAGATTGATAACAATCCATTTTATCATCATTATTATAATATCTCATTTTTTTTATTGTTCTTTTTGCTAAGAGTTCTAGCATAAATTCCATTTTTTTGGTTAGTCTACCGGTTGCTTTACAAACTACTATTTCATAATAAAGCTCCTTATTATTTAAGTAATACTCCATTTACATTTATTAATTTTATATAAAGTTATATAAAGTTATATAAAAAAGTTTTATTCAGAACTTATTAATTATTAGATTAAAACAAAAACCTCTACATTAATAGAGGTTTTTTATTTTAATAAACAATTATTTACTATTATAGTCTGTGTTTTTCATTATATTGAAGTTCCTTAGTTGTTTGTAATTCAATATCTAATACACTTTTTCTTTTTTCAAGATTTTCAAGAGCTATAGAAAGTACTTCAGATTCTCCAATTAATTGAATTGAACTTTTTACTTTACTAATATTGAAATTAACATCTTCTAATTTAAGAGTAATTTCTCTTTCTTTATCTTCAAGTTTTCTTTTAGTAATTATTTCTTTGCTTAATTTATTTTCAAAGAAATAAGTTAAATCATAATTAAGTTCATTTCTAATTTCATTAATGATTTCTTGTACACTTGAGTATGAATATAGATTATTTCCATATCTTTCATCACATCTATATAAGAAAGTATTATTTTTATAATTGAATGCATAAACTTCAAGATAAGGGTTAATTATGTTATTAACACGTTTAACTACATCAAGTTCAACAAATTTATCTAAATTTTTAGATACTTCAACAATAATTGGGTAGAAGTTTTTGTTCACAATTGGAACAATTGGTGAATTAAATAAACTTTCCAAAGTTGTATCTTCATTTAATTCATCATCATTAATATAAAGACCAGATTTATTTCCAACTGCCAAACCAATAGTCAAATATTCAGAAATTCTAAAATCAATTCTATCCTCAGATACACTTGCAAATTTCATAGCAGTTTCTAATATTCTCAATGATTTCAAATGATTTTCATCTTTGATGTGATTTTCCAATAAAGTTTTTTCTATTGATTCATCACTTAATAAGAACCAAGATTCCTTAACTAAAGCAATATGTCCATTTTCGACAGTTTCAACAATGGTGTATATTGATTCAGCTTTTCCACCACTTAAAAGATTTGATTTTTTTTCAGGAGATTTTGTTAAATTATGTACAAATAATTTAATTTCAGGAACATAATCATAAATACTTAATTCATTAAGTATTTTACTCATTCTATCTTGATCATTATCAAGATTAATTGTTTCTAATAGGACAATAAGAGCTTGTCTGTATAATTCTCCTTGGTTTTTTGAATTAACTACATTATATAAGTTTTTTAATTCATATAACAATTCAAAATTAGCCATATCATCATTAAGTCCTTCTAACAATACTTTAACACTTTTATCATATGTATATGGTTTAAGTCTTTCATTTAATGAAACTATGATTTGTTTCTCAGAAAGTTCGTTACAAGCATTCATATGTCCTTCAACTATATTCATAATATCTTCTTGATCCAAAGTAAGATTTTTTTTATAGTTAAATAATTCAAGTTTAAGATTTTTCATATTTTATATACTTTTTTTTATATATCTATATATTAAGGAAAAAAACTCATTTTTTTTCATTTTTTTCTATATATATTTATATTTCTTTATTTCTTTATTTTTAATTGTTCTCTTGCTTTTAATATTTCATCATACCATTTAGTCCTCTTTGGTGCTATTATAGTATAATCATCAGAGGTATTAGATCCATATAAATCACTTGGTGAAGTAGTTCCATCACTATTATGAAAACCAGCATCAGCACCAAGTGGGACAACTTCATTGGGTTGATCAAATCTTTCTGAAATACCACCAGCGAATGAATGACCATTTAAGTCACTCATACCAGAACCATGTTTCTGTGGTAAACCAACCCCCTTAACTAAATCTGTTCTATAAGCTGGATAGTAGGTTTCTACAGTGAATGATAATTTCATTTTAATTGTGTTATCACTACTTAAATTTTTCTCTCTAACCATTTCAATTGGTTGATTATCTGGCATCTGTATAACAGCATCAATATTCATGAAATTATATTCAAAATACATATATTTGTACATATACATAGTATTCATTAAAGCCTGACTACATTTGAATGTATCCAATTCTGACGCCAATAATATTTCTAAATCAAAATTAACTGTTATTGGCAAAGCTCTAACTTTTGATAGAATACTTTTTATCTGTTCTTTATCTTCTACTATTGTTTTTAGAAAAACATTAGGATTACAAAATTCAGAAGAATTGATATTAAAACTACTCATTGTTAAATGTCCTCTTGGTATAACGTCAGTATTTAATTCAGAATGTCTATTATCAGATGCTATATCATCTGTAAAACTATCTAATAGAAATCGTTCATCACCACTCATTGAATAATAAAAAGGAACTTCAACCAAAACATCTTTATCATCAAAACGATTGATCCAAGTAACACTCTGACTTATTTCATTTAAGGTACATACAATTAAATCTCTAAAATATGTATCATAAAAATTAAATTTTTCACCAATCATAAAAATTATTACTTTCCAATATATATTAAAATAAACTTTCCTATTTATTTTTTATATATATTCAAATTAAATTATATGAGTATAAAATCACTTTTTACTGAAAAATATCGTCCAAAGACTATGGATGATATTATTTTATTACCAAGAATTAGAAAACATTTTGAGAATGGCATTACACAAAATTATATATTAGCTGGTAATTATGGTGGTGGTAAAACTTCCATAGCTAGAATATTAATTGGTAAATATACCAAAGATATACCATATTTAGAATTAAATGCTTCTCTATATACTTCAATCGAAGTTCTTAGATCAGAAATTGAAGATTTTTGTAGATACACACCAATGATGGAAACTGACTATAAATATAAATTTGTATTTTTAGATGAGTTTGAAAGAGTATCAATTCAATTTCAAGATGCTTTCAAAGCATTTATTGAAAAATATTCTAAAAATGTCAGATTCATATTAACTACAAATCATTTGAATAAAGTATCTGAGGGTATTAAATCAAGAATGACTATATTAAATTTTGATGCACAAACAATAGAAGAAGAAAAATTCTTAAAAATGGCAATGTTCAAAAGAATTAATAATATTATTCTACCAAAAGAAAATTCACAAATAACAAAAGATGATTTAATTTCCATTATTAATAAAAAATATCCTGATTTTAGAAGTATTCTAACCGAAGTTCAAACTTATATACAAACTGGTGGATTTGATAGTGATATTAATATTAATCAAAAAACAAAAGCATTATTATATGATATGTTATATGATAAATCATATAATTATGAAAAAATATATCATTTCCTAATGACTAATTTTGGAGTTGATAAAATTGATATTTTAATAAAATTATTAGGAAAACCATTTATAGATTGGTCAATTTCTAATAATAAAGATATTAATAAATTATTTCAATTAAATTATATAATTGCTGATTATACTTCTAAATTAGAAACAACAACTGATCCTATTATTTTAGGTCTAACTATAATAGGTAAATTTAGAGATATTTTATTATAAAATAATTTATATATAGAATATGGCATTTGATTTTATAGATTTTTATATTGAATATCCTGGTCACCCAAGATTTAATAACTTACAAATTATAGAAGATGATTTAATTAGAGTTATATTACAAAAATGGGAAATGGTTATATTCACAAATAAGGGTGAATTATATGGTGATCCAAATTTTGGTGGAGATTTAACTAAATTTTTACATGAAACAAGATTATCTAACACTACTATTGAAGAAGAATTAAAAGAACAAATATCATTACATATACCAGAATTGATTGATTTAGATTACACTTTATCAGTTGAATTCTATGAAGATCCCGATAGATATCAAGAATATATGGAAATATTATTTTCACTCTCAGATTATAATGTTTATGCTATTATAACATAAATATAAATTCTTCAAAATTCATTACATAATTACGATCTACATAATCAGGTAAATCACTCATTTTAACATGAGTCCACTCATCATCAAAAACCCACTTCATATCTTTGGGGGCTTTGTCAATTGTTTTATATTTATTTCTCATTGCATAAATATATTTAAGTTGTTGTTTAGATTTAGCTGGCATAGAATTATTTTATTTTTTATTATATATAATTCATATAAAAATACATTTTTATATTTTTTATAATTTATATATAATAAAAAAAAGAAAATAAAATGGCAAATATAAAATTATTTGAAGAATTTGATGATAGTGTAAATGAACCATTAGTTGATAAAAAAACTAATAATAACCAATCATCTACACCTATGTTAGACTATTTGGGAACAGATTTGACTAAATTAGCTAAGGAAGGTAAAATAGAACCGGTTATAGGTAGAGAATATGAAATTGATCAACTTGTTTGGGTGTTGTCTAGAAAAACTAAAAACAATCCAGTTCTTATTGGAGAACCAGGAACTGGTAAATCACATATAGTAGGTGGAGTTGCTCTTAAAATTGCTAATGATGAGATACCAGTATTGGAAAATAAAAGATTAATTTCTTTAGATGTAACTAGTCTAACTTCAGGTGCTGGTGGTCAAGGAGATTTGCAACAAAGAGTTAAAGCACTATTAAACGAATTGGCTAATAATAAAGATGTAATTCTTTTTATTGATGAATTGCATATGCTTATGGCAGCAAAGAGTGGTGAAATGGGAGTTGCTGATATGCTTAAGCCAGCTTTAGCACGAGGTGAAATGCGTTGCATTGGTGCTACTACTTTAAAAGAATATAAAATGATTGAAAAGGATGGAGCTTTAGCAAGAAGATTTAATTCAGTAACATTGACTGTGTTAAGTATAGCTGATACTATCAAAATATTGAATGGAATCAAATATATTTATGAAGATTTTCATAATGTAGAATATACAGACGAAGCTATTGAATCATGTGTTAAATTATCTGATAGATATGTAACTGATAGATATTTTCCTGATAAAGCTATTGACTTAATGGATGAAGTTGGTGCAAAAATTAGAATTGAAAAAAGTGGACCAAAAGATCCAGAAATTAAAAATAAAGAAAAAAAATTATTAGAATTAAGAAATGAATTTGATCTTTTAATGGATGAAAGTGAATTTGATGAAGCTAGTAAAGTGAGAATTAAAATTAAAGAATTGGAAAATGAATTAAAAGATGTTGTAGTTGAAACAATAAAAGTTAAAATTAATAAAAGTGATGTTGAAAGAATTGTATCAATAAAAACTGGTATTCCAGTTGATAAATTAGATAAAAATAAAAATACTAAAATATTAGGTCTTTCTAAAGAATTAAAAAGTGTTGTAATAGGTCAAGATGAAGCAATTGATAAAATAGCTAAAACTGTTATAAGAACTCATGCTGGATTGAAAGATCCAAATCGTCCTAATAGTGTGTTCTTACTTTTAGGTGAACCAGCAACTGGTAAAACTCATACTGTTAAACAGTTAGCTAAACAGTTATATGGCTCAGAAAATAATATGATTAGAATTGATATGTCAGAATATCAAGCACCACATAATGTAGCAAGAATGATTGGTTCTCCTCCAGGATATATAGGACATGGAGAAGGTGGTCAATTGACTGAAAAAGTTAAAAGAAAACCAAATTCTGTAATATTATTTGATGAGATTGAAAAAGCACATCCAGATGTTTTAGATATAATGCTTCAAATATTTGAAGATGGTAAATTAACTGATGGTGAGGGAGTTACAATAGATTTTAGGAATACTTATATTTTTATGACTTCAAATATAGGATCTAGACAAATTAAAAAAATTGTAGAAAAACCAGCTTTTGGATTTAGTGAAATAAAACCAGAAGAAAAAACAATTGAAATTAAAAATGATATTAAAGAAGAATTATCAAAACAATTAAAACCAGAATTTATTAGTAGAATTGATGAAATTATAATATTTGCAACACTAACAAAAGATAATCTATACCAAATAGTTGATATTGAAGTAAATAAATTAAAAAAACGAATAGAGGAATTAGGTTTCACTATGAATATTACTGATAATGTTAAAGAATTATTAATTGATAAAAGTGGTGGAGCAAGAGATCTTAGAAATTCTATCCGAACTTATCTTGAAAATCCAATATCTATGGAAATTATGAAGAAAAACATCACTGATAAAATTGAAGTTGATTATGATAAAAAAGCTGATAAAATAATAATAAATGGTGAAATGTTTAATGAAAATAAAATTTATATTAAAAAATTTAATATATTTAACCTATTTAGCTAAAAATAATTAATTAAAAATTAAAAGTTCTGTGAAATTCACAGAACTTTTTTATTTTATAGGACAATAATTAGCTGAATAAATATACCTCTCATTTCGTTTAACTTTAACACCGAGTGTTTCAGCTGTTGTAATTAAATCTTCATAGCATTCATTATTAGAACCACCAACCATAGTAATAGTTTTACCTTTCATATCATTAAATACATTAATTAATTTTTTACCAGCATGAAACCAATTGTGATTATTACCAATATATACAATAATAGTTCCATATTTAGTAATGAAATAATCACCCTTTACTAATTGTTTATTATCTTCCTTATTTTTTATATTATTATATGTATTAATATCTAATATTTTTTTATAAAAAGTAACATCTACATCATAGTTATATCTCTTTTCAATTAATATATCATTGTTAAAATTATACAAATCATTTATAATTGGAATATCTGGATTCTCATCATATAAATAATCTTTATCATAATTCACATCATGATGATTATCCCAAATTTGATATACTGTATCAAATGTTAAAGCATATTTTTTAAGTTCATTAAGATATAAATCAGTAAAGAATTTTCTAAATGATTTCTGAACATCTACTATAATAAGAATAGAAGTTTCATAATTTTCAAATGTTCTAATATATTTCATAAACTATATATTAAATATTATAATAAGTATATATCATGATGTCGCATCTTTTTGAAAAATATATATAAAACTTATTTTTTTTAATTTTATATCAACAATATGAACTAATCATTTTTTCAAAATCCATAATAATTCATTCACATAGGTTTCTCTATTTCTTAAATTTTTACTTCCTCTAAATGTATTATATTTTTTAATTTTTAATTCCACTTCACCATATTTACTTAATA
>JALOAD010000098.1 GCA_023228995.1 Candidatus Muiribacterium halophilum
TGTAGTAGTAATCAATTAACATCCTTAGAGGGTAGTCCTCAGAGTGTAGGTGGGGATTTTTCTTGTCATAGATGTCAATTAATCACCTTAGAGGGTGCTCCACATACTATAGGTGGGGATTTTGATTGTGGTTATAACCAATTAACATCCTTAGAGGGTGCTCCTCAACGAGCAGGTGGGTATTTTTATTGTAATAATAATAAATTAATATCCTTAGAGGGTAGTCCTCAAAGTATAGGTGGTAATTTTTTTTGTTATGTTAATCAATTAACTTCTTTGGTGGGTAGTCCTCAAAGTATAGGTGGTAATTTTTATTGTAGTAGTAATCAATTAACAACCTTAGAAGGTGCTCCTCAAAATGTAGGTGGTTTTTTTGATTGTAGAGATAATAAATTAACTTCTTTGGTGGGTTGTCCTCAAAGTATAGGTGGTTTTTTTGATTGTAGAAATAATAAATTAACTTCTTTGGTGGGTTGTCTACAAAGAGTAGGTGGAGATTTTTCTTGTAGTGACAATCAGTTAACAACCTTAGATGGTAGTCCTAAAAGAGTAGGTGGTATATTTTGGTGTGATTCTAATAATCTTAAAAATATTGATTATTTACCAAAATATTATAAAGAATTATTTATACTGAATAATCCAATTATTAAAATAATAAATTTATTTACATCATCTAATGAACGTGGAAGGATATCTAATAGAGAATATAAAGATTTAATTATGGATTTTATAGATAGAGAAATTATCCAACAAGATAAATTATTGGTAAATAGATTAGTAGAATTTTTAGATGATATAGGAAAACCAAAATCTAAAGAAGAACTCATAGAGTTATTAAAAAAAGATTATGAAATACGATGAAATATATAAAAACATTTAATGAATCTACAAACATATCAGAAATTGAAGCTATTTGTAACGAATATAATATAAAAAACTTCATAATTAATGAAGATGATTCTATTGATGTAGATGGTAATGTTGATTTGTTTAGTAAAGGATTAAAAGTATTACCTTTGAAATTTAGAAAGGTCAGTGGGAATTTTAAATGTAGTTTTAATAAACTAACATCATTAAAAGGTAGTCCTCAAAATGTAGGTGGGGATTTTGAATGTAATAGTAATCAATTAACATCCTTAGAGGGTGCTCCTAAAAATGTAGGTGGGGATTTTGATTGTAGTTTTAATCAATTAACATCCTTAGAGGGTAGTCCTCAGAGTGTAGGTGGGGATTTTTCTTGTCATAGATGTCAATTAATCACCTTAGAGGGTGCTCCACATACTATAGGTGGGGATTTTGATTGTAATAATAATAAATTAATATCCTTAGAGGGCAGTCCTCAAAGAGTAGGTGGTAATTTTTTTTGTTATGTTAATCAATTAACTTCTTTGGTGGGTAGTCCTCAAAGTATAGGTGGTAATTTTTCTTGTGGTGATAATCAATTAACAACCTTAGATGGTTGTCCTCAAAGTGTAGGTGGGGGGGTTTATTGTATTTTTAATCATTTAACATCTTTAGAGGGTGGTCCTCAAAATATAGGTGGGAATTTTGAATGTAGTAGTAATCAATTAACTTCTTTGGTGGGTAGTCCTCAAAGAGTAGGTGGTGATTTTTCTTGTAGTGGCAATCAGTTAATAACCTTAGATGGTGCTCCTAAAAGAGTAGGTGGTATATTTTGGTGTGATTCTAATAATCTTAAAAATATATATTATTTACCAAAATATTATAAAGAATTATTTATACCGAATAATCCAATTACTAAAATAATAAATTTATTTACATCATCTAATGAATATGGAAGGATATCTAATAGAGAAGATAAAGATTTAATTATGGATTTTATAGATAGAGAAATGATACAACAAGATATACTATTAGTTAATAGATTAGTAGAATTCTTAGATGATATAGATAAACCAAAAACCAGAGAAGAACTCATAGAGTTATTAAAAAATAATTATGAAATAAGATGAAATACTTAAAAATGTTTAATGAAAATATAAATAGATCTGAAATTGATTCTATTTGTAAAAAACATAATATAACTAATTATACTATAAATGACGATGGTTCTATTGATGTAAATGGAAATGTTTATTTAAGTGATATAAATTTAATTGTATTACCTTTGAAATTTAGAAAGGTTAGTGGTGATTTCCATTGTGGTTATAATAATTTAACATCCTTAGAGGGTACTCCTAAAAGTGTAGGTGGGGATTTTTATTGTAAATATAATAAATTAACATCCTTAGATGGTGGTCCTCAAAGTGTAGGTGGTAATTTTTCTTGTAGTTATAATCAATTAACTTCTTTGGTGGGTTGTCCTCAATATATAGGTGGTAATTTTTATTGTGCTATTAATCAATTAACTTCTTTGGTGGGTTGTCCTCAAAATATAGGTGGGGGTTTTTATTGTAGTAGTAATCAATTAACAACCTTAGAAGGTGTTCCACAAAGAGTTGGTGGGAATTTTTCTTGTAGTGGCAATCAGTTAACAACCTTAGATGGTGCTCCTAAAAGAGTAGGTGGTATATTTTGGTGTGATTCTAATAATCTTAAAAATATAGATTATTTACCTAAATATTATAAAGTATTAGATATATCTAATAATCCAATTTCTAAAATAATAGATTTATTTACTAAACAGGAAGAATATGGTCGTATATCTAATAGAGAAGATAAAGAATTAATTATGGATTTTATAGATAGAGAAATTATACAACAAGATAAATTATTAGTAAATAGATTAATAGAATTCTTACATGATGTAGGAAACCCAAAATCTAAAGAAGAACTCATTGAGTTATTAAAAAATGATTATGAAATACGATGAAATATATAAAAATGTTTAATGAAAATATAAATAGATCTGAAATTGATGCTATTTGTGAAAAATATTATATAAAAAACTACATAATTAATGACGAAGGTTCTATTGATGTAGATGGAAATGTTGATTTGTATGATAAAAAATTAAAAGTATTACCTTTGAAATTCAGAAAGGTTAGTGGTGATTTCCGTTGTGGTCATAATAAACTAACATCATTAAAGGGTAGTCCTCAGAGTGTAGGTGGGGATTTTGATTGTAGTGGTAATCAGTTAACAACCTTAGATGGTTGTCCTCAATGTGTAGGTGAGAATTTTGATTGTAGTTTTAATCAATTAACTTCTTTGGTGGGTTGTCTACAAAGAGTAGGTGGAGATTTTTCTTGTAGCTATAATCAGTTAACAACCTTAGATGGTAGTCCTAAAAGAGTGGGTGGTATATTTTGGTGTTATTCTAATAAACTTAAAAATATAGATTATTTACCTAAAACTTACAAGAAATTAGCTATTAACGGAAATCCAATTTCTAAAATAATAAAGTTATTTACAACATCTAATGATTATGGAAGGATATCTAATAGAGAAGATAAAGATTTAATTATGGATTTTATAGATAGAGAAATGATACAACAAGATATACTATTAGTAAATAGATTAATAGAATTCTTACATGATGTAGGAAACCCAAAATCTAAAGAAGAACTCATAGAGTTATTAAAAAAAGATTATGAAATACTATGAAATATATAAAAACATTTAATGAATCTACAAACATATCAGAAATTGAAGCTATTTGTGAAAAATATAATATAACTAATTATACTATAAATGAAGATGGTTCTATTGATGTAGAAGGTGATGTTGACTTAAGTGGAAATAATTTAAGAGTGTTACCATTAAAATTTAGAAAGGTCAGTGGGAATTTTAAATGTAGTTTTAATAATTTAACATCCTTAGAGGGTAGTCCTCAGAGTGTAGGTGGTTTTTTTGATTGTGGTCATAATCAATTAACATCCTTAGAGGGTGCTCCTCAAAGTATAGGTGGGGATTTTTCTTGTCATAGATGTCAATTAATCACCTTAGAGGGTGCTCCACATACTATAGGTGGGGATTTTGATTGTAATAATAATAAATTAATATCCTTAGAGGGCAGTCCTCAAAGAGTAGGTGGGAATTTTTTTTGTTATGTTAATCAATTAACTTCTTTGGTGGGTAGTCCTCAAAGTATAGGTGTGAATTTCCATTGTAGTCATAATCAATTAACTTCTTTGGTTGGTTGTCCTCAAAGTGTAGGTGGGGGGGTTTATTGTATTTCTAATCATTTAACATCTTTAGAGGGTGGTCCTCAAAATATAGGTGGTTTTTTTGATTGTAGTAGTAATCAATTAACAACCTTAGAAGGTGCTCCACAAAGAGTAGGTGGTTTTTTTGATTGTAGTGGTAATCAGTTAACAAGTTTAGAAGGTGCTCCTAAAAGAGTTTATTGTGATTTTTTTTGTAGAAATAATAAACTTAAAAATATAGATTATTTACCTAAAACTCATAAGAAATTAGATATTAATGGAAATCCAATTTCTAAAATAATAAAGTTATTTACAACATCTAATGAATATGGATGGATATCTAATAGAGAAGATAAAGATTTAATTATGGATTTTATAGATAGAGAAATTATCCAACAAGATAAATTATTAGTAAATAGATTAATAGAATTCTTAGATGATATAGGAAACCCAAAATCCAGAGAAGAACTCATAGAGTTATTAAAAAATAATTATACAATACGATGAAATACTTAAAAAAATTTAATGAAAATATAAATAGATCTGAAATTGATGCTATTTGTGGAAAATATAATATAACTAATTATACTATAAATGATGATGGTTCTATTGATGTAGATGGAAATGTTGATTTAAGTCATGAAAAATTAAAAGTATTACCTTTGAAATTTAGAAAGGTTAGTGGGAATTTTGAGTGTAGTTTTAATAAACTAACATCATTAAAAGGTAGTCCTCAAACAGTAGGTGGGTATTTTTATTGTAGAGATAATCAATTAACCTCCTTAGAGGGTGCTCCTCAAAGTATAAGTGGTTATTTTGATTGTAATAGTAATCAATTAACAACCTTAGAAGGTGCTCCACAAAGAATTGGTGGGAATTTTAATTGTAGTAGTAATCAATTAACATCCTTAGAGGGTGTTCCTCAAAGAGTGGGAAAAATTTTTTCTTGTATAAATAATAATCTTAAAAATATTGATTATTTACCAAAATATTATAAAGAATTATTTATAGGAGATAATCCAATTTATAAAATAATAAATTTATTTACAACATCTAATGAATATGGAATGATATATGATAATAGAGAAAATAAAGATTTAATTATGGATTTTATAGATGCAGAAATTATACAACAAGATAAATTATTAGTAAATAGATTAGTAGAATTTTTAGATGATATAGGAAAACCAAAATCCAGAGAAGAACTCATAGAGTTATTAAAAAATAATTATACAATACGATGAAATATATAAGGACATTTAATGAATCTACAAACACCTCAGAAATTGAAGCTATTTGTAAAAAATATAATATAAAAAACTACATAATTAATGAAGATGATTCTATTGATGTAGATGGTAATGTTGATTTAAGTCATGAAAAATTAAAAGTATTACCTTTGAAATTTAGAAAGGTTAGTGGGAATTTTGATTGTGGTTACAATCAATTAACATCCTTAGAGGGTGGTCCTCAAAGTATAGGTGGGAATTTCCATTGTAATTATAGTAAATTAACATCCTTAGAGAGTGCTCCCAAAAGAGTAGGTGGTGATTTTGAATGTGGTAGTAATAAATTAACCACCTTAGAAGGTGCTCCTCAAAGTGTAGGTGGTGATTTTGAATGTAATGATAATAACTTAACAAGCTTAGAGGGTGCTCCTCAAAGTGTAGGTGGTATACTTTGGTGTGATTTTAATAATCTTAAAAATATTGATTATTTACCCAAAACTTATAAAAAATTAAATATTAACGAAAATCCAATTTCTAAAATATTAGATTTATTTACTAAACTTGATGAATATGGATTGATATCTAATAGAGAAGATAAAGATTTAATTATGGATTTTATAGATAGAGAAATGATACAACAAGATATACTATTAGTTAATAGATTAGTAGAATTCTTAGATGATATAGGAAAACCAAAATCCAGAGAAGAACTCATAGAGTTATTAAAAAATAATTATACAATACGATGAAATATATAAGGACATTTAATGAATCT
>JALOAD010000099.1 GCA_023228995.1 Candidatus Muiribacterium halophilum
AAGTAGAAGAAAAAAAGTATTTAACATATGATGACCTAAATTTTATAAATAATGAAGTAATACAAAAATATGTTTATGTGTTTTTGATTTCTGAAACTTTTTTAGAATCCTATTATTTTGATAAAAATCTACATTTTTATTTGTTATATCAAAATATGAGTTCTGATAATCTTCAAGAAGAAATATATAGTTATTTAAAATCTAAAAATAAATTTTTTATTACACATAAAGAATTGCGAAGTATCGTAGAAACAAAAGACGAGTTTTTATATAAAAAATATATTGAGAATTATAAAACAGCAAATATTTTAGAAGAAATTGGAACTAATTATATTTTCACGCCTTTAAAATTCATGTTTGAAGAAACAATTTTAAAATGTCTTTCTTCCTTAAAGGAAGACCAATACAATACTTTAAAACTAAGGATAGTTGACAATTTGACACTTTCTGATGTTGGTCAAGTTTTAAGAAAAACAAAAGAAAGAATTCGCCAAATTGAAGATAGAGCTTCACAAATTTTGTCATTTTCACTACCAAGAGAATTTGTTATGTTTATCAAAGAATTAATAAATACATTTGGCATATTAAATACAAATGAAATTCCTTTAAAAGATGAAATAACAAAAAAAATCATAATACACATATTAAAAACAAAATTGAATTTTACATTAGATATTACTTTAAATGCATTTGTTTTAGAAGATAAGTTTAAGTATATTAATCTATTAAGATATTTAAAACTCAATATTAATGACGAAGTATTTTCAAAAGAGATTTTACTGAAGTCTCTAAAAAATTTGTCAACGCGATTAAATTTTAACAGTATCATAGAGGTTATGATTACTCAAGAAGATTTAGCAGTAGTAGACGAAAAATATTTTTTTAAGTCTGAATACAAACGAAAAAGAGACAAAGTAGAACTTATGTATTTGTTAACCAAAGATGGATTTGATACGAATACATTTGATAAGCTTTATTTACTTCTTGAAAAATATTTTCCTGGAGACTTTTTAAATGAAAATATAAGAAATATCTTAAATGTTGGACAGTTTACAGGAAATATTATACTGTGGGATTGGGGCAGAAGATATATACATATAAAGCACATTCAATTTATATTAGATGAATTTGATTTTACAGATTTACTAAACTATCTAAATAAAGCACTTGAAACAACGGAACAAATAGATTTACAATATTATTATGAAGACAATAAAGAAACATTGATGGAGTACGGTATCATAAGCAAATATGCACTTCATTCATTGTTAAAAATTAAATATCCTGATGAATTTTCATACCATGATTCACCTTGGGTTGCACAAGAAGGCACTGAAAGACGAATTATTGGCGATGCAATAATAAATTTAATGGATGAAAAAAGAGTTTATGCACTTGATGAATTATCACAAAAATTACAAACTACAAAAACAAGAGTTCAGCAAATAGTTGACAAAAACGATGATATTTTGATTGTTGATACCTTTATGTATATGAAAAAAACTGATATAAATTTTTCAGATGCACTATTAAAAAATATCATAGATTTTATAAACAAAATTATTAAAGATATGCAATTTATATATATTAATATGATTGTAGAACAATTTAGAGAAGAGCTCAATTGCATCAATGCTTATAATAGAGAAACTTTAATGCTTGATTTATTGAAAAAAAATACATTTCAAAAAGAGTTTCAAGTTAGCAATACAAGAATTGTACATAAAGACTATCCAATTACAAGACAAAGTTTAAATTTTCACTATGTCATTGAATCATCATTATTGCAAGATATTTCATCTGTATTAAGTAAAAATCATTTATTTAACTTCTTTACTAAAAGAGGATTATCTAAAAATAATGTGATGTTATATTATTTATATTCTCCATATAAATCTATTGTTAGAAAAAATGCTGAAGAATTTATTAGACTAAGTGCATTAAATATCTCTTCAACAGAGTTAGAAAAAATCAACTTACAAATATTAGAAATATTAGATGAAGAAACAAAAATGGATGATTTATTGTTTATGATTTCAGATAACTTGCCTAAAATACAATTTGAATGGAATCATTATCTTCTAGCAGATTTATTAAATAATAGCTTATTTGAATTTTTTCCAAATCGTGTAGAACCATTATACATTAAAATAAAACAAGGAGAAAAAGAAGAAAGTTTATAGTTTTGTTTAGATAAAATTATCTGTTTTTTAAATATAAGATATCATTGGATATGTAATAGTTTGTTAGTAATTTATTGAGAAAATTTGAACTTTTCTCTGAATCACTTATAGTGAATTTCATATTTATTGGCTTGTAATAGTTTATAGTCCGTAAAGCTTTTGTAAAAGATATGTATTCAAAATTGCCATCAACATATTCTATATAAATATCAAACGGCATTATATCGATGTATTTTATATTTATCATAATGGAAATATTTTACCTTTTTTTAAAATTATAGTAAATTATTCCTTCTTTGTCAATACAAATGGAAGTAAAAATGAAAATAAGTAAAAAAGAACTAGCAGAAAGAATAAATGTTGATCCAAAAACTATTACAAACTGGGAGACTACGAAACCAGAATTGATTAAACTTATATATTTAGGTTTGGCTACAGAAGAACATATTAAAGAGACAAAAAAGTATTTAGAAAATATCAAAGGTTTAGGAAATGCAAACAATTCATGATGTTGTAGTTGATACTTTAAATTATTTTGGTAAACCAACTGATATTTCTTTAATCTATGAACATATTACCAAAAATGAACTATATTCATTTGGTGCCAAAAAAGAAGACCCTCAACATATAGTTAAAAATTTAATTGAAAGAAAATGTATAAATTCTAATGCTTCTTATAAAACTAAGCAACTTTTATTTTACAAGGAAGGTACTAGAAAATACGGATTACTCGAATGGCTAGAAGAGTCAGATAAAGTTGATATTTTAGAGAGTTTTCATAAAGCCCAATTTCAAAATATAGAATCTAAACTTGATGAAGTAGAATCTAAACTCGGTGTTGAAAAAATAAATGAGTTAGTTAACCAAAATATTTTAAAAATCGATGAACATGCTAAGAAACAATCTGAACTACTGAAAGAACAATTAACAAATAATTTTCATAACAATACTTTGAAAATCGAAAACCTTATAACTTCATTCCGTTTGGAAACTGAAAAGATAAAAAAAGATTTTGATGTTGAAATCTTGAACAAAGAAAATGAAATTGATAAAAAAATCAATGAAGCAAGCAAACAATTTGAAGAAGAGGTACTTTCTTTAAAAAATAAAGTG
The DNA here is from genome assembly GCA_023228995.1 of Candidatus Muiribacterium halophilum. GTDB lineage: Bacteria > Muiribacteriota > Muiribacteriia > Muiribacteriales > Muiribacteriaceae > JALOAD01. Next base: position 3,297 of record JALOAD010000099.1, read on the forward strand.
AGTGATAACTTATCAGAAGAGTATGATATATTGAAGACTTTTGACAAAAAAATATATTTATTAAAAACAAAAAATAAGCTGACAAGTACAACTTTTGACAGTGTACAAACTAGTTTTTTAGAGGAAGTAAACAATATGAGAAATTATTTAGCATGTACTCATAGTGTATTTTCAGTCAAAAAAGAAGATATAGAAAATTATATTACTGAAACGACCAAGTTGATTCAAGACATTGAATCTACTACAAGATGGCAGACAATAAGTGATACATTTTATAAAAAAAATTTATTTAAGTATACAGACATATTTATGTTTGATATTAGTATTGAAGATAAATATGAAGTAATTACTCTCTAAAAATCCTGCCCTAAAAACTCAAAAATATTACTATCATGCTTAAGTGATGTTTTTAAAATAGTATAGCCTCTAGCAATATGTCGCTGGAGGTTTTCTTCTAATTTCTTTTTTGAACTAATTGTAATATTATCAAAAACTTCTATCATTTCCCAGTAAAGCTTAGTATAATCATCTACACCTTTACCTTCTCCTGTAATTTGTTCTAATCTATACTCTTTTCCATCATATATGTCAATAATCACATCTTCAAAATCTTTCGTTAAAGACAAAGAGATATTTATCATAAATCTTAAAAGTACCCATTTAGGTTCGTTTTCCATATTTAACATTTTTGAAAGAGGAAAAATATAATTTTCAATTTCTTGAGTTGTTTTTATCATAGATTTTCCTCCAAAAATGAGCCATTATCATTTCTTAATATATTGTATTTTTTGTATTTTAATGATTGAGATTTGATAAATTCATATTCACTATCTGTCAGTAATAAAACTAAATTCTCAAAATTTAAATAGCAAGTATTGAGTAAAAGCTCTTTATTTTTATTTGATAATCTTCCAAAAGGTGTATCAACCACTACAAATGATGTAAAATCTTTGAAATCAAGAATCGTTTTGATAATAAGAAAGTTTAAAATCTGTTTTTGACCGGCAGACAGAAGATTTGTACTTAACTGTGAATTTTCATCTGATATGACTATTTCAAGATTCTTATTCACAACTATATTTTTGATATGTTTGTATTGGGCTAAAAATTTAGCTGTATTTTGCTCTAATTTTTTATTAAATATTTCAAGGTTATCAAGTAATTTTTTTTCATAAAGCTGGGCACTCACTTTTGAGATTGCCTGTAATTCTTCATAACCTTTAATTACAGCATATTGAGACTGATTTTCTCTAAAAGCTTGAGTGATTGTTTTATTTATGTCTTTTAATTCTAAAGAATCATCTTCTATTTTATTTTTGAGTTCTAAAATCTTTTGTTCTAAATGCTCTACCATTTTTTCAATATTTTCTCTTTGAGAGAATAAAATTTGTACTACTTCTTGCCTAAGAGATGATTCCTCTTCTAATTTTATTTCATTTTCTATTTGTGTAAATTCTAATTTTAAATCTTTTAATTCATTAATTAATTGCCTAAAGTCTTTTGAAGAAATAGATAGGTTTATATTTTCATTGTTATTTATCATTAAAGATTTAAAGATTTCAAAAATTTTATCTTCTTCAACAGGAGAATTGATTTCTTTTGCAAAATGCGAGAATTTTTTTATAAATAAATTTTCATCTTCAATTTTTACAATACTTTTTGATCTTTTTTTAATTTCTTTAAATAGGTTTGAATTAAAAAGTAATGGCATTTGCCATAAAATGGTATCTTTGAACTTAGTAGTTTCTTCATCCAATACTGTTTTGATATTTTCTTTTTGAATATTTAACTCTTTTAATTTTTTATTTTTATTTCTAATTTGAGTATTTACTTTTTGTAAATTTAGTTTTTCTATTTTAAGTGTAACTTCACTACTTTTTAAACTTTCTTTATCTTTATTGATAGTTTCTATTAAAGCTGTTCTTTTTTCTTCTAGTTTTAAAACTTCAGAAAAACCACTAGTTTGGTTTTTTTCTAGTAATCTTTTTGAAACTTCATAAGCATCTTTTTGTGTATTTACCAATAAATCTAAATCAAATACGTAATCAAATATTGATTTTAATTTAGAATTAGATAGTACCAGTAAATTATTACCTATTTCTCCATCATAAAATAAAAAGTCTACCAAAAACTCTGGTATTTTATTTTGAATAAAATGTTCAGCTTCTGCATCTTCTAAAATGCTATTGTCTTTAAAAGTAACAACAAGTTTTTCTTCAATTTTATTTGAAAAAAACCAATTTCTACAAATATTAAACTCATCAAAATCTAGCTTTACCCAACAATTATTATCTTGTGCCTTATTATTTAAAATAGATTTTGCATCAATTTTAAGATAGTTCAAACAAAGTTTAATTGCGTTTAAAATAGATGTTTTACCAAAACCATTTGTACCTATTACACAAGTAATATTATCGATTGATATTTTATTTCCACCATAATATGAGAATAAATTATATATTTCTATATTAGTTAGTTTCACGATACTCACCTTTATAGAAATCTAAAACTTTTGACTCAATTTCATTTAAAATGGAGTATCTATTGGAAATATTTTTTCTGTATGTTTCAACTTCAAATATTCTTTCAAATAAATCAATATTAAAATCATCATTTTCAATCGATTCTAAATCTTTTCTAAGTTCGGTTTGAATTGATTGAT
>JALOAD010000082.1 GCA_023228995.1 Candidatus Muiribacterium halophilum
GAAATAGAGATTATAAACTTAAACAATTAATAAATAAAGTATAATCTTTATTATATATCATAATATGAGAAAGATTATAAATGTAAATAAAATTACATATATTGGCATATATTTGAAATATTCAATAAAGTTAAAATTATTGATTCAAGTTGTTTGGTATGTTGTAAGATTTTGAAAAAAGTCATAGCTAACGGAGTAATTAAGATTAGAAATTTTGCTTTTAGTGGTATCTGAAATTATATCATGGTTAATCTAAATATAATCTTTTATATTACAAATCTCTATTTTTACTATTGTATTTTTGTGATGACGTTTTTTTATATTCTAATATTTATATGCTATAACATCAATAATATATTTTTTCCCAAGTTTGAAGATTATAGGCTTAATCACTTGTTTTTCGTATTTTTTAATTTTATATTTTTTCAAAAATAATACATTAAAGAATGTTGGTTTAAATATGTATTGTTTATAATTTTCTAATAGAAGTTCATGTAGATTTCTCATTTGTTCTTCAAACATAGCTATATAAATAACTTTAGCCTTAGTATCTTTTACTATCTTATTGATGTATTCATTTACAGATAATGTACTTAGTATATATTCGTAATTTTCGATTATATTTTCTCTTTTAGTTATACCTAATATCTTATAATCATTATTAATTTTTGGGGTCCAATTTAATGTATTATCTAAGTGACTTTTAGACATGATTAATAAACCCTCATATTTTATTTTATTACATCTTTCACATTTATATACATTTCTTAATGGCATATCTTCAAATCCTTCCACTTGTTGAGTTGTCATAAATATGTATTTATGTATTCCTAATTTACATTTATTCATAGTTTTTTATATTATTATATTTCTAATGGTGAATCATTATGTAATAGCCATGTCATTTAATTTGTTTTTACTAATTTGAAGTTGATTGTTTCTACATTTGAATTGGTGATACAATTATAGTATTTAAGATATATTTGTATTTGCTCTTTTTCTATATTATAATATTTAATGTATATTTCACCAACTGATAAATTAGTGGTTATATCTAATTCATATATTTTCTCAATATCTTCATTATATATAGTTAATAAGTTATTGATTAAGTTGACATTTAATCCTTTTTCATCTGTGTTAATAATAATGAGTTGGTCTTTATTATCAAACTTTTCTCTGTATATAGATTTTATTTCCATGTTAATATTTATATTTTAATCCTTTACCTGTTTCTAAATTTAATATATGACTAAAAAAATCAGCATCTATAGTTTTATCATCAATAAGAGTTCTATTTTGAATATTATTGTATACATTAGTACATAAATTTTTCAGATTAACAAATTGTGTACTTGTATTAAGAATTGTTTTATTCTTATATCCTTTCTTGAATAAATATTTTACCTTTTTAGTTATTTTAATATTCATGACATACATATCACTTGAAGTTTTTTGTATAGTAAGTATTGTTTTCTTATTTGATGTAGAATAACTATAAATATATAATAAAGTATTTTCTTTAATGGGTTTCAATTTATCTAAGCTATCTATATCTTCATTCTTAAGTGATTCATCTAAACTTAAAATTTCTTGATAAAAATCACCACTTAATTTTTTTGATGCATAAATATCATATATATAATCACATAATGATGTAAAATTCTTAAATTCACACTTAAATAGTTTCCTTTTACAAAATTCTCTTATGATAGGTTTACCATGCTCTTTTATTGACCTTTTAACAAATTTATATTTATTATCAGAAGTTTTCAATATTAGAAAATTAGTTTTCTCATTAATAGTATTATATACATAGTTATATATTGGTTTTATCATTATTATAGGTGGTATTCTTTCAGGTGCTACTTTTTCTAAATATTGGGTAACACTTATTGTTTTCCTATGAAAAGCATCTCTATCATGTGAAGTAAAGCCAGTAGCAGTAGAAAGCATACATATAGTTTTGGAACTATGATCTATGCTATAATAAGTACTATATAGATATTTTGGACCTAGTATTCTTTCATTATAATCTGACCATCTATAACCTAAGTCATCTAATACAGGTAATAAAATGTGATGTTCATCATCAGTACAAAAAACAATAGTGTTTTCCCTACCTAAATTCTCGAAGTAATCTATCATATTCTTTTTAATTTATAGTGCAAATATACAACATTTATTTAATATAGCAAAATATACAATGAATATTAATTATAAATTACATTACTATATAATGAATGACTCAATAGTTAGAGCCCTTAAACTTCACTATTGGTGATAGTAAATAAAAAAGGTTATATTATTTGATATACCTTTTAGGTTTCTAAACCAATTTACATACCTAATAAGTAAATCTATCTAAATCAGATTAAACTCCAACAGATTTGAGATAAGTAGCCAAATTTTTGATTTTTATGATATATAGTTTATATATGTAAAAATCAAAAACAAGTAACATAATGATATATACTTATATAATTTATTTATATATGCGATCAATTAAAGCACCAAAAGCAATAAAGCAAATAGTTGCACTTAACCATATAAAAAATGATAATTTTGACATATAATATTTTTTTTCAATAGGATTTATTTCTTTATAAGATATTTTATATAATGTATCACCTACATTATATGTAATTCTATCTTTGCCATATAATTTTTTTACATCACCATTATTTAGTTTAACATAACAATCGTCTTCTCTAAAGAATTTTACTTCAATATGTTTATGTGTGATGACTCCTTGAAATTCTTTCACTTCAATTTTTTGTGATGGAATTTTATTTTCATTATTTTCATTACAGGTTTTAACACCAAATGATATTAATAAAATTGTTATTATACCTAATAATATGTGTAATATTTTTGCTTTCATGGTTTATATTGTTATTAATTTCGTATTTATTTAATCCCACCAAGTTTGCATTCTATATGCTCTTATTTTATTATAAAGATGAAAAGCTTTTTCTTGTGCGATCCATCTACTTACCATTTTAACTGTATCTACATCCTTTATTAAAGGATCTAACATTTCATTATTTAATGAAGGTATAAACCTTTTATAATTCTTTATATTAACATAAGACATATCTTCAGCTTCATTTTTTATAATATCAATTAAAGATAGACATATTTTGATATCTCTCACTACATATTCATTGTTTTCAGTTAAATCAGATTCAATGAAATATTTCAACATTTGCTTTAAGTAATGTTTTTCTATATCTAATAAATATCCATCATCCCAATAACGAGTTCTTACTATACACATAAACCAGTAACGTAAATTGAAAAACACTTGTTTAATATCTCTATATAAGTAATAGAAATAACGTTTATCAGTAAACATACTGATAATTACTCTACGAATACTATAATAAAAATTTCTTACATTCTCTCTATTTTTCTCTGTTATTATCATATCAATTTTATTTTTAGTTTAGTTTCGATAATTGATATTGTATTAATATCAAAATTAAAATTACCACTTAGAATACTATTTAGTTTTTTAATTGATATATTCAATTCCTTCGCTAATTCTTCTTTGGATATATTTTTACTATCCATAGTAGATATAATATTAAGTGCAATATTGGCTGATATATCTAACCACTTTTTATTTTGCTTTCTCCAGTTTGCTTTTTCTAACCAATCAGATTTATTACCATCTGATAATTTATTTAATTTATATATGTTGTTCATATTGATTATATGAATAATGTATAATATAGTTTCATTGTTAATGAAGTATTTTCTTTAGAATCAAAGTAATAAAATTTTATAATATCTATGAATAACTTCTTGAAAGTATAATCTTTTGCTTCGGGATTATATAATAAAACAAATGGTATTCCAACAATGCAAAATATTGTTACAATAATATCCAATACTATAGTAAAAGGTGATACTATAGTAAACAAGATTGGTGATATAATCATTCTTAATTTTTTTCTCATATTATTTATTGTTTTTATTATTGTAAATACTCATTAATAATTCACTAATAGTTTCCATATCAGGATTACATTTTGCATGAGTTAAAGAAATAGTGGGATGTTCATAATGATGTTTATTGCTTTCAATATGTTCTCTACATGATTTTTTAGTTAAAAAAGCATTTTCATATATATCATTATATTTATAAGAGCCTCGTGTATAATCAGGGAAATGCTTTCCCATTATATTATTTAAGCTTTTAGTTTCTCCTCTAAATATGTAATATTCATCTGGTGGATATTGCCACATCAATTTGAATATTTCTATCTCATCCTTTGTTAATTCAGATTCAGTAATTTCTTGATATTCTTCAATTAATTGGAATACATCTAATATAACAGATTTACCATCACTACTATAGTAAAATATATAATCACCTTGGCTAACATCTGAAAAATATATTATTTCCTTATGTTGGACTTGATAAAAATATGGTGTTGGTGCTACCATATTATCCTGTGTACAATATTCTTTAGCTATTTCTACTAACTTAGAATATATCTCATTTGATATTGTTATTGTTTTCATTTTTCACTTAATAATGTGCAAAGATATGAAATATATTTGGATTAACCAAATAATAAATGACTATAATTTTATATTTGGTTGTTTCAATTAAAGACTGGTGTGTTTCAGGTTTCATATACTCACCTAACGGCAACGCCTCCACCTGTTTCCATTTGTTCCTCATTGGATAATCATGTTTCAATCTTAAAATACCAACATTTATTTCTTCTATTGTATCTACTATTTTTTTATAATTATTAATATATTTTATGAAATGATCATAATCAGTGGTATAATCAATAATATCTGGTTTAACTATTGCACTTAATGAAACTTTTTTTTCAGGTTCACCAATATAAATCTCAGCTAGTGATTCATCGGTTAATTCAGCAAAGTAATCATCTATTATTTTTTTAATTCTTCTAGTTCTTGTAGGCTTTCATTAAATCTAATTAAATGATTCACTTTCTTCTATTTCTTTTTTAATATCTTCTATTATCTTATAAATAACATCTTTATTTTGTAAGTTTTTTATATAAAAAGATTTTTTTTCGCGTCCTTCTTCAATATGTGCAATATCATCATGATCATACAAATCATATATTTTTATAGACATTGAAGTGTTATCATTTCCGGAGTTTAATAAAGTTAAATAATATATTGGATTATTATTTTTTAATATTGATTTAACATACCCCCTTGTTAATTGATATTCTTTTTTTGATATAGGTGATTCAAATTCAAATGGTAAATTATTTTTATTCCAATCAGAATTCATACCATAATATTTTTTTTTGGAATCATTATTTACAACAGAAGATCCAGAAGATACAGTTATAGGTTCTTCTACTTTTTTAATATCTTCATCAGTTAATCTTGATTCATATGTAAAATTTTCAAATGTTTTTATTTTTTTCATAATATTAAATTAGTTTTTTGTTATATATTAAACATTAAAAGTCATTTTTACATTTTTTTAATTTTTTTGTAAATATTTCCATTCTTTTTGAGAAACATTCACAAAAAAATTAAAAATTATGTCTACTATAACCAATTGGATGTTTTTACTATCTTTCAAGTCAAATATTACATCTGAATATAAATCAGTTTGATATATGATATTTTCTATAAATTTCTTTTGTGTAATTTCATCGTATTTCATAATCATTTTTTAACATTTCTATGAGTTCTTCCCTGGATTTTGGTTTATCTATATCATCTAAAAATTCGACTAACCTATTAACTAACAGTATATCTTGTTGTATTATTTCTCTATCTATAAATTCGGATATTAATTCTTTATCTGTTATATTAGATATCCAACCACATTCATCAAATCTAACAAATAAAACTAATATTTTAAGAATTGGATTTTCTTTAATACTTAATAATTTATAAGTTTTAGGTAAATAATCTATATTTTTAAGTTTATTATTTCTATAAAAAAATTTACCATAAACTCTTTTAGGAACACCTTCTAAGCTTGTTAATTTATTATTATGACAATAAAAACCACCACCTACATATTGAGGACAACCTTTTAAGTTTGTTAAGTGATTACTACTACAATCAAAAAAACCACCTACTCTTTGTGGAGCACCTTCTAAACTTGTTAATCGATTATCATCACAAGAGAAAATATCACCTACATATTGAGGTGCACCAATTAAGGATGTTAATTGATTACCACTACAAGAAAAATCACCATCTACTCTTTTAGGAGCACCCTCTAAGCTTGTTAATTTATTACTATAACAATAAAAATGACGACCTACATATTGAGGAGCACCTTCTAATGATATTAGTTTGTTAGAACCACAATCAAAAAAACCATTAACATTTCTAAATTTCAAAGGTAACACTTTTAATTGTCTATTGGCTAAATTAACATTACCATTTACATCAATTCTACCATCATCATTTATAGTATAGTTTTTTATATTATATTTTCCACAAATAGCATCAATATCTGATCTATTTATAGATTCATTAAACATTTTTAAGTATTTCATATTAATTTATTATTTTTTTTATGTGTATATTAAAATTTAAAATAGATATTTAATATGTCATATAATACATAATATGTATTGTCATTCGCATTTGAATAGAAACCACCATAATAAGTACTTTTACATCTTAAGACTGTTGATGATTTATAAAATGTGTATACATACCATTTTTTATGTTTTATCATTGTGATCTACTATCCATCCCCCATTAAATAATGCAACAGTTGCAATAAATAAAGTATATAGAATTAAAAGCCTATAACATATATAAGTATTAACCATAATAATGTACAAAAGAGTTTATAAATGTCTAAAAACATTGATTTAATTTTTTCATTATATAATTTTATCTCCTAATTTAATAACATAATATAATTTATTTGGTTCAGCCCCCCAAGATGGGTTTCCTGTTCCTATTTTTACATCAATGATATGATACATCATTTTAGGTACAGAATTTCCATATCCATTACTAAATTCCACTACATTAATTTTCCTATTAAATAAGCGTTTATTCCAATAAGGTTTAATCTCTCTATATTCTTCTGTTTTTTCACCAGAAGCAATCATATCAAACCATTTCTTTTTTAATGTTAAATATAATATAATCATTTTATTATTGTTTAATTATTACCAAAACATTTCTGGATTTATTGCTTTATGGAAATTAAATCCATGTTTTATACAAATATCTTTTGCTACTCTCATTTGTCTTTCATTCATTACCGGATCAATTGTATTTCTCATTGGTTTAGTCATATCTGTACTATTTCCTAAAATACATATATAAGGTTCTGCTTTAGTAAATTTAATTCATATCCAACCTTTTTTATGTAAAAATTGATAAGGATATTTACCATCTAATATATCTATAAGTTGTCAATATTCCTTATTAAATTCTTTTTCAAGAAATTCTATAGCATATTCATTATGATTACCTTTACCGACTTCTATTATTTTACCATCTGGTGTCAACCAACAATCTTCCATTATTTCTCTAGTAATAAAATTCATTATTTGTTATAATCTCTACTAATTGTTTAGTATTAGTAGCATATATTAAAAATCCATGTTTTTTCAGATTTATTATTCCACATGAACTTGTATCATCAATTAATTCTGATATTTCATTTACCTCATTAAAATCTCCACATAAACAATAATTACTTGTAGTAGGTGCATCTTTAACTTTAGCATGACCATGTATCATAAAATTTATATTAGGATATTTATCATATATTGCTAATTGAATTGGTGCATCAACCGACGGTTTATTATCACCATAATAAAAAACAGTATTATTATATAGAAAACATTTAACAATATCCGATGTGGTTAATGATTTTTTATTACTGTTTCTTGGTGATACATATATATTATTATATCTTAAACTAGGAAATAACTTTTGACATCTGGTAGATATATTACCAAAAAATCTATTACCACAAGAAGTTTCTATTTTGTATTGTAATTCTTTATTTATTTCAATGAATTCTTCAAGTGAATAATTTTCAATATTATCATCTGAATTAGTTGCGATTTTTATACTTGGTAATCTTATTGTTGATTTAGTGAAAGAATAAAATTCAAGAATTTTATCACTTAATTTATTCAATTGAGAACCTTTATACCAAGTATTACCTAAAGCATCTATTAATTCAAATGTGAATATATTTTGGTCTTTTGTAATAGCTATTACTGCATTACCATGCATCTTAAAGATTCTTGAAATAGCGTCAATACGAGTATAATTATCTCGCATTACTTTTGAGCAAATTAATACACTTCCTCTTTTCTTATTAGGGTAATTTTTAGGAGTTTCATTCTGGATATTAGGCATCCAAATTATTAAATCAGATTCCTTAAATCCATCATCTGTGAATATATTTTCTATATTGTTTATACATCCACCATTATAGATAGAAGCATTATTAAAATTTTCACCTAATTTGGAAATCACACTTGATTTTCCCCCATTTTCAGTGTCAAAATTACCTCCTACTATTGAAGTTTTAATTTTTTTATTCATTTCCATTTTTTATTTTTATATAATCTCCAATATTAGATGTTATATCTAAAGCTCTATTGAAATCATTAAATATCATTTCAATACCATTTCCTTGTGATACACCATTATGTATAAATTCAATATCTATACCTATTTCAATTGCACCATAACATATAGTGGTGATGAAATCAGGGGAATTTGAATATTGTATACTATTTGTATTTTCGTCTGTTAGAATACTAACCGCTGTTTTTGCTTCATCTAATGGGTGCTTTTGTGGTCCACATAGATTTGAATAATCTTGTCCAGTATATACTACAATTTTTCTTTTCATAATAATTTGTATTTAATGTTTATTCCTAATATGATGCAAAGATATAACAAATAAATTAAACTACCAAATAGAAACTTTTTTATTTAATTTACTTACTATGAATTTAATATTATTTCATCAAATTGTTCAATTGTTTTATATTCATTTTTAGTTGGTCCAGGTATAATTCGATAATTTATTATCAGGATTAAAATATATTTCTATATTATTTCATTTTTTGTTTAATATAAATAAATTTTTCATATTATAATATTTGATTTATTTTACAATCTCTTTTCCTAATTAAATATTTGTTATATTGTTCTTTGCTACCAAAAGCCCAACTTAATTGATATTCACTTAAGGAAGATATGATATTAGTAAGACTATCACATCCAGCAAATGCCATATAACCAATAGAATTAACTTTTGGTATATTTAATGTAGTTAAGTTTATACAATTACAAAATGTACCAACTTCAATATAATCTACATTTAATAGGTTTGCATTTTTAAGATTTATACAATCATTGAATACAAAATCACTTATTTTTATATTTTTTGATACATTAATAGATGTTAAACTACGACAATTATTAAAAGCATTATTTTCTATAATATTGATTTTATTAGGTATAATAATATTCTTAAGTTTTACACAATCCTTAAAAGCATATAATCCAATTTTATTTACAGTATCAGGTATAGTAAATTCTGTTACATTTATATTTACTGAATGTAAAATTTCACCATCTTTCACAAGTTTATAATTACTCATTAAATATTTGATTAAATTTATATTCTCTATTTCTTTGTTTATATACATTATATTGTTCTTTACTACCAAAAGTAAATAACAATTGTTCCTCTA
>JALOAD010000013.1 GCA_023228995.1 Candidatus Muiribacterium halophilum
TTTCACCATCTTTCACAAGTTTATAATTACTCATTAAATATTTGATTAAATTTATATTCTCTATTTCTTTGTTTATATACATTATATTGTTCTTTACTACCAAAAGTAAATAACAATTGTTCCTCTATCAATTTAGAATTTATGTTAATTATACGATGGTAATTATGAAAAGCATTATATCCAATTACATTTGGTATATCTACATTTGTCATTTATAATCCTTCATCTAAAATTTTAAGTTTATATTCTCTATTTCTTCGTAAATAATTGTAATACTCTTTTTCACTATAAAATGCATATATTAAATTTTCTTCTATTATTTTTGATTTGATATTTGATATAATATAACAATTAACAAAAACATCATTTCCAATTTCAGACACATTTGGCATATTTACTGTATATAAATTAAAACATGAATCAAATGCAGAATCTTCTATCATAGGTGAACCTAATATATTTACATTTTTTAGATTTATACAATGTGCAAAAGTACCATATTGTATTTCAGTTACACTATTAGGTATGTTTATTTCTCGTATAAATAAACAACTACTAAAAGCTTTTTCTTCTATTTTAGTAACAGAATTAGGAATTATCACATTACTTAAACTACGACAATTATTAAAAGCTCTACTACCTATAGTAGTTACACCATATGGTATCTCAACATCTATGTAACTTGGATTTATCCACAATAATGTTTTACCATCTTCTGATATTTTATAATTCTCCATATAACTTATTTAGTTTATACTCTCTATTTCTTTGTAGATATTTATGAAAATTCTCTTCATTATTTAATGATGCTTCAATATGATCTTTATCCAGTTTACTATTTATATAAGAAAGATTTACACATTTAGTTAAAAAGCCTATATAATATCTACGAAAATTAGGTATATTTAACACACTTAAATTAACACATTCTTCAAAAGCAAAAGAACCAATGTATATTACATTAGGCATATTTACTTCTAATAAATTATAACATTGACTAAAAGATCTATCACCTATGGTTTGTACTTCAGGTAAATTAACTTTGGTTAAATTAACACATTCACTAAAAGCATAATTATGTATTTTAGTCACTTTTGGCATAGATATTGTAGTTAATTTTTCACAACCTGAAAAAGCTGAATTTCCTATAACCTCAACATTAGACATATTTATAGTAATTAATTCATTACAATCTGAAAAAGCTAAATAATCTATTTTTATCACACTATCTGGTACATCCAATGTTACTACGTGTGGTTTTACATAATTTAATACCTTACCATCTTTCGATAATTTGAAATCCATTTCATAACTTATTTAGTTTATACTCTCTATTTCTTTGTATATAAGCATTATATTTAGGTACATTATTAAAAGCTAATCTTAATTGTTCATTGCTTAATTTAGATTTAATATAAGTTAATTTGTCACAATTTAAAAAAGCACCCTGGTTAATTTTAGTCACATTTGGAATAATCAATGTGTGTAAATTTACACAATTACTGAATGAAAACTCACGTAATTCAACTACATCTGGTAGGCAAATATTTTCAATATGTGAATTTCTGAAAGCACATTCTTCTATAATTTTAATATTTGGTATATATATATTATTCATTGCACTATTCCTAAATGAATAATTACCAATTACTTCCACTGAATCTGGTATATCAATTGTATTGATATCACAATTAACATATACTAATATTTTTTTATCTTCAGATAATTCATATTCCATATTCTAAGATATTTAATTTAATATTTCTACTTCTTTGTATATAATTGTTATACTCCCACTCAAGACCAAATGCAATAATTAATTGACTCGATTTTAAGCATGAATTTATATAGTTTAAGTTAAAACAATTATTAAATACACAACTTCCTATATTTCTAACTTTAGGTATATTCACATTAATTAATTTACTACAATTCTCAAATGCACCAAATTCAATTTCAGTTACATCTGATATGTTTATATTATTTATATCACTATTAGCAAATGCTAAATTGCCTATTTTAGTTACTGTTTTAGGTATAATTATATTAGTTAATTTTATACAATTCTTAAATGTTCCAAATTCAATTTCAGTTATATTTGGTAATTTTATAGATTGTAAATTTTCACAATTGTGAAAAGCACCATGTCCAATTTTACATACAGTATTTGGTATTTCTATATGTTGTAAATTTACACAATTACCAAAAGCCTTGTCCCCTATTTCAGTCACTTTATCTGGTATTGATATGTTTTTCAATAAAGTACAATTATAAAAAGCACTATCACCTATTATTTGTACATTATCTGGTATTCTAAATGTTTTCACATTTTTTTCTACATATAATAATTTTTTTTCATCCTTAGTTAATTTATAATCCATATTTAATTCAAAATTTACAAATACAAATATACAACAAATAATTTATTTGACCTAATTTTTCTCAGATTAAATATACTATTTATTGTAATTTGTATCTAAATAATTTATTTAATTTAATATCTCTATTTCTTTGTAAATAATTATTATATTGTTTTATATCATCACCAAATGCTTTCAACAATTCTTTCCTAGTTAATTTTGATTCAATATAAGTTAGATTATAACATTCATTAAAAGCACCATAACCAACTTCAGTATTATCATTTTGTATAATTACATTTTGTAATTTTTCACATCCATTGAAAGCCCAATTCAATATACTATTTACATTTTTTGGTATTATCATATTATCTAAATTTGAACAATTTTCAAAAGAATGATAATTAATGAAATTCATTGTTTTTGGTATGGTTACTTTTTTCAAATATTTACAATCACTAAAACACCATGGTGTTATTCTAACAACACCTTCTGGTATATCAAATATTATAACATTGCTATCCACTGAAATCAATGTCTGATTTTCACAATAAAAATTAGTTATGTTATTTTTCTTCATATAACTTGTTTATTTTATATTCTCTATTTCTAATTAAATAGTTTTTATAATGTTCTTCACTTCCTAATGCAAATATTAGTTGTTCTTCAGATAGGTTTGAATTAATCATACTTAAGTTTTCACAACACCCAAAAGCTTCTTTATCTATCTCTTTACATTTTGGTATATTTATACTAATTAAACCAGAATTATAAAAAGTGTCTCTACCTATTTTAACTACTTTGGGTAAATTTATATGTGCTAGACTTACACAATGTTGAAACGTTGCTTCACATATTTCTTTCACTTTTGGTATATTTATATTGGTTAAAATAAAACAACTACGAAAAGCTACTGGACCTAATCTAATAACATTTGGAATATTCACATATTTTAATTCTCTACATAATTCAAAAGCACATCTACTAATATATTTAATATTAGTTTCATCTATTATATCAACATCCTTATATGCTTTTATTATTTTATTTTTTTCAATAATGAGCTTATCACACATATTATCATATTTATAATAAATATTTTTACACTATAGATATATCAATTAATCCATGTGTCCATTTTCTAATTTTATTATATCTAATTTCTTTTTTTTCTTCTTTTATTTTATTATTTTCAAGTAATCTCTTATAATATTCACCTGTGATGAAACCATAATATACATTAGTTTCTATATATTTTGGAGAAGGTATGTTATTAATTTCTTCACCAGAACCCCAACCAGTGTGTAATTTATTTTCTTCTTCTATTACTTTCAATTCATGTTCTCTACATATTTCATAATGATATTTTATATTTTCATAATCATTATATTTATCTACTTTAGGATATTGTTCTACACATAAATTAATATTAGATGTTCTACCATATCTTTCATTTCGTAGATTTTTATGTAGAACATTTTCATCATAAAATTCAATAGGCAACCAACCATATCCATTATATTTTGTATTATTAAATCCACTTAAAATATATCTGGAATCTAATAAAATAAAATAATGTATTGATGTCCAAAAATCTGAATCACCTTCATAACATCTCACTACATATTCTTTATGTAATGAAATATGTGGTCTTATGTTAGTGTCTAAATACAATTCCTTAAAACTACTATAAGGTAGAACTACATACTTATTAATAGATTTTCTTTTTAATTTAATTTTCATCTTATTATTTATTGATTATTAAATATGTTTAATTTATTTACATTTACTAAACTAATACTATATCACATTGAATTAAATTCAACTAATTATTTTTAGAATGGTTAATTTCAAGATCTATAATTATTTCCTTAATTATCTTAGGGGTTTTTTCTAAGGTTAGTTCATTTTTGGCACTTGAAAAATCCTTTATTAATTCCTTATTTAGATATATCTTAAATTTTCTATCTTTATTTTTTATTAATTCATCACTTAATTCTACATTGAAACCAAATAAGTTGTATAATTCTATACATTTCTTAACATTGTCTATATTTGGTAAGCAATTTATTTTATTAGTCTCATCTTTTTTATATTGTTCATAATCAGATATAAAATTTTCATAATCATAATTATTAATCTCTATAAAATAATCATTCATTATTAAATACATAATATTATCATATTTTATAATGATATCCATTTCATTACAAATCTGTGATATTTTACATAATTTTTCATCATCATCGTGGTGTATATCATATAAATTTGTTCCTATATGATAATATTTATCATAAAATTCTTGTTTTGTCATATTAATTATAAATTACAATAGATACCTTACAATTTTTTAATTCTGTTTTTATTATTTTTTTTACTATTTGCCAATCTCCACCAGCAATACCACAACCTATCTGTGGTAACCCAATATGTTTTCCTTCGAATAAAATATTAATTTTTCTGAGACATAATTTTAATGCTTCTATATCTAAGAATTTACCTGGTTTAATTTGAGTATATGCATTCACTACTGATAATATAAATTCATCACCATGTAAATTTGTTTCACCATAATTTATATTAAAAAAAGTTTGGTTGATTATTGCAAAATTTTCATATTCAATATTACCTAATTTATTGATATCTGGACCAATTAATTCTTGTTTATATTTATTTGTATTAAAGGTTTTTGACATCTGTAATGCTATTCCAGCTTTCATAATAGACATACAATTACAACCATGAACAATAACATCAAATTGTTTATTCAATGATAATTTAATGAGGTCTCCATATATTTCTTTATACATTATATAATTTTTTATTTTTGCAAAGATATAATATATAATTTACATCACCAAATATTTAACATTAATTAAGAAAGACATAAATAATTATGTCTTTTATCTTATGGTCTTGATAAAAGTTGTTTCAATAGTCCATCTATTAAAATATGGCTATTATGAAAGTTGGAATAGCATTACAGATGTCAAAATTTTTATAATGGTGATGGTTTTTGTACTAAGAATGATATAAAATATACCATAGATAAAAATGGAAAGTTAAAAATATATAAATCATAGATATTTATTTGCTCAATTAATTTTTTTGTAGTATCTTTGCAGTAAACTTAAAAATATAATATTATGTTAACATTTATACTTGGGTTGATTTTTGTATATTTTATAATTAGAACCTTTACTAATTTCAGTTTTAATTTTTTAACTGGAACTTTATTAGATATATTCAAAACTGGAGCTAAGGGTTGTTT
The DNA here is from genome assembly GCA_023228995.1 of Candidatus Muiribacterium halophilum. Classification (GTDB taxonomy): domain Bacteria; phylum Muiribacteriota; class Muiribacteriia; order Muiribacteriales; family Muiribacteriaceae; genus JALOAD01. The sequence goes on from JALOAD010000013.1 coordinate 5,632, forward strand.
ATTGGTTATTGTGATAGGATTTGTATTCTTATTGATACTATTAATTGGACTTTTTTAATAGTAAATAAAAAAGACTTAGTTCAATCTAAGTCTTTTTTATTATAATATTTGTTTCAATTTATTATTTCTATTATTTTTTAGAAAAATATTATATTCATTTTCATCATAAAAACTATGTTTTAATTGTTTTCAAAGATTTACAACTAAAAAAAGTATCATATTATAAGCCAAGTATCTTTTTAAGATCTTTTGATTTTACCTACATATTATAATTTTCTTTTAATATATATCAAAGAAGATTATTTTTTTATGATTTTTATGTTAAATTATTGTTAAATAATTAATATTCATCATAGTTATCATCTATAATACTATTCTTATAATTATGTGCTTCTATTAAAGTATTAAAATAAAATTCTTCTTCCTCTTTGTTAGTGAAAATTATTTTCACATGTGGTTTTACATATACCTCATTGTCTTTAATATAAAAAGCATTAGACATTTTTAAGAACTCTTCTATAGTAAATTTATCATGTGTAATACCATAAAACATATCAACAATATAATTAGTATCTTTATTAAATAGTCTATCAAATATTGTTTTCTTCTTAAAACGATAAAAATCACTTATTTGTGTATCCTTAACTATTACTTTCCAAATTGTTTTTTTGTTATAATATCTTTCTCTATTCATTATGTTTAATTTTTATTAATTATCTCTTAATCTATTTTCAATAATCTCACAATAGTTATGACTTATCTCTGAGCAAATATAGTTACGATTGAATCTCTTTTAGCAACTATTGCTACCTGTACCTACAAATGGATCATATATAATATCATTTTCATTTGTGAAAATAGTAATTATTTTTTTCAACTAATTCTTCTGGAAAATTGCTTTATGTTCTTTTGATATTTTCTTACCTCGTTTAATGTTCCCCTCTCAAAATTACATATATCAAATTATCTGCTTATTGCTTGATTGTTGTCAAATTCCCACCATATTAAAGTTTTTCAGTTTTAAGTGTTATTATATTGTTTTCTATAATAATTTCTTTTACTATATCACCAGACCATTCTTTATTGAAATAACCCATATCAAATAAGCCAACACTTATATAAGGACCACCGGTTGGATCAACCATATTAAGAAGATCATTTTCATCATAACCACATCTACAAAATTGTAGATTCATTTCTAATTCATATAAATCATTTGATTTTTTATCAATGATTATTTTTTCCTTATATCTATTATAACAAATCATAATATTTATTTTTTTGCAAATATACAATTATTTTTTATCATCACCAAATAAATTATCTATAATTGTATTTCTTTTTAATCTAATATATTGATTAACATTTATTTTACTACGAAATACTTTTATCAATTCTTCTTCAATTAAAGGTTTACTAATATAAAATAAATTAGGACAATTATCGAAAGTATCAAATCCTATTTTAGTATTATCATTTATTAAAATTGATTTTAAGTTTATACAACTATCAAAAGCATTTCTATCAATATATTCTACAATAGGCATATTAACATTTTCTATTTCTTTACAATTCCAAAAACTACCATTGCCAATTGTTAAGACATTCAAAAAATTAATATTTTTCAATTTTTTACAATAAGCAAAAGCACAATCATCTATATACTTGATATTAGGTATATTTATTTCAGTGAGATTATAACAACTATAAAAAACACATGGTTCAATTAGTTTTAGTTTGGGAAATTTTATAGAATATAATTTGGAGCAATAACCAAATGCTCTCTCTTCAATGCATAATACATTTTCACCATATATAGTTTCTAATTTAGAATTACGTACAATTGCATCATCTTTTATAATAACAACAGTATCTGGTAAAATAGCATCTATCACATCATCATTAATACCAATTAAAGTCTTTTTATCTGGTGATAATTTATAGTAACTTTCACCCATAAGATTTTTCTTTTCTTATATTCAATTTCCACTTAAATATATTAGGTTTATATTTATATTTTATATTTTCACCACCTATTTTTTTTGGATATAAAGTAAATCTATAATTTAATAATTTGAAATTAATAGTTAATTTTTTTATTAATTGGCAACCATTATTATAATAGTAATACCAAGAATTTAAGGCATATAATTCACTATCGACTTTATATAAATTAATGAAATAATCTAATTGTTCATAATTAATATTTCTTGATGGGAAATTTGGGAAAGTTGTAAATATTTCACCAGTTTCAACCCATGTTAATGTCAATTTATTTGATACACAATCATGATTTATACATTGATAGCCATCTTTTAATGATACATCACTATCAGTTGTATGTTCAACTAATGATTCATAATAATCTTGATGAGTTATTATTAATTTTTCTTTACAAAAGGGGCAATATATATTATAATTCATAATTAATTATTTAATAATTTATTAATTTTTTCATTCCTAAATTTAGATAAAAGTTTAAATCTTGTAATAGCATAAACTTTATTAACATCATTCACAACAATTACACATAAAATCACATTATGATTAACCTTAGATTTAATTATATACAGAACTTTATATATTCTACCAACCACAAGCCCTGAGTCTTCTAAATTTGAATTATCTATACAAACAACTTTCATTATAATATTTTTATTTAGTTTTGATATATTTCTTAAACTTTTCTATGTCTGTACCACAATCTACAAAATCATCACTTATTATTGGATTATCTGATGAACTTATATCATAATAGTTTGCTTTTATATAGACACCATAATTATATCTTGCTGAAAATAATACATGTCTAATATCATGTGTAGATAAAAAGTCTATTAATTCTTTTCGCTGAATTGGATCTTCAACTTTCACTAATGCTGGTTTTGTTTTATTCATAATTAAGTATTTAATATTTGTTCAATTTTTTCATCTCTAAATGTAGATAATTCTATAAATCTTGTTGTCTTATATGAGCCAATAAATTTACCCACATCAATAGTATACATTTGTTCTCCATTATTTGATATATCAATTGTTATAACATCATATATTTTACCTATAATCAGTGTTGTTTTTTCAAGTAGTGTATTATCTATGCAAATAACTTTCATAATTATTATATAATATATTAATTGCCTTTTCTTTGGATATAACTTTCCTATAATAATGCCATTCTTTTTTATTTGATTTTGTTAATCTTTCGGTAATTCTTTCTTGAATTATTTTTTTATCACTTTCATTTATAGTATAATCTGATGTTTTTTTATTTTCATAACAATCCCAATTATCTATATAATTTTGGACATTGAAACCTCTATTAATGCATTCATTATATATTTCTATATACCTACTTTTAGTTAGATCTGGTTTATCTATAAAAAACAAAACATGACCTTTTCCTAAAATAAAGTTTTTAGGTATAGTACCTATATTACCAATCTTATTAATTCTATCTTTATAGACTGAAGGTAATCTTTTAATTTCTCTATGCTCAGTAAGTAAATGTTCATCTGTTAATGTTTTCACATTTGCACCTATATTAATTCTTGTCATAAAATTTTTCTTAATAATTTATCTCGTTTATATTGCACATAATAATAATCTTTTTGACGCAGCCATTTTTCATTTATATCTAACCAATTAATAGTTGATGATTTTTGCCAATAGAAAGCACCACCTACAAAATTTATATCTTTCATATATAATAATGAATTTATAATATCTAATATATCCATTTGACAATAGAACACATACTCATCATAAGCATTATTATCTTTCAAAAATAATATAAAAGAATCTACTTCAATAACTGTGGAAAGTTGTACCATATTTGATGATATTAATGATTATATGGATAATTTATATTTGTTAAGTTCTGAAATTTTAATTTATCACCACACATAGGACAATGTGTAATCATTATTATATTTTTATCACTAAATACTCTATCTGGATTTCCAAAATCCAGATAAAATTCATCTTCATATCTACCTATATAAATATGATTTCCTAAATCAACATATTTCTCAGTATTCATACTGATTTTTTCACAAATTTTACACATAATCTTAATTTTTAATATTTAATTTATCTAATTTATTTTTCCTAAAATCTTTTAATGGTATAAATCTAATATGATTATAATATATTTTTCTACCATTATCACAATAGATCAAAACTTCAACATCTTCAAATTCAGAAGGATCATTCAAAGCTTTATATTTTTTACCAATTGTTAAAAAATTATGTAAATTACTATATTTCATTTCATCATCATTGATACATATGATTATCACATCTATTCATTTAATAATTTATTAATTTTTTTTTCACGTTGTTGTTGTTGTTGTTGTTCTTGTAACATTAATACAAACTCATCATTCAATGTAATACATAGACCAAATGTACTACATTGTCCATGTGTAATTAATGTTTCTAAATCGAATTGTATATCATCTCTATTCATGTTTGCAAAAATATGATTTTTTTTTATATCTACCAAATAAATTGAATTTTATTTTTTAATAATCCACCAAGTGCCTGCAAATTCATCAGTTATATTAAGTTCATATTCATATTGTTGAGTAAATTCATCAATGGCTGGATTTACACCAAACATACCTATATATTTAGAATCATCACCTGTTTGCCCTATATAAGGATTCCATGCATATATTGGTACGTCCTTATCATCACCAAAATCTATTTTTAGATAATCATGTCCAAATAATATACCACCTTTCTTGACTTTACTATACCAACAATTAATATCATCTTTAACTCCTTGGTATGTGTGATTGGCATCTATGTATACAAAATCTAAGGATTCATCTGCAAACAAATTACAAGCCACATTACTTCTACATCTTAACATATGAGCTCTTTCTACAAAATCATTTATATTTTCCATAGCTTCTTTATAAACATCAGTATAATTTTCATGATTGGAAAAATCATCATATTCTTCTCTGGATAAAGGTCTCCAGACATCAACCATATATAAATTAATAACATTATCATGACTCAAAATCTCTCTTGAGAACTCACCTTTGAATGTGCCTACTTCAACACCAGATAAATTATGTTTATCTGCAAATAAAATACCCAATAAAGCATTTCTATTTATATTGTGAATTTTTTTATTCATTTTTGTTTTTATTGATTATAGTAAATTATTTAATTTAGTTCACTTGAAATAGAAATAATTTCAGAAAAGTTAATATTTTATTAAAAATATTTGGTTATATTAAAAATATATTATATATTTGTATTATGAATAACGAAGAAATAGAAATATTTTTAAAAAATAACTTAAAAGATTTTACTATAAACACATCTTTACAACAAAGATCAGTTGCTGATATCATTGAATATAAATGTTGTAAATTAGCTAAAGATGAATACACTGATATATATTTACCAGCTAAATCAAAAAGATCAATTGAAGATTTTTGCTTAGTATCAGATACTACTAATTGTTTTGATGTAAAAACACATCATATACAAGAAAGTGGATTTTCAATGCCTAATTTAATATCAATAGATAGATTACGTAAATTATTATTAGACTCTAAAATAACTTTATCATATGTATTTATAGATTATAAAAGAATAGACAATAAAATTGTAATAGAAAATATAAATATTAAATATATATGGCAATTGGATTGGTCTGTTTTAAGTATAGGTTCTTTAGGAAAAGGACAATTGCAAATCTTAGATAATAATAAGGAAATGAAATATACAGATGTTGGTAGAGAAGAGTGGTCTAAAATATTATTACAAAAAGGTTATGAGTATAACCTGAAACAAATGCAAAAAATACAAAAGGAAATTAAAAATTGGCAATAAAAAAGAGAGTTAATTTTTAACTCTCTTTTTTATATAAAGTATTTAATATAGATATATTAACCTCTAATCCATTTTTCTTATCTAGTATTAATTTTTTAACTATTTTAACTATTTCTAATTTAGTTTCTTTTTTCACCCAATTTGGATATGGTAATTTTTCTATATCTTTACTTTGAATATTTTTAGTATGATTAATTACTTTCTTCAAAATATCATTACATAAATCTGTAAGTAACCATCCTAAAATAAAAAATAATTCATCTTTATTTACACAATCCTTCAATATTATAATAGGTGATCCATTATCTATTATATAACCATTTGGTAAATACCTAGCTTTTATTCTACTTGATATTAATTGCCAAGTAATACCTTCTTTACCAAAGAAAGATTTACCACCCACACCACCTAAATACCAATTTCCATTTTTCTTATATGTATAACATGCATCTCCATCATCTTTCCAATATATAACAGTTGTTGGTTTTGAATATAATATTTCATTAGTTGCTTTATTATAATATCTATAATTATCATTGGGTAATTCAATGATCTCATTATTTTTCTTAGTTATACTAACATTACGTCTATTAACACCATTCTTTTCAAGTTCAGATATTTCATATTTTCTTTTATCTGATAAAATATTATTTTTAGCTCTTGATATTTCATTTTTTAATGTAATTGGATCTTCAAAGAAATTAAAATCATATTCTTCTATTATTTTATTATCATTAATATCTCTTAAAAAATATTCATTTTTACCAGTAGTCATTCCACCACTACCAATTACATAGTCAGATAATAATTCATTATTAAAATATTTAATATATTCATTTTGAATTGACCATGAGAAATTATCTGTAATCTTCATATTCTTATATGATATTTTCACATTATCCAATGTTATATAATTCTTATTCAATGATTTATAATGTTTTATTATTATCATAGGATAATTAGTTTCATCTGAAAAATAATCTAATTTATTAATAATATTATATCCAGTATCACATAAATAATATCTTAATCCTTTCATAGTTTTTATAGTTAAGAAGGTATCAGATAATATGAATATTAATTCACCTTTTTCTTTTAATGATTCTAAGGATTTAATCATAAAAAAAGAATATGTTTCTTTTTTTATTTTCATATTGTTTCTTTTACCATAAAGTTTATCTAAACTATTTTGTAGTTTAGGATCGATAGTACCACCAAATGGTGGATTTCCTATTATGTAATCAAATTTAATATCAGTATTATAAGTAAAATAATCACCCAAGTATAGATTATTATCTAATGGAAAATAACCATATTTATTTTTAATATTATTAATACATAAATCATATTGTATAGGATCATATTCACATCCAAATATATTAAATTTTAATATTAAATCTAATTTATCTTGAATAGTTCCACTATATAATGGTAAAAATTTATCTATTAAAGTTAATATAAAATTACCACTTCCAAAGGAAGGTTCTAGTATTTTATCATCCAATTGAAAAATGTAATCATTTAATATTTCATTGCATTTTTCAATTGGTGTCATAAATTGTCCTAGTTGTTTCTTTTTAGTTCTACTTGTTTTTACTTCGGCCATATAAATTATATGATAAATAATACTATAAGTTAATTATTAAAATAATAATCTTCCATCTTGTTGATATTTAATAATAAAATCTTAATTTGATTTTCAATTGTTTTCATTTCTTGTTGCACTAATACTATGCTCTCCATATGTTAAATATTTTTAATTTGAGATTATATAATGAATTTTTATTTTGTTTATTAAATAAATATTGTATATTTGCATAATTAATATACATGGTGTTATCACCTATATAATTCACAAAAAAAATTAATAAAAAATAATATGTATAAAATATATGATTATATAGTATCTAAAACAAATGAAGATAATTTGATTAAAAATAAGATATATATTATACTTGATATTGAAAGATTTTCAAATGGACTTAATACATATGTTAAAAATTTCTATATTAAAAATGAAAAAGGTGAAAAAAAATACTATCCTAAAGAATATTTCTTAAATATGAATGAATCACATAGATTATATAAAAAAATTCTTCTAACTTTTCTAAATTGGAAAAAATTAGAAGAAGATTTTCATTCTTATTTACAAATTAATAATCTAAACATAGATCAATATATTAGAAGTTGTACTAGTTTTTATCATCTATTTCATTGGTATGGAGCATATGATAAAATAAAAAAAGAGTGGATTGATAATTCAAAAGAACTAAATGTTTACTTCAGAGATTTTAAGATTAACAATTTAGGAATATGATATATACTGGAATAAAAAGAAATTTTACCTATTCTATTAAAGTTAGTAATCCATGTATTGTTAATGATAATAATAAATATTTAATTAAGAAGATTTTTAACAAAGGTATATAGAAATGACAATAAAAGGTCATATAGTTTATATATCAGAATACCAATCATTTTGATTGTATATGATCCAAAATAGTTACTAATTCTATGAATACTACAAATACACACTAAACCAACATAAAAATTATTTATTTATAAACAATCTGATAATATTTGATATAATAAATAAAAAATATGGCTCTAAACATTACAGATGATACATTTGAAAGTGTATTAAAAACAGATAAATTAGTATTAATTGATTTCTCAGCCACTTGGTGTGGTCCATGTAAACAATTATCACCAATTATAGATGAATTACATAATGAATACTCAAATAGAGTAGTAATAGGTAAAGTGGATATTGAGGAAAATAATGATATTGTAAATAAATATTCAATTAGAAATGTACCAACTCTTTTATTTATTAAAAATGGTAAATTATTAGATAGGATGGTTGGTGCTCAAACTAAGAGTATGTTAATAGAAACAATTAATAAAAATATATAAATCTAAATTCTAATGATGAAAATCATTAGAATTTTAATATAAAGTATATGACTAAAAGAGAATATCTAAAAGAATTATTATTATTTGCTAAACCTGAGCAATTAAATATATTTAAGCGTTCATATAGTTATTATAATATGCAAGAATCTTTAGATGAAACTATTAGTAATTTACATTTTATTGAGCTTAATCAGGCAATAAGAGAATGTGAAAATTTTAAAGATTTATATCTACGATATATAAGAAATAAAAAATTACAGAAACTTAATATTTTATGAAAATATATTTCAATAATTGGTTTTATTGAAGGATTAAGTAAATATAGATCTGAATATTATAGTTATGATTATTGGACTTTTGGTAGTTTATATGAATATTTAGAATCTGTATTTGATAATAAAAAGAAGTATCTGAATTTTTCTCTGATATAAATGTTAATGGTGCTTTTGTTGATAGTGTACATACAGGTAATATGAAAGATACTATATATGTTGCTTTTACAGACAATATTAAAATAATTGATGTTGAGCACTTTGTAAAATAAATGAAATAAATATCACAAATTATTTGGTAAATCCAAATAATATTTGTATATTTGCATTTGAAATCACATTATATGTGCATTTGTTTGTTTTTTGATTATAAGAAGGCACTTAGATTTATCTAAGTGCTTTTCTTTTTATAAAAAATTTCCTTTGCTTTATCTTTAATATCAAATAATAGATAATTTCTATTGGTGTTAATAGCTGCTCTACCAAGTGAACCTGAACCAGCAAATGGATCCATTATTAAATCACATTCATTTGAATAAATATTAATAATTCTTTCAAGTAATTTAACTGGTTTCTGTGTAGCATAATCTAATTTTTCTTTACTTTGAATTGTACCAATATCTGTCCAAAGATCTCTTATAGGCAAACCATCCATTTCATGTAGATATTTCTTAAATCTTGGAATTCCATCTTTATTATAATATAGTCTATTTTTATCATGTAATTGTTTCATAGTGTTTTCAAGTACATGCCATTGTTTATAGTGACCATTCCAATTATATCTCATATTAGGTCTTTGTATTATATCAGGTTGGTTATAATGAGCAGCAGTTGTTATATACTCACCAACCTCATCTACTCTTATTGTATTTTTTTGTTTATATGCTTCATCATATGGTAAATTAATTTGATTATAAATATATTTCTTTGATTTTGAATATACTATTAAATTATCATGATAACGTTGTAATTTTTTAGAACTTTTCATATTACCACCAGTTTTCCATATTATTTCATTTTGAAAATTGTTAATACCAAAAACCTCATCCATAACTAATCTTATATAATGTGAAATTTTAGGTTCTACATGGAATATAATAACACCATCTTTTTTAAGTATTCTTTTCATCTCAATTAATCTTGGTTTTATAAAATCATAAGTATAACTATATAAAGATGGGTATTTATCCATAAAATCACCAAAATTTCTACCACTATTATAAGGAGGATCTGTGTAAATTAATTGAATTGATTCATCACTAATTTCTTTCATCAATTCTAAATTATCTCCAACATAAAAATTATTTATAATCATAATAATTATACTAACTTAATAGAATTTGTTTATATAATAATTTAATATTATATTTGCAAATATGAATACTAAATTAAAGGAAGTCTTTATAAAATATTTAACTGAGGAAAATATAAAAAATATCTTTATAGAGAGATTAAAAATATATGGAACAAAGGATAGGAAAACAATAAAAAAATTAATACAAAATACAAAAGATCCTAATAAATTAATCTATGTTGCTTTCACTTGGAGAAAAAACAATCAAGTATTATTTTGGTCAAATATTGATACTAAGTGGCAAATCTATTATAGAAATTATAAATTAGAACAATTAGAATCTTAAAAAATCTTAATTATTTTGTTATTTGAAAATAATATTATATCTTTGCACTAATTGAAGGAGATTCTTCAAGAAACCATAAAAAATTATAAATTAAATTAAACTGTACCTAATGTTTTTATACATTCTTTGTTAGTAGTATTTTAGGTATATACTCAACCAAAATAAATTAAAAATAAAAAATATGGATTACTTAAAATTACCAGCCAAAACTACCTTTATAATGTTGACATTATCACCAATAATATTGATAATAAATCCATTTATTGGAATTATTCTATTCTTAATATCTCTGTATTTATCTAAATTAACAATGGATAATATAGAAAAGTATAAAGCTAATGGAGATTATGTTTCTTTAGTTGAAATGAATAGATTTATTATTAATAAAGATAACCTTTTTATAATTATACCTATTTATATTTTAGGTTATAAATTATACTCATTGAAATATAAATATAACAATGAAATTTTTAATTGTAATTTAATAACCAAAAAGAAAAGTTTTGATAAGAATATTAAGATTTATCCAATTGGACTCAATGTTTATATTTCATAATAAATCAATTATCAATGATAGAAAAAATAATAAATCAATGCTTACAAAAACATAATGATAAATATTCATTAAATTGTGAATATAAAGAAAATGTAGTATATAATAATGGGGAATTCTATTTTATTATTACTAATTATGAATATTATACTCATATTGAATTACATGATTTTCAAATAAATATTGAACATAAATATTTACAAGATCTATTACCTATTATTTTAGATAAAATCGAACAATATATTAAGCTTACATTAGAGAAAAATATTTTATTAAAAGAAGTTACTTTAATTAATATTAATCCAAACCAATATATAAGAGATTATAAAATAAATAAATTAAAATAAATATAATATTGAAAAAATTTGGTGATATAAAAATAAAGTTATATATTTGTAATCTAATAATAATTAATTAAATTAAAAAGAAATATGAAAGAAAAATTAATGGAAATTGAAACATCTAAATTAAATTGTGAAGAATTAGATGAGTTAGAAACTAATCTAAGAAGTCTATCTATAGAAGATATGAAAGAATGTCTATTATCTATATTAGATCGTTTAGATATAACTAATGATACTATAACATTTGAGTTTCTGAGTAGATTTAAGCCAGAAATGAAAATGATCCAAGAAGAATTAAAAAAATCATAAACATAGTTTTTAACAATAAAGGATTATATTCATTATGATCCTTTTTTATTTTAATATATAGTTTATGAAATATATCATAGAAATGGAACAACTTCATAAAGATGAAGAAAGGAAACAATTAATTACATTATGTAGAAAATATAATATTAATAATTTTACCATCAATAATGATAATAGTATTAATGTATATGAAAATGTAAATCTAAAAAATATGAAATTGATTAAAATACCAATTAAATTTAATTATATAAGTGGTAATTTTGATTGTAGTGCCAATCAATTAAAATCTCTATCAAATTCTCCAATATCAATTAAAGGTGATTTTAATTGCTCTTTTAATGAACTAAGCTCATTACAGTATGCACCTAATAAAGTAGAGGGAAATTTTATTTGTAAAAATAATCATATATATGACTTAAAATACTTGAATTGTGTAATATATAAAAATTTAGATATATCAAATAATGATTTGATATCATTTGATTTTTTTCCATTATTATATCAAGATTTTATTTGTAATAACAATCCAATATATCCATTGTGGTATTGTTTCCAAGATAAAACAAAAATAGAATTATTCAATAATAGCAATATTATAAATAATAGAACAATCAATATTACTAATTTTATTTCTTTTTTGAAGGAAATTAATAAAACAAAATATCCTAGTTTAGAACAAAGTTTAAGAAAACATTGGAGAATAGTGAAATAAAAAAGAGAGCATTTGCTCTCATTTTTTTATTTCATTAATTTATCTACCAAACTCCAATCTATAAATGGTCTATCGCTTATTAGTTTATCATACTTCAAAGGTGCACCAAGAGCAGCATCATCAATATATAAATTAGCAAAACATTTTGGAGAATTAGTCCACTTATTTTGATCAGGATCAAATTGAATTCCATATAAAGGAATATCATTTTTACTAAACCAATTTATAGCATCATCTAACTCATTACCTGACCTCATAGTAAATAAAATTAGTTTATGTCCTTTATTTACTAATTCTTTTAATATTGGAATAGCTCCTATATCTTTACCAATAAATGGATAATCATGAGTTACACAAGTGCCATCAAAATCTATTGCAATTTTCATACTACTTTTTGGCTTTCATTGTTTATTTCATTTCCATATTTTATAACATATTCTTTCATTTCTTTTGCAATGCGTTCAGCAAGTTCTTTTAAAATGCTTTCTTTTTTTATTTCTATGTTTAATTCATTTTCATTCATAAACTTTTTTATTTTTATAATTAAAAACACAATAAATAATCTATATTGTGCTTTAATATATATATTAAAAATACTATTGTTTGTTTGTTATAATCCTAATTTTTCAATCTATTGTTTCTTTTAATTGTAACAAATAACATATTATCATTTATCTAAATCTGAAGTTTCATCTTCCATATTATATTTAGAAAGCAAAGATACAACAAAAAAAATATAACTACAAAGTATGTAGTTATATTTTAAGAATGTTTAACTTTTTATTTCTATTAATTTCTAATGATTCAAAATAATTATACATATAATGTTCATTATTTTCATCATCTACATAAAAGAGACAACAATTACCAACTCCATCTTTCACCATAAGACAAGTACTACAAAAAAATTCTTCTATACTATCGTAGCACTTACCAGACTTAAAAAAAACAAGTTTAGAATGGATTGAAAGTGCTGAAAAATCTTTTATACAAACTAATTTCATTATATTTTTTGTTTCATTGTTACTTTTTTTATATAAAAAGTAGTATCAAAATTTTTATCTATTTCACTGTTAGTATAAGCAAGATTCATAATTAAGTAATAAGGTTTATAGAAAGGCCAATTATTTTTACTTTTATAGTATGTAAATTTTCTTTTACCATCTATAAAAAATTCAATAGCGTTTTCCCACCAATCAATTCTAAATTTATGTATCTCTGAAGATAGATTATTACAATGATGTTTAATTTTTATACCACCATCAACTTTATGTAAATTTGTATTAATTATATTATCAAATCTTGTATTATATTCCATTATATCAATCTCACCACAAAGTGGCCAAGGTGAACCTGAGTATTCAGGCATCATCCATATATATGCAAATATATCTTTCATATTTGTATCTGGTAATTTTGCTTCAATTTCAATTGAGCCATACTTAATATTATTTTTATTTTTTGTATGTAAGTATGATGATTCAATTCTTTTTGATTTTTTATTATAAAAACATCTTATATTTAATAAACCATCTTTGATAAAAATAGTCTTTGGTGAGTCTATGTAAAATTGTTTTTCAGAAGACCACCATCTTATATTATTTTCCACCCTCCACAAATCTTTATTTAGTGTTATATTAGTTTCGTAACTATCTTCAAAAACTAACTTAGTATTCATAGGTTTTCTATATACTCTTTTCATTTCATATAAGAGCATATCTTTTAAGTATTTTAGATTTATCATTGATTTTTTTATTTTTATATATTAAAATTATTAATCTGAGCCACCATTTTTTGATAAAAAATATCAAAAGAATCACATATTTCATCATATTTTTCAAAACTAATAATATTGAAAATGATTTTATTAAATAATCTATTTTATTATCTTCAACAAAAGTGTTTTTAAGGGACTTGTTACAACACAAATGCCACTTTATCTGGATAACCAGTATTGAATTGATATTCAACCACATCTTCTGAAGCGGTTAAGCCTACTATAGTATTTTGATGCTCTTGAGTTACACCATATGCTTGCTTAGCATATACTTCCAAAGCTTGTAAAAATAACTTAGCTGTTGTGGTAGGCATTTCCAATATATTTGAGGGTATACTAGAAGTATATATAGATGTCATTGTTAAACCCATAGCTTCCTCACTTTCAATAGAATACATTAAAGCAGCTCTATCATTTTTAGCTAACCACATATTCATACCATTAATAGAAAAAGAATTAACCTCATTAGATTTATCATATGATTTTAAGTCTATTAATTTCATTGTTTTCAGTTTATCTATTGGTTCAACTATTCTATTCTCCCATTCTTGAATTATATTTGTTTCAGTTTCAGAATAAAATGGGAAAATTCTATAATATTTATTGGCTATAGGTCTTTCTGCAATCAATAATGGTTTCCATCCTTGAGATAAATATTGTTCTTCTGTTGGATACATAACATCTATGCCATCTATTGTTAGATTAGTTGGAGCTTGTTGCAACTCATTATTTACCAATTTGTAATATCTCATGTTCATATTTTATTTTTTATTTTTATTATCATCATATTTATTAAAATATTAGATTTGTTTAGAATTGTATATATTTTTTTAACTAAGTTTGTTTTTATTTATATATAAAATATGTCAATTAAGAAAACATTAAATAAAATAAAAAGAGATAATAGTATATCTAAAAATATAGAATCATCATTAGTATCACATTTATATGAAAAAAGACATTCTCCTATTACTACTCATTTTACTGGTTATGGTTTATCAGAGTGTGATGTTATATCAGTCAGTAAATCAAATTATATATATGAATATGAAGTTAAAATATCTAGGTCTGATTTCAAAGCAGATTTCAAGAAGAAAAAACATAAATTAATGCTTGAAAGAAAATGCACAAAATATAAGATGATTAAAGAAAATAATCAAAAAGTTAAAGATACTATATATCTCACTTCTAATTATTTTTATTTTGTAGTTCCTGAAGGTTTGGTGGATATTAACGAAATTCCAGATTATGCTGGTTTGATGTATATAACAGAAAACCACAATTTTATATTAATCAAAAAAGCCCCTCTTTTACACAAAGTGAAGGCTACAGTTAATTTTATAAGACAATTAAGTCATAATTTAACATGTAAGTTAGTTTTTAGAAAAGTTAATTAATTAATATTTTTGATTATATAATTTTATCAATCATCACATCTCTAATATAATCTCTAAATGAATCTTCACCTAAATATTCTATAATATCTTCAATTGGAAATACTTTTAATATATCATCTATGTCAAAATTATCCAAAAGATCTTTTCCATAATAACTAATAACATCACTTACATTAATCTTTTCTAAGAGCTTATTTATTTTTATATTATCTATAATTTCATCAATTGGTATTTGTTCTATGACTTCAGAAGTATCACAATCTATTTCACAACTAACATTAAGTCTACCTATTGGTGTGATATTTACACTATTTGCACTTAAATTAAATATCATTTATTTTATTTTAATTATTTTTTTATCTATTTTATTCATTAACTTGAATGTTGTATCATAATATCCATTAAAATCACTTAATACATAATATTCATCACTACATATATCAACTATTAAAATTTTTGGTATTTTATATGGTTCAACATCTTTATATAAATCATTTAATTTATCATTTATATATTTTTGTAACATACATGATATTGAATGATAACCATGATTTCTTATTAATATTGAATTTTCATAAAAAAGGTTTCCCAATCTGTACTCATCATCTGTTATTAATAATTCTATTAACTTACAATCTCTTGTATCTATTCTATTGTAATAATATGGTTTTAATAAACTCCAATTGCTATACCAAACTCTACCATTATCATATCTACCTAACTCCATATATAATATATCTTCAGATGTTTTTCGATATATTTTATAAGTACTATTTTCATCTGGATCAACATTTATAAAAATATCTTCAGTTAAATACCTTTGTTCTTTTATAAAAAAATCATAATCTTCCTTTATATTTAGATATGTAGCATATAATTTTTCAATGTTAATATCATCAACTATATGTTTTTCTTGTTTTCTCATAATTAAATAAAAAAGTTGTTGATTTTACTAATTGTTTCTGAATTAAGTAATTGTTTTTTAGTTTCTTCTATAATATAATTTTGAGTTTCTTTAGATGCATCTGCCATATTTGAATATTTTTTATTATTTATAGAAAATTGTAATCTAAGATGTTTTTTAAGTAATTCATCACATTCATATACAACAGCTTTTGCTGAAGCTTGCATCATAATGGCAATAATACTTTGTACCCATTCCAAAACTCCCCATTTCCTAGTTTTTATACTTAAACTTTTTGAATACATTCCTGTTCCCAATGACAGCACCTCTACATTATCAATTGAAACATTTATTGTTTTAAGAATATCTGATACTCCAGCCATAGTTGGGTTATTTATATAAACACCACCATCTACTAAAATTCTATCTTTGTTATTATAATTAAGATTATAAGAAGGAAAATATACCGGTGCAGCTGAAGTAGCTCTACAAATATCTTTTAGATAAGCATCATGTTGTTGTGATATTTTAGCATTTCTTGTCTTAAATATAACTACTTCATTATTTTTTATGTCGTAAGAAGTAACTATAATAGGTATTAAAGTATTGGATAATTTCATATCTGAAAAATATTCATATAATAATTTAGATATTCCTGATGATGAATACATTGGACTAAATAGTGTTTTAACTTTTCTATAAGTTTTAGAAAAAATATTAGTATCTAATGGAAATATCATATTACTCTTAGTAGTATAAATTTCAATTAATTGATCTATTGTATAATATGGATTAATATTATCTTTTGTACATGTTAATCCAGATGCTATAATACCCCCAGTTGATGTGCCAATTATCACATCAAATAATTCATATATTCTTTTACCTTGTTGCTTTTCTATCTCTTTTAAGATTAACAATGGTGCAATACCTCTTAAGCCACCACCATCAATTGATAGAATTCTAATTTTTTCCATTCTTTTTATTTTTTTCAATGGCTATTTTTTTCAATTTTTTATAATATATCTCTTGATCAGTTAGACCAATATATTCTTTATTTCTTATCACTTTTTCCTCAGTACCATTGAAATCTCTTTCAATGTATTCAGGATCAAGTTCCATATCTTCATTTAATATAATAGGTTTATTATTTTTAGTAGTATCATTGATATAAATATCAACTACAACAACTCTATCTAATCTACTTGGTTTAATTTTAACCTGAGAATAAGATAAAATTGGCAATAAGCAAATTAAAATAAATAGTTTCATAACTTATCAAATTTTTACAAAAATACAAAATAAAATTGAAATAACCAAATTAAATTTTGAATACTTTAAGATCATGTAACGATATTAATATAAAATAAATTGATAAAACAATTATCAAATTTTGTGAATATATAATAGATATAATTAGTATTATGATGGACATTATTAATGAAACTAAACCAGATATTTTTTTATAAGTTTCTCTATTTCTCATCTTCAAATATGATCTTAATACTTGACCACCATCCATTGGATAAATTGGTAAAATATTAAATATATATAAAATAAGATTTAGTCCAAATATAGTGAACATATATTCATTATTAGTTAATACATATAAAATAAAAAATAATAACACCAATATAAAATTACCAATTGGTCCTGCTAAAGTAATTAGAATATTATCTTTATTATGTATATCTTGGTTATAATATGTACCACCATATAAAATATTGATAATAATTTTATCAACTCTATATCCTTTTTGCTTAGCTATTAAAGCATGTGCTAATTCATGTACCAGAACACTTATAAATAAACCAATTACTAATATAGGTTCAATTATTAAAAACAATAATAAAAACCATATACTTATATAAATTGGTGTTCCTTGAAAATTGAATAGCTTAATATTCATACTTAATTTATTCATAAAATTCATAATAAATATATTTTAATTTAGAATGCAAATATACAATTATAATTTGAATTATACAAGAAATTAAAGATATTTAATAATTGGTTGTTTAATTTGAGAGAATTGCATATTAAAATATCCACCAGATCCAATTTCCAATTCCTTAATTATTTTATCTGCAAAAATTCTTGGTGGTTTTCCTTCTTCATAATTTTTAATTATATCATCATTATAAAAATCTAAGATTTTAATTAAATCACTTGGTGTTATATTTTTATCTTTCAATATAGTTTCAATCTCAATAAAATATTCCTCTTCATCATAAGATTCTTTGATATCTACTATTTTAGTAGTTTTTGCTTTTTCCAAATCTCTTAAATCAGAAACTTGAGTAGCATCTCCTTTCTTTCTTCTCATTTTTTTAGTAGTAAATACTATATCACCAGAACCATTAATTTCACCAGTTCCAGCTACATCACCAACAATTGCATTAGTAACATCACCTGAACCTGATATACTCGCATTTGCAGTTGCATCTTCTACAAAATTATTATAATTTTGTAGATGTTTCATTTCTGATTTTTTTGATTTACATAAAGGACACACTGGTTCACCCGCTGATACTAAATAGTGATATGTAGTATCACAATCTAAACATTTATAAGGTTTAGTATTATGGATTGGTATCTCCATAGTTTGTTGTTTTGGTTTTAATTCTGGATTATTATAAGCATATAATGATCCAGCCAAAGTATCTGACTCATTAAAATATTTTAGATATTTCATATACACATATATATAAAATATTTTAATTGATTATATTTTTAATTTACTTAATAATTCTTCTCTTTTTTGACCTTTTGTTTTATAAATTGGACATCTTAATACATCATTTAGATTTAATATATTAAATATAATTTTTATATCATAATTAGTTAATTTATTTTTATCTTTACCTATAAATCTATTATATATAAAATAATAATACATATTATTTTCATATTCTATTCTAACTTTAGATAATAAAATTGATGCAAAATCAGCCGGTATAAATTTATTTTCACATATATTAATAAGTATTAATATAAAAAATAACATTAATGAAATTGAAGCTATAATATATAAAATAGTAGCAAAGTCACTAATCATATAATCAATATAAGGATTTTTAATTAAAGGTTTTTCTTTCACTAATAATTCATATTTAGTTATACCATCATCCATTTGATCTATAATATATAGATATTCATTACCAATCTTATCATATTTAACTATCCTATATTTAACTTCAACTTCATCAATATTTATACCAATTAGTAAAGAAGATAAACCAACAATCAACAATATAAATGTTCCTATGTTATATTTAATTATCTTAATTAAACATCTCAAATAATATTTTAATTTAATCATATTTTTATTTTAATAATTTACCTAATAATTCTTCTCTTTTTTGACTTTTAGTTTTATAAATAGGACATCTTAATACATCTTTCAATGTATAAATATCAAATTTCCAACTTAAATAAGAATAACCAATTTCTTCATTTGTAATTCCAACCAATCTATTATATATGTGATAATTATATACATCATTTTCATAATCATATTTAAGTTTACTATATAAAATATTATAAATTATATCATTAGGTATAAAATCTGAAAAAATTATATTTAATAATATAATTAAACTACCAGAAAATATCATTAATATTGAAGCAAACACTAAAATACATGTTAAATCACTAATACTTTTTTTGATATAATGATCATTTTTTAATATCAAAGGTGTATCTGTAACTTTAAGTATGTATTCTTTTCTATCATTATCTATATTATCAAGTATATAAAGATGATTATTTTCTATTTTAGTATAATGAACTATTTTATATTTTACTATAGTATATTCTATATTTAATAAAATACAGAGTAAACACAACCCAACTAACAAAGTAATAATAGACTTAAAGTTATATTTGAAAACTTTATTTATATAACATAGACAAAATTTTAATTTAATTCTGAGCATTTTTATTGTTTTAAGAATTGCAAATATATAATTAAAATTTCAATCTACAAAATACAAATGAAAAAAAATTATGATTGTTTATTATAAGTTATATTATTTATACGATTTAACCAACCAGAACCATGTGTTTTATAAGTTCTTGCTTGTTTATATTTATTGATTCTATGTTTTTTAATACTATTAAAAAGTATTTCAGAATCCATATCATTTATTTTACTTAATATCTTTTCAGAAAAAATATTATCATTATCATCAACATTAATATTATTTTCCTCTAAAGCATCTCTTATTATACTTCTCATACTATTAACTCCTTGATTAACACAACCATCATATATTATATTTGCAATAGATTGGTTTTTTAGATGTTCTAATTTCAATCTATTCCAAAATTCTTTTTTATAAATTTCTAAAGCTTTTTCATATGTGAGATTTTTCATATCCTCAGTAGTTGGAGTTTTATCCATATATTTAGCTAATAGTGGTGCTGATATACCATGATTAGTTCCTACAAAATTTTTACCAATATAATTACCTCTGTCTTTTCTATCATTTGAATATCCACTTTCAGCTTTTTTAACTAATTCTTGGGCTTCGTGGAATGAAGCTTTAACTATTGGAGCTTCTTTTATAGTTTCTGGTTTTATGCCTTTATCTGTAAAAACATCGGATAAATAATTAATTGAAACAAAGCCTAAAAATATGCTAGTTATTGTAATAATTAATTTTTTTCTAGTAGGTGTTGGTAGATTTTTAATTTTATCAATTAACTTAATATAATATTCTTTAATCTTTTCCTTTGGTAACTTCTCAAGAAACTTTTTTAATTTATCATTGAAATCATTACTAAACATATCTAAATTAGACTCATCTAATCTATATAACATTTCTACTATAATTTCAAATTCACTTTCTATAAAATAATCTTTATAATTATACACTTTTATCATATAGTATATATTAAATTTTTATTTTATTTGTTTATTAGAAGATAATGTATTATATTTGCAAATTAAAACAATATATTTTTATGATAAAATATGAACAAGTGTTAAAATTCATTGAAGGTTTACCTGGTATTTATAGTGTAAGTACTAATTTACACAATAGTATTAAATACTTAAAAACCAATCATAACCAAGTATTTTTTATTTTCAATGTAGAAGAAAAAAATATGGAAGGCTTATTTTATTTATCAAGATGTATATGTAATAGATATTCATCACTTAAAGATTGGAACATTACTATTGATATTGGCGATAAAATTAATTCAAATGGTGATAGACCTATCCATTATATATTAGGTAGAAATATAAACAATTATAATGATTATAATATACTATCAATATTATTAAATAAAGAATTAAATAATTTGTATATAAATTTAAGTGATTTATATTATAATAAAAATTTCATGAACTATTATAATATGAATTCTGATAAATATAAAGAAATAAAAGAAGTTGAATTTAATAGAAGATTAAAATTGGATTCACTACTAAATGATCAACAAAATGAAAAAGATGCGACATCATGATATATGTTATTATAATTAATGAATAATATGGATTTAATGTTTTTAGGGGATATACATGGAGAATATAAAGTATATTTAGATTATATAAAAGAATATGATATAAAAGATACTAATATCATACAATTAGGTGATTTTGGAGTTGGTTTTTCTACCTTAAAAAAAGAGAAAAGAGAAATTAATTTATTTCATTCTATATTAGTTAAGAATAATGTTCATATATGGGTAGTTAGGGGGAATCATGATAATCCATCATATTTTAGAAATGATCCCTTTAATTTCGCTAATATACATTTAATGCCAGATTATAGTGTATTAAATTTATCAGATAAAAATATATTATTTTTAGGTGGTGCTATAAGTGTAGATAGAATCATTCGCACAGAAGGAAAATCTTATTGGAAGGATGAAAATTTCATATTAGATGTAAATAAATTAAAATCACTAAGAAACATCGATATAGTGGTTTCTCACACAGCACCAAGTTATTGTACATCAATGTATAGAAACACATCTATATTTGATTATTACACTATAAAAGGAGATTCTAAATTGAAATTAGATTTATTAACAGAACAAAAAAATATGGAATTGACATTTGATATTTTAAGACAAAATAATAATATAACACATCATTATTTTGGACATTATCATAATAGTGGTGTGATTGAAATTAATAATATTAAACATAGAGTATTAAATATAAATGAATTATTTAACGAAAGATAAAAATATCATATATAAAATATGAGGAGTAAAACAATTATAGTATTAAGATGGGTTTTATCTGGTAGAATAGAGGTATTTCATAATCTTGGTAAATTATATTTGAAATACCCAGGAGATATGATAGGAATTACCCGACATGGGTTATCTAAAAAAAATTTAAGAAATGGTTATCATAATTCAACAGTTGAAGTATATAAATTTGATGTTGATAAACCAATAGAAAGGTGGGATGTATAATGTTAAATTTAATTTTTTTATCAATATGTTTATTAATTCTGTGGTTTAACACAGATGCTTTTATTGTTTATACTAAATTATTTAGAATAGGTAAGTTATTCAAAATAGATAAATATGAATTATATAAAAAAGAAAAAAATCCAAGGATTGAGTATCACACATATTTAAGAATTAAATATAATAATTTTATAACTAAATTAATAACATGTGTACCATGTATCAATTTTTGGATTTGCTTAATTATAGTGTTATTATTTTCTAATATTGTAAATTTTCCCTTTATATATGTAGTTAGTTTAGTTATATATACATTAATAACTAAATACGTTTTATGATATTAATCAAAGATAAACACCAATTATATAAATTCTTAGAAAATAATTATAATTTAGAATTATTCATAATTCCTTTTATGGATTCAATGGAAGAATTATATAATGGTTGTACTTGCAAATTAAAACAAAATGAAAAAACATCTGATAAGGAATATCAGATGTTATTAAATCATGTAGATTTATTGTTGGAATATTATAATATAAAAATTATTTAATATCCATAATTTCTATATCAAAAATAAGTTCTTTTCCAGCTAATGGATGATTACCATTAATAATTACACTATTTTCTAATATTTCTTTTACAGATACATTTATTGTATTACCATCATTATCTTGTGCTTGTAATGACATACCAACCTCAACTTGACCAGGTAATTGTTCTTTTTTGACTTCTACATATAAGTCTTCTCTTAATTCACCATATGCTTCAGTACATGGTATATTTACATTTACCTTATCACCTATATTTTTACCTAAAATTGCTTTTTCAAATCCTGGTATTAGTTGTCCCTCACCCATTTTGAATGTTAATGGATCTCTATCAATTGAGCTATCAAAGATAGTACCATCTGCTAGACTACCTGTATAATGCACAGATACAATATTATTATTTTCTATCATAATTAATTTATTTTTTATTTATATGATATAATTATAATAAGTTTACATAAAATGTAACTTCAATTAAAAATTATATATAATTAATATGGATGCTTTCATGAAATATAAAGAAAAATTAGAAAATGAGTTATTAGATATAGAATATCTATATAGTGGTGATGTTAAAACTGAAAATCCTATTCATTATTATGAAAAATATAAAATAACAGATAACAATAAATTAGATAAAATATTCATCAAAGAAATAATTATAGACATATATGAAAAATCTATTCAACAAATGAAAGATAGAGCAATTGTAATAATAACAAATAATGATAAACTATCTAATGTTAATTCTATAATTGTTAAAAATAATATTAATTCCAATTTTATATTTGTGGATAAGAAATACCGAAAAATAATATTAAATATGTCTAATATACAAACTAATAGAACTTCACACATATTACCAAGATATTTTTTCAAGTTATATGAAGAAGCTAATATTTATTTATGTCCAATTATAAAAATCATATCATATGAGAATGATATTTATTTGGTTGATAAACCAATTCAATCTATGGTATATGTATTACAAAATATGAGATATGAAATTAAAAAGGTAGATGATAAATGGAAACATATTATAAAATATGATTTATTTGATTGTATTTATACTTCATATAAAATAGTATTGAGAGATATGCAAAAATATAGAAATAAACAATTAAAATGCTTAAAATAGATCAAAAATTATTTGAGGAAAACCAAATTAAGTTACTCGGATCTAATATTATTAGATATATTCAAAATATTAATAATAACAATATTAAATATAATGTTATATATGCACCAGAACCAATATACACATATCTAATGTTAGTTAGTAGTATCTCTTCTAATAAAGGTAAAATGATATGTACTATTTTTGATCATTATAATAATAAATATGAATTAAAATATAATAATAATTTTATATTATCTTATAATAAGAAGAGATTTAGAGAGGTTAAAATAAATAGTTTATTAAATAATCAAACTGATCAACCATTAATAATAAATTATGAAATAATTAAAAAAGATGATCAATAATTAATTATCTTTTTAATTATTTTTTCTTCTTATCTACTTCACTATCATATCTAGTATTAAAGAAATTATCACCATCAGTAACAACATTTACATTTGAGTCCAAGGTAGCATAAGGTCCTAAGTCACCAGAACGAAATACACCACCATACATATCCCCATTTAAGTAACCCTCTAAAAAATAACAATTATTTAATTCAGAAGATTCTACTTTACAACTTAATAATTTTGATTCAATTACATCAGATTGATGTACTTTACATTTAGTTAATTGGGATTTTTTAATATCTGAACCAACAAAGAAGCAATTTTCAAAAATACCTTCACAATCACAATTTATTAAATCAATATGTTTTATAATAGAAGTTGATATTATTTTAGCATCTATTACTTCTAATGTTTGAGTTTGTGTCACATAATTTATTATACACTCTTTTAAGTCAAATGCACTATCTAATAAATTATACAATTTATTAAATATATTAGTATAATAAGCACTAACATATTCATATGTATTTATTTGATCTATTTGTAATTGTATTGTATTATAATCAATTATAAAATTATCAAATTTAGATATATTTTTATATTTAGATATATTTTCCTCAAGATATTCTTCTAATTTGGTTATATCTTCTTTACTAAAATTAGTTCCAATACAATCATATGTGTTTATGATAAATTTATCCATGAAATATAATAAATTGCCTAAATTTTTCTCATAATCTTTACCACCCACATATCTAAATTCTAATCTTTGATTTTCTTTATGTTCATTTATATGTAAAAAATTAATACCATAATATTTATCACTAGGTAGCCTTAAGTTATTTTTAACTACACTAATTGGTATATTAAAATAATCATATTCTTTATAAGGAACTAATCTTTTAACTGACTTAGCATATATATTACCTTTCCTATTAGGATATAACCTATATATTTCTTCTTCATCGACATTTAATATCAACTTGAGTATATTTAAGTCATTGAGATCTTTGTTTTCTTTATCAAAGGATATATTGAAATGTATAGATACTTTATCATTTGTGTATCCATATGTTTGTATGAATTTTATTATTTTTATTAAATAATATTTAGCCTCTATATATGGAAGTGGACTAGTAATTAATTCTACACAATTCATACCACCTGAGCTATCATTTTCAATTTTGAAATTCAATCCAGTTGGAATGAAATCAGAGTGATATTTTCTAAATCCCCATACTTTAACAGGTGATAGATCAATATTTAATTGTTCTAATGTTTTATAATATGATAAGTCACTCATATAGAATTCTAATTCAAATCCAATTATTGCATTTTTAAGTTTGTGATTTTGATTTAAGAATTTATCTGTATATTTTTTCATAATCTATATATTAAAATTAATTATTGTCATTTTTTTCAATAGGAACAGAGTTTTTATATATATAATTATATAAAAATTAATAATTATACATGGAATTTTTTTGTGTTTATTGTAAAACTAGAAAAAAACTAGATAAATTTATCAAAGCCAATCATATTAAGAACAAATATATCATTGATATTAAGAAGATTATGGATGAGGAGGAAGTAGATTTTAATGTGGATAAAATGTATTTGAAAGTTTTGATATTTCATAAAGTTCAACAAGCTATTGAGAAAAATAAAAATATTTATTATATACCCTATTTTGAAGATGGTTTTACTATAAATAAATTATTAAATATAAAAAAATTATTAGGAGAAAATAATTTTAATATTTTATTATTCTATAGTGAATTTAGAAAAGATACTAATATTTTAGAAGATGTTTTTTCCAATCTATCTAAATTTAATAATAGTCAAATAATACGTGATTATTAGAAACAATTTTATTTTTATATATAGTATAAAATAAATATATCTATATGCCAAATTCATCAATATTAGGTGGTTCACCTCTTGGGTTAATTAACTTAAGAAGTTATACAGATATTAATGGTAGATCAACTTTTAATGCAGGTGAAAGTAGAAATGTTGATGTTAAATCTTACAACAATAATAAATCCAATGTAGGTCTTAAATATGGAAATAGTTTATTTACTGGAGCAAGATCAGTTGTTGCTTGGCCTAAAATAAATGATGTAGATTCAAATTCTAAAGAACATGACTTAAATAAAGATCATCTTCATAATGATAGTGTGTATGATACTAGTATATTGAATATTATAGAAAAATTATCCAATACTAAAGCACAATTAAGACCTTCTGATTTTGCATATCTTAAAAATGTTGGAGTTTATCCAAATAATCGTTTGATGATAGCTCGTAGATTTGCCACACCAGTTGGTGATAATATTATGACTAATAAAAAAGATGCAGATTTAATTTCTTTAGCTACTTTAATTTCTTGGTTACCTGAAGGACAAGACTTTTTGTCAATATCTTTTGGTGAAGTCTGGGAAGAAGCACCTGCAGATTTTAAGAATATATTAACATCATTGGGAGAGGATATGGGAATTGGTAATCTTGGTGGTATTGCAGGTGCTGCTGGTAATTTATTACCATTACCTGGGTTTACTGAAATTTTTCAACGTAATTTTTTAGCAAGTTTAGGTTTGATAGAAAAGGATGTTGCAAATATGATACCTTCAGGAAATCCAAACCTCATTAAACAAGCTAAGATGAGAAAAACTGTTGGTTATAGTAGTGCAGACTCTGGTTTGAAGTGTAATGTTAATATTAAAATGACATGTGAATATGAATTGAAATATATATCTGGCATAGATCCTACAATAGTTTGGATGGATTTACTTGGTATGATAACAAGATTTGGTACGTCTGAAAGTACAAGTTATGGACTTGGTTTAAGTGCATCATCTACAATATCAAGATGGTTAAATAATCCAAATGATATGATAGGTGAGATGACCACTGCTATATATGATGCTATATATAATGCTTCAATTGGTATAAAAGAAGAATTAGAAAAATCTTTATTCCAATCAAAAAGCGCTGAGCTGACAGCATCAAGTAGTTTAAAAAAACAAGAAGGAGAAAATAATAAAAAAGCACACTTAATGGGTGAAGAAGAATCCATACTTAATGCTGAAAAAATGGGTGCTGGTATTAGAACACTTATTAAAGATATAGGCACTTATGCTATAAATGGATTAGTACAAAAATATAGAGTTAAAATAATTGGTGTATTAAATACTTTAACTGGTATGCCTTCTACACCATGGCACATAACAATAGGAAATCCACTCAGACCTACTTTTTGTTCTGGAGATATGTTAGTTGATAATGTAGAACTTAAATTAGGACCAACTTTAGCTTTTAATGATTTACCTTCTAATATAACGGTGGATTTTTCATTAACAAATGCAAGACCTTGGGGTATGCAAGAAATTATGAGAAAATTCAATAGTGGCTATTTGAGAACTATTAAATCACAAAAATCATATTATGAAACTAATTCATATATGATAGGGGAGGGTAAAGATGCTCGTTTAGCAATTGAGTCACCTGGTCAAATAGAGGGATATGATTATTCAGCACCAGTTTCTGGTACACAAAGTGTTAATATTACTAATCAATCTACTACTAATAATATAGATACTGCAAAAGGATCTGAATCTATTATTAACACCAATGGTGATACTTCAAAATCTAATTTAACTAAAGTGACTAAGGCAATAGATGGTAAATTACCAAATGAGGGGGAAATGAATAAGGATGCAAATTCACCGGTTAAAAAATAATATTATAATAATATGAATATAAAATCATTAGAAACATTAAAATATGATAGTAACACAGATCTATTTGATATGTTTATACCACAATTCTTAAATACTGGTGCAGAATTAAATACATATGTGGTTCAAATTTATGAAGAAATGAGAATTGATAGTGTTATGATGTCTATGTATAATAATGATGTTAATGTATTATCTGATATAGATGTTATATTATTTATTAATGGTATTGATAATCCCTTGAATATACAAGTTGGTGATATTTTATATTATCCACCTATTGAAAATTTGAGTTCATATCGTAATGTATATGATAGTAAACAATCAACTGATATTAAAAAAATATTAGCTACTCCAAATAAAACTACAAAAACTGATAATAATAGAACTTCTTATGTTGAAAATGGATATACATTACCACCTGTTGTAATGGAACAACCAAAAGAACCAGTTAGGGTTGAAGATAATAAAATAGTCATAGGAGGGCTTAATTAATTATGTCAGATTTATTAAAAACTGTACGTATAACTGACAATATTAAATATGAGTTATATAAAAAAGGTAATAGTAAAAAATATACAATTGCATATTTAGATAAAGAAGTAAAAAGTCAATATTATGATTTTAGTTTATCTGATGATTTTGTGATAAAAGAATCATTAGTTGAATTTGCTAGAATTAATAATAAAAAGGCAGACTATTATAAAGTAATACAAAATCCATATAAAGATCCATTTGATAAAAGATTATATGGTAGTATTAATTATCCATATTACTTAAATAATACTTGTAAAATAATAATTGAATGGGTTGGTATGTTACCAAATCCAGAATTTCAATTAGGACCATATTCAATAGGTGATGATGCTGTTGAATTTAATAAAGTACTTGGTGTAAAAAGGTGGATAGAGGGGAATGTTACAAACAACATAGATAATGGTGAATCTAATATAACTTCTACTTGGGTTGATATAAATGGAAATTATGATATAGCTTATATAAGCTATAAAAAAGTTTTGATATATTTACCAGATAATACAATATTAATTCAAACACAAGATGGATTAGAATATAATAATGAAAGTAATGAGAATTTTATTAAATATTCAAATAAAATTAAAGATATTAATATAATTGAAAATGTTATATCAAATTATATAAAATTAATAGTTAATAATAGAGGAATATCTTATGATGATTATAAATTAAAATTATGTGATCCTGATACAAATCATTGTAATATAATACCTTATATTAATCCTTTTGAAGTTGTACCTACCATAATAGACAAACCAATAGAGGTGGATATTAAAGATAACCAAAAAATTAATTTAACATTAGATGGTATATCAGATAATATACATATTAAAGAAAAAACAGATTTACCAACTTTCACTGTGTGGATAGGAAACAAGCCAATAATGAATAATGAAGAAATAACATTTAATGATTATATTGATACAAATGAATTAAATATAGAATATATTGAAAATAAATCAATACTTACTTAAAATAGAAAGAATAAATATACAGTTACATATTTGAATTAAAAATATGTAACTGTTATTTTTAAGTTTAAGTATTTTTAGGTTTATTTGTTTTTGGTTTATGTTTTTTAGGTTTATTAGTTTTTTTAATAACATCTGTTTTTTCAGATTTTACTTCAATTACTTTTGGTACATTTTTAACAATTGGTTCAACTTTTGGTTCTTCAACTTTCACTGGTTTAGTTACTTCTTTTTTTCCAAACCATCTTTTCCATAATTTTTTAATTAACATTTTTTATAACTTATTTTTATTTTGTTTTTATATATTAAATATAAAAACATTATACATTTTTTATATATAAAAATAGCAATGAAGTTTAGATATGATAAAGAAAAAGAAGAGCTTGTAGTTTCTGAGTCTACAAGAATTGAATATCATCAAATAAAATTATGGTTAACTAGACATGTTAAAGGATATAAATTTACACCTCAATATAAGATGGGTGTGTGGAATGGTCAGCAATCATATTTCAGAGATGGTAAAATAAATTTAGGATTATGGAAAGAATTATTAAAAGCATGTAAGGAAATTGAAGTTCCATTTATAATGGAGAATAAAGAAGACTTTCCTATAAATAGAGCAGTGACCTTAGATGAAGTTAGAGAATTTTGTTTAGATTTTTTCAAAAATCATAAAATAAAAAAAGATAATAAATGGATACCATTTATGCCATATGATCACCAAATAGAAACTGCTTATAAAATATTAAAGAATAGATATTGTATGGCTGAAGTTGCTACATCAGGAGGTAAATCATTAATTATATCATTGGTATTATTTTATACTATGAAATTTATAGATCCAAAAGCAAAATTTCTAATTATTGTACCTTCAATTAGTTTGGTTACACAATTTTATGATGATTTATTACAAAATTTTTATGGTGAGAATTTTTTAGTTGAAAATAAAGATAAAGATATTGTTAGTGTCAATGGTATACTTAGGATAGAAGAAGTTATGTCTGAAAAACCACGTAAATGGTCAGGTAAATTAGATGCTAATATTTACATAGGAACTTATCAATCATTAGAAAAATGGCCTAAAGAATTTTTCAAACAATTTCATACTGTTATTACAGATGAGGCACACTCAGCTAAAAATAAAACAATTACTACAATATTGGGTCATACTTTTGGAGTAGCTTATTCTAGATTTGGTGTATCTGGTACATTTCCTATTGACACAAGTTGTGAAATATTAAGTGTACAATCTGTATTAGGTCCAAAAATAACAGAGGTAACTGCTAAGGAATTAATTAATAAAGGTATAATTACTCAAATGAGTATAAAATCTATTATAATGAATCATAATAACCCAGAGTTAGATGCGAGAATGTATCAAATACGAAAAGCTGGTTATGGTAAGGAAGCATTAGAAATAGAAAAAGAATATGCACATCAATCAGAAAAGAGAATTGATTTTATTAAAAAGATAATTTCTAAATGTGAAGATAATACATTGTTATTATTTCATACTATAGAATATGGTGAAAAGTTATTTACTGTTCTATCTGAGGCATTCCCTGATAAAAATTTCCATTATATTGATGGTAGTATTTCAGGTAAGAAAAGAGAAGAAATAAAAAAGAAAATGGAGCAAAGTGCTGGTATTCAGATACTTATTGCTTCATTTGGATGTTTGAGCACGGGTGTGAGTATTAAGAATCTACATAATGTAATATTTGCAGATTCTTTCAAATCTGAACAAATTATTATACAATCAATAGGTAGGGCTTTAAGATTACACTCAACTAAAAAAGTTGCCACTATATATGATTTAGTGGATGTATTTAAGAATGAAAACTATAATAATATTTTATATACACATTATAGAGAGAGATTAACTTTCTATAAAAAAAGAGAATATCCCTATAAAGAATATAAAATCAACTTATAGAAAGTTGATTTTTTTATATATATCACATGGCCGATAAAATAATAATTAAGAAAAAGAGTGGTGTTGGTGAAATAACTGGAGTAACTGAGATAGAAGTTTCTGATATTTATAACACTGGTATAAATTCATCCACTTTTAGTGAATTACAATTTACTGAGAGTGGAGAATATATATTATCTATATCTACAACAGTACCTAATGTGGAACCAATAGAACTTAAAATTATTGTTGATAAGGATACTAATTTTATTAAACAAGAAGAAAATAAAGTGTCTAAATCAGACACACCCAAGACAAATACTAATAGACCGATTATATCACAATTAGATAAACCCACTATAAAATTACCACCAATTAAGATGGATGTAGATATTAATGGTGGAGATCAATCACAATATATAGAGGGTTTAGGATATACTCCACTTATTTGGTATAGAACAATTGCAATTGAGGAAAGATATATTAGATCATTAAGATTATATCACAATGATATATTACCAATGATTGAATTTACTTTTGAAGATACTAAGGATATAATGAAGGGTATAGCCACACCAACAGATGATTCAACTATTGAGTTATTTCTAAATTCTACATCAAAGAACTTAAAATCACTACATATGTCATTTAAGATTGAGAGTTTTGTACAAGGTGAACAAAAGGGTAGCCAAACTTATAAAGTTAGAGGAGTTATAAATGTTCCAGATCTATATATACCTAATACTAAATCTTATAATAACACTTCATTTGGTGCACTTAGAACAATTAGTAAAGAATTGGGATTAGGATTTAATTCAAATATATCTGATACAGATGATAAAATGATATGGCGTAATTCTAATAAGAAAATTATAAGTTTCATGAATGATATAATAACTCGATCATATATAAGTGATGATTCATTTATGGTTGGTTATATAGATTATTATTATTGTTTTAATTATGTGGATATTGGGAAAGAGATGGAAAGAGATGCCTCAAATGATGTTGGTGTTGATACATCACCATTGGTGGGACAATCTAATAAAAATGATATAGATAGAATAATACCAATCAAGTTAATTAATGATCATTCACAATCCGGTTCTTGTAATTTTATAAAGGTTAATTCTATGATCAATGACTCTACTAGAAAATCATTAAAGGAAGGATATTCAACTATAACTAAAATTTATGATAGATCAAAAAAACAATTTTTAGTATTTAATGTAGATTCAACTACTTCAGATGGTAAAGATTCAATTATATTAAAGGGTGCAATTGATGATGATAAATATGTAAAAGATAATGTTAAACATATATTTAATGGTAAAGTAGATACTGATAATGTACATAAAAATTATAATTATTCAGCAACTCAAAATAGAATTAATTTAGCAAATTTAAATAAAATTGCTTTAGATGTATCTTTACCAAATGCTAATTGGAATTTATATAAATTTCAGAAAGTTGATGTTCAAATTATAAACCAAACTTCTACTCCAAGTAATCCAGATATGATTGATTGGAGATATTCAGGATATTATATAATAGCAGATATTGAATATTTGTGGGATGGAAATAAAATAACACAGCGACTAAGATTAGTTAGGAAGGAATTGGGTAAAACTCCTGATGAGATTAAAAATGATATTGTAGTACCTAAAAAAACAGAATTAAAAGAAAATAATACTAATCCAATTGATACCAAATACAAACCTAATAGTGTGTATGATATAGGTAGAAGTTATTTTGTTAGAGATAAATCAGGTAATAGATATGAATTAATTGTTAGATCTTTATCTGAAAATGGAGATGAAATAACAGCAGAACTTAAAAAGAAATAATGATATATGGGTGATATAACACAACCATCAGGAGATATTAAAATATTTGTAGATGCATTTAATATAGAATTTGAAAAAAAATTAAAACAATTAAGTGACCTTCAAATAAATATTAGAAATATTTATGAAGATGCAATTAAATTAACACAGCCAAGATATAGTTCATGGCCTAAAGATTCTAATGTTAAGACTATAGGGGATTTATTTAAGTATAGTTTCCCAGATATAAATAAATCTGAAATGATAAAACCAAATAATAGCACGACAGAGTATAATGAATGGTTAGATGATATATCTGGTAAAACACACCCTGAAGAATCAAAAATAGGTATTTTTTTCCAAAAATTAAGAAGTTATATTAATATACCAGATCAATTATCTAATTATAATAATATTAAAAAAGTTGGAATAACTAACCCTATTTTATACTCACCTGGATTTTATTATTTTGATGTTTTTATGAATTATATTTTAATATCTGGCATTCATAATATTGTAGGAGATGATAAGTTTACAAAGATAAGTGATTTTGATCCATCTGGTGAAGTATTGAGAGAAGATAAAGATAATAAAGCAGATTATTGTTTATTTAAGAATATTCTTATAGAAATAAATGACTATATGATTAAAGTAACTGGTGTAGATATTGATTTAATGGATGATATAAATACAACTATGTATTTAACATTGAAATCTAAATATAAAAGTGGGATACTATCTGATTTAATATCTGATCCATATTTTAATCAAGAAAGAGGTTATATATATGGGGATAATTTTGAAGGTTATTATGAACATATTCTTTTATATAAAGCTTTTATACAAGCTGGTGATAATTATAAAACTACATTATTACCAAAATATGATTCTGTAGTAGAGGAAGATATTATAGATAAAGATTCTGATAATAATATAACACCACCACACACACCACATCAAATTAGTAATATTTATGTATTTAATGTTGTTAACCCAAACACTTTTATTTTAGTTAATGGAACTCAAAGTTTAGAATTATCATTGATCACTGATGAATATTACCAAAATGATATTATCAGTGATGATTGGGATGAATTATCTGAAGAATATGTAGAAGGTGAATTTATGGGTGAAGAGGAAATAATCAACTTAAATAATGCTGCTGATACATATGATGTTTTACTAAAAAATACTATTAATAATATAGAAGATAATAATTTTAATATAGAAGATAGTTATATAGATTATAGTAGTGTTGAGTATAAAGGTGATATATGGAAGTCATTTAAGATAAATGATGTAGTAGAACAAATTAAATTAACTAATTATAGACCAAATAATATATTTTTATCAGATTTGAAAAAAGTCTTATATTATATTAAAAATGATGAACAGATTGATGATATGCGTAAAGCTGCTTATTTATTAGCTACTTCTTATGTTGAATCAAGTTATTCATTGGGTAGATGGGAAGCTGATTATGTATGTTGGGGACAAGGTATATCTTATTTAGATAAACAAGGTAAGCAACCATGTGAAAGGGCAATAAATTATTATAAATCTACTAAAGGTAAGAAAAATTATTATACGTTAGGTTTAGATAATAATAATCAATGTTATTTTGGGAGAGGTCTTATTCAATTAACTGGAAAATATAATTATGAAAAATATGGAAATAAAATAGGTGTAGATCTTGTAGGAAATGGTGATTTAGCAATGATCCCTATAAATTCATATAAAATATCAATCACTTATATGAAAGCAGCTGGTACTTTTACTAAAGTTCTAAATGGTGATTTAAGAGCAGCTAGAAAAAGTGTTAATGGTGGGTATACACATGTTAATATAGTAAATAGTGCTTATAATACATGGATGTCTATATTTGCTAATTATAATAAACAATAATTTTATATATACTACATGGATAATATTGAAAAAATCACAACCACTTTACAAGGTTTATCAACTAAGATAATGGGTATTAATAGAACAGATGGGATTACTCCTATTGCTCTAATTGGTAAAAATAAGAAAAGAATGTCACCTGGTTTTACACCAAATGAAGCTTATTTATCAGAGAGTGAAATTGCTGATATACAGAATGGTTCTAATCGTAATGATACTTGGTATGGTGTTTTATTAGATAAGTATAGATTAGTAGATGGTAAATATAAATCATTATCCACACAAGAAAGATTTGAACGTTCTAAATCATATCCTAATTTTAAGGATGATATACCGGATACATATGATTATTATTCTACAAGAGATCATTATTTATTATTTAATGATTCATCAACAGATTATTTTAGACATGGGTTACAAGTTATAGATAATATTAATAAAGTTAGATCTGAAAAAAATACCAAAGAAACATGGGATGGTGTTGAAATTGGCATTCCACAGAGATTGTCTGATTTTAAAAATACTCCTTATGAAAATACAGATCCTGTTATATTTGGATTTGAGGTGATTATAGATGCAGTTAGCTCTCCTTTATTAAATGGCTCTGTTGAAAATTTTATAGAACAATTTAATAGTATAAGTGAGATTGGTTCTAGAAAATATGTTATATCTGATTTCAAAGAACAATTTAAGAAATTATTTAAGACAAGGGGTAATATATACACAGATCCAACTACAGAGGGACAATATAAAACAGCAATCACAAATACTAATTATACTAATGTTGAATCTAATAGTAATGTATTTGAAACTGGTAGAAAATCTTATATGGCTTATTATCTTAAAAAAATAAGTGGATTAGAAAATTTAATCGAAACCAATGGACCCATGAAGAAAAAATATTTAGTAGATTATAGAAATGATATATTGAAATTAACTTTCACTGAAGATGTTTCATTAACATTAGGTACACTTACTCATTTATATAAACTATTATATTGGTCTAAGACAAATGGTAAATATGTAATACCTGATAATTTATTAAGGTTTAATTGTGATATTATTATATCAGAAGTTAGAAACTTAAATAGAGTTAGAAAAGCAATAGATACCGGTTCTCTTGAAGTAGTTAAGGATAATGTATCTCGACATATATACTCTTTGAAAGAATGTCAATTTTATTTTGATATGATTTCACATGATAATGAAATTGATCTATCCACTGAAAGTAAACCATTTGATCAATATACAGTTACTATGGATTATAAATATGTAACTAATAAGTTTGAAAGATGGGTTCCAGATGAAAAAGGATTTGGCATGTATGTTGGATATAATAATGGAGCATTGTGGAAAATTGGAAATCCAAATTCAAGATATGTTGGAGATAATATTAATACAGGTACAATTAATGATAATTCTGTTCCTAAATTTTTCACATTTGGTATAAATTCATTAAAACAAAATGGTGTTAATGTCCCAATTGCTTTACAAAATTATACTTATACAATACCACAAAGTATAATTGATCCAATGGATGATGTTACAGAAAATAGTAAATCTGATGAATCAGAA
The DNA here is from genome assembly GCA_023228995.1 of Candidatus Muiribacterium halophilum. GTDB lineage: Bacteria > Muiribacteriota > Muiribacteriia > Muiribacteriales > Muiribacteriaceae > JALOAD01. The sequence continues at coordinate 43,234 of JALOAD010000013.1, forward strand.
GGAGCATATGAAACTTCAAGTGGTGTAAATGGGAATAGGACCGCAAAAGAAAAGTCAAATTTTGATATATTTAAGGAAAATTCTAAAAAAGCTGCTCAAAAATTAGCAATTAATTTAGAAAAAATTGCAATGACTGAATTAAATACACAAATTAATTCAAGAATGCAATTGATTAATAATGTGGTTGATAAGATACGAAATACAATTGGTGTTGGTAGAATGAGTGAGCCTACTAATATATACAAAGTCCCATATGTGTATCAAGGTATGCAAAATGCAACAGGTCTATCTAATGAATATTTTAGTGGGCTTCACAATTCCTTACGTGAATTTGCTGGTGATGCTGTGGGTGATGCATTAAATGGTCAATTATCTAATTTATTCAAAGGTGGAAATTCTACTAATTTTTTCTAATAGATTGTAATATTTTAATATATAAATTATGGTAGTTGAAAATGGTAAAACATATGTAGGTATAGTTGAAGATAATAACGATCCTAAGAAATTGGGTAGAGTTAGAATAAGGGTATTGGATGTATTTGATAATACACCCAAAGATGATTTACCTTGGGCAAATCCTTGGAAAGATTTAGTAGGTGATGAATTTAAGATACCTGATATTGGTAAGGTAGTTACTGTAGTATTTGAAAATGCTAATATAAATAATCCAGAATTTGTTTTTTCTGATCATTATAATATTAATTTGGAAAAAAAATTAACACAATTGAGTGAAAGTAATTATGCTACAATGAAGTCTTTGATATTTGATCATAAAACACAAATTTATGTAAATGATGAAGAAGGACTTAAATTAGATCATAAATTCAATAATGTTAATATAAAAGATAAATCAATTGATATTAATCTTAAAGATAATTTTGGTAGAATTAATATAGGTACTTCTAATTCTACACAAAGAATTATTTTAGGTGATAATTTCTTAAATTGGTTTGATGATTTTGTCAATGTGATGATGGGTGGTAAAGGTGGTCCTTTTTTAGGTAATTTACAAGCACCAGTTGTAGCAACACCAGCTTTAATAGATCTTTTAATACAATATCAAGAAATGAAAGAACCTAAATTTTTATCAAAAAATGTTTATAGTTCTGACAATGAAACAATTGAAAAATTAGATAGGATAGCTGATGGACAATTGGGTGACGATTGGCAATCAACTGTACAAGAAAATAAATTGACTACTAAGGAAGATATTCCATTTTTACCTATATCTGGTTCAAGTGATACTACTTTTAATCAACCACCTATTGATACATCTACTAATAGTATAATTTCAACGGTAGTCCCTAAACCTAAGAATAATCCAGATATTGATGCATTACTACATTTAATTGAAATGAAAAAATATAAATTATATGAAGGAGAGTATCAATTAAATATAATAGCAATTAGAAACCAATGTAATAACATAGGTGATAAATATAGTAATACATTTTCTGATAAATTATATGTATTGTATAAATTTAATAATGAATGGGTATTGAAACAATATAACTATTCAACTATGCCTGGAACAGATTTTACTATAACTGAAAGTTGGTTAGTTGAAAAGAATTTATCATTATATGGTAATATAGGAGAAACTATAACTATGAAAGAATTTGCTATTATAAATAGTAATGATAGTAAATATTATGTAAATGGTTTACCTATTTTAGTACCTGCTCAATATGTTGATATTTATCAAATGTCTACTTATAGAGGACAAAGGTCTTTTACACTTAAGAAAGGTGCAAGTCAATTGGTATGGAGAGATAATGATATTAATAATTTATATGAATTTAGACCTAATAATTATTCAAATCCTGAAATAATAAAACCTACTAATACATTACAAAGTATAAAAGTTCATCTTGGATATCCAAATGGTATTAAAGTTGCAAATTGGTCTGATGGTTCACATACATTTTCTAATAAAGAAAATCTAAATGAGTTTTTTGATTTGTGTGAAAAACATAGAGAGCGATATAAAGATAGTTTTACATATACTTTGGTATTGAAAAGAGATTTTGATGAAGCTAAAATAAAATAGGAATTTTATATCTTCTCCAATAAATTTGTTAATGTTTTTTCATGAATAATTGATTTATATATTTTTTCATATTCTTCATCATCTATGAAAGTTCCACTAATGGTAAAATCTTTAGATATTTCATATAAAAACAAATGCTTTACCAATATGTTGTTCTAAAACCTTATTATCAAAAATTGAAAACAATTATATTATTTTCATTAAATACTTAATGTATAAAATATGTGAGATATATAATCTTTATTTATTTTATTACTTTATTCAATAGTGAAATTCCAATTTGATAATGTTCTTGATCCAATTCAGAACCAATATAATTTCTGTTTATTTTTTCACATGCTCTCGCTGTTGTACAAATTCCCATAAATGGATCATATATAATAGAATTTTCTGGAAAGTAAATATTAATTAATTTGGATACTAATTCCTCAGAATATGAAGCTTTCAATTTGCAAATTATACCATCATTATTTCTTGCTTCAATTAGATTGGTATAATTTTTATAAAACTTTTGATTTGTTTTTTCATTAATTTTACTCACTTCTTTATTTGTCTTAAAATTATGTAGATGGTTTTTTTTAACTATTATATAAACAAGTTCAGTTATTCTTGATAGTTTAGTAGGACTAGTTTGAAATGGTATTGCAGATTTCTTTTTCCAAGTTATTATATCAGCAATAGTTAGATCAGTTTTGTTGTGTATATTTGCCATTAATAGTGTTGGTAATATTGGATTATCTTTATGATATGATATATTATAACAAATAACACCACAATCATCTAATATACGTGAAAACTCCTTAAATTCATTTAATCTAATATCTAAATATTCTTTTTCATTCAAACAATCAATATTAGAATAACCATTATCATAATAGCAATCTTTTCTTTTAGTAGCTATATTATATGGAGGTGATGTTATAATACCAGATATAAATTTATTTGGTATTTTTTTCATAGTTTCAATATTATCTTCGTTGTATATTTTATTAATCTCAATCATATTATTTTCTATTTGATATTATTTCATCAATCATGCCATATCTTTTAGCCTCAGTAGCATTCATCCAAAAATCACGATCTCCATCTTTACATACTTTATCATATGATTGTCCAGTTTGGGTAGATATAATTTCATATAATTCTTTTTTCAAAGTGTCGATTTCTTTAGCATCAATCATAATATCTGATGCTTGTTGTATATATCTTCCACCATATGATAAAGGTTGGTGAATTAAAGTTCTACTACGTTTAAGAGCCTTTCTTTTTCCTTTTGTACCAGAACATAAAATAACAGCTGCCATGCTAGCGGCTAATCCAGTATTAACAGTTATAATTTCAGGTGATACATATTCTATAATATCTATCAGACCTAAACCATGATAAACTGATCCACCACCAGAATTACAATATATTGTAATATCTTTTTTAGAATCTATTTCTTCTAAATACAATAATTGTGCTTTTAATAATTCACATATATAACCATCTACCTCACCAGATAACATTAATATTCTATTATCAAATAGTTTACTAAAAACATCAACTACATTATCATTATTATTAGAACAATTTATAGTTTGTTTATACATATTAAAATGTTCTTGGTTTACTTTAGAGCTTTTTATATATTTTTCAAAATCTGAATTAATGTTCATTTTTACATTTTTATTTTTATATATAGATTATTATTAAAGTTTGTTATAAATAGATAATAAAACTTTAATATATAAAAATAAAAATATTATATGAAAACAACTATTGAAGTTAATGGTTATGGAATAGTAATTGATGAAAATAAAGAAGCAATTATTGTTACAGCAACTAAAGATGGTGAAATAATTGAAGAATTTACTTTAGAAATGGGTAAAGAAGAATCAACTGAATCACAAGAAGAAAAAGATTTCTCTCAAAAGTTACCACAAGGTGAAGATGAAATCGAAACTCAAGAAGAAGAAGAAGAAGAAGAATATTTGGAAGATGAACCAACGATTGAATCTTATGCTACTTTCTTAGAAAGAAAAAAATAATCACTAGTCTTCTTTTATCAAGTCCTCTTTTATTATATAGAGGACTTTTTTATTTGATTATTTGGTTAATTCATTTTTATGTTTTATATTTGCAATTATATTTTAATATATAAATAAAATCAATATTTAACATGAAATTAAAATACATAAAAACATTTGAAGGATATTCAAATCCTATTCTTAAATATTATGCATTTGATATAGATGATAATCTATTATATATGCCAACTGTTATACATATGGAAAAATTAATAGATGGTAATTGGGTACCCACTGATGTTTCTACTGCACAATATGCTGAAATTAGAAATGATAATATAAATTGGAGATTGTTAAACAATGATCAAACTTTAGCTTATTCTGATTTTAGAGATTATGGATCAAGAGGAGATAAATCTTTCTTAATGGATCTTAAATCTGCGATATCAAATAAAAAATATGCACCAGCTTGGGATGATTTTATTGAATGTTTAGTTAATGGTTGTTTATTTGCTATTATCACAGCAAGAGGACACAAACCAAAAACACTAAGAAAAGGCATAGAGTATATTATAGATACACAATTATCTGAAGAACAATTATATACTATGTATAATAATTTATTAAAGTTTTCTTATATTTTTGATTCAAATGATAATATTCCAAGAATTCTAAAAGGTAAACCTTCAGAAAATTATTTAATTATCACTTACTTAGATAATTGTGATTTTATTGGAGTATCTGATCCAGATAGGGGAGTTGCTTCAGCTTCAAGTCCAGAAGCAGCAAAAGTGGAAGCATTATTAGATTTCCAAGTTAAAATAAATAATTTTGCTAAGAGTATTGGTGTAGATGCTATGATTGGATTTTCTGATGATGATGTAAAAAATGTTAAGAAAATTGAAGATTTATTTGATAACTTAAATAAAGAGATATTTTCTAATATTTCTACCTATGTAGTTAAAAATACTAATGATCCTAAAAGCATAACATCAAAAGTATATACAGAAACTTCAAACCAAACTCCTGGTTTAGAATCTTCTACTATATCTTGTACCAAATTTGGTAATATGACTAATAGGTTATATCCAAAAGGACCACTTGATAGACAAAATGATTTATTGAATAGTTTAAGACAACAAACAGATTATTTAACTAAAACATCTCAAGAAATATTGGGTACAAAATCTAAGAAAAGAGTTAAAAATGTAAAGAGATCTAAGAAAATAGAAGAAAATAGGACATTTTATGAATTATGTGAATATAAAATTGAAATGACATATGATTTATTACAAGACATAAAACAACAAAATAAAATAGAATTTAAGGTTATATCAGATAAACAATATCATATAGCATTAAAAGAATTTATGAAATATGGAAAATTTATTGGTAGATTTCCAATTAAATATATTTATGAATGGAAGGATTTAATTTCTGATAATATAATTAAATTAGGTATTTTAAATGAGTTATGTGGACATAGTATGGATTTTCCATATGATTATTTTGAAGATGTTTTTGATCATGATGGTAAGTTCACTGATTGGAGACAAAAAAAATATGAAGAAACAGAAGAAGAAGATTACTTAAAAAAATATAATTTTTATATATGTTATGAATATATGTATGAAGTTTTTAATATTGATGAATTATTACCTAAATTTAGTAATAATGAACATACTATAAGTGATTATGGTTTAGAACCTTTAGTAAAATTAATGAAAGAAATGTCTGAACAAGATACACCTGAAGAAATTATAGTAACTATAAATAAAATTATGGATGTTTCACATCAAAGAAGTGATTTGGCAGAATTATTTATAGAAGGTGGTTCAAAAACACTTAGTTATATTTCAAATGAATAAACAAAAAAGAGCAAAATTAATTTTGCTCTTTTTTTAATTTATCATATTTCATAATCATAAAATTATTTTTTATTATATATTAATTTTTTCTAACTTAAAGCTAGTTTGATTATATAATACATATGGATAAATTATACATACAAGAATTATTACAAAAAATACAAAATAGAGAATTTAAGGATTCATCACGTCGGAAGATGGTAATATACCATGATCGTATTAATTGTTGTTGTCCTATTTGTGGAGATTCAAGTAAAAACAAAAATGCTAAGCGTGGTAATCTTTACTTCAATACATTAAAATATATTTGTTTTAATTGTGGGAAAGTTATGAGTTTTGACAAATATTGTAAACATTTTGATGAATCTATTGACCCAGATAAAAAATTAGAAATGATTGAATTTTTGAATAGTACTATTAACTATTCTAATTATGAATCTGATTTAACTGGAACTACATTAGAAAATTTAATAGATTTATCAGAACTTGAAAGAGTATTTAATCAAAATTTAACACCAATATCTGACTTCCAACCTATTGTAAAAGGTGGAGGTGTTTATAAATATTTAATAAATAGAGGAATACCAGAGGATAAACACAAAAATATATATCAAGCAAAGTTTTGGATCAATGAATCTCCTCAATGGATTATAATATCTCTTAATAGAAGAGATGATAAAATATTAGGGATGCAAGTTCGTAATTTAAAAGAGGGTAAGAAAAGAATGTTTAAGATTTATAATTATGAAAACTTACTTGAATTTGTAAATATAGGTAAAGAAAATATAATTGAGCCAGATATGAATGAATTGGTAATTTATAATAAATTATCTTATTATTATAACATATTAAATGTTGAACTCACTAATACTATAACAGTATTTGAAGGTTATTTAGATTCTTTATTTTACCCCAATTCAATAGGACTTGTTGGTGTTAATAGTGACTTAAATATATTGGAAAATAATGGGTTAGATCTTCAATATTTTTTTGATAATGATGAGGCAGGATTCAGAAAAACTGAACAAAAATTAAAAGAAGGATATCCGGTATTTCTTTGGAATAAATTATTTGAAAATATAGTTAATAAAAAGAAAACAGATGATCCAGATAAATTATTATATAGAATAAGTAAAGTAAAGGATATGAATAAATTAGCACAAATAGTACCAACTCCTTATTCTAAATTAGAACTTTATAATTTTTTCAGTAAAGATATATTTGATATTAAATATATTCCTAAATTTAAAAAAAAGAAAAAAGAAATTGAAATAGATTTCAACAGTAGATTCGATAACCTCACATTATAAAAATTTGTTTATTTTTTAATATATAAAAATAAACAAACAATATGAAAAAAATTAAATGGGTTTTTAGTGAAATTGTAGCAATGTATAGCACAAAAACTTCATATTTTTCTAAAAAAAGAGTTGAATCTGGCATAGCATTCACTATAGCACAAGGTGGCATGATTTTATTTTTTTTAGAAAAATACCAAACTTTATCAATGGGTGAGGTGATTTTGTGGGCAACTACAGAATTTGCTGTTTCTGGTTATATCTTGAATAAGATACAAACACAAAAAAAAGATGTTCATAAAAATGATCAATAGAAAATAAGGTTATCTAATCAGATAACCTTATTTTTATATACTTATCGTATTGTGTAATCATCTTTTAATAAATTATATATATATTCTTTTGGATATGATTTATTTATATCATATAAAAATTCTATCAATCTATTTATTAATAATATATCTTGTTGTATAATCTCTCGTTCTATAAATTCAGATATTAATTCTTTATCTTCAGTTGGTAGTTTATCTAATAATATGTCAAAATGAATAAATAATTCTAATATCTTACCAATTGGGTTATTATCTATACATAAATTTTTATAATATTTTGGGAAATAATCTATATTTTTGATTTTATTACCACCACACCAAAAATCTTTATTTATTCTTTTGGGTGAATTTTTCAATGAAGTTAAATTATTATCATTACAATTAAAAAAACCATCTATATTTTCAGGAGAACCCTCTAAAGATGTTAATTTGTTGTTACTACAATCAAAAAAACCATTAATACTTCTAAAATTTAGTGGCAATATATTTAAATTTTTACCACTTAAATCAACATTTCCATTTACATCAATGGAACCATCATTATTTATAGTATAGTTTTTTATATTATATTTTTTACAAATAGCATCAATATCTGATCTATTTATAGATTCATTAAACATTTTTATATATTTCATCGTATTGTATAATCATTTTTTAATAGCTCTATGAGTTCTTCTCTGGATTTTGGTTTATCTATATCATCTAAAAATTCGACTAACCTATTCACTAATAGTATATCTTGTTGTATCATTTCTCTATCTATAAATTCGGATATTAATTCTTTATCTGTTATATTAGATGCCCAACCACGTTCATCAAATCTAACAAATAAAACTAATATTTTAAAAATTGGATTTCCTTTAATATTTAATTTCTTATAAGTTTTAGGTAAATAATCTATATTTTTAAGATTATTAGAATCACACCAAAAACTCCCATATACTTTTTTAGGAGCACCTTCTAAACTTGTTAATTGATTACCACTACAATTAAAATCAGAACCTACATATTGAGGAGCACCTTCTAATGATATTAATTTGTTTGAAACACATTTAAAATCACCATATACATTTCTGAATTTCAATGGTAATTTGGTTAATTTTCTATTCCATAGAAGAACATTCCCATTTACATCAATGGAACCATCATTATTTATAGTATAGTTTTTAATATAATATTTTTCACAAATAGCTTCTATTTCTGATGTGTTTGTAGATTCATTAAATGTTTTTATATATCTCATCGTATTTCATAATCATTTTTTAATAACTCTATGAGTTCTTCTCTGGTTTTTAGTTTATCTATATCATCTAAAAATTCTACTAATCTATTTACCAATAATTTATCTTGTTGTATAATTTCTCTATCTATAAAATCCATAATTAAATCTTTATTTTCTCTATTATCATATAAAAATCCCATTCTATTAGATGTTGTAAATAACTTTATTATTTTATAAATTGGATTATCTCCTATTAATAATTCTTTATAATATTTTGGTAAATAATCTATATTTTTAAGTTTATTAGAATGACACCAAAAATCACCACCTACTCTTTTAGGACCACCTACTAAAGAAGTTAACTGATTACCACTACAAGAAAAATCCCCACCTACACTCTGAGGACTACCCTCTAAAGATGTTAAATGATTAGAAATACAAGAAAAATCCCCACCAACACTTTGTGGAGCACTCTCTAAGGATGTTAATTGATTATAACCACAATAAAAAATCCCACCTATATATTGAGTACAACCCACCAAAGAAGTTAATTGATTATCATTACATTCGAACCACCCACCTACACTCTGAGGACTACCTTTTAATGATGTTAGTTTATTAAAACCACATTTAAAATTCCCACTGACCTTTCTAAATTTCAAAGGTAATACTTTTAAATTTTTATGACATAAATAAACATTTCCATCTACATCAATGGAACCATCTTCATTTATAGTATAATTAGTTATATTATATTTTTTACAAATAGCTTCTATTTCTGATGTGTTTATATTTTCATTAAACATTTTTAAGTATTTCATGTTTTATATATTAAAATTCATATTATTTTTTATCTCATTAACTACATATTCTAAAAATTCATCTAATTCACTTTCAATATTAGAACAAAACTCAAACACATCATGTTTTTTCTTAGGTGAATAAAATTCAGGTATTATAGCACCATTAAACTTAACTACAATCCTTCCTTCCAATCTACCTTTAATTTTCTTCCCATTTGAACAAATTAAATCAGGTACATACAATACCCCAATATAATATGTTGAATCATCATCATATTCTAATGTTTGATATTCAAATATGAAATAATCATTATCATCTTTGAATATAGTATTACTATCAGTAAATATCAATTCCTGATGTATGATCTCTTGCTTATTTTCTTTATGTGAATCAAGAAATTTTATCTCATTCTTAGTTAATGATTTACACCCATATTTATTGATTTTATCAAGTATATCATTTAGTCGTGTTAGTGTTCCATAGCCTTTATATTGGAATAAATGTTTCATTTATTATATATTAAAAAAGAGTTGTGATTTTTTTCACAACTCTCAATAAAATAAAGACATCTATGTAGATTTTTTTATTAAAATCCACCAAAAATATCCATAATCACACTTAATCTTTCAGTTATAGCAGGTAATCCCAATGGGGTGATAATTGAATTAATTGGGGATAAAATAGATTTGGAAAATTGTAAATCATAATCTATCTCAGGTGCAAACTCAATTGGATATGAACCTCTTATGTAAGCAAACATATCTGTAATTGATTTATCCTTACAACAATAATATTTAATCTTTGTACCTGATTTAATAAACTCATACTTTTGTTGTAATTCCTTATTCTTTGATAATAAATAATTATAATGCCCTGCACATTTCACAGCAAAGTGAGCACCAACTACAAATTGTAAAGGCAACACCTTATCATTTATCATCTTAGTTTCATAATTAGATACTGAAGATTGTAGTGCTATATCATCTATATCAACTAACTCAAATTCCTTCCTCAAAGACTTAACAAGTTTAAGTAACTCCTTAATATTGAAAGTATCTGGATTTGCAAATAAATAATTTACAATATTCATAATCTTAACACGTGCAAATGTTGGTGTTGAAGATCTAACTAATTCCACTCCCTTTGGATAGATATAATCAAACCTATCATGTCTAATCCCATCCTCATATATAATATGACCAATATATTTCTTTTTAGCAATTGATATAATAGATTCAGATACTTTCTCTAATTCAAAATCTTGTTTATTTTCAACACCATAACTTTCAGCATGTTCATTCAAACATTTTCTGAAATATCCCTCATATCTATAATGGTCCAATCCCAATATAAAATCTAACTCATTAGACCAATTCCATTTTATTTTAAGATTATTTTCACTTATAAGCTTAAATAAAGACCTTTCCTTAATAAAAGCACCATCCACTAAAACAAGTGGCTTAGAGCTGATATAATTGCTTAAATCATCAATATTATTGACAACAGATAGACAATTTGGATTTGTAGTTTTAATCGGTTTAGAAGATAATATCACAAAACTATCTGTTAAAGAATCTAAATATAAATCATCAAATACTAAATTCTTCCAATCACAATTATCAATTGCTGGTTTAAATGATACAAAAAGTGAATTATGAACTAATATATCATTTGCTATAAATGTATGTGTAGAATCATCTACTTCTACATCATATACATACTCATCATTAAACTCTCCTATCATTTCACATGATTCTACATCATCAAATATGTAGTCTAAATTATTATTCTCCATTTATTTATTTTATTAAAAATTATACTATAGCTTCCATTCTCTTTTTATGGAGATTAGATTCCATATTATAATCAATTTATTTAATTTTGTTTTTAGAAAGTTATTTTTTTTTCTTTCATCTTTCCCTGATACTTTTTATCTATATAAATTAATTTTTCAAAACTAATATTTTATCAGTTTTCAATACTTCAGATGGCTTAACTTCTAATTTCTCACCATTTCTAAATACTATCATAGAGTGATCATTAGTTATGGTAATTTCTTTACCTGATTTAGTTTTTAATTTCCATTTAGGTTTAGAAACCTTATGTCTGATAATTCTTTTCACATTTGCATAGTAAAGTTCATTATCAAAATTAAGTATCTTATCAGATGTTAAAACAGATTCATGTCCCTTCATTGTTTCACCAGCTGAACCATTTTTTATGTTCTTATTATACCATTCCTCAATAGTGAGTCTTTCACTTTCAGTTTGTATAACTGTCTGATAATCAGTCGAATCAGTATCACAATATATACTTACATTTTCAGTTTTACTGTTTATTTGAGTAACATTTTTTATTCCAAGATTTTTATGTAATTCTGTGTCTAAGTGCCACATATTATACCAATAATCTTCATTTACTTTATCCATCTTTTGTGTAAGTGTTCGCCCTTCTGCGGTTATTGTTCCTGCTACATTATTGTTGAACAATATAAAGTAGCTCGTTGCTAATGCACCGTTAAGTTTGCCCCTTGTCTAATTTAGACAAGGGGCAAAAGATAGCTTCCATTAAGTACAAGCTTAAGACCTAAATTTAACGAGTTATAGTATTCAACCTCTCTATTTATCTTAATTGCTTTGTCCTTTAATGAAGCTATCTTTTGTAATTTTTCCTCATTTGTCATAATATACAATTTTAATTAACTTTTATTAATATAGGTAATTTAACCTAAAAGTAAATATTATATGATTGAGGAGAAAAAAGTTTTAATAAAAATTATAAATAGGAATAAATCTTTTTATATAAAATTATGTTATGATATAATAGCATCATTAGATAATCTTTGTATAACTAAAAGGAGTATCAATTCATCTAAATGTAGTATGAATAAAGATGAATTTATGTTACAATTAAAAAAACAAAGAATATTAAAACAGAAAAAGACAACCTATAGATTGTCTTGTCTTTCCATCATTTAGATTTCATCTCAGATTCACTCAACAATTTCAGTCTTAGTCATACTAATTGAATCTTTATCAATAGTATCCACAACCTTAACAACTATATACTTAATTATTTCATTATCAATAATTATAGTATCTACATTACTAACATTCTCTATGTTTATTATTTTCAAATTCAATTCAACATTTTCAGATTCAATTCTATTGATGTTATTATATCAATTACCAATCCAGTATATTAAAATTAAAATCAATATAACAAATACTCCTATTATTTTTCTATTTTTATTCTTCATCTTCAAAGTCTTGTTCATAACTTAGCATCAAGTTAGAATTATCAGTAGTAATGAGCATAAAAGTTTCAAATATATTAACTAATACATTATTATTTGAGTCAATACTATTAAGGAATTTTTTATTAATCATTAGGTCTGTATTTATATCACCTTCAATTTCATTAATTTCAAGTTCCCATGCAGATTTTTCAGAAATGGTTATTTTACTATTTTTGACAATGATATTAATAATTCTTTCACTATTTATACTTGCCAATTTTTTAATATCAGAGAATTCGGATTGTTCTATAGTGAAAGACCATTTTCTTTTTTTAATATCCATTACTTTTTTAAGTTTATTTTTAGATATATCATTCATAGTAAATTGTTCACCGGTAATCCAATTAACTTTAAGTTTACCAGAGGATATTTGTATTTTTCTTGCTATTTTGATGTTTTCATCATCAGAAGAATCTTTATATTCAATTTCCATTGAAACTAATTCATCAGAATTAATAAATTTTAGATTTTTTACAAATTTCTTAGCATTGATTAATATTACATCTATATTAAATTCCAAATCTCCTTTATATGTAAAGTATTCTTTAGTATCTATGAGATAATTTTTGAAAGCAAGTGTAGTTTGTCCACTCATCAGAGCTGAGTATAATAATATATTATCATTATCAATTTTTAGTTTGATTTTATCATCTATTTTGGTTAAATCATCTAACATATCAATTAGTTCAGATGTTTTATTAAGTTTTAATTTTATTTTTGGCATATTTTAATTATTTAAAAGTATATTATAACAATATCTAAATGTTTTACATTTTATCATTTTAATTAATAAAGTGATTTTCTTATCTCTATATTCTTGCTCATTATAAATAAAATAACATGTTTCATTTATAGATGAAGTTTCTATAAAATCAACTCTAACAATTATTTTTTACTATAACATCATCTTTTTTAAGAATTAATAAAATATTATCCATCTTAATTTGATATACATTATCATTAGATATTATATATATATTGTTTCGTATTAATTTTTCAGTTGTAACTTTAATGGAATAAAATTAGATTAATATTTAAGATATTTTATCATCCTTGATAAAATATACATTTTTATTATCTTTTCTTTCTTTTTTATCACATAACATATTACCACAATAATCAAATTGTTCAAAATAACAAAAATCACATTTGTTGCTATTTCCATTATACTCAACTACTTTAAGTTTTATTTCTACAATTGAATCTACTTCACCATAAATGGAATCATCATGTAACCAATCAAGGAATTTTTGAGTTGTAATTTGTATATTTTCCTCACTATTAAGATCTATATTTAGATCATATAAATCCAAAACACCTTCTAATACATCATTTGGATTTACATAATACTCTTGTAAGTATTCATTAATTTGTTGTTGATTTTTCATAATATTATATTTTACTTTTATTTCTTATTTCCTCAAATGTGTATTCTTTAGTAATAATTCCATTTAAGAACAGTTTTACCATCACATTATAAATTATTAATTATTTCTCTTATTTTATCTTCTATTATTTTTAAATTTGATTTTTTAGTTTTAATATCCAATTGTATTCTCCAATTTCTTATTACATCATCTTCATTTGGAACTTCTGTTGTAATTATATCAATATATTCATCAAAAAGTTCATTATTTATGATTTCTTCTGTATTAAGATTTAAGTCCGGTAATATTTGATATGTACCATCAACACTATCAAATATTGTACCCTTCGCCAATTTAACCTCTTTTGTTATTTGATTTATTATATCTTCTTTAAGTATAAATTTTTTATAAGTCATATGTAATATATATTATGCAAATATACAAATAAAATAGATACTAACAAAAAAATATCAAAATTAATTGAGATTTTATATTTATCTTCTTAGATAGCCTAATAATTCTATCATATTTTTAATTGCATAACCAAGTGATTCGAGATTTTTTATACTTTCCATAAGGAAAGAGAGATAACTATCTATAATCTCTATTGTTCGCTCATTCTGAGCAAGATGAGCATCTATTAATAATCCTTTTTCAGTTAGATTAGTTTTAACTCCAAATCCAGTAGCATAGAAAATAAGTTTATCATATTTAATTTTTTTGATTTTAACACTTTCCCTACTTCTTTTATTCATAAAGAGTTTATTCTCTTCATTTAATTTTTGTTTGAATGTTAATGAAAATGCTTGTGCATCTAATATTTTAGTTGGATTTTTCGGATCTTCTAAATCATTAGCGATTTGAAGAACATCAAATATGGGTTCAAGTTCTTTATTCCATTGTTCTCTTTTATTAGTGAAGAAATCTTCCAATCTATCATTTGTTTCACTTAATTTATCAATACGTTCTATTTCTAATGGGTTATATAAGTCCATATTTTTAATTATTTTATAAGTTTGTTTAATTTAATTTACAATCTTCACTTAAAATTGTAATATTTTATCTGATTTTTTTATGTGAATTATATGGTATAAAAAATAAAAGTTTCAAAAAAACAATTTCAATGATTTATTATATTTTAATATTCATCATCCATATCTCTCACTTTTCTTTTACGTATTGGTTTTGATTTTCTATAACGTACTGGTTTTGATTTTATTTTATTTTTCTTTTCTTCAAATTCATCAGGATCTGGCAAATATTCTGTTAACAATTTAAGATTTGGTTCCAATTCATCTAATATAAAAGTTAAATTATCATTTTTAAATAATAATTTATCTAATTCACTATCATCTATGATGTTAGCTAGTTTTCCCAAACTATCAATTATACTTAATAACTTACCTCTTATTTCAGATTCATATTTTTTACTCTCTTTAATATCTTTAAGATTTTTAGCTAATATTAATCTTCTATATAATTTAAGATCATTAGCATTAAGTCCTTGTATTCCTTTTTTAGACTTATTATTGTCTTTTTCTTTTAATTTGGATATTTCAGCATCAATCTCCTCAATTGTAATTTTTTCCCCTTCTTTTTTCCCAAAAGCTTTTCTTAAGGAGCCTTCATTTTTCAATGTATCTTGTATCCAGTTTTCTTTTTCTTCATTTATGGAGAAATCATTAAATTTTTGTATCATGTTTTTTTATTTATTTTTATTTTAGAAATTATACTCATTCTTAAATAATCTATCTAAGATGTTTTGATATTCAGTGAATGCTGTTCTAATATCTTTTTTGATTGTTAATCTTTTCATAATCATTATGGACTTTATTCTACGTAAGAAACTTAATATATTAAGTTGATCTATAAATTCTTTAGTAAATTCAGCATTTAATTGATTTAATATACTTTCTATATCAATATTTTGAAAATTTTTATATTTTACTTTATTATCTTCAATGTAAATATTTTCCAAAATATATGTTCTATATTCTTTTAATCTATTCAATAGATTAAATTTAAGAGTCTCTAAATTAATTGGCTCTAAATCCTCTATTTTAATTTCATTAAATTGTTTATATTTTAATATTTTCATATCATTTATAATTTTTTATCAAAAAGATATAACTTAAATATTTTATTACCTTTTATAGTTTTAATTTTTTTAAGTGAACTTCCCATAATTGAATCTAATACCTTAAACACTCCCAAGGTAACATTATTTTCATCTATTAATTTTATAGTATTACCAGGTTGTCCCATTGCTCCACTTAATGCTATATAATTATTGCCATATAAACTTTTAAGAAATGTTATTTTAGCAATGGCTACATTTTTTATATTATTTATATAAGCATTATCCATCGGTTTGATAAGATCTAACTCTGAATTTGTATTATTTGCTTTAATGGTTACAAATTTTCTATTTTCATCTCCTAATGAGATTTCATCTCTACTTTGGATTTTATCTAATTTAATTAAATTTCTTTGATTTCTACGAATTTCATTAAAATCAGCTTTAGCTATTATACCACCCCTCATGCCTTTATCATTCATATTATAACCATTTGGTGCTAATCTGATAAAAGATCCAGTGAAAGTTATTGACATAATTCTATCTGCTCTGAATAATCTCCATATTTTCTTAATATGTCTTTTATTAGAAACAGACCAACCACTTAAATGCCAAGCTCTTAATAATGGTTTTCCTATAGCACTTCTACCTGCTACAACAAATGCTACTGCTCTTGAGTGTCCACTAAAATGCTTATCTTCAGCACCTTTATAATCTATAAGGAATATCATTCCATATTTTATAGCTTTAATTGCTATATCTGGAGTATATTTAATAGGTTCATTAATAGGTATATTAGCTAATTCAGGGATGTTTGCTAAATTAGTTTTACTTCTATATTCATTATCCTCAACCAATTCATATTTTTCTTTTATTACATATTCAACTGGTTTTGTATTATAATAATCTTTAATTTGTTGTAAAGTAGTTATCATGCTATTATATATTAATTATTTTTATGAAAAAAGCGATAAATAAAATTATTTATCGCTTCAACAATATTTTATATATTGTTTTATTGAACTGATGTTTCAATAGGTGTTTCTACTACAGTTTCTGTAGTTGTTTCTGTAGTTGTTTCTGTTTTTCCACCACATGCAATCATTGTCATTGTTGTTGCTACTAAAAGCACTAAAAGAATTTTCTTCATTTTTATTTTATTTTTTTGTTTAATGTTATATTATCTAATTAAAAAAAGTTTTTATTTTGATTAAAAATATTAATATATATAAATAAAAAGTTTTTATGTCAATTATTAATAGAGAGGAAGCTAATAAATATTATAAATTAATAAATGAATTAGTTGATGAATATATAATTAAGTGGAAAATTAGACCTTCAAACTTGAAAAAATATCTAAAACCTAATTCAGATCGTTTTAATAAGTTTCTACAAATAAATCAATTACATAATATTAAAGGAGCTAATATCATATTAACTGATATAATAGAAGATAGATATAATATGGAAAAAGATGGAGTTATGACTTTTGAAAATTTCAAAATATTTGAATCAGAAGATTTTAAGATTACAACAATAAACCAATGTTTATATAAAGGAATTGAAGCTGCTACTAATCAAATGGAAAAAGTATTAGCTGATTATTATGATGTTAATTTAGGTGATATTGATATAATTGATCCAGAACGACATATGTTTAAGTTAAATAATTGGGAAAATAAAAACATTGGAATTATAATATATTCTGAAGAAGATATACAATTGATTAAATCAAATGTATCAGAACTATTATTTAATGAATTATTAAATAAAAATGTTGAGTTAAATACTATATCAATTGATTTAAGTGATTTAATAGATAAAACCAATTTTAATGATAAAATAGAGAAAATATTAAATAAAGAAAAAATGATAAATATTATATCAAAATGCTTAAATCAATTTGAATTTAAGAATAGTTTTAATAATTATTATATTTGGACTTTAGAATAATCAGTAAAATGAAAAAGATGCGACATCATGATATATACTTTTTATAATTTTATAATTAAATCTAAAAAGATGCGACATCATGATATATACTTTATAAAAATAAAATATTTTTATGTTAAAATTGAATTCAAGAGGTGAAGAAGTTAAACAACTTCAAATTAAATTAGGATTAAAACCAGATGGAATATTTGGTACAATTACAGAAAGTAAAGTTAAGGAATGGCAATCTCAAAATGGATTAGTTGCAGATGGTATAGTGGGTGAAAAAACATGGAGAATGTTATTCGGGGGTGTACCCAACAACCCCCAGATCAATCTTGATAAATTAAAAGGTTATATATCTGATGATGTTATTAATGAATTATCAGGTATTATAGAAAAATATAAATTAAATAAAATTCAAGTTGCTCATTTTCTATCTCAGTGTTCACATGAAAGTGGTAATTTTAAGGTAGTTAGAGAAAATCTTAATTATTCTACCAATAGAATGTTAGAGATATTTAAGTATGATTTTGATATTAATAAAGATGCTGTGTTATCTACCAGTGAAAAAAAGAAAGCAGATTTATTAAAAGGATCTCCTGAAAAAATTGCTAATTTTGTTTATTCTAATCAAAATGGTAATGGTGATGAAAATTCTGGTGATGGATGGAAATATAGAGGTAGGGGTTATATTCAATTAACAGGTCGTAGTAATTATGAGGCTTTTGATAAAGTAGTTGAGGATGATATTATATCAAACCCTGATTTAGTAGCCACTAAATATCCATTAGAATCTGCTGCTTTTTTCTTTGAGAAAAATAAATTATGGAATATTTGTGTATCTGATACAACAGATACCATTAAAAAACTAACAAAAAAAATTAATGGTGGATATAATGGCTTAAATGATAGGATTAAAAAGTTTAATGAAATATATAATTTGTTATAAATAAAAAGGAGATATATAAAATCTCCTTTTTTAATAATAATTAAATTGATGGTTAAATCTTTCTTTGATGAATTTATTTATTATATGGCATTTTTCATATTCTTCTAAATTCTCAAAATATTTTAGTGTTTCTAATAAATATTCTTTTTTATATGGATTTAGATTAATATCATAAGGTATATTTTCCTTTATCCTTTCATATATAATATTCATTACATAGTTTTTAGGTGTTAATTTTATAGACATATTATTCTTTTTTAATATTTTTCAAAAATTCTTTTTCATAATAAGAAAGATTATTATAACCTATCTTATTTATTTTATCTAAAATATCATTTAAGTTGTATTCATGTTTAATATTTTGAGATTCTGATTCATTCACTATATCATTAATATAAGGATTTGAATTATTAAAATCTGATAATATTTTATTATATAACTCTGCCGATCTAATATCATACTCATTTTTATTAAAAATCATACCATTTATTTCAATAGTATTATTTATATCTAATTTATAATCAGATATAATTTTTTGTCGTATTTTATTAGTTAAATCTAAATCTATTAATTTAGAATCAAATAAAGTAACATCATTTTGAAGTATAAATATATCAGATTTATTCAAGTATATAATTATTTCAACTTTACCACAATTAGCCAAATTAGTATTTAATATGATTAAATCATCTATTCTATTATTAAATATCACCATATTATTAATTAGATTATCATATAATTCATTATATACTTTTTTTATTTCATGGAGATTAGATTTTCTAATAAAATAATTTTTAATGATAATAATTAAATACATGATTAAACAACCTGTTAAAAAATAAATTAAATTTAACATTTATAAATTTCCTTTCTTATTTTAATTAATAAATCATTTAATAATTCAGGATCAACTTTTTCTGGAAGATTAGAATTTTCAAATAATTGTTTAATCACATGAATTTCATTTTCAACATTATCTAAAATACTTTGTAAATCTACTTCACCTTTTCTAATTTTAATTAATTCAGATGCATTAGGTCTTCTAACTATGATTCCTTTTCCTTCAGCCATCTCATGTGCCATTTGTATAAGTCTTGTACAATGTAACATATTTTTACCATCTATTCTTTGTCCATGTGTTTTAACATCAACCCATCTAGATGTATTTCTTTTTTCTAACCATTCTTCATAAGATTTATAATCTTTACAATGTTGGGTATAAGCATCTTTATTATAAAAAATAGTACAAATTGGTTTTTCACCCATTGGGATACTAGAAAGTCTTAATTGATTTGATTCTGATACAGATTTTCCAATATCACTTTTTACTATACCTTTATAACCAAATCCCATGCTCAAATTTGCCTTTTTTCTGGCTTGTATTGCATTTTCTCTTTGTTCTTGTGGAATTTTATCACTGAAACAATTTGCAGCTTCTATATCATAAAAAACAGCATATACATCACGAGCATTTGGGATATTAACTACTCCACAAAACTTTTCATCATATTTTTTATTCCATGTTTTCCAATTGATGGTTTTTTCATTCTCTATTACATAACAGAAATCAAGAACATCTTTTCTGGTTATTTTATCTTCTTCCCAATTTTGTTTTTTATTCATGCCCTTAGCTTTTGAAATTTGTTCATATGCATAACCAACAAAAGAATTAGCACATAATTTAGTTACAAATTTTTCTTTATGTTCTAAAATTAGATCAAAAATAGGATGTTTGTAGATAATACAATCCTCTGGTGTATTAAGTAATTCTAAAATATTAGGGTTATTTGTTTGTAATAATTGTAAGAATCTCTTAACTTCATAAAAAACTATATCATTTTTATTATCATTAATTTGTTCTTTATAATTAAAACCTAAAATATCATCAAGTGGTTGGATAAATACACCTGCATAGTCTGTATCAGAAGTGGGTACATTAGTTCCGTATGCATGAGAACCTCTAATTACTATGTATAGAGGAGTTGAACCTGGAGATTGTTCTTCTATTAATTTTAATAATTCGTTTGTCATTGTGTATATTTTTTGCAAAGATATAATGAAAAATTCAAATAACCAAATAAAGAGTATGAAAAATTAATATATAATAAAAATAAAAATTAGAAATGAGTATAGTAGGAACATTTTCAGGACCACCAGCACCCTTGGGTGGTAGTGCTAGTGCTAATGAGTATAGTTTGATAGAAGAACTTTTACATAAATTACCAGATAATGATGCTAATTTAATACAAGCTAAGGATATAAGAGATAGTGTGTATACATTATGGGAAAGAATTGAAGATTTATCTATATCAATTAGTCAATCATCTATACCAACATATAGTAGTGATATACCATCAAGTGCAACTAATTTAGAAGGATTTCCTGTTGGAACAACATTTAGTAATGTTCCTTTAACAGAGATGTGGGATACCCTATTACATCCATATATTCCACCTATGTTATCATTAACTTCAGGTGTTGGTTATAGGGAGTATGGTGCTAGTAATATAGTTCAATTGAATTGGAGTGTAAAGGCATCCATATTACCAACACAGATAACAGTAACAGGTGTGAATATTCCACCAACTGGATTATATATGAATGGATCATTAACAGCTAGTGCTACACAAAATGTACCAACTACTTTTACTATGTCGGTGGTTGATGAAAAGGGGACATATAATACAAGTGTTAATTTTACATGGAGATTTGCAATTTATTGGGGTAGAACCTCAACTTTTGCTTTACCTAGTATGGTTATATCTGGTTCTCAGCCAAGTTGGGCAGATGGTGCTTCATATTCAAGTGGTAAGATGTTATCAACTACCTTTAGGGGTAAATTTGATGGTGTGAATGGAGCTGGTCAATATTTAGTTTTTGCTTGGCCAACATCATTTGGTGAACCCACTTTTGTAGTTAATGGTCTAATTAATACAGCATTTACTAAATTGGGTGAGAGTGTTCCACATACTAATCAATATGGTTATAATACAACTTATGATGTTTGGTTAACTGATACTGTTCAAAATTCACCAATATCAAGTTTTGAAATAAAATAATAAAAATATATAATTAATATGTCACAAAATAAAGGAACCTTAGTAACAGCTGCAATTAGACCGAATGATTCATTAGATCCAATTGCATCTGCTTTTGCCAATGAAATAAAAGGTGGGTTACACACTGTAGATAATATAATAGAGAGAGATGAGATAATTGAAGCTAGACGTGAGTGGGGTATGTTATGTTATGTTAAGGATGATAAAGCAATATATCAATTGAAATATCTTTATAGTTCGGATGTGATAATGGATAATAATAATTGGGATGTGTTTAGTGGGGGCTCTGGTGGGGGTGGTGAGTGGTTAAATAGTGTATTAGAAGTATTATTGATAGAACCAACTGAAGATATTAATAACAATGATAGATATTTAGTTGGATTAAATAATACTGATATCATATCTGGTAGTAATTGGGGTGCAAAGAGTGGGGGTTTTATAGCACAATATGTATCTGTTATGGAAGATTGGATATATACTGAACCAACAGATGGTATGTCAGTTAGAGTTGATATTGAAGATAATGTGATTTATAGATATGAGGGAATATATCCAGATGGGGCTTGGCAAAGAGATAGATTAAATCAAGTTAGATATATAAGTGCCACTACTTCCAATGGTGTTGATTATACAGCCAATAGTAGTCCAATTTTTAGTTCTTATGATAAAGAAATGTTGTTTATAGTAAAATTTTTAGCTACTAATGGAACAGCTTCAGCTTATCTAAATATCAATGATATTGAAAATAAACCAATTAAAAAAATAAGTGGTTATAATGTTTATGATGTTATGCCAGAAGAAATATCAACCAATTATCAGTATTTAATTACATATAATGGATCATATTTTGAAATGCTCAACCCAACTATGGTTGGATATGACTTAAATAATCAAACTTATATACCAGTAGGTGAAAAAATAACAGTACCTTTGAATACTCAATATTGGGTATATGGGGATTTAACTATTGATGGACAATTAGATAATTATGGTGATGTGGTAATAGTTAATGGTGATTTAATTAATGAAGGTAATTTACATTCATTAGGTACTAGTTCTACGAATCGGTTTATATCTTTTGCAGAAATAGATGGTTTAGCAACAATCAATTATTTACCAAAATGGACTGATGAATTTTTATTAAGTGGAACATCTTCAATATATGATGATGGTAATGAGGTTATTATCTTATCTTCTACTTTTTCAGTGGAAGGTTCATTGACATTACCCAAAGGTGCTACTACTAATTATGTATTAACATCTGATAGTGAAGGTAATGCAACTTGGCAACCTTCTGTGAGAAAATATACAGGAACTATGAGTATATCAAATGGTGTGGATTATACAATAACCCATAACTTAAATACTGATGCTGTAATAGTTAGTTGTTGGGATGAAATTAATGGTGATGAATTTAAGCCAGATATTAAACGTGTTGATTTGGATAACATTAAAATTACATCATCTACTAGTTTTGTTAATGCAAGGATTGTTATCATTGGATAAAAATAAGATAAATTAGATGAGTATAGTGGTTTGTACATCAGGAACTTCTGGGTTGGATGGAACATCTGGTTATGATGGTTATGATGGGACTAGTGGAACAAGTGGAAGTAGTTCATCAGCAGGAACTTCTGGAACATCTGCAACCTCTGGATCTTCTGGTAGTAGTGGATTATCAGGATCTTCTGGTATAAATGGTACTTCAGGAACTACATCAACATCTGGATCCTCTGGAACTTCAGGTAAATCAGGAACAAGTGGATCATCTGGTTCAAGTGGAAGTAGTGGTTTGTCTGGGACATCTGGTTTTGATGGAACATCAGGTTTGGATGGTGTTATAGGTACTTCTGGAACTTCTGGTTATAGTGGAACATCTGGATTTTCAGGAACATCTGGAAGTAGTGGCACAAGTGCAACTTCTGGATCAAGTGGAAGTAGTGCAACTTCTGGATCAAGTGGAAGTAGTGCAACTTCTGGATCAAGTGGAAGTAGTGCTACATCAGGCACTTCAGCAACATCTGGTTCTTCTGGTAGTAGTGGATTGGATGGAACATCTGGTGTTAATGGTTCTTCTGGTACTAGTGGTAGTGGTGGGACATCTGGTAGAGATAGTGTTAATAAATATTCTATAGTAGCACTTAGTGAAAATTTAGAAGTATCTGGTCAATATGGATATGAATTATCATTATATAAACATGATATAATATATGATCCTTTTAATTATTGGAAAGATAATCATTTTGTAATAGATAAAGGAGTATGGGAAATAAATGGAACTATATTATCAAAGAATTCTAAAGGTAATACTTTATTTCATATAGGTTATAAAAATTCAGATAAAATTAAAGTATTAAATACTATTGTGTCTAATGTAGAGGGTTATCATAGTATAAGTAATTTTGCTATATTAAAAGTAGAAGAGCCCACTATCATTTGTTTTATGATTGAATTTTATAATAGACTCACTAATAATATTTTATCAAATTGTAAAAGTTCTATATGGGGCACTGAAAATAAAACAACTATATTTTCAATTAAAAAAATAGGTGATTAGTATTTTAATTTTTTTATATATAGTTTATATAAAAATGTACTAAATATATGCCTAATAATATACCAGAATTATCTTCTTATAACATACAAACTGGGATGGTGGTAACTGGACAATTTGGATTACCACCATTTAGAGTATTAACTAATAATGGATTTGATGCTTTATCTATAAGTAGTGAAGGTTTTACTTTTCTATATAATGTTATTGCTGCTACACATTCAGATAATTACAAATTTTTAGTAATTAATAGTAATGGTAGAATTGAATATACTGAAATGATGGGTTTAACTGGATCTACTGGACATGATGGGACAAGTGGAACTTCTGGGAGTAGTGGAACTTCTGGGAGTAGTGGAACATCAGCAACATCTGGATCAGGTGGAACTTCTGGGAGTAGTGGAACATCTGGTGTGGATGGTACTTCAGGTGTTGATGGTTTATATGGGACATCTGGTTCAAGTGGCATAAGTGGAACTTCTGGTAGTAGTGGAACTTCTGCAACATCCGGAACATCAGCAACCTCTGGAACATCAGCAACTTCTGGAACTTCTGGTATAGATGGTACATCAGGTAGTAGTGGTACTTCTGCTATTTCAGGAACTTCTGGGAGTAGTGGAACCTCAGCAACTTCTGGAACCTCTGCTACATCAGGGACTTCTGGTATAGATGGAACATCAGGATATGATGGTGAAAGTGGGACAAGTGGAACATCTGCTACATCAGGAACCTCTGCTACTTCTGGAACATCAGCAACTTCTGGAACCTCTGCTACATCAGGGACTTCTGGTAGTTCAGGAACCTCTGCTACATCAGGAACTTCTGGTAGTTCAGGAACCTCTGCTACATCAGGAACATCAGCAACTTCTGGAACATCAGCAACTTCTGGAACCTCTGCAACATCAGGAACCTCTGCTACTTCTGGAACATCAGCAACTTCTGGAACCTCTGCAACATCAGGAACCTCTGCTACATCAGGGACTTCTGGTAGTTCAGGAACCTCTGCTACATCAGGAACTTCTGGTAGCTCAGGAACCTCTGCTACATCAGGAACTTCTGGTAGTTCAGGAACATCTGCTACATCAGGGACTTCTGGTAGTTCAGGAACATCTGCTACATCAGGGACTTCTGGTAGTTCAGGAACATCTGCTACATCAGGAACCTCTGCTACATCAGGGACTTCTGGTAGTTCAGGAACCTCTGCTACATCAGGGACTTCTGGTAGTTCAGGAACATCTGCTACATCAGGGACTTCTGGTAGTTCAGGAACATCAGCAACTTCTGGAACATCAGCAACTTCTGGAACCTCTGCAACATCAGGAACCTCTGCTACATCAGGGACTTCTGGTAGTTCAGGAACATCTGCTACATCAGGGACTTCTGCTACATCAGGAACATCTGCTACATCAGGGACTTCTGGTAGTTCAGGAACATCTGCTACATCAGGAACCTCTGCAACTTCTGGAACATCAGCAACTTCTGGAACCTCAGCTACTTCCGGAACATCAGCAACATCAGGAACCTCTGCTACATCAGGGACTTCTGGTAGTTCAGGAACATCTGCTACATCAGGGACTTCTGCTACATCAGGAACATCTGCTACATCAGGAACCTCTGCTACTTCTGGAACATCAGCAACTTCTGGAACCTCAGCTACTTCCGGAACATCAGCAACATCAGGAACCTCTGCTACATCAGGGACTTCTGGTAGTTCAGGAACATCTGCTACATCAGGGACTTCTGCTACATCAGGAACATCTGCTACATCAGGGACTTCTGGTAGTTCAGGAACATCTGCTACATCAGGGACTTCTGCTACATCAGGAACATCTGCTACATCAGGGACTTCTGGTAGTTCAGGAACATCTGCTACATCAGGGACTTCTGCTACATCAGGAACATCTGCTACATCAGGAACCTCTGCTACTTCTGGAACATCAGCAACTTCTGGAACCTCAGCTACTTCCGGAACATCAGCAACATCAGGAACCTCTGCTACATCAGGGACTTCTGGTAGTTCAGGAACATCTGCTACATCAGGGACTTCTGCTACATCAGGAACATCTGCTACATCAGGGACTTCTGGTAGTTCAGGAACATCTGCTACATCAGGGACTTCTGCTACATCAGGAACATCTGCTACATCAGGAACCTCTGCTACTTCTGGAACATCAGCAACTTCTGGAACCTCAGCTACTTCCGGAACATCAGCAACATCAGGAACCTCTGCTACATCAGGGACTTCTGGTAGTTCAGGAACATCTGCTACATCAGGGACTTCTGCTA
>JALOAD010000029.1 GCA_023228995.1 Candidatus Muiribacterium halophilum
GTAGTGGAACTTCTGGTAGTTCTGGTAGTGGTGGATCTTCTGGTACTAGAGGAACTGGTGGAACTTCAGGTAGTTCTGGTAGTAGTGGAACTTCTGGTAGTTCTGGTAGTGGTGGATCTTCTGGTAGTTCTGGTAGTGGTGGATCTTCTGGTAGTTCTGGTAGTGGTGGAACTTCCGGTAGTGGTGGATCATCAGGTAGTTCTGGTAGTGGTGGATCATCAGGTAGTTCTGGTAGTGGTGGAACTTCTGGCACTAGAGGAACTGGTGGAACTTCTGGTAGTTCTGGTAGTAGTGGATCATCTGGTGTGAATGGTTTTGATGGTATATCTGGAAGTTCAGGTAGTAGTGGATCATCTGGTAGTGGTGGATCATCAGGTAGTGGTGGATCATCAGGTAGTGGTGGATCATCAGGTAGTTCTGGTAGTGGTGGAACTTCTGGCACTAGAGGAACTGGTGGATCATCTGGTAGTTCTGGTAGTGGTGGATCTTCTGGTAGTTCTGGTAGTGGTGGAACTTCTGGTACTAGAGGAACTGGTGGAACTTCCGGTAGTTCTGGTAGTAGTGGAACTTCTGGTAGTTCTGGAACTTCTGGATCAAGTGGCTTACTTTCACTAACTGGTACGACTAATAATGGTGTAATAACATTAAATGGAACTGCACCAAATGGAACAGTTGAATCTAATTTAACATTTGATGGAAATACATTATCAGTTATTGGAAATATAAACTTAAATGGAAATAGTATTAATAATGGTGGATTTGATGTAGTAACTTCATTGCCTACTACTAATAATTTTGATGGAAGACAAGTTACCTATGAAGGTAGAAGCTATATTTGGGATGGAACCAAATACATTAATAATGAGAACTACTTTGCAGAAACTGGTGCTTCTGATACAGCAGGGAGATGGACTGTTAATATTCCTGGCATAACAGAATTATATAATGGGTTACAGATTAAGATTGTACTGAAGACTTCTTATAATTCAACTTATAATACTCTTAATATAAATGGACTTGGTCAGCAATTAGTTTGGTATCGTGTAGGTTCAAGGTTAACTTCTCATTTCTCAATTAATAGTATATTAAACCTAACATATTATTCAGAAGCTGGGTCATATTCTACTTTTACAGGAGGTTGGGTAGTTGATTACTCTTATTATATTGATACTATTACAGAGAATGCAATATCTCAATTTAGACCTTTAGCTGGAGAAGTAAGTAATGCTTATAAGCTTGGGATGCTTGGTTTGGATGATAAATTTTATCCTTTCACCAGAGAGTCAGGAACAGGAACTACTAAGACAGTTCAGAATACAGCTTTCAAACTCAATTCTCCTATATTGTATGATAGTGGTTCATCAGCGACTGCTGCAGGTTCATATATGAGTACCATTAGAACGATGTCATATATGTCTACTCTTTTGTATACTTTAAATCAAACTTTCCCAGCTTATACCGACTTATATTTAGTCGGAACTGCTAACGTAGACAATAACACTTTTGTATTAGATAACTCTTCATCCACATCTTGGTGTACTAATACTCTACCTACAACAGATAATGGGAAGGCGTATATGTATTTAGGTAAGACATACTCTTCAGGTTCTACTATGCACCTTTTTGAATGGCATCCTGTATACTATTTTAAAGATGGGGCTTTAAGAGTTTATAATCCTAATTATATTTCTCCAAGTGATATAATTAATAAACTAAAAACAGTAGATGGAACAGGTAGTGGATTAGATGCAGATTTGTTGGATGGAAAACACTCTAATGAATTTATCACTTCTGAAGATTTTGAGACAAATCAATTATATACACCCACACTTAATCCTACTTGGTCAATATTAAAATATGATAATTCACCTTCTGGTATATCAGCTACATCAAGTGCTATTACATTAGAATATGGTTATAAACCTTCTGCTACTGTTCAAGCAAAATGGACACAACCAACTGGTTATAATACACCTGAGAGAAGTGATGGTTTATGTGGTGTTTATGATATACCAAATGGTTTGGCTATTAATACATATACGAGTCCAGTTGCTAGTATACCATATGCAACATATTTCACTCCATTAAATCCAACAATTTCTATTAAATCAATAGTTGTTTGGACTATTTATGCTACAAAGAGAGGTATCACAGTGAGTGGCAATAAATTAATTTTACCAGCTGGGGATATATCAACATCAGCTTCACTATCAGTAACTTATCAATTACCTATTTATTATGGTTTAGTGACTACTTCTTCTATGACTGAAATTATAATAAAAGGACTTACTTCATTATTAAAAAATTGTAGTACTGGATCTAAAACATTTTCACCTAATATTAATGCAAGTGATTCTCAATATTGGGTATATGCTTACCCATCAGCTTGGGGAACTTTATCAAACATTTCTAATGCAGATGGAGATTGGACAGCAGCTTTTACAGATAGTACATTGAATATAACAAGTTCAAATACAGCATTACAAACTGAATATAGATATTATATTACAATTAATAAGGGAGCATTTAAGAATAAAATAATAAATTTTAGTTAAAATTATGGCATATAAAGAATTTGGTGCAACTATTGCACCCGCAAATATATCAGGCACAGGTTTTCCAATTGCAATGGGAAGTCATATCGGAGGAGGTAGAACCATAAATGATAAAAGTAACTTAAAATTATGGCAATTATTAGGTGATGGTGTTAATATAACTGAACAAAAAGCAAATGCAATTGGACAAATTTGGTATGATAGATCTGATGGTAAATATTATAAACTAACTGGATTCACTGGTGATATTCCAAATTGGGTTGAATATTTAGATACATCAAATATAAATGGTACAACTAATTATGTTACTAAATTTACTGGTACAAACTCAATTGGTAATAGTTTAATTTACGATAATGGGACTAATGTTGGTATCGGGACTACAAATCCTAATAACAGATTAACTATAATCAGTGGAGATAATAAAGATACTGGACCTATATTAAATTTAAGTGGTGATTCAGTAAATCAAGTTGAGAGTGGTAGGATTAGATTCAGTGAAACTATAATAACTAGTTCAAATTATCAAGGTGCTTTTATTCATTATAATGGTGCTTCTAATGTGTTTAATATAGGTGTTCATGAAGCATCAAATGGTCTAACTACAAGTGACTTAAATTCAATTGTTATTACTCGTTCAAATGGAGATGTTAATATAGGTAATTCTTCAATGTATGTAAAATATGGTGGTAATGTTGGTATTGGTACAACTTCACCATATGAAAAACTTGAAGTAGTTGGTAATATCGAAACAGATCATATTAAATTAAATAATTCTGTTACATTTTTAGATAATAGTGCAGAAAAGGGGGGTATGAGATATAATATTATAAATAAAACAATTGAATTCTTTTTTATATAATTATAGTATATGGGGTTAATAGCATATTATCCATTTAAGAATGGAAGTTTAGAAAATTTAGTCGGAGTTGGTGGTAACGCTAATAATAATGGTGCATTATTTAATAACACATTAGGCAAAGATAGTTATTATTTTAATAATGGAAGTACTACTTATATAAACCATTTGGGAATAAATATTCCACAAGTTTGTTCATTCTCAGCTTGGAATTATCAAACAAATACATCAGGTCAGATGCTATTTTATGTCTATGATGGTGGTGGGTTTGTTGGTGTGTATTTTTCAGGGATTAATATATACTGGAATACTGGAGATGGTAGTAATAACCCATTTAGAAAGAATGGAGTAAATGTAACAGCACCAACATTAAATGAATGGCATCATTATGTAATAACATGTAGTACAACTGAAATAATGTTGTATATTGATGGAATATATGTGGGTAGTACAATAACATATAGAAATCCAGCTAGGGCTAATATAGTTATTGGCAATTATCAAACACTGAGTGGTTATCCTAACAGTGGATATATAGCAAATTTCAGAATATACAACCACACTTTATCACCAAATGAAGTAACTAATTTATACAAAAATCATAGTTCTGAAAATAATGTTAGTTTAATAGCACATTATCCATTGAATGGTGATACTGATGATTATAGCAGTAATGGATTTAATGCTACAAATAGTGGTGCTATTATTGATAATAATGGAAAGATTGGAAAATGTTATAGTTTTGATGGTGCACAAATGACTACCACAATCCCATTTTCTTCATATGATCCTGCTTTAACTAATTCAACGATGTCATGTTGGTTATACATAAAGAACTTAACAAATTTTATACCAACTATACCATTTACCACTACTGGTAAAAAAGCAACAGAAAATATAATTGGATACAGTTCATATGGTGGTTTAGCAATTTCTTTAGAGTATACTGAGGCTGGTTTATTATCATTATATTTCAGTTATAGATCATCTATTAGTTCTACTGGTGTTGTTTACAATAACGTTTTAACTGAAAAATGGTACCATTTGGCTGGTGTTATTGAAAATGATATAATTAAATTTTATATTAATGGCATATTGATTGGGACTTCTAATATAAGTACTATTAAAAATGTTTGGACAGATACTCGTAATTTTAGTATATCTTTACCACGAGTATGGGGTGGTAATGGTCCAGCTATTAATTTTCCAACTAAAATAAATGATGTTAGATTATATAATACTGTAATATCTGAAAAGGAGATAAAAGAACTTGCAAAGGCTAAGATACTGCATTATAATTTCAATGACTTTCAAGAACCTACTCAAAACTATGATATACTAACTAATTCAAATTATGTTGGGCAGTCAAATTCTTATGGTAGTTATTGCACAATAACAAATGGTAATTATTATGGCAAAGATTGTTATAAAATTGTTTTGAATATACCATCAGGTACAGTTTTTAGTAGCATTAAAAGTGCTTATTATAATATGACTTCTACGAATTTGGTTACAAAAGGATTTGTAAATGGAGATTGGGTTACAAGAAGTTTTGATGTTTATATAGAATGTCATAATGATATAAATTACACAAGACCACATCTTAGTATAGAAGGTAATTCTACAAGTAAATCTTATAATCAAATAGATAAAACCAAATTAGGAACTTGGCAAAGAGTTTCTTGTACAAGTCAGATAGTAGATATAACACAACAAAATAATTATTTATTCTATGTTGCACGGCATATTGCAGGTACAACTACAACTGATCTTAGTTTTGTGATTTATGTGTGTAATGTACAATTGGAAAAAAAATCTTATGCTACACCTTACGTTCCAACTTCTCGTACTGGTCAAGTACAAGATAGTTCAGGATATAGAAACCATGCAGATATATTAGCAACTAAAACTCCACAATGGACAGAACTTTCTAAAATAGGTACTGGGTGTTATTATTGGGGAACTGATAAAATTAGGTCAATTACACAATCTATAAATGTTCCCACTGATACTATAACCATGAATTGTTGGTTCAAGGTAAAAACACCGACAACAGCAGGTTTCACATCATATCATATGCCAATGGCTATAAATTCAAGTTATCATGAAATGGGTATTAGTTCTTCTGGTGCATTAAGAGTTGGTTTTTATTTAAGTGGAACTCGTTATGTAAATAATCATGGTAGTGGATTATTGGATGGTAATTGGCATATGCTAACTACAGTATATGATGGAACTTCTAAAAAGGGGTATATTGATGGTGTTTTAGTGGGGAATATTGCTACAGGTGGAACTCTAACATCAGGAACACAAACATTACGAATTGGTGAATATACAAATAATGATTATGGTAACAAAGATGCATATCAGGATGATGTGAGAATTTATGCTACTGCTTTATCACAAGAAGATATTACTGAACTTTATGAAGTAGGGCAACAAATTCATAATACAGGTATATTAGAAACTAATGAAGTAATTGAAAATGGTTATTATCATAATTTGATTCAATATAATAAATGGGTTGAGGGAACTTTTTCATATACTAATAATTGGTTATCTTATTCAACTCAGTCACCTCAATATACTTCTAATTTAATATATAGTGTGAATCCCTTTGGTCAAAATGATATAATATATGAGAATAAAGCAGTTGATAATTTTACTTTTGTGAGTAATCGATCATTTGGCATTAGAGCAAATCCTTTAGAATCTTTAGATAATACAAAAAAATATAGGGTATCAAGTTGGGTTTATATAGATCCAAGTACTACTGGTACATATCTATATCAGGGATATGTTGGTTCTATATGTAATTTTAATACAACTAATAGTAACACTAATCCATATTATAGTATATTGACACATACTGCTGTAAATAAAGGCATTTGGTTACTTGTAGTGGCGTTTATCTATCCATATGGTTCAACATCTAATGTTAATGAAGGAGCTCGATATAGAATTGATGGTACTATACATTCTACAACAACAGCATTTAATTGGAATTCTATTACTTCATTTTATTTAAGATATATGTTCAATTATCAATATGGTAATGTAACTGCAAATCAATATACATTAATGTATCGACCAAGACTAGACTTATGTGATGGCACTGAACCTACTATAGAAGATTTATTAAAGGGCTATGATCATAAACCATTTCCTCTTATCCAACCAGAATTTTCTGAACAACATTATACTTATACTAATAAATATAAAGAAGCATTTACAACTGGTATTACATTTATTCGAGATGATAGTGAAGTATCTCAACAATTATATTGTGATTATTTTGAAGGTGAAGTATATGCTAAAACTCTATCAGGAACATTCGTAGTAAAAGGAACTATATTTACTACAATCGCACAAAAGATTGATATAAATCAATTCTATGATAGAGTTGTAGCTAATATAGACAACAATATAATATATGTAAATAAATTAATTGAAAACTAATTTTTTTATATATAGATAAATATAAAATTAAAAATTATATATGGCAGATTTAGGACCAACTAATATAGAAGGTAATTTAGTTATAAAAAATCAAACATATACACCAAATATGTCTTCAGGTGGTACTTCATCAAGAGTTGTTGTATTAGATGATGATGGGATATTAAGATATAAAATAAATGCATCTAGTTCTGGTTCATCTGGTAGTGGTGGAACTTCTGGTACTAGAGGAACAGGTGGAACTTCTGGTAGTTCTGGTAGTGGTGGATCATCAGGTAGTAGTGGTAGTGATGGATCTTCAGGTACTAGAGGAACTGGTGGAACTTCTGGTAGTGGTGGATCATCAGGTAGTTCTGGTAGTGGTGGAACTTCTGGTAGTTCTGGTAGTGGTGGAACTTCTGGTACTAGAGGAACTGGTGGATCATCTGGTAGTTCTGGTAGTTCTGGTAGTGGTGGTACTTCTGGTACTAGAGGAACTAGTGGAACTTCTGGTAGTTCTGGAACATCAGGTGATAGAGGACCAATAGGTAATAGTGGACCAATAGGTCCAATGGGTATAGATGGTGCTGTGTCAGGGAGATGGTTTTTTACAGATAGTTTTGATATTAATGGTACTGAACATTTTACTTTAATATACCATAATAATCAAGATTATAGTGATGTTTATATAATTCATATAAATTATACAACATATAATAATATTAATTTTTATGATTGGTTATATCAAATTGAATTATATGATCAAAATTCACAGGATATTTATATAACATTAACTAATGTTTATGATAATTCAAATTATGCTATATATAAAATTGATTATGGATCTATATCCATGTATGGTAGTACATTTGAAGCTGGTTTAATCTACGTTTCAAGTAATGGTTATTTTCAATTTCCGGCTGATTCTGAATTATTTAGTATATCTTTTATGGTATGTGGCTTAAATGGAGCTAATGGAGCTAATGGTACTAGTGGTACTTCACAAACAATTAATACAAGTACATATACTACAATTTCAACATCTGGTGTATTTTATAATAATATTCAATTAAATAATCAAACTCTATCTGTTAATTATTTTAATTCAGTTCATGAAACAGAAGTACATATAATTTCAGTTACTAATTCTTGCTATATATCGTTGGGTTCATCTGGTGGTAGTTATAAAAGAATAAATTTAGCAAGTTCACAATATTTATTAGCAGGTTCTAAATATATATTGAGTATAAAAAATGGAGTAGCTTCATTAGTAACATATGAACAATCTTAAAAATTAATAATATATATGAGTCAATTAAGAAATAATATAAATACAACACCAGTGGTAACAAGAGGATTAGTAGGTCAATATGATGTTTTATATAATTATGGTACGGGCTATTGGTATGATGGTATTATAGGATCTATTCATAATAAGTATCCACCATATTTAATAAATGCTACTAGTGATTATTTAGAAACTAATCCAAAAGATCTGGATTCATTTTTAGCTATTACAAAATATTCAACATATAATTCAGCTACATTAACAGCCTCTTTAATAAATGAAAACAAAGGTGCATATATAAGATTACCAGGTGATGGTGCTAATGATCGTTTTGGTTTGATACTTAGAAAATATCATTATGGTATGTTAACTTATGAAAACGTGTATCAATCTTTTTTTGGAAATACTATAACCATACAAATGACATTAACATTTGAAGATTTGACAAATAATAAAGGAATTTATGGGTTTCATAATCCAGGTATTATTGCTCAATATGTAGGTGGTAATATTGAATTTGGTTATTATCCAGCTGGTTCGCCATATGCAATATCAGTCCCAGCAACTACTTATTTTGGAGCAAATAGAATTATGAATATAGCACATACATTAACACCAAAACCAGGTAATCAGAAACATATTAATAGATTATATATAAATGGCAAACAATATGGTGTAGATCAAGAAATAAATTATATTAGTACATTTTCTACAGGTAATAATTTAATATTTGGTACTAGTTATAATGCTACTAATAGATTTATGACTGGTAATATATACAATATTTTATTATATAATACAGCCTTAACATCAGATGAGGTTTATCAAAATTATCTAATTGATAAATTTAGATTTGGTATAACTCATTTGGCAAATTAAAAAAATTATCTATTTATAGTTTATTAAAATTTGTACAAAGTTGTACATTATTAGTTTCTTGCTTCTACTATCAATACATCAAAAATGATTTACTTAATGTCTACAAATGTAAATTTGGGCTAACTCTGTTTAACTAATATATGCTCAAACTTGTACATCCATGTTTTTAATATATCTATTAAAAAACATGGATGTAGTGCTTAAAAAGCACTCATTGTATAAGTTAAACAGAGTTAGCACAACTTATATATGTCTATAATTTTATATTTTTACAAATATACAAAAAGATTTGCTATTGCATAAATCTTTCTTATATTTTTATCTATACATTTGATTTATTAATGTAAATTCTTTTTCTGTTGATTTAATTAATAATTGTCTACCCATCCTAATTCTACTTTTTAATGAGCTTAGATTTAGATTTAATATTTCTGCTATTTCTTTATATGACATTTTTTGTATTTCTCTCATTTCAATAACTTCTTTATATGGTTTTTTCAAAGAGTTAATATGTTTTATCATGATATCTGCTTTCATGTCATATATATCATTCATGTTCATTTCATAATCATCTGTCTTGAGAAAATCTTTCATAGTTGTTCCCTCTCCATCATACTCTACATCTAATGATACTGTTTTTTTATCTACTTTTAATTCTTGTAATGCAATGTTTTTAGCTATAGTGAATAACCATGTTGAAAATTGAGATTTTTCTTTATCATATTTATCTATTTTATCAAAAGCAGTCATAAATGAGTCTGTTGCTATATCCTCTGCTTTGAATTGATCATTACATATTTTATTAGTAAAATATACTAACTTTGGGTAATATTTAGTGTATAATACTACGAAATCTTTACCAGTTCTTTCCTTAAATAATTGTTCTTGTTCATTGAATAAAATTGTTTTCTTTTCTATTTTTTGCATAATTTATTATAATTTTTAATATTTATTACTTTTTGTGAAAAAATAACATATCTATATATTAATATGTTTTTCTTTTGTTATACAAATATACAAAAATATTTTGATATACAAAAGAAAATTTAACAAAAAGGAAAATATTTATTAAATTAATTTTTTTCCTTTTTAGAAATCAATATTATATAAAAAATAAAAATTAATTTAATAAGTAAAAACATATGATATAAAAAATATATAAAAAATATGAAAGATAAAATTAAATTAGGTCAATTTTATACAAAAAGATCACAATATATAATAGGTAATTTAATAAAAGATTTAGATAAAAACAAAATAGTAGTAGAACCATTTTGTGGAGAAGGTGATTTATTGATATTTGAAAATGAATATGAAATTTATGATATAGATCCTAAAATAGATAATTGTATAAAAAAAGATACCTTAAAATATCCTCCAGATTATACACATAAACTAGTAGTGACTAATCCACCATTTTTAGCAAGAAATAAAAATAAAAATAAAGAATTATATGACTTATATAATGTAAGTGATTTATATAAAGCTGCAATTAAAAGTATAATGACTTGTGAAGGTGGTATATTAATAATACCATTAAATTTTTTCAGTGATGAGGATAATGATATAAGAAATATATTTTTTAATAGATTTCAAATAATTCAATTGAATATCTTTGAAGAAACAGTTTTTGATGATACTTCATATACAATATGTTCTTTTTCTTTTAAGTTAAAAGAAAATAATGAAAATATAAGTGAAATAAAATGTATATTTTATCCTAGTAATGTGAAAAGAGTATTTACAATAGATAAGAATAATGGTTGGAAAATAGGTGCAGAATTTTATAATTTGATTAATATTAAAACAAATATTAAAAGATTAAGAATTGGTGGAATTCCTAATTCTAATTTATTTTTAAGATGTATTGATACTGGTTCTACAAATGGACGAATTTCATTATCTATAAATAAAAACCATTATTATGGTAAGGAAACAGATAGATCATTTGCAACATTAGTTTTAGATAAGGAATATACTATTGAACAAGAGGAAATTATATGTAAACACTTTAATGAAATATTGGAAAATTATAGAAATAAATATAATTCAATGTTTTTAACTAATTTTAGAAATTCTACTTCATCTTATGCTAGAAAAAGAATATCATTTGATGTAGCATATAAATTAATTGAATATATAATAAAAAAAGAAGGCTTTTAGTCTTCTTTTTAGTTATCTACAAAATGTCTTAGATTACCATCTATTTCTTTAATCATAATTAATTAAAACAAAAAAAGGATGATGAAAACATCATCCTTTATAATATACCTTATTTACTATAAACCTAATTCAGTTCTTAATTCATCTAAGGTTAAGATAGTGATCCCAAGGTCCAAAGCTTTTTGGAATTTTGAACTTGAAATATCTTTCGATTTACAAATTAGGTGAGATGTATTTTTACTTACAGATGAAGTAATTTTAGCACCTTTACTTTGTAATAATGTTTGTGTTTCAACATCACGAACACCTGTATAGACATATACTCTATCTAAATATTCATTTGATGTATTTTCTGTATCTTTTTTACTTTTTATTGTTATTAATGGTGAAATTTCTTCCATAAATTGAGTAAAAGCATCATAATTGTCAATATATATTTTCGCCGATATATTAGCAAAACCTTCAATTGCTAAAATATCCTCCATTTTAGGTTTACCCTCTAAGTTATCTAATAAAACTAATTTCTTTGAACCTAATCCATTAAAAATGCCACTAGCATGTTTTAATTTAGACATTTCCACATCTTTTACAGATTTTCTAATAGCATTGTAAACAATTTCAGCTTTTCTTTCTCCAAAACCTTCTATTTTCAATAGATCTTTTTCTGTTAATAATAGAATATCTTTGATAGTTCTATATCCACCATTCCATAATTGAGCAATTATACCTTCTGAAAAATTTTCAGCACCTAAAATTTCAAAAAAAGCACTAATTCTTTTCAATTGTTGAGCTTCAGTAACATTAACTGTCATCAATTCTACTTTATTATCATTCCATTTTAATTCTACTCCTTTTATTGTAGGTATTTCAAAACCATTACCACTATGGATTACTTGAATTACTTTTGGTATAACTTGTCCAGACCTAGTAATTTTAACTCTACTACCTATACCAATATTTAAGTCTTGACAATATCTTGCATTACATAAAGTAACACGACTTACAGTTACACCATCTAAATTGATAGGTTTTAATATACCAACTGGTTTTAATAAACCTTGTTTACTGATTGTCCATTCTATATCTATAATTTCTGTTTCTAAACTTTCAGAAAATATTGAATTTTTGTATGCTCTGGCATAAGCAGGATTGTTATTAGTTTCTCTGCCTAATTTTTTTTGTAATTTTAGGTCATTTACTTCAAATATGATACCATCTATTTCATATTCATTTTTCCATTTTTCATAGAATTGAATTAACATATCATCATTTAAGTCAGCAATAGTACATATATAATAAGGAATTTTTACTTCTTGACCATTGTTTAAGTTATCTAATAATTCAGATTTTTTAGTAATTGTATCATCATTTGGAATACCACCATATTTAATATATTGACAGTCTTTCAAAGACTCATTTACATCATCACTATTTAATAATCCAGCTACTAAATTACGAGGATTTGCAAATTTAGTAGCATATTTATCATTAAATATTTTTTTAGACATGATAATTTCACCATATGTATACTTAAAGATATTATTCTT
This sequence comes from Candidatus Muiribacterium halophilum, assembly GCA_023228995.1. GTDB lineage: Bacteria > Muiribacteriota > Muiribacteriia > Muiribacteriales > Muiribacteriaceae > JALOAD01. The sequence goes on from JALOAD010000029.1 coordinate 12,730, forward strand.
AGCTAAGTGATTGGAAATTAATTTATAATGTTCATTTGACTTTTGTCCTATTTTACCATCACCTCTTGTGAAAGCTTCTTCTGTATCTTCAATAACTACAAAAGATAAACCATCTAACTTAGGAGTCAAAACAATTTCAGTATCAGATGTTATATTTTTCAACCTAGCATAATCAACAATTTCTTTTGAAGTTTTCAATTTATTCATACTATACATAGGTATAGGTAATTGAGCTTTTCTTGTGTCTGAAATAACCTCATAACCAATGTTATTTAGTAAATCATTATCAGGATCTAACAATGATAATTCGGTTATTAGAGAATCCCACTCAGTATCACTAATTATAGCTTCACCTGTTCTATAAGCTATATTAGCTTCCTTAATCTTATTAATTAAAATATTTAATTCATTCATATTATAATATATTATACTTAATTATTTTGCAAAGATAATACATTTTCAAATAAAAATCAAATTATGTATCAAAAATATAAAGAGAAAGGAAAAATTAATATATAATAAAAATCAATTTAATAAAATGGCTCAAAGTTCATTCCCAGCTGTAGCAGATCAAATTATATCATTTAATAAAAATATAATAGAAATATTAGGTAAAATAGATGCATTGACTACTACAGAAGATCAATCTATTAATATGTCGATCTATGATAATAATGGTAATCTTAAAACATTTGCTATACCATCTTTCAATTCATTAAAATCTGAAATTGATAGACTGAATAATAATATTAATTCATTATATAATATAGATTCATCAGGATCTCTTATACAAACATCAAATTTAAATAAATATAAAAAAATAATTACAGTAGACTTAAATAAAGAACCTAATGCTATAAATTCAATTGGTATTGTTAATTCATTCAAAGCAACAAACAATTGGTTTTTTGATAGTCTTATGAGTCCCATGATTTCAGTTGAATTAGATTTAACTAATCAAGTGGAAAATAATGTAAGAAAGATATTATCAAGACGTTATATATTAAACTTTGAAAAGACAGAATCTGGTGACCTTACCACTAATGGACAATCAGCATTAAATAGTTTTAATTTAAATTTTAGAAATAATGCTGGAATTAAAATAGAAGATTTTGAAAATTGGCATAGAACTACTTATGGTTTAGTAGATGGTGATAATCCAAATTTTGATGAAGAGATATTTGATTTACAACCACATGAATTACAATATGATGGTGTGTTTAGTGTACTTGGTATTCAAGAAGATAGGTTAAATAAGAAGTTATGGTATGTTTTAGATACTTTAACTTATTTAGTAAGAGATACAAATAGTACAAAACAATTATCTATTGATTCAGAAGTTATTATTAATAAAGATCAAACATCAACTAGATATAAAGTATTAGAAATTTCCACATCAGAATCAAATCCAAGAGTTAGATTAGAAAGAGTAGAGGGTAATGAAGCTATACCAGTTGGTATAGGTACTTTGAAAATATATTCACCTATTTTATATAATAAAAAAGTTAGAATTAGTATTGGATACAACGAAAGAAATATTATATTTGTTAAAGCAATTAATGCAGATATGAATTTAGTATCAAGAAATTGGAGTTTAGGTTCTGGTTTCTGGACCAATGATTTATTATTAGAATCAGATTCTGTTCATAATGGGTTATCTATGGAGCAATTTTATACTAATTTTGTATATGATTATGGTATAGCGATTAAAGATATGGTTTCTAAAAAAATACCAAATTCTTTAGCAGTAACACCAGAAAGTCCAACATTGAATATTGATAATTTTAAGGTAGTTCAGATTAATAAACATTTAACTGATATACCTGATTCTAATATAATTAAACAAAAACATAATCAACAGTTAACTTTAGAATCTGAAATAAGACAAATACAAGAAGCATTGATAGATAAAAACACTAAATCAAAATTTGTAAAATTTGTATCAGAATCAGATAAAAAACAATTAAAATTAGAGATTGATGAATTATCTAAAAGAAAAGATAGTAAATCAAAATTATTATCTAGTTTAAGTACTGAAATTATAACATTATCTAATAATCCTAAATTTAAGGTTAGTCCTAAATTTAGATTGAGAGGGTTTTGGACCATACCATCAGCTGTAATTACCAATTCAACTAAACCTCAAGAGATAGTACAATTTAGAGTACAATATAGATATTTAAGCAAAGATGGTTCAGAATCTTCTGTAGAAGTTTTTAATGTAGATGATACTAATAGAAAAGGAGCTTATTCAAATTGGATTGAATATAAAACAGATGCAAGAAAAAGAACATATAATAAAGGTACTGGTGAATATATGTGGGAAATAGAAGATATTGAAAAGGCAGATACTCCAAATATAAATCAAGTTGATATTGCTATACAAGCTAATGAAAAAGTAGAATTTAGAGTAAAATCAATATCTGAGGTAGGTTGGCCTGATTCACCAATTGAATCAGATTGGTCCAATATTTTAACTGTGGATTTTCCAGATGAATTGAGCAATGTACTTAATGAAAATGATTTTATATTAAAATCAGCTACTTCAGAAGAATTGAAAGTTAAAGTGAATAATGAATTGACATCAAAGGGATTGGATGAACATTTGTCTGATACTATTGTAGTTAATAATTTAACATATCATCATAGTTCAGATAAGATATTATCTGGTTTTAAAGATAATAATGGTGTTTCTATTGATTTGTATATGTATCTTAAATCATTACAAGATAGAATAACATCATTAGAAGAAAAGATAATGAGAGTTAAGGGAGAATTGGAAGTTGTTATCTATCGTAATAATCAAGAATTTATAATATCAAATGGAAGTGAAACTATATTTAATATAGATTGTGAAGATTATTTAGATACATTTATATCTTCAACTCAAACAGGTAGAGTGTATAGCAATGATATTTATGTAATTAAAGATTTTGCAATAAAGATTAATAATAAATCAATTAGTTCACCTTTGGGTATTTTATCTAATAGAACATATTTACAAAATCCTAATGTATATAATACTAGTGTTCCTCAAACATTTTGGGTTAATGAACAAGATGAATTAATAACTTCAGAAATTAATGCACAAGGACAATCAAGAACACAATTAGATAATCAATTTATTTGGATGGTTAATTATGATTCAGTTACTGAAACCTCAGTTAGTAAATTATCCGAAAATATTGGAAATTCTTTTATTACTAAAGGTAGCAATTCTCTAACTGATGTACTATCTTCAAATAATTATAATTTAGGATTTAATGATACAAGTATATTAAATTTCATAGGAAATAATAAATCTTTATTGGATCCATCTAAGTGGATAGATGTTAATTCATCAATATCTTCTACCAATAAACTATTAACTACTATACATCCAGTGGTTCAAAATTTAGAAGTGATTACAGAAACAAATAATGATAAAGTAAAAACAATAGAAAATTCAAAATCTATCACTATACCATTGAATATATATTTCAAAATGAATGCTTTAGATAATAATCAAAAAGGTACTAATTATAATTACATTAATTTGAATAATTCAAATAAAACTATAAAACATATTAAAAAAGTTAAATTTTTCTTAGAAAATGAATCAGATAATAGACCTTTTGTATTTTCTATAAAATTTAACATAAATAGAAGTAAAGTTATAATTAAGAAAACAACACAAGCAATAAATACAAATATAAAATAAATTAAAATAAGTGAAGAGTAGTGCTTTATTAAGAACAAATACAGGTTTGACAACTAATGTTAAAATAATGATTAATAGTAATTATAAATTATCTTTAAGTAGTATAGAATCTGATATTGAATTATCAAATAGTAAATATAGAAAAGTATCTTTTAATAAAAAATCATATTATGATGATTTATTAACACATTTTTATGATGGACTACCATCTGATATAGCTTTTAGTATAGCTTATGATAATGATGTAGATTCAATGAGTACAAATTACTCTGAACAATATGATGATCTATATCAATATGGTGCTAAAAATATATCAAATAATAAAGAATATGATGAAGATTATGAATATTTTGCACCATTATATATCGGAAATACTTTACCATCAAATTTTATAATATTTAGGATAGATGGTAGTGGAATTGAAGAGATTAACAAAGATAATTTCAGAACTAATATATTAAGGAAATTAAAAACTATAAAATTATTTGACTTATCTAAAAATACATATTTGGGAGAATGGTTAGATATGAATTATATTAATAATTCTTTCTTTCCATTATCTCCTTTTGAAATGAATTATTCTAATTTAGAATTTTCAAAGTGGAATGGAATAGATTATGAAAATGGTGGTTATATAAGTAAATCCATTTTTTTAGAAAGTGTAATCAATCATGAAAAAGAAATATATGAATTTGAAAAATATATTTTCAATGGATATAAAAATAATAAGATAGTTTTCCCAAATATACTTAATATGTCATTTTTATTTAGTGATAGTCCTTTACCATGGACTATTAATAGATATTATGGATTTTATTTAGATAGTATGGATATAGTCACTAAAGTTTCTATATTTAAGACCCCTGAATTGAAAAGTGTTACTGTTGTAGATAATTATTTGATATCAAATGGTGATCCTTTTGTAGATGGATATAAAGAAACAAATAAAATTGAATATCTTGGTGAATACTATAATGTAACTAAGATAATTGAATATGGAGATGATATTTTACAACCAACAATAGTTGGTGATGTGATAATAGAACAATATAGACCAGAAGAAATAATTAAATATAAAATAATATCTGATACCCCATTAGATGGTAAAGAAAATTTATTCAATAAAAATACAATATCAATTATAGATAATAAGATAATTGGTCTTGATATAGATATGAGTGTGGCTGATGTTTGGTTAATTGAAATAGATGGTTTATATTATAATTTAATTAATAACAATGATGAAGTATTTATAAATAGTGATTATATATTCAATAGTGATGATAATTCATATACTTATAATAACATTATTAAAAATATAGATATAACAAAACCTAATAGTTTTAATATTTTTAAGTTAAAATTCACTGATATTAAAGATTTTGATACAAGAATTATAGACACTGAGTATTCTAAATATGAATATGAGAAGAAAGATACACTAACATTAACAGATGAATCAAAAATGTATTTAGTTAATTTAGATAGTAAATCAAATCCAAAAAATTATGATGATTTTTATTTCAATGAAGATGTAGTTAATATACCAGTTTCTTCTGAATATACTGCTAACTATGAAACATTTAAGATTACTAATAATGAACTTTCTGATATATGGAGAAAAAACCCAGTATATTGTAGATGGTGTTTTCAAAACTCATTAAGTGCTAATGATATGCCTTATCTATTGAACAATTCCCTTTTATTTGAGGATTTTAATAGAACTACTAACCCATATAATGTAATACCAAATAGAATTGATAGAAATTTAGATTATTTCTATACAATTAATTCATCAACTGCTTCATATACACATCATACTTTACATATTGAAAAAATAAAAGATGGTGAAATAGATACTAATTTTAACTTTGAATTAAATAAATACATATCTAATGAAAATGATTATTTTAGTGAAATATTTGATGCGAATGTAGTATTTGGGGATTATAATAAAAATGTTAAGAAATACTCTGTATTCAACCATGGTAATTTACATTTACCTAATATAACTCTTTTTAGAGGAATGAAATATTTGATATATGATGTTTCAAGTACCAATAAATCAAAAAATAATATTAATTTACAAGCATCAAATTTATATGCAGATTATAAGTTTTCTATATTATTATCTAAAAATAATTATGATATAGATCTAACTGGTAAATTAATTGAAATTGATAATCAGATGGATTGGACTATCATAGATGAATGGGAAATGGATAAACAATACAAAACAAATGATATAGTAATTAAAGATAATATATTATATACCGCTATACAAGATAATATAATAACCAGCCCTATATCTGCTAATTTAATACCTTCAGCCCCTTATAATACTCCTGAATATTGGTCTTTATATGAAAATAATAATTCAATATTTTGGTATCCGGATAGATTTTATAATATTGATGATTATGTATATAATGATAATTATTATGTATGTATAGATAATTTATCGGTGGAAGATTTTTGGAATCCTAAAAATATATATGCTAGTGGTAGTGTAGTATTATTTAATGATAAATATTACACATCTACTATAGATAATAATAAACACAGACCTGATTATAAAATACCATATGATGTAAATATTACAAAAAATGAAGATAGAAGTATTTCATTAGGTTATGATGTATATGATGTTTTAGGTGATTATTTTTGGGTTGCTACTCAATCAAGTGCACCAAAATGGAAAACTATTGAAATTTGGAACCCTGGTTTATCATATAATAGTGGTAGTTACATAATACATAATGATATATTATATAAAAGTACAGTATTAACAAGTGAAGAACCTGGTATTTCTTCTAATTGGATTAAAATTTATAGTTTAGTACCTGATACTAATATGAAATATAAACCAAATAATAATCCAATTATAAGAATGAATAATGCATATTATTTAATAAACAGCAATTCAACTAATTCTACCATACAAAATGGTATTAATATTTATATTAATAAAAAATGGAAAAATATTTTAATTAATATAAATATATCAGATAATACTATCCCTAATATATCAAATAGTGATCGTGATGATTTGTATACATCTTTAAGTGAAAAATTAACTTTACACAATTTCAATAAATGTTTAAGTGATATATCAAACAAATATGATTTTGCAGATACATTAAAATATGTAATATTAGATGATGATATTAAAGTATATGATTATAATAATATGAATAATATACCTTGTTTTATAGTAACTGAGTTACCTGATAAAGTAACAATGGAACATGATTCATTAAGTTATATTCCAATTAAATTACCAATTGTTCTAAAACCTAAAAAAATATTAGACAATATTAAGAATGATTTATCAAATTTGAATTATTATAATAATATACCAATTTCAGCAAATATTACAAATAATTTAGAAATGTCTTTAGATATACCTAATTATAATAGTATGAATAATATTACAAAAGATATCATATATAGATATAGTGGTTTTTATATGCCATTATTATATGATATACAATTGTTTGATAATAATTATTTATTTAATGTATCTTTGAGTGATTTTGGAATAATAAAGGAAAGAAAAATTAGAAAAATTAATCATAAAGGTTCTATACTAAGATTAGCAAATTCAACTGAATATAAATCTATTTATCCAATGGTGCAAGAATTTGGTTATGATGTAGTTGATGATTTTATATTTAAGTCTCCTTGGGATTTAAGATATCATTATATCACTAATAATATAATAACCAAACCATCTAATAATTATATGGATGTAAAAATAGGAAAAATAAATATATTATAATATGAGAAGAAGTTATATATCACCAGAATTTAATACATATCCTACTTATGGTACTTATAATATAGATGAAAAAAGTAATTTTTTTGGATCTTGCTTATTGGAGATTGAAAATAATATAATAATATCTAATCAAAATATAATATATCATCAAAAGGATACAAATGAACAAATAGATTTAAGTAATGAATCATCATTAGAACCTATCATATATTCTGCAGAAGAAGATATGTTATCTAATCATATTATAAGTATTGATAAAACACAATCAACATATCAAAAAGAGTCTAATACCAAATGGAATATACAAATAGACTTAAAAAACATTTTAAGTAATTATATATTCAGTCAGATGAAATATAATAGATCTTTTGAAGGATTAACTAATAATTTAATAGTAAATAATGATGTTAATTCAACTTTATCTAAATATATTAATAATAATATTATTAATAAGTATAAATATTATTCAATTGAATTTTATATTAAATATAATGATTTAAGTAATACTCATAATCTAAAATATAAACCTAATTGGAATCTTAATATAGTTAATAATGATAATAGAATGACAAAAATTGAAAGTGAGTTATTAATGAATAATTATTCACTTAATTTAACATTTTCACAAGAAAAGTCTTCAGAATCATATAATTTTGATTATTATTTTAATATTTTATTCAATAAAATATAAACTATTTATATATTTTTCCATATATAAATATATGGAAAATGAAGATTTATATACAGCATTGACTATTTTTCTTAAATTATTTAAGAATCGACCAAATCATTTGGCTAAGTTCTTATTAGATAATAATGTCTTAACTGAAGATATAATCAAAAAACTTAAAAATAGTGATAAACTTAAAAAAATGAGATCTGATGATATTAAAGAAATTAATAATATGAATTTCAAAGATATATCACAAATGGATAATTTTTATAATTCTTTTATTGATGATATAAATCAACTTTACCATAATAAAAATATAGAAGAAATAACTAAGGAGCTAAATGATAAACTAGATAAACTAGTAACAGAGGAAGAATATATTAAAGCAGCTAAACTTAGAGACTATATGAAAAGAAATAAAATTAAACGAATTAATTAAATATTAAATATGAATACAACAATAATTGGCAATGAGGCATTAGCATATGTCTTTGATGAAGTTAATTTTTCATCAAAAAATAAAAAAAATAATAAACAATCTAATTCATTCAATGAAATTGAAAAAATGTATAATTTAGATTCAATTACAATCCCAACTAAAGGTCAAATTGTATTAGCTAAATACATTGGAATGACATCTGGGCAATTTGTTTTTAGTGTTTCTGGTTATAAAGATGAAATTAGAATTGATAATAGATTATCTGAATCTAAATACTTAAAAAATCTAAATATTGGAGATGAAATTGATGTACTAATCTCTGATGTAGATAATAATAACTTTATGATTAAAGGTAGTGTATCTTCAATCTATGAATCTAAAGCTCATGCAGATTTGAAATCAATTTATGAGGGAACACCAGTTAAGGCTTTTATTAAATCCTTAAATCCAGCTGGTTATGAAGTAGAAATTTTACATAAAGGGGTTACTTTAGCGGCTTTTATGCCAAATACCTTAGCAGGTATTAATAAATTATATGATCCTAATATCATTGTTGGGGAAACATTTGAAGTGATGGTTGAATCATATTCAATATCAGAGGGAACTTATATTGTGAGTAGACGTAAATATTTACAAACTCTTATTCCAGAAGCAATTAAACAATTATATACAAATACTATATATACTGGTAGAGTAACTGGAACAACACCATTTGGAGTTTTTGTAGAATTCAATGAATGTCTTACTGGTATGATACATAAAGCAAATATTGATGAGGCATGGGTTGATAAATTTGATACTATTAAACCTGGTTTTTTAATTGATTTCTACATTAAAGAAATAATTAAGGATAAGATTATTCTCACTCAAAATCTTAAAGAAACATTGTGGGATACTATTAAACTAAATCAGATAATCGAGGGAACTATTAAAGATACTAAAGTTTTTGGAGTATTGGTTTATTTAGATGAAGAAACAGTTGGACTTATCCCATCATCTAAATTGGAGAAAAATGTTAAATATAATAATGGAGATAAAATCAAAGTTAGAGTAACTGACAGTGATAGATCAGTTAGAAAGATTTATTTAGCAATAGTAAAATAATTAAAAAGCCACTTAATTGTGGCTTTTTTGAATTTTAATTTGTATATGTCTAATAATATTACTATATTTGCAAATAAAAATATAAATATGAAATATGGAAGTTATTAGTTTAATAAGTAATAAAAAATTGGTAAAAGGTGGTATATATAAAGTTAAAGTAATAAAAAATAGTCAGGAATATACTACTAATGGAAGATATAATGGGGTTGTTTTATTAGAAAAGTATGGATCATATAATGCAAATTATTTTACTACAATAGATGGTAAAGATTTACCATCTATTGATTATGGTAGTTATACGGAATGTGATAGTGATATTAGGATTGAAGTAGGAGATATTTTAATACCCCTATATGATAATCTTAGAACTTTAAGAAAAGGTGAAAAATATAGAGTGGTTGAAGTGATAAAGGGGAATCATTATAATACATTCTGTAAAGTTAAGTTTGAAGGAATAAATAGATTTTATGAATATACATATTGGAGATATGAAGTATTATCAAAATCTGAGGTTAGAGATATGTTATTAGACAATTTGACCGATAATATTAAATTAGATATACTTACTACAGTTAAATCTAAATTAGATTTAGCTACAGACAAAAAATATGAATTAATTAAGCTTATATGTAAAGGCATTTCTGATCCATATTATAATACATTACCCCTTATTGAATGGATCTGTGATAAAGTAGATAAATCATATAATGTGAAGAAAGAAGATTTTGATCCACTTATGGAAATGTCATTAAAAGAAATTATAGAAATTTTTGAAAAAAATAATAATATATCAAAATAAAAAAGCAACTTAAATGTGACTTTTTTGAATTTTAATTTGTATATGTCTAATAATATTACTATATTTGCAAATAAAAATATAAATATGAAATATGGAAGTTATTAGTTTAATAAATAATAGAAGATTAGTAAAAGGTGGTAAATATATAGTTGAAAGACTTTATAATAGTAAAGGATTTAGAACTAGACGATATTATAATAATAGAGGTTCAATTACATTGAAAATATATGGAGATCATTATCCAGACCAATTTACAACATTAGATGGTAAACCTTTACCAGATATTGACATAGATTATGATCCAATAGAGAATGAAGAAGAAACAATTAAAGTTGGTGATATTTTGATACCTAAAACAGATAATCTAAAAACTCTAAGAAAGGGTAAAAAATATAGAGTAATTGAAGTAGAGAAACATACTTATACATATTCGAATTGTTGTAGAGTTAAATTTGAGGGATTAAACAGATTTTATCATTATTCTTATTGGAATTATGATAAAATACCACATTCTGAAGTTAGAGATATGGTATTAGATAGTTTGTTTGATGATACTAAAATGGATATAATCACTGAAGTTAAGTCTAAAATGGATATAGCATCTGATAAAAATTATGAATTAATTAAGATTTTAGGTAAAGGTATGTGTGATCCATATTATAATACTTTATCATTTATAGATTGGGTATGTACCAGAGTTGGAAAATCACATAATGTAAAAGAAAAGGATTTTGAACCATTGATGAAATTAACATTAGAAGAAATTATAGAAATTATTCACAAAAACAATAATATATGATAAATATTTCAATTATGATACTTTCTACATCTTCAATGATAAAACAGAATTTAGTAAGTAAGAAAAAAGCCACTCTATAGTGGCTTTTTTTGTTTTATATAATCAATTAATTTTAATAGATTGTTTTTATTATTTGGATATTTGTCAATTATATTATTTAAGAACTCTATTCGTTTGGTTATGTAATTTTCAGTAAAACTATATTCTTTAGATATACCATCTTCATATTTAACTAAATCTAGAAAATTTCTATTCAAAATATCCATATCAAATTCTATGAATAATTTAGATAAATCATTACTTGGTATATGATTTTTTGTATCAAGGATCATTTGTTTAACATCAAGCATATCATTATCTATTATTTTGACATTTTTGATGAAAAAATCAGCAGAATCCTCTTCATTAGTTAAACTCTTTGGATCATATATAATGTCATGATAAATTGCAGTAAGTATTAATTTATCATATTCAATACCACTTATACCTAAATTATTTATTAATTCAATTAAATTCTGTAAATGATTTATATTGTGATAATAACGATGTGATTCAGACCATTTTTCTAATATTTCATTATAATCACAATTAGTATATTTTTTATTTATCTTTATCATTTAACCATTTAATTGTATAATAAGAATGTTCATCTTCACTATATAATTCTCTTCTTTTTAACCAATAATTAATATTACTCAAACCTTTTAGATGCTGACCAAATATAAAAGCATATTTATTATCTTTAGCATAATTTTCTAACCAATCTTTTAATTTTTCACCTAGACCATATTTGCGATATGTTGGTTTGATTGCTAAAGCCACTCCTTCTAAACCTATTTTACCTTCTAAAATAATTTCTTTAATTAAGTAAGCTCCAACTATTTCATCATTAACTACCAATTTTACTGACTTAGTAAAATCTGTTGAACTTTTAATATAATTATAATTGTTATTATATGACATTAAATTGCTAAAAATTGTTGAGCACATAGAAATAATTTGATGTTTATCATTTTCAGTTATAGGTAAAATTTGAAAATTTGTGATATTCTTTTTGAATATACCTTTTACAATAAAGCCATCATATTCTCTTGGTGACCATATATTTTCAATACCATTTACATCTAATTCATAATTTCCGAGCCAAGGATCTAATACATTGAATGTTTTTTTAGTTTCTGAATAACCATCACAGCATATCCAATGTTTAATACCTTTCACTAATGTTCTCAATAAAATCATATTACCATTTTTTAATGCTGTATATAATTTATTGTAAGATATATCTTTACCACCACTAAATTGTTCATAATCTAATGATGAGTATTCTAGACCTAATTTCATCTTAACATCTGTTGTGCCAGTTTTATCATCGGTGCCCATTGTTATTGTTAATTCTTCGATTGAACAAATAATACCATAATAATCTGATACCATTTTCAATGATGTCGGTCCACAAGATATACCATCTGGTTGATGTATTAGTTTCAATTTCTCAGTAAATAATTTACAATTATCTATTTTCATTTTTATTTTTATTTTTATTTTTCTACTATCAATTTTAATATCTATGTATGATGCTATTAAAATACAAATAATTAGTATAGTAATAAAACAGCAAATTGAGTATATATTTCCTTTAAAATCATATTATATATGATATTTTTATGATATGCAAATATACAACATTTTTATCATTATCTAAAATAAATAACAGACAATATTTTTTAATATATACATTAAAACATATTTAAGTGATGCTAAAATATCCAATGGATCCAAATATTAGAGATAAAAAATCATATTTTAACTGGAATAATGATATTATACCTTCTCGGATAAATACAAATACTGATAAAATAATAACAAAACCAAGATTAATAAATAAATCAGACCTTTTGAAAAACTTAAATAACTTAAATATAGTTAGCTCAGATCCACATATAGTTATATCTAATAATACTCCAAAAACATATAGCCCTAAATTACTTAATTATATAGAACCATATATTATTAATAATAAAACAAAGACTCTTTTTTATACTGAGGTTAATACAAATTTAGTAGTTGGTGATAAAGTTTTTATTATAAATGGCACTTATGATAATAATGAATTAATTAAAATAGATAAGTATAAAAAAGGTATAGATGGTTATAAAGTCTTATACATTGATAAATGTAAAATAGTATTAGATATTGATTATACTTCAATTTTACCTAATATTATACCAACCAATGTAACTAATGTTTATGTTATAAATACTGAAGAGGATTTTATACATGCTAATAGAGAAATAACTACAAAAAATGGAGTTCTCGAAAATAAATATTCTGAAAATACAAGTAATATAATATATATTCCTAATAATATAAACTATACTAATATTAAGCTATGGGATAATTGTGATTCAATTAATATTACCACTGGTTTTTATATAAAAAGAGATAGAACATGGGTTGATATTAGTTCTAATTTTGACTCTGGTTCAATGAATATAATATATACACATGGTGATTTTATTCATAAAACGAAATCATATAAAAATAATTTTTATTATAAATACATTGATAATGAATGGGTTATAGATATTTTAAGTACACCAGCATATATAACTAAAAGTAATTTTAGAAATGGTAAATTCAAAGGTGAATGGAATGGTGGAATTTTTGGGCAATATGAAAGTCAATTAGAATGGGATAATGCAACCTGGAATAATGGTACTTTTCTCAATAGTATATGGAATGATGGTTTAATGAATAGTATTAATTCATCAACTTTTAGTTATTATTCATATTTAGAAAATGGTAAAGTATATCAGAAACAAAATACAATTAATAATGCTGGTAGGGGTTATAATTTTATAATAGATTCAACTATATTAAAATCAAATATAATTAATGGATCATTTTATAATAATGTATTTGGGCAATATTCTACCTTTTCAAATATTGAAAATTATTTAATTGGAGCTACTTCAAGTTTTGATGTTATTGGAAAAGGTTATTTTAATAATTGTAAATTCACCAATTCTTACATTAATAATTCTGAATTAAAACATACATATTGCAATAATTCAAAAATCGAGTATAGTAAATCAATTAATTCATATTATGATAATAGTCTTATGGATAATTCTATTTATAATAGTGATGATATTATTAAAATATTAAAATATAGCACACAATCATATAACGAAGATACAATTTACATATATAAATTCTACATATCAGAAAATAGTTATAGAAGATTAAAAAGAAATGATGCTTTTTATATAAAAGGATTATTAATAAATGATTCTAAAGAGATGCTCAATTTCTTTGATAAAAAATTCAAGATTAGTGCTTATAGTGAATATTTAGAAAATAATTTCCACTTAACTGGAAATAAAAATGCATTTGATTTCACAGTAACTCTATCTACACCAGAAGATAATAAACACATATTAGATTCTATTGGTGAAGAAAATCCATATAATTTACATTCAATTGATATATGGGTAAGTAGAGATAGTATAAAGGGATATGCTAATATTGAGTTATATAATAATATTGATATAACTAATGCATATATATTAGATTCTGATTATAATTCTGGTTTAATTATTAATAGTGATTGGAATAGTGGATCACACATTGAGGGTAATTCTGATAATAATATCACAAAACCTACATTAAATGGTGGTTTTTATAATATGTATATACAAGATAACTTAGTATTTGCTACAAATAATTATAATTATTACCAAAGTGAATTAGAGTTATCCAACATAGGGGATATAGTATATTTAGAAAGTATAGATTACAATGGAACAAGATTACCAGATACTTATAAAGTTATTAATAATACTAATAATCTATTTATATTAGAACCAGTTGGAACATATAGTTTAGTAGATTATTCTGGTGATTTCAAAACTAATAATGCTTTCAATAGATATGGATATCTTAAAAGATTAAAAATAGATAAAACTAATATAAAATCTGGATTTTTTAGAAGAGCTTATATCTCAAATTCATTAATACAAAATAATGATTATAACTCATATGATAAAGATTTTAATGATTTACAAAAAATTAGAAGTTTAGTTATTTCAGATTCAATATTTAGTAACAATTCAAATATTTTATCAAATGCAATCTATACTAATTGTTTTATATTAGGTGGAACAGATTTATGGAATGGTGGTATATTATATAATTCTCTATGGAATGGTGGTACTTTTTCTAATGGTATAGTTCGTGAATCAAGTTGGATCAATGGGGTATTTAATAATGGTGAATTTTATAATAATAAAACTTTCAATGGTGTATCCTCTGTTTATGTACCTTATTATTATTCTAATAATATAAAATCATATCATATAGAGGGAACTGCTTCAGATAATAACTATAATAATAGATATTCTTGGAGAGATGGTATATTTAATAATGGGGAATTTAATAAAAGTGATTGGGAAAATGGTACTTTTTCAAGTACTTTTATTCACTCAAAGTTCTATAATGGTTATATAAATAATGCTATAATAGGTGATAACAATACACCTACTTCTGATACACACATATATAATGCTATTATAGAAAATTCTAAAGTAAATAATGCTACTATATTTTCAATAGATACTAGTTATGATAAAATAACTCCACAAACAATTAATTGGAATAATGGAGTATTTAATAATGGAGTATTTGGTAGTGATACTACACAAAATATAGACAACATAGCTATCTGGGAAGATGGAACTTTCAATGGTGGACAATTTATATCAAATGGTAAATGGAAAAATGGTGAATTTAATGGTGGTGATTTTATATCTGCATATGGTTGGACTTTATCTTCTACACAATCAATAGATTATAGTTGGGAGAATGGTAAATTTAATAATGGTACTTTTGGTAATGGAAATGGTTTAACAAATTCTACTTGGTTCACTGGTGAATTTAATGGTGGTATTTTCAAAGGTCGTGTTTGGAATAATGGTATATTTACTATGGGTGAATTTCAAGGTAGTGGTAATAATCCAGTTGATGGATTAACTTGCTCTAATGCTAGTGATTTTGTAGATAGTTATACATATAGTTATTTTGGTAAATGGAATGATGGTATATTTACAGCTATTAAGGATAAATTTATTTTAGATGAAAAAACATATACAACACCAATTAAATCAAATATAACTGAATGGAAACAAGAACATAAGAGAGCTATAATTAAAAATGCATTATGGAAAAATGGAACTTTTGATCATACAAATGGTGAAATGAGAAATTCTGTTTGGTTAGATGGTACATTTAAGAATGGTTATTTTAATTCAAGTGTATTTAACCCATATGTTAAAAGGAATGGGTCAACTTTTTCAAGTTTTAATACAAATGATACTTGTATATGGAAAAATGGAACATTAAATGATAGTGATTTTTATATATCAAAATGGGAAAATGGAGAATTTATAACTGGAACAGCATGTGGTATGATTTGGCAAAATGGAATATCAAATTATATGAATGCTTTCAATATTTTCTGGGAAAAAGGAATCTGGAGAAATGGTAATTGGTATGGATCCCC
Organism: Candidatus Muiribacterium halophilum; assembly: GCA_023228995.1. Taxonomy (GTDB): domain Bacteria; phylum Muiribacteriota; class Muiribacteriia; order Muiribacteriales; family Muiribacteriaceae; genus JALOAD01. Next base: position 29,588 of record JALOAD010000029.1, read on the forward strand.
TTTTGAATATAATAATGAAATATCAGATGATTTTAATAAAGCTATTATAGATCGTGGTATTGAATGGAGTGGTACACAATCAGCACATATTTGGAATATATTCCAAATACCTATATTATCTGCAACCAATTCAACTGTATATGCAACAGCAACATCATCAATTATACATGGTCGTAGTGGAATTGGAATTGGAATTGGATTTGGTATAATATAATTAAAGATAAAAATAATATATAATAAATGATAGGGTGGAATTCAAGTAGTACAAAAATTAGTGGTGTTATACCTAAATATGAATTGGATTGGATAATTAAAGATAATGTAATTCAAATAGCAACTCATAGTTATATTGTAAATGAAGAGTTATATAATTTATCTTATGTAGATGCTCCAATTATATGGGAATCAACTAAATCATATCAAATGATTACTACTATATATGGTACTTGTTCAGGAACTACTTCTGCATCTTTTTCAGTAAGTCCTAGTTGGAATGATAAATTAATTTACCCAATTGGTTTAACTACAAGTATTAATTCAGGATTAACTCATACATTTTATCATTATTCTACTCCTACTTCTAATAAAATTGATGATGTTTATTGTAATTATCAAGCAAATGGTACTTTCAGTTATATGGGTAGGGGGATTGTATCATTGGATACATATATTATGGATTTTGATATAAATGGTTATGCATATTATAAAATAAATGGTGAGGAAGCAACATATAATATAAATAATGGATTGGGATGGTATTATAATAATAATACATATTATTGGTATGATATGATTGGTTTAACTACAAGTGGTGGACTATATCCAGTTGGTGGAGTAATAAATAATAAAACATCTAATTTTGGTTATAGATTAAATAATTTCATATATAAACATATACCACACACTTTTTATAATTTATCATTTAATTATTTTAATAATAGTACATTACCAATTAAAATATATACTTCAAAAACTCTAAATTTTGAAATACCTACTGAGAATGAATTGATTAATAATATATTATCAGTACCTTCTAATGCTATATTAATAGGTAGTCTAACTGGTTCTATGGGCACTACTGTTACTGCTACATTCTATGGATTAAGGGGTAATCAATATTTATATTTTGTAGGACCTTATTTAGGTATGACTGCATCAACAGCAAGTTGTTTAGCTTCAATATCTAATATAACCATAGATGGTGGTTATCATATTGGTAATAATGATTTATATAATATTGATGATAGTTATACAGCCATTGGATTAACTGGAGCAACTTATTCTTCAATAATTGGTAATGGCAATACAATAATTGGTGATATTTCATCATTGGATTATATTAAATCTAAAATTGGTAATGGTGCTTTCTTATCTGGAATATGGGAAAATGGTGTATGGAATAATGGTTGGAGAGAAGATACTGATGTTAAAGATTTTTATGATATTAGATTAGCCTTTCCTTATAATAATACCAATAGATGGAGAGTGGAAATAACAGGACCAAATAGTTCTTTATCTAATTTTAATATAAATGATAGAATATCAATTGGTAATATAATATCAATAGATATTAATGAAAATAGAAAAACTATTAAAAATTATTTTACAATTATAAATAAAACAGATGATAGTATAATAGTTGAGTTTGATTGTGATTTTCCAATTAGAAGAATTGAAAAAGATTCAATTTATCATAGAATTAGTATAACTCGTAATATATGGTTATCTGGTGCCTTTTTCAATGGGTATTTCTCAGGTGTGTGGAATTATGGTTTATTTAAGGGATATCCTATGAATACAGAAATGTATAATACACATTGGATAGATGGTATATTTGATGGTGGTCACTTCAAATCTGATAAATATAATGATATGAGATTTAAGACAATATATATACAAAATGATCAAAATGGTAATTTTATATCTAAATTAGGACTTACTTTTTCTAATATACACAATTTAACAGTAGGTGATGTCATTATATTAGATATGGATGATAAAACAATAAATAGTGAATATGATGGTGAATGTAAAATTGATTATATATTAGATTCTTATCAAGTAGTAACTAATATTAATTTTGGTCAAGTTTCTACTAATGAATTAGGTACTGCTTCACTCAATTTATCAAAAGGACTTATACAAAAAGCAGATTTCAATTCTAATAATATATCAAATACTACTTCATTACAATCTAGTAGTACTGATGCTGTTTTTATGTATAATTCATGGATGGATGTAAATTACAACAATCATAGTGCAGTAAATATAGGTAAATTAAATACTATTAATAAATATGATATTAATATATCATATTCTGAAAATAACCTATATGGTTATCCTACTAATGATATATTAGAAACTAATTCAAGATTTAGGGATAGTTATTCAAATACTATAAGAAATTATAAATTAGGAAATAAATATAAATTATATCAAAATTTTATAGGGGATTCTGGTATTTTTACCAATTATTTTGATGCTACTACTGAAGGAACTAAGAGTTTTTTAGAACAAGGTTGGACTTATTCTAATATAGATATGGGTAGTGTGACTTTTAGTAGAACTATTGGAGATGAATATGTAGATATAATAGATTTTAAGGGAGAAGAACTTAAGATAGAGGCAAATGATAAAGGTGGTGTATTAAATTTAACAACACCTTCAATAGATGTTAATAATAGATCCACTTCAGATATTGAAAAAATGAGATATTCTGTAGTAATGTTTGATTTATTAGCAACTGAAAATATAACAGATTACCCTAATAATTCTTATTATAGCCCTAAAATACATTTTAATAACTTAAATATGAAGAAAATAATACAATCCAGATCAGAGGATAAAGTTTTTTCATATTTACCAATTAATAAAAATATAGAACATACTTCAACTCCAAATAAAAGAAAAATAGAATATTTTTATAATAAAACTAATTTATCGATGAACTTTAGAGGTGGTGTAAATGAAACTTCTACATATATAATAGACAATTTATCATTTTATGAAGTTGATATGATACCATTTTTCCAATATTTTACAGATGTTAATATAAATAAATCTATTCAAGTGCCATATGTTGGTATATCACCATTAATTGATTATTCTAATGTGAATTATAATTTCATTAATAGTATATCAATTGGTATAGATAGTATTAAAATCATAAATACAAATAATATAGAAAGTGGTCAAGGTGTGGGTATAAATACTGTTTCAGCTGATGTTATGTTTAAGTTTAAGTTTTGAAAAAAATGAGTGAATTAATTCACTCATTTTTTCCTTATAAATAAACTTCCAATTTTACCACATATATTTTTAGAGATATGTCCCATAGCCTCAATTTTAGTTAATTCACCAATTAATTTAATATTAGATAATTTTTGTTTCCCTAATATTCTTTTTTCACCTTTACATACTTTACAAGGGGTTATTCCAATTTTGCCTTTACCATGACAAAAAGAGCATGTTTCTCCTTTATAATCTTTACCAGTTCCATCACAAAAATCACATCCATCATCACCTTCAATTATTTTAGTAATGTTTCCATGTTCATCTCTAAATATAATTTTAGCAGATAAATCTTTACCTGTTCCATCACAAGCCTTACATTTTACCCATCTTTCATATTCAACAGTACCATCAAAATTATCATCTACATTAATATAGATATCATCTACATCATTTCTCTTGAATTTTTCATAGTTTGATTTGGTGCTTTTATAATCATAATCAATATTAATATTATATAGTTCATTAAATTCACTATATGAAGAACCATATTTACTTTTAAGATCATATTCTCTTTTTTTATCTGAACCCAATATAGAATATGCCTCTACTATATCAGTAAATATTTTAGGATTAGATTCTTTATTTTTATCAGGATGATATATTTTGGATAGGTTATAATAAGCTTTTTTTATTTCTTTCTCAGTACTATTTTTAGTAATTCCTAATATAGTGTAATAATCTTTAGTTAGATTCATCTATTATAAAATTTATTTTTTTAAGTTCATATATGATATCTTCTTTTGTATGATTACTCATTAAGATTTCACATATATTTTGTGCTAATTCGCCATGAATAGATAAACAATCAGGTTTGTTTATTAATCTATAAATATAATCATAACCTTTTAATCTTGCATTTTCTAATATTTCAATGTCTATATATCTTCTATGGAAACTCATTCTTCTAATAGATTTTTTATTTTATTATTTCTAATTATTTGTTTGTATGTAAAATCTTTATCAATAGATAATAATTTTAAGTCATTATAATAATAATATATTTTTAATACAATACTAGTATCTTGCACCTCATAATAAAATTGTCCTTCAACATAACATTTTTCAAAGAAAAAAGTATTATATTTATAAGTTATTGCTAAATTTTTTAAGTTTTTGGAAAATAACTTATTTATTAAAGTATTATTCATATGAGGTAGTAATCTAATTTCAAGCATATTTCTATCATCATTGCCCATATTATTATAAATATCATATTTATATGCACTTAAAACAACTTCATTATCTAATATAAAATCCAACATATAGATTATATTATATAAACATCAAAAGTTTTTATCAATTTATTTTGTCATTATAAAAATAATATGTATCTTTGCAAAATAAAAATGAATAGATGAAAATAATTAATAAAATAATAGGTACATTTGTGATTATATCAGCATTAGTTTGTCTTATTAGTTTCACAATCCTATGTTTATATAATGAAAATGTAGATTTTACTAAAACAATGGATAATATAAAATTAGATAAAGTATCATTAATAACAACATATACAATTGGATATTCCATAATAAGTTTTATTATTTTTATTTTATTGTTTTTAATAGTAGATAGTATATTTGATAAAGATAAAATTATAGAAGAATATGATTAATAATCAATTAGACACAAAACAAAATAATTATGATAGACTATATCTAAAAATGGCTATTGAAATTGGTAAGATGTCACAAAGTAATAAACGTGAGGTTGGTGCTTTAATAGTTAAAAATGATACTATCATAGCACAAGGGTTTAATGGTACTCCCACTGGGTTTAATAATAAATGTGAAGATGAAGATAATAAAACTTATTGGTATGTATTACATGCAGAGGAAAATGCCATAACTAAATGTGCTAAAAATGGTATATCTTGTGATGGTGCAACTTTATATATCACTGACTCACCTTGTAGAAATTGTGCCAAATTAATATTACAAAGTGGTATTAAAAAAGTCATTTATATAAATGATTATAGTGATATGAGTGGAGTGGAATTTTTAAGACAATGTGGAATTAATGTAATTAAAAAATAAATACAAAAAAATTATGAGTAAATTTAATGAGTATATTAAAATTATAGACAATGAATTTAATTCATTGTCAGATTTAAGTATTCCAAAATTGGAAAAATTAATAGTAAATAGCATAGAATTAAATAATAATGAAAGATCTAAATTAATGTTATATTTCTTAGATAAATATGATGAACATCTTTTTAATAAATGTGATGAATATTTAGCAGAACATAATATCTTAGGATTTATGAATATTAGTGATTTAAGAAATGAAATTAAATTATTCAAAGATAAATTTATTTCATTAAGTATTGAATATAATTTAGATATTACTAATTTAGAAAATGAATTAAAAAATCTATCAGATGATCAAAAAGAAAAAATTCAACAATTAAAGGAGGATGATAATTCACAAAATAATTATGATTTAGATACTATTTTAGATAAATTGGTATTAAATAATTATGATAGAAATAAACTCACTAAGAGTGAGTTGGATTTTTTAGATAATTATAATAAAAAATAGATATGAAAAAATAATCACAAAATTATTATCATTATCACCAAATCTTGCTACAAATTATACAAATATTAATTTATTTGAGTAAATTATAGATAATTATTCTGAAGTTTCAGATAAAGGTAATATCAAAAAGAAATTTGTTATAAATAAATAGAATAATGAAACAATTAGTATTTATATACAATTTATTTTATCAAATAAAAAGAGCCATAAAGGCTCTTTTTTTATTCTACATCTTCAATTATTTGTGAGAATATATTTTTCTCTATTCTAATCACTCGATCAAACATTTCCCTATTCAAAACAGCATGGTGAACCACAAAAATATTTATATTATACTCATTTGCAAATGATTTCAATAACACTAGTATTTTTTGAATATTATCAACATCCACACTTGAAAAAACTTCATCTAAAAATAATATATTAATATGTTTCTTAGTTCTAATTAATTTAAGATATGCTATTAAAATACATATATTAGTAAGTTTTGCTTCACCTGTAGATAATGTATCTTGATCAATAATAGTACCTAAATGTTTAATTTCAGCAGTGAAAGTTTCATCTAAAGTCACTGTAAAAGGCAATGCCATACTTTTTACATTTTCAGCTAAATAAGCATTAATTGGTTTAATTATACTATTTATTATGGATTTTTTTACACCTTCCTCTCCAAAAATCCTATTAAGTTCTTTATAATAAAGTTCTTTCTCCTTGCTTATAGTTTTATTGTTAATTGAAATTTCCTTTTTAGCTTCAAATTCTTTTATACTATTTTGAAATTCTTCTATATTAAAAGTATCTGTAGATTCTTGTGTTTTCTTGATATTGAGTTTTTCTATTTGTGATTTATAACTTTGTAATAGATAATTTAAGTCGTTAAAAGATTTAGTAGTAGTTTCTTTCAATTCTTTCAACTTTGTTTGTCTTTCTTTAACTTTTTTACCATTTTCCTCAATACTATTTTTTACTTCTAAAAATCCATTTTTCTTTTCAATTAATAAACTTCTCAGATTAACAAAATGTTCTGAATTGAAATCAGTACCACATGTAGGACATTTTCCCATATCATATAAATCAATCTCTTTTTGTGTATTCTTAATATCATTTTGAACAATATTATATTGTTTTCTTTCTGATTCTAAGTCAGTATCAATTATAACTTCCTTTTCTTTTATTTCAATCATTTTGGTTTTTAATAATGTATATTCATCTTTTCTACTATTCATTTCTGACTTGATTTCTTCAATCTCTAATTGAATATTTTGTTTACCTTTTTCAATAGCTTTTTTTATAGAAGTTTTTATATTATCAATTGAATCCTCCAATGTTCTAATTTCAGCATCCAATGATGCAATTCTTACTTTGTTATTTTTATTTAAGTCCTTTAATATAGAGTTCAGAATATTAATAACCTCTAAGTTAAATAATTTATCCAATAATAATTGTTTTTCTTCATTTGATAAACTCATAAAATTCTTGAAATCTGATATATTCATAGATATAAAAGATTTGAAACTTTCCAAATCCATACCTACATATTTTTCAATAGTATCATTTATATTTGATTTACCTGCTCTATCGTTTACTATATTATTTTCAATCAATTCTAAGAAATTTGGTGCTACACCTCGTTTAACTTCAACATCAACTCCATCAGAATTGAATTTAATGCGATTTAGGAGCTCTCCATTAATACGATTGGGTAAAGATGCAAGAGTAGCCCACTTCCTATCTCTACCCCCTCTACACTTACCATAAATGGTAAAATCAAAGGAATTTAATAGTGAAGAATTATGACTTACTATTCCATTTGAATAATATTCATTACCTTCTACCTCAATATCCCACAAATCTTCTATTTCATCATCATTCTCTAAGTATATTACTTCCTCATATCCATTCTTAGTTAATATCTCATCACCTATTTTTAATGTGTTAATAAATACCCAATCATTATTTTTAATAACTCTATGATGAGGTGAGCCACTTATATTAAAATTAGTAGTTTGTAATTTTATCTTAACACTATTTGGTGATGTTATACCAATTGCTTTAATAGTTTTATATCCATTTTGAGTTAATACTTGAGGTTTATATTTATCTATAAAGTTTATTTCAGTTTGTAATATATTTAATTTTTCTAATGTTATTATTATATTGCTTGATATTTCACCTACTATATTTTTAATAGTATTATAATCTAATTCAATTTTTGTTATATCTAAAAACATCTCTATTTCAGTTTGAGGGATTAATGATTTACCTCCACCATTTGCTCCAGATATAAGTATTAATTCACCAGTTTCAGTATTTAATTTTAATACTTGTTCATTATTACCAAACGACCTAAAATTTTTTATTCCAATTTCACTTATTAACATATTATTTATCTATTATTATATCATTATTATCTACATCTTCACCTACTTTACTTTGTGGTAGTATTTGATATTTAGTTAAATCCACCTCATCCAAACGATTAATTATTTCATTATATGGAACTACTTTTTTAAGAATAGATTCCACTAATTCTAAATAACCATCCCATGCTTCAATTGGCATATCTATATCATTTTCAATATCTTTACTTATTTCTAAAGATATATTATCAGAAGAATACCAAAATGCACCTTCTGTAAAAGTATCTTTATAATTAATTGATAGTAAAACTAAAACTCCATTTTCATACTTACCCAAATAATCTATCACATCAGCAGTAATCTTTATCCCCATATTATACTCCTATTTGAAATTCTAATTTTTTGAAATTATTATCTAAATCGGTGAATATTATTTCAATTTTATCAATTTCCTTAAATTCTTTAGCCTCACCCGTAAATTCATTTACCATAACATTCTTTTTATATTGAATATCAATACCTGGTTTTTCACCAAGGAAATTTTGCATGTCCTTCATTATATCAGATAATTTCCAATTGTCATTTATAAAATCAATTTTAGCTATATAATCTCTTATAGCATTTTCTTTCATTGAACCCATATTATTTTTATTTTTTATATTAAAATATTAAAATTTGTTTGTTTTTTAGTGATTTGGACTGAATATTCTTATATATACTTTAATGATAAATGTATATTTAATATGTAGTGAAACAAATAATGATGTGGTTTATAAAGTAGGTTTCACTAGGAGAGATGTTAATGAAAGAATCAAAGATATGAAAACTGGTAATGCTGGTACTATTTACATAATAAATGTATTCACATCCAAATATGGTACTAAAATAGAGGCATTTTTGAAAAAGAAATATAAACCATATAATATTAGTGGTGAATGGTTTAAGTTACCCGAAAAAGAAATAGCTGAATTTATGGAAAATTGTCAAAATGTTCATAATAGTTTTATAGCTTTAGAATCTAATACATATTTAATGAAGTAATTAATCTTTTAATCTCATCAATTCTATTAAAAAATCTATTGTAGAATATTTAGTAAAATCAATATCTAAATCATTAACATTCACATTATTAGGTATATATACATGATCAAATATTTTTTTAGCTCTATTATCCTTACGATCTTTCATGAATTCAAATTGTAAATAATTAATTGCCTCTAAATGTGAATTTATATCTGTTTCTACATAGGATTTATGTGACTTAAAAATATAATCTCCATTTTCTATTTTTCCCTTAATTATTCTATAGTATTTTTCCAAATTCATATTAATTTTTATATTTTAATATCATATTTCTCTCTTCCAACGTTAAACTAAAATAATCAAAAAGCATTTCATCTGTCCATTCTCTATCAAATGGAACTGTTGGTATCCATTTACACGTGTCTGGTTTCATATTTTGTGTTTTCTTTCTAAGTGAGAGGAAAAAATTACAAAATTTTGTATTCATATAAGAAATGAGATTTTTTGCTTCATTTTCAGAATCTACTAAAAAAGTCATATATGATTTTGAAGCTACTTCATTAGGATATCCTATAATTTTATTACCAAATTTACCCAAATCATTAGTAGACCCAGAAGCGGCTGGTGTGAAAACTTTGTAACCATTTATTTTAGATTGATCTTTTATCAAGTCTTTATTCACATACATAAACTGACCTTTATTAACAGATACATAAACTTTTATATTATTTATATCTTTTTCTTTTGTGAATAAATTTTCATTACCAGGAAAACCATAATATGATTGTGACTTACATATTTCTGATAAATTATTATATTTTATGATTTTATTTAATAAACTTCTATATTTTAGTTCAACAAATATATCATATTCACTTAAATTAATTACATTCCCATTAAATGATGGATGTCCCTCATACTTATTATCAAATAAATAGTATGAAACACCACCTTTTATCTCAACATTATTACCAAAAACTCTACAAGCATCTTCAATATGATTAATATATTTTATATTTCTATTTTTGAATAATTTATTTCTAAAATCATCTAACCCAAAACCACCAGTCATCCAACGACTTGGGTTAATAGATATAAGATATGATGATTCTATTAAAGCCTTATCTATGAACAAATTATATAATGGCTTACTTCTATTATTTGAACTATTATTTTCTTGATAAGGTGGGTTCATACAAATTAAATCAAACTTATTGATACCAAAAGTTTCTTTAATATCTAATTTCAAATAATCACCATGATTATAATTCATTTTATATTTGTTATTAGGATCAAACAATAATAAGTAAATAAATAGATTCTTAGTTTGAAACTCGTTAATATAAATTATATTTTCAACAATCCATTTGTATCTCTCTTCTGGATTTGGTATTTCATTTGAAAGACCTTTCATAAACTTATCAATTAAAACAATTGAATAATTTCCAATACCAGCACATGGATCTAAAACCTTTTTATTTTTATCTTTCCAAAAATCTTCGGGTAATAGATTAAGTTGTTCATCAACACAACCTACTTTATCATATAATGGAGTAAAAACTTCACCTAATAATCTTTTTTCTGTATTAGATGGCTTTAAGTATTTATTAATTAATGTTATTAAATCTTGTAAATGTAAATTTATATCTTTCATATCTTCTTTCATACTCTTATATATTAAATTTGCCTTATGTTTAATTATATAAAAAGTATGATTTAGAATTTCTTTATCATAGATATTATCACATAAATTAAGTATTACATCATCAGATACATCATAGTTTTTACCTAATAATAAATTATCCTTAAACATTGTTTTTAATTCCATATTATTAAATACTTCATTTAGACAATAATCTATATTATCATATTTGAATTTAGTATATATCATTAAAGAAGGTAATCTTTCCAAGAGAGTATAAGCTATATCTCGTAATTTTTCAATTTCATCCTCATTTTTTTCTGAAAATTTATTATTGTTATTTTTTATAATTTTTTTATTTTTACCTAAATCTATACCATCTTTATTTAAGACTTCAATAGTATTTTTATTATTACTGGTTAAGTTCAATTCAATTAATTGTTCCTTATAATCAATTAATTTATCGTTGTAAATCATTGAAGTACTAAAAGTTCTACTATCAAATAATGAATTGATATAATTATCATTGAAAGTAACATAATCAACTTTTATAAATTCACCATCAACTCTATTGAAAATATTAACATTTTCAATCCATTCTGATATATTTTCTGATAATGTTTTGTTATTATAATTGGACATTATTTTTAGATATTGAACTTGCATATTGAAACATCTACTAGCATTAAAATCAATAACATAGCAATTTTTCTTATCTCTTTCTGGTCTTTGGCATCTAAAAGAAGATTGAGTATATCTATCTACTGATTGCCAATCATTCATAAACATAACCATATCACAATCTTTCAATGTGATACCAGTAGTTAATTGTTCCACTGCTAAAATTAGACATCTTTTATCACCAGATATATATTCTGATTCTATTTTTTTCATTAATTGGTCAGAATTATTAATTTCACTATTTGTAATCATTATATCAAAATCATTATAAGAATATAATTTTTCTAAAAGAGATTTTAATAATTCTTGTACCTTTTTATTTGGTAAAAATAATAAAACAGTTCTCATACTATTAAAATCACCTCTATTTGATAATGGATATTTAGTATTTAATTTATCTTTTCCACAAATACTTCTATCTCCTATAATTTTCTTAAATAGATATACTATATCTTCTTTATAATAAAAATTATTATTTTCAATTCTGTAAAATTTATCAAACTTAAATTGTTCCTCATTTGAAAAGTATTTTAATGATTTTTTTTCATCATTAGTAAGATTCCATATCAGATAATTGATATCTGGATAATGATATAGATTTGGATATTTTTTCTTATATTCATTTTCTTCTTTAATTGAGTAATAATCAGTTTCTTCTGATGTGAATCTACCACAAATTAGATTTTTAGTAGGAGTTGCTGATAATCCTAATAAATATTCATATTTAATTTTTGATAAAAATTCATTAGTTTTACTAGTTTCAACACCATAATGAACCTCATCAATTACTAACAAATTCCAATTGATGTCTTTAATTAATTCAAATTTTTCTTTATCAAATATTACATCACCACCTTTAACATCTTGTAATGATAATAAAACTATATTAACTTGATTTTCAATTAATTGTATTTTCTTACCATTGCTTATAATAACATTAACATTTTCAAAACCTTGTGTTTCATTAATTAATTTTTTTAATTGATTATTTAAGACAGGATAAGATGTTAAAATTATTATATTTTGATACTCATCTTTTTTTATTCCTAATAAAATAGTATTCAATAGTAAATATGATTTACCAGAACCTGGTTTATGTGCCAAAAGACATTTATTATACAATTTTAGACATTCATTTATCTTATTTTGTGATTTTTCTTGATGAGGAAATAATATAATTTTTTTTCTATAAAAATCTAAATTTGATAAATTGCCTTTTGCTTTTTCTAATTCAGATATTATTATTTTAAAAGTAGAATCGATTTTTTCAGTACCTTTACCATCTTTGATTTTTTTAAGATTTGGATTTTGATGCCAAGCTTTTTGCTCCACATCATAAGGATTATCAATTTCTTCTACATATAAAATTACTATTTCTTCTATTTGTGCACCACTATAATTTGAAATGGTATCAATTGGTGATATACTTAATGTATTTTGACCATATTGACCACATTTTAACCAACTATTATTAATATGATACCAAACATACTCACTATTTTCATAAATAATTCTATTAGAATCATCTTCAAAACAATTTTTTTTTATTTTTTTAATAGAATTTTTATATATCCAAATATAAACTCCCTTTGATTTTTTATTACATAATTGTTTAATTTGTAAATTTAATGTATTATCATTTGTATCTAAAATTGAAATTTGATTACCACCTAAAGAATTTGTTTTTATTGGTATGGTTTTTATCATTAGTTATTATTTTTGACAAATATACAACTATTTTTTTAATTATCAAAAAATATTAAATTTTTATTTGTAATATAATTAAACTCAAAGTATGATATTTCTTTTCTGTGGTAACAATCTTTATAATCTGGTTGGTTTTTTATATTTTTTACTACATAAGGAACATTTTCTAAAACATTTTTTATCTTATTTCTCTATTTTCTTGTTTAATTTCTGGTTCCATTTGTTTTATTTTTTTCAAAATTATCAACAATAGGAACAACATCAATCAAATCAGCGCTTATGCATTCTAAAGCTACTTTCACTACAATTGGGCTAACTCTGGAATTTAAAACCATTCATGTTGATTGTATATATTTTATAAAAAAGTTCAATAATTAATATAGGAATGAGAATTCTTGTTTTAGTTTTTCTCGAATTTCATTTTCAGTTTCAGTATCCATGATATCATATTTATCATTGTACCAATTTATTATTTTATCTAATATAATTTCTT
>JALOAD010000040.1 GCA_023228995.1 Candidatus Muiribacterium halophilum
CAAATATATCCATGAATTCTATAGATAATCCAAGTTCGGTTTTATAATATTCAGGATATATTTCTTCTCTTTTTTTCGTTATTAGATTTTCATTTTTTAATATTGGTATGTTTTTTATCCTTCTGTCGTCTTCATTGACAATCATTATTGGTACTTGATTATCTCCTTCAATTGCTATTACTTTTGAAATAAAAATATCTCCTCGATTATTTTCGGATAACAATTCAAAATTGCATTCGGCTGTGACTATTATATCCATAAAATTCCCTTTTTTTAGATATAATGTAGCTTTATCTGAATTTTGTTCATTAACTGTTAATTCATATTCTGTATCTTGTGAGCCAACTGCTCTCCATTTCCACTCAACTATATTATAGGAGCCATTCTCTAGTGAATTACCATATTTATCTTTTAATTCAGCTATCAGGAGCTGATGATCCCCTTCTTTCATATCTTCAATTATTGGATTGATCTGAATACTGAAACATTTTTCCAGATTTGCTCTAATATCTTCTATTAAAGTATCATAATTCTTTTCATAATAATCAAATTCCCTGATTACTCCATTTCTGTTAAGAGCTTTTTTTAGATATTCAGATGCTTTGTCAAAATTTCCTGCTTTAATCTCTATTTCTGCAATATTATTTAAAGCAATATCATAATAACCATATGAATAATTTTCTTCAGCAACATTAAAATATTCTTTATATTTTTCTATTGCTTTCTCAACTAAAGCTGAATTCCCAGTTATCTTATATTCAAAATCATATGACTTTGCAATATAAAAAATAAATTCATCTTTAAACCAATTCACCATATAATTGGGTTTTGAAAGTATTTCTTCAAGAAATTCTCTTCCTTTCCTAACTAAATCAATATTATTTGTTTTAAAACCATATCTTATTTGAGCACTCGCATATTCCTTTTTTATAATTGGGGTTTCACTTTCGTTTGGAAATTCTTTTATTATTTCAGGTAATTCTAAAAATATCTGCTCATCCCATTCAAGTGCTCCCAATGTAAACGCAATCCAATAGCTTGCTTTATATTTATCCCATGAATCTTTAGATATTTCTTGCATTTTTTTAAAATCTTTATATGCCATTTCAAATTTCCATGTGCTAAAAAAATACATACCTCTATATAAATGTGTTCTCATAATTTCATATTCTTCCGACATATTAATATTAAAATCACATATTTCAATAAAAGTTTTTTCATAATCCTTACAATACAATTCTATATATAAATACTCACAAAGTGGATTATAAAGATACA
The DNA here is from genome assembly GCA_023228995.1 of Candidatus Muiribacterium halophilum. GTDB lineage: Bacteria > Muiribacteriota > Muiribacteriia > Muiribacteriales > Muiribacteriaceae > JALOAD01. Next base: position 1,279 of record JALOAD010000040.1, read on the forward strand.
TAAAATTAGTAAAATTTAATGGATAATTTTCTGGATCTGAATTATATAAATATACATTTTTTTTGAAAAATTCATAAATGATTTCAAATCTATCTGCAAGATAATATATATCTGAATCAGTAAAATTATATTCTATAAACTCTTCTACTATAAATTCATTTGCAATACTACTTATAAATTGATTAATATAACTTACAGTTTGCATTTCCTTTTTAAATCTTTTTATGAATTCCAAGATTTCATTCACAGTTAATTTGTAATATTTTAACTTTTCTTCTGAAATATTACTATCATGTCCAATATATAAATAATTGTATATAATCTCTGAATGTGCCTGCATCTGGTGCTGAATAGTTGGAGTCTCATCTCTTATTTCTCTGTATATTTCCGCAACAAACTCAATATTGTCTTTATTGACAGGTATTTTTATATTAAAAATAAATCTGATCAGATTAAATGCATTCTTTGTATAAAAATCTTTTTCAATGACAGCAGAATTTTTCAGTTCTTTTAAAGAGTCATAATATTCTTCCAAGTTCATGGAACTCTTCCCGACCCAGTGATTACCTCCATTGTGTAAAAAATATTCATTATTTATTTTTTTAGCATTGTCAAAATATTTAATAGCTGCATTATATTTTTTCTTCCCATACTCTTTCATTCCTGTTTTGAATTCATCATCAAATAAAACAGCTTTTTTTTTCTTATATAGAAAATAGTCATAATAATATATGACTTTCTGCAGAAAGTTTACTTTTTTCTCATAGTTTTCGTAATTTTTTGTTGTTAGATAATATTTCTGAAAACTTTGCCATTGTCTATCAACAAATTTTATGAAATATTTATCCAAGTTTATTAGTTTAATATCTGCTTTATATTTTTCTTCATCTAATTTCAAATTATTTATATTTCTGTATAAATTTATGTTTTTATTATATTTTATAAGTAATTCAGAATTATCTATTAAAATTTCATCTATTTCAGGATATTTCCTTATAATTCTATTTAATTTTTCAAATTCTTCACTTGTTTGATCTTTAAAAGATAAATCTGCGAAAAGTTGTTTTACCTTTTCTTCAATTTCTTCCTTATATAAATCAAAATCTTCTAAAAATTTAATTATTTCATCTTCTGATATTTTTGTTTCTACAGATTTTGTGATAAATATATTCTTTACTCTCTGAAATTCTGCATATTCTGATAATTCTTCTAATATTATACTATTTAATTTATTTTCAATTCTCTCATTTTCTTTATAATCTTTTCTAATGTGTTTTATATTTTTCATTATTCCAGTATCTGAATAAACAATCATTGAAAACCATAAAAATAAGAAAGACCAAATAAAAATTTTTTTCATAACAACATCGCCTTTTAAATATATAAAATTAATAGATTTTTTAATGATATTATGCTTTGAATGTTTGTAAGAATCTCTTTATTATAATAATCACACTATGTTTTGTCAATAGTTTTTATTTTCTTTTTAAAATAAATTAAAGTAATGTAAATATTATTCCGATAGTAATAAGTTTAATTAAATGCTCTGAATAAATACATAATTTATAGCTTTAATAGAAATATTAAAAGACAAGGCATTTTGAAGCAGGCTTACATCTGTAAGCCAATGAGAATAACGAAGTATTTTAAGATTTGTATAAAGCCTGCAAGGAAGCAAAATGCAACAATTAATTTATGAAAAATTTAATAAAAAATAATACAATATAAGTTAATAGAAAAAACAAAAAAAATTTTTAAATTTTTGCTTCTATAATTTGTGTTATTTAATCAGAGGATTTAATTAAATGCCATGGAGGGCTTTTATGAGAATAGACAATTCACAGTTATCATACAATTCAGACAGATTTTATGCAGAACACAGTGAAAGAAAAGAAAGAACAATACGAATTAAGGGTAATACCACAACTATCGAAGAAAACGAATATTATAAAGACGGAAAATCAAAATCAGTCTTTTCAGACAATTATGACGATATTACTCTCTCAAATTCCTCCATGGCCCAAAAAATCGAAAGTAAAGAACAAAAAAAATCATTTTCAATATCATATACAGAAAAAGATAAACAAAAAATTCAACTTGTTGAAGAAATGGTTAGAATGTTAACTGGAAAAAAAGATTTCAAAATAAAATTAATGGATTTTGATAAATCCAAAGAAGATTCCCAAATAAATGAAGAATTACAAGATAGAGTAAATGAATTTTTCAATTCAAAAGCAAAATTAAAAATTACAAAAAAATCCGAAAATACAGAAATTTCCAAAAAAAATGAAACACCAAAAACAGATAATATAGAAGAAGCAGGAGAAAATGAATTTATAGATCAAACCATATATGAAGCACATTATGAACATGAAAGACTTGACATAAAAACAACAGGCAAGGTAATACTTGAAAATGGTAAAGAATTAACAATAGATTTAAATATACACATGTCAAGAGATTTCGCTATGGAAAAGTTCACACATTTACAAAGCGGAAAACAAGTAGATCCATTAGTAATAAATTATGACGGAAAAGGTGTATTTCTTGAAGATGAAAAATTCGAATTTGACCTTGATTTTGATGGTAAAACAGAAAATATATCAACAATAAAAGAAGGTTCAGGATTTTTAGCATTAGACAAAAATGAAGATGGAATAATAAACGATGGAAACGAATTATTCGGAACAAAAACAGGAAACGGCTTCAAAGAATTATCCAAACATGACATAGACCAAAATGGATGGATTGACGAAAATGATGAAATATTTAATAAATTAAAAATCTGGGAAACAACACCGACCGGTGAAACCAGACTATTTACACTTTCTGAAAAGGGTATTGGAGCAATATTTTTAGGGAAAACCGATACTCTTTTCAATTTTAAAAGTACAGAAACAAATGAAGAAAACGGAATAATGAAATCAAGTTCAATATTTTTAAAAGAAGATGGAAACGCTGGATATATTCATCAAATAGATTTTATAGTTTAAATTTGCAGATTTTTTGGGGTCAGGTCTTCTCAATACGCATTCTTTTTGTACAATATGAATGTTAATAAGGTTTGTTTTTAACTTTGACAAAAATTAATTATAATATAATATCAATCATATAACAAAAGACTAAATATCTAATCCAACAACATTTGGAAGTTCTATACCAACAATATTTTTTATGCTATCTTTCCACTTTATATATGGATTAGTCTTAAAATGATTATAAAAAAGCATAATATTTTCATCATTCAAATTATCTAACAAAATTTCTGCTCTTTTTAGAGTTAATTCATCTTTAAATCCATTGATTTTCAGTCTTCTAAGAAAAAAATTCGGTTTTCCAAACCATATAGAATCATTTATATATGGCAAAAGTTCATTTGTCATTTTAATTGTATTTTCAATATTATCTAACATTGGTTCAGAAGAGACACTAGTTTTAAAACCATTATCATATGCATATTTCAAGGTTTTGAATCTTTCTTCATATTTAGGTGCATTAGGTTCCCAAAATTTTAAAATATCCGAATTATTTGAACCAATTGTAAATCTAAATAATATTTTCTCCTTGTATTCATTAACTTCATTACACAATGTTTTGATAATATCAAAATGAGGTTTTGAAACAATTAGAATAGAATTTCCTTTTTCTAATATTTTTTTTATAAACTTTATACAATTTAAAGCATTTTCAGGAGTGATATCGTGAGTAGAAGGAAACATAATCTTGCCATTATATCTTTTAATTTTGGAATCAATATCTAATCTTAGTTTTTCAACTTTCCAATTATCTGTTGTCTTCCTTTTAAATCTAATAGCCATTTCTTTACTATAGCAATATTTACAATCATGAAAACAACCATCAATAATATTCAAAGTAAGATCAGCCCATTCATATGTACCAAAAACTTTACATTTTTTCATAATAACCCTTAAAATAATTTTTGTTGTCCATCAGGACCCTTTTTTGATATTTTTTTCCAGAAATTCAAACCAATTTCATTTCCTGTAATAAAAAACAACTTATAATAATGCTTTACAGCTACGCTATCATCATAATAAGGAAGTCCTATATTATCAAGATTTTTTTTTAAATAATTAATATATTTTTCTGTTAATCTTGAATTTTTATCATTATTTATAGTCATAAATTCCTTAACATCTTCTTTGTCAAAAAAATCTGGTTCACCAATAAAATCACAATATTTTTTTCTACTTTTATAATTATCATGTTTCAAAGTTTCTAATAAATTTCTGTTTAAATCAGTTCCATATGGAACATTTAATAAGAAATCCACTTTTTCTAATTTTTGTTTCAAATATTTTATCAATTCAAATTTTGTTCCACAATCAGTTGGATCTATAAATACAAATTTCAACCCACCTATAACATCATTTTCGATTAATATTTTATTTATTTTTTCAAAATCATTAAAATCACAAACTACCGCCTTAGCTTTGTTCTGTAAATCAAGATTTTTAATTCTTTTATTTAAAATGGAAACAACTTCTTCATCATAATCAATAAATATTGCTTTTTTTATAAACTTAATATTTTCATTAGATAACATTCTAATAGCTGTTCCTTCACTTTCCGTCAGATTTTTTCGATAAATTGATTTTCCTGGACCAGAACAGATTTCAATATAATTTAACTTAGACCATTTATTTTTCATAGAGTTACTGAAAATTGAAAAATACCTTTCCAAATAATAGTTTTTATCTTCTGCCCAATCTCCTACACACCTTAAAGGAAGGTTATCAATTTTAGAAATAAATTTTTGACATAATCCATTTTCAGACCGAAATATTCTTTTTTTATTTTCACCCTTACATTCTTTACATACTTTCTCTGAAAAATCATTTAAATTCATTTTTTATTCAGCTCCATTGCTTATAAAATTTTCAATAATTTGATTAATTCTATATATATTTAAAATATCTCCATCCATTTCTAATATTTCATGTTCTTCCAAAAAATTATAAAATTTTTTCAATTAGTCTTTTTCAGTTACTAAAATATTATTTTAAAGCTTTTCCCTTAAATTTTCTATAATTTCTTCAAGTCTATAGATTTCTAATTCTTTATTTTCTGTCTTCTCCAAAATCTCATTTTTGTCTAAAAAAGAAAAAAATTCAGGTAATTGTTCAATTAAATAATCAGATTTTTGTTTTTCATTTATGTATTCAATAATATATGATTTTAAGTTATCCTCTTTAACAATAATTGAATTGACTTTTTTTGTCAGATTTTTCCCCTTTATTAAGAAATCTATAAGAATTATCATAAGTTTGAAATTGTTGTTGTTTTTAGAATCTATCTCATCTTGTTTTTCATTAATCTCAGAAATATTGAAAGGTAAAAATAAATCAAAAATAAGAGATTTCTCATATATAACATTTTCTCTATTAATTATAATAGAATCTATTTTTATTTTAAGGTTTAATATTTCATTATTTAGTGAATAAATCCCTTTTATTAAACCCAATTGATTTCCTTCCATATTTAATTTTATATCTTTATAGCTTTGTATAATTTTAATCTGCTGCTCATATGTTTCTGAATTTCCTTTCATGGTAGCAATTTTATTATTTACTTTTTTATTAACAAAAGAATTTGTTTCGTCAATTAGTTTTAAATTATCATTCAACATATCTTCAAAGAAATTTATATAAGTTTTAATAATTTTTTCTTTAGAAATATTAAAATCTAATAGAGCTGTATCTTTAATTTGTTTTTTTGATTTTTCAAATCTTTTTTTAATAAAATCAATTATTTCATCATATATTTCTTTGATTCCATTTTTTTTCTCTCCGATAAGGTTATTAATATCAATATTTATATCTTTAATTTTTTTATTGTAAATCTCAATAAATTTTTCTCTATCATTACAGCTCTCTATTATTTTTTTTATTTCGCTATTTTTATAATTTAATAAAAAAAACTCATTATAATCTCTCAAATAATTAAAAAAGAATTGTAAATCTTTACAATATCTTAAAAATTTAAATTTTTCTTCTAAACTGTAATTTATAGAATCATCAATATATTTTTTAAAAAAATCCTTAAAATAATCTGATGAAAAAGAATTACCATAATATTTGTTTGAATTTATTATATGTAAATCCTTATAAAAGAATTCTATATTTTCATTAGTGTTTTTCATATAATTTTCAAATCTAAAAGTTTTCAAATAAAAACAATTAATGAAAAATCCTATTTTAAATAATTCATAAACCTCAAATTTTTCCTTATTCAAGAAAACCAAAAATATGTTAGTTTGATTTAATATTTTTTTTAGATTTATTATTGAATATATGTTATTAAACCCATCTTTTAGTTCTTTTGAAAACTTTAAACATTCATTTATTATTTCTAATAAATTTAAATCTAATACTGTGTAAATATCCTTTAAAAAAAGATTTTCTGATATATAAATTTTTTTAAATTAATATTATAATCTCCTTCGTCAAATAAGTTATTAAAAAAATATAAATTAAAATCCATTAAATTTAATTTATCATTCTTCAAAAAATCGATTTTTATATAATTTTTTATATAAAATATTTCAATTAAAAAATTAAGATACTCAGGATTACTATTTAAAATCGTAAAAATTTGATTATATTTTTTAAACTTGATTTTTATATTATTTTGAAGATCAAAAGAAGTTTTTAAATAGTCTTTAAAATAATCTTCAGTTTCTAAAAATGTCAAACTAAAATATTTTGCTTCAAGCATTCTATTTTCAACATTGTCTTTTTCTGTTTGTTTTTTATATACAGCGAATGTATTAAAATCATATTTTTTATTTACAAATAATTCAAAATCATCAAAAATCAAATTTTCTAAAATATTATACCATTCAATAAAATTTAGGTTACCAAATCTTATGTAATAATAATAAAAAATCAAGTTAAAAAAATAATATTCTGGGGAAAAACCAAGTTTTTTTTCTTCTTTAATTTTGTCTTTATATTCCATAAAAATTGAATCTATTAAAATTTGATTGATAATATTTTTATTATATAATCTTAAATTAACATACTGAGAAGAGAAACCAGACATCCATATTCTTACAATAGCATCTTTTGTTTCTCCAACTTCTAAGATTTGTTGATTATACTCATTTTTACTTTTTAAAAAAGAAATATATTTATCAAAATAATCAGAATATATCAAATGATTAATCTGATAATCTGATATATGAATAACAACATCATAAAATTTATTTAAAAAATTAAAAATATCGTCTGAAACAATTCTGTCTTTAATTTTTTGAGAATTATTAAGACTTGACAAATCAAATGTCATTAAAATATTTAATTTTATAGGTTTCTCTACATTATTATCTTGTTTTATAAGCCTAATAAAGCTAAAAAAAGCAATAAATTCATCTATATTTAATCTATCTAAATCTTCAATAACTACAAGAATTCGATATCCTTTAGATTCAATATTAGTAATAAATTTGTTGAATTTTTTGATATAATCTTGTTCATCATTATGATTGACAAATTCCTGCCATAATGACATCCAAGGAGTGTTATTAATTGATAATATTTTTTTAAAAAGATTGAATATTGTTATTTCACCTGAAGATATCGCTAATCCTTTTTTATATAAATCATTAAATATTTTTTTAAAAAAAATATTCCCCATATCATAAGAACTTAGATTCTGAGTTCTTGTTGAGAAACTATACGGATTAACAAAGATAGAGATTAATTTTTCTGAATCAGCAATTTTTGATTTAATTTTTTTAAAAGATTTTTCTATAATTGTTGTTTTACCAACTCCAAAACCACCATCAAGCTAAACCCATGGATATTTTTGCATATCACCGAACGTATTACTGATTTCTTGACTTTTTTTGTCAAATAAATCAACAATCGACTCAATTCTATAGTTTTTAGGAACAATAGTATCAATAATCCCACTAGCTTCAAAAAAATTTTTATATTCTAAATCACTCATATAATATCCTTTTTTGTAATATCATGTTTTATTATAATTCTGTTCTCATATTCATTATTTATAGCATCTAAAATAATTAAAAAAGATAAATATAAAAAATCTTGGATATAAACACAATAATCCTTGGAAAATCTAAATAATAAAATCATGAATAAGGAGAAAAAAAAGAAAAAAATTAATTGTATATTAATTAAACCATTAAAAAATCTTTTAAGTTTAAAAATGAATTTTCTGCCAAAACTTAAAAACACTATAAATAAAGATAAATTTCTAAGAAAAGATTGAATATTAAAGCCCGTAATTATTTCATAAACAAAGGAGCAAATAGAAATCGATACTAAACTACAAACAAATAAATCTAAACATATATTTCTTTTCATAAAATAATATTAAATAAACTTTTATTTATTGTCAATTTTGATTTGTGTAAAATAGATTTTTATAATTTTTTTCTCTTAATATTAACAGTATAAACTAAAACTATAAACCTAAACAAGTAAAAATCTGAATCGAGCCCAAGGAATAAAGCTAACAAGATCTACAGTGTTATAATCATAAAATTAATGCTTTTACGAAAAAATAAACATTATTGCTTTTTATTTTTCAAACAAAAAGATTTTGATTGTATAAATATATCTGACAACAATTACGAGAACTCGTTAGAAATTTTTCAATTAAATTAAATCATGTAGAAGTTTTTATAAACAAAAGCAAAAAAAAATCTACTCGGTAACTTGAGTGAACGTTGCGAAGCATTTAATATACGGATGTATTATAAGTGAAGGAAGGTAAAGAGATATTTTACATGGATGTAAAATATCGAATGGTACCGAATAATTATTTTTTTGCTTTAATGTAATAATAAAAAAATAGGATTTACAATTTCATGTGGTCCGATTAATTAATATATTTTTGATAGAATTAGGAAAGATAAATCTATTTTTGAAGTTTTTTATTAAATTGATAATATAAAAAAAATAAAAACAGATCCCGGCTCAGAATCATGCCGGGATGACATTATATTAATTTTTGTTTATTTAATCAGAAAACTCAATTATACAATATAAACTGTTTTTTTTTAGTTTTTTTTGAATTTTAATAAAACTTGAAGCTTATGAAAATTCTTTATAATCCTGAATATCTTGTTATTTTCCTTGTTATTGTATTTTTTAATATTTCTTTTTCTGAATATAAACTAAATTTATCTTTAGCTCTTGTTATTGCTGTGTATAATAATTCTTTTGTTGAAAAATCAGTTTTTCCTGATAAAACAGTTAAAACATTTTCAAATTCTGAGCCTTGTGATTTGTGTATTGTTATTGCAAATGCTGCTTCCCATTGATCAATTAATCCTAATGATACTGTTTTAACTCCTTTATTATTTGTTATTGTAAATAATGGTTTATCTTCATTTTCATCTAAGTATGTTATTATTCCTGTATCTCCATTATATATTTCAAAGTTGTGATAATTTTTACCAATCATTATTGGCATTCCATAAAAATGTTTTTTTGCAGGATTTTTTCTGAATTTTTGGCAGATTTGTTCATTGATACTTTCAGTGCCAAATCTACCTTTTTTTATATTGCATAATGTTCTAAATCTATTAAAAGCATTATAGATTTTTTCTGGATTTTCTTCTTTATTTTCAATGAGTTTTATATAATCAGAATATCCATTTATTACTTTATTTATTATTTCTTCAAGTTGAAGTTTTTCAAAATATTCTATATTATTATTACATTTGCTTAATAATTGTAAGCTTTCTTTGATATTCATATTGTTAACTGTTATAGCGAGTTTTCCTATTCCAGATTTTGCATCAAATCTATATACTTTTTTTAATATTACAATGCTATCTTTTAAATCACTTTTTTTATTATTTAATTTATCTGTATTTTCTTTAATGAATTCTTTTATAAAATCTTTTGTATAATTATCTGCTCCTCTTCTACATATATCTCCAAAAACTGAACCTGCTTCAACTGATGCAAGCTGATCCATATCGCCTATTAAAACAAGTTGTGTATGTTTATCTAAACCTTTTATGAGTTTTGCCATCATTCCAAGATCTATCATTGAAGCTTCATCTACAAAAATAATATCTGCCTGTATTGGATTATTTTCATTATGTTTAAATTCAGTTGTAAATTTTTTACTTCCTAAAAGTCTATGTATTGTTGTTGCTTCTGTGGGGATTTTATCTAATATTTCTTGTTTTATATTATTTTCTTTAAGAAATTTAACTGAATTTTGTATTGATTCAGTTATTCTAACTGCTGCTTTTCCAGTTGGTGCACATAATTTTATTTTTAAATTTTCATTATCAATAAGCAATGCACATATTATCTTGGCAACTGTTGTTGTTTTTCCAGTTCCTGGACCGCCGGTTATAGCTGTGAATTTATTTCTAAAAACACATATTCCAGCTATTTTTTGCCAATCAATTTCTTGTGAATTACCAAATACTTTATCAAATGATTTTGGTAATTCTACTATATTTTTAGAATGTTTTTTTGAATATATATAATTTCTAATAGTTTCTTCATATTTTTTTATTTTTTTCATATATATTTTATTATTTTCAATAATTATTGGAGTGTTTTTATTTTTAAAAAATTCACTATTAAAAAAATCTTCTAAATTTAAATCCAAATCTAAATCAATATTGTTTTTATATTTTAAATCTTTAATAATATTATTTAATTCTTCAATTGGAATACAAGTGTGTCCTTTTTCTCTAAGGTTATATGAAAGTAATGATATTATGGTAAATGTTTCATTGAAATAATCTTGATTTTTATTAGCAATAAAATTAGCTGAATATAAATCTATATTTTTAAAAATCCCAGTTTTCTTGAATATATCAAAAATATTATCTACCATAAATTCCCCTGTTCTACTTTATGTTGTTTTATGTTGTTTTATATTATTTTCATCATTTAACTTAAATATATTGCTGAACTCTTCAAAAACTTCTGATGACAAATTATCATAAAATATACCAGTTTTACATTTTGGTTTTATTCCTCTTGTAAATAAATAATATACTCCACCCCAGTTTTTTTCTTTTGAATAATCTTTTAATTTAAGTGATAAATATTTTTGAATTGCTTCTGAATAAATATAATATTGTAAATTATAATAATTTGCTTTCATTGCTTTATTTAAATTCTCTTTTGAATAATCTTCATAACTATATCCAAGACTATTTGTTTTCCAATCAAGTATAAAATATTTATCATCAATTCTAAACATTAAATCTATAAATCCAGATATATAACCTGAAAAACCTTCAAAATCTAATTTGTTGAATATATCCGGGCATTTATCTTTATATTTATTGTATATATTTCTCAAATGTTCACTTTTTAAATCATTTACTGGAAATACAAAAAAACTTTCTTTAACTATATCTTTGTGATTTATTTCACACAGTCTAAATTTTTCACCATTATGAAAGATTTCTGTATTTAAAACATTATGAATATTTTCTGAAAGTTTCTCAAAAATCCATTCTTCATTCCAACCATATTTTTTCATTACAATTTCAACATTATTTCTGATAATTTCTGAATTTGAATTAAAAGATATATTTTCTAAAATCTCATGAACAGCAGTTCCAGCAAGCGGACCTTTTGGCAAATCAAATACTGTTTTTTCTGTTCTATCTTCAAGCAAAGAATCTTTTTGATATTCAACTTTTTCATGTTCAATATTAAATATTAGACCTGAAAAACTTGTTGTTCTTCTGTTTTCTATATTTCTTTGCTTAAATTTTCTATATTCAAAATCTTTTTTTTCTGATTTTTTGACATTTAAAGGATTAATATCAAAAAATTTGTCTATAATGTTTATTTTTATTGAATTATTACATTCTTTAGCAAGTTTATTTAGAGAATTTATATAATCATCTGATTTAATATTAGAATTTTTACTATGTATATCAAAATCATCCGCTTTTTTTTTCATAAATGAATAATTAAACAGATAATTAGCAGGAGAAAGGTGATTATTCATATAATCTGGTATATATACAAAAAGTCTTGAAACAGCTCTTGTTACAGCAACATAAAAAAGCCTTATACTTTCCTCAAATTCATCTTCCAATTGATTTTTTTTTATTGATTCTTTTCTATCATTAATTAAAGCAAGCTCGATTTTTTTAGTAATTTTATTGTGAGCAATCGGATATTCTACTTTATCAATATTAAAACATTTTTGCCATGCTGAAAGATAAAATACAACTTTATATTGCAAACCTTTACTTTTATGAATTGAAATTATCCTAACAGCATTTTCATCGCTTTCAATCTTTTGTTCATTTTCTTTATCTTTACCTTCATTTATCTTTTTAATAAATTCTTTGATAAAAGCTGATATACTCATACCTTTATTGTAAATATCCAATACAATAAGTTCTTCAAGATGTTTGAAATTTGTTATATTTCTTTCTGAATTATCTCTTTTTAAAAGATTTTCAATAAAAAAGAACTTTTTATCTAAAAATGCAATAGCTCTGCTAATTCCCCATTTATTATAAATTGAATTTGCTTCTACAAAAAATTCAGTATATTCAGATATTTTATTGTCATTACAATTTATTACTTCTCTTTCAAAAATCATACTTGTACCTAATGCCTTTTTTACGCTTGAAAACGAATTTGGTTCTTTAATAGCAATAAAAATATCTTTCATATCCGATGCAATTATACTTGAATAAACACTTTCATTAGAATATATTACCGAAGGTATATTTAATTTTGTAAGCTGATTTTTTATTTCTTTAGCTTCGTAATTTGACCTTACAATAACACCAATATCAGAATTTTTAAAATTTCTATTTCCGATTTTCACTTTATCTTTATTAGCATTATCAAGAAGTTTTGTAATATCATGAAGAAAATTATTTATTACAAAAGTTAAGCTATCATCTTTATTAACAGATTTATTTTTTTCTCCATCTTTTATAAAGTTAATAGTACAGAAATTATCCTGAAACTCTTTAATTTCAGAATAAAATATTTCTTCATTTTCTTTTTCATCTCCAGGATGAAGTACTTTTGTATATTCAAGTTCTTTATTATAAAAAGGACTTTCACCTGAAAAAATTGTATTAATACTTTCAATAATACCTTTTTCAGATCTAAAATTTTTATCAAGCGTATATTGAAAATCAGAGTTTTTTCTAGCTTGAATATAACTATATATATCAGCTCCTCTGAATTTATATATAGATTGCTTTGGATCACCTATCATAAAACAAGTTTTATTTTTACTTCCGAAAAATAATTTTTTAAATATTGTATATTGCATAATATCTGTATCCTGAAATTCATCTACAAGAACTGCTTTATATTTTTTAGAAATTATTTCTCTGAAAGTTTCAGAATCAAGATTTTCATAAGTCTGTTGTATCATATCATCAAAAGTAATAATTCCATCTTTTTTCTTTCTTTCAACAAGTTTTTTTCTTATATATTTAACAAAATTACTTATAAAAATATCTTTTAAATCTATAATTTTTGAATTAAACTCTTTAAATTTATCTAATAAATTCTGAGCATATTCAAAAAATACATTTTGGGGTATATCAACAGAGTTTTTTGTTTTAGAACTTTCCATTTTTTGAATTGTAAAAAGTTCTAATTTATCAAATTTGGTTTCAAAAACATCATGCTTATTTGCTTTTATTTTTAAAAGATCATTTTCAATATTATCAAGATATTTTGAAAGATTTTTATTATATATATTACCATTTAACTTTGTATTATATATTAATTTGATTATTTCTTCTTTTTTCCCATTAATCTGATTTAACATTTTTTCAGATAATTCAATGATGTTTTTAGAAATATCTAAAATATTATCAAATTCTAATTTTGAATGTTTTAATTTTATATTTATAGAAGAATTAACAATTTTATGATTGGGTAATTTTAATATATTATTGATTGATAAATTTTTCTTAAGAAAACTTGCTGTTAATGTTGTGCTATCTATAAAATTATCTCTATAAAAATCATATATAAGCTCATTAATTATAATTTCATCACTTCCAATTTCAGCATCAAAATCAGTTTTACTTTCAAATGAATTTTCAATAAGAGTTTTTCTGCAAAAACCATGTATTGTAAAAATATTAGCTTCATCAAACATTCTTAAAGCATTTTTTGCTCTTTTATATTCAGCACTTTCATTATGCATTTCTTTATTAACAAAACATTTCAAATTGCTTTTTATTCTTTCTCTAAGTTCATTAGTAGCATTATCAGTAAAAGTAACAACAAGTATTTCTTTAACATCAACACCTTTTTTTATAAGCTTTTCATAAATTCCTGAAATATTATAAGTTTTACCAGTACCAGCTGAAGCTTCTATAACAATAGTTTTATTAAAATCAATATTATCAATATTAAATTTATTCATTTTCCACTTCCATACTCTTAATAAATTCAGAGATTTTTTTATAACATTCCCAGTAAATCTTGTTTTCTTCTAATTCAAAAGGATTAGAATCTTTATAAATAAATTTAAATTCAAAATCATCTACAATTGAAAAATTAAATTTATCTGATTTAAGTTTAGATATTGCACTTTTTTTGCAATCTTCTTCAGATTTATCTTTTTTAAATCTATCATAATAAGATAAAAAAGCCTCTGAAAATAAAGGAATATTAAAACTCTGACCTTTAATAAAAAGATTAATTATATAATCAAAACAATCTTTAACAATATCATTATATTCAAAACTAGTCTTTTTAATATTATAATCATTTATTGAATAAAGCACTGTTTTTTTAGGTTTTTGACTTAGTTTTGAAGCTATTATATGACTTATAAAAGCTTGTAAAAAATATTTACCTTTAAAGCTAGAAAATGTTATAAATTGATTTTCATCTTGAATAATATTAAAATCACCTTCAAAATTAAATCCTGAATCTGTCTGAAAATTCAAAATTGTTTTTGTTTTATTCTCAGAATAAGTCAAATCAAATAATTCTTTAATAATTTCATATTCTTTTTCAAAATCAATCTTACCAAAATTATTAACTGGTAAAATTCCAGAAAACTTCAATATTTTATAAATATCAGATTTATTATTACTTTTTTCAAGTTCAGAATAAATCTTTGACCTGATAAAATATCTTTCAAGATTATCAATTTTATATTGTTCAAATTCATCATCAAAATTAGCATTATTATAATCATATATATTTAAAATTTTTTTAACAAAATATATAATAGGTTCTTTATAAAAAGATAATATATCAGAAATATCAAAATCAATTTTTTCACATAATTCTCTTTGCTTAAACTTGAAACTTTCATTGATAACATTATCTCTTTTAAGGCATATATCAAAATTTTTACTAGAATATGAATAAAGCATATTCTCTTTATTAAAATAAATTGAATGAAATCCATGAAGTCTATGTTCAATCCAAACATTATCCAAAATTTTATTATTAACACCATGATAATAATCTTTAATATAATCAATAAATATACTTACAAGGACAGAAGGTTCTTTTTTACTATTATCTTTTTCACTCTGACCATTATATGAAATATAAAGTTTATCTCTCACACTCATTATTGTTTCAAGGAAAAGATACATATCACTCTTTCTTTTGGAACGATCTCCAACTTTTGGTTTTTCTCTCACAAGATCAAATTCAAGTTTTTTTTCTTTACCAGGAAAGGAATCAATATTCATACCAAGAAGACAAATTACTTTAAACGGAATACTTCTCATAGGTAACATAGAGGAAAATGTTATACCATCAGACAAAAAACCTTTAGATGAAAGAGAATTTTTAAATTGTCTTTTTAGAAATGTTCTAATAATATCAAAGCTAATTTTTTCATTAAAGTCTGAAAGTTTCTGAATATTATTTTCACCACATAAAATATCAATATTATTTATAAGAATATTAAATTTTGAAATATCTTGTGAATTATCTTGAAGTTTTTTGATTATTTCATAAAAAAGAAATCCCCATTGTTCAATAGTATTTTTAAAATTAGATTTTGAGGATAAATCTTCAAGAAAATCAATAAAAGCAGCAAAATTACCAGCAATTAAAGCATATTCACCCTCAATATAAGGATAAGAAGTAACTTCATCCCATAACACTTCCTCACAATCAGAAAAATACCCTGTAATAAGTCTTTTTATACCATGTTTCCATGAATTAAAAAAATCATCATCAAAACCAAATCTAATATTAAGTTCTGCAATCCAATATCTAATAATTTCAACTGATTTTTCATCAAAACCAAAACTTTGCATTATAATAGGTCTTTCCATAATAGAAAGAACATCAGAAACAGTAAATTTACTCGTAGCTTTTTCAATAATTTCAAGAAAAGTTGAAATAATAGGGTCTTCTTCACTCAAAGCAACATCTGATATAGAATATGAAATTTTATTATCAAAATAAAAATCAGAAAAAACACTATCAATAAGCTGACTATATTGATGAATATCAGGTGCCATAACAATAATATCAGAAGGATGAATATCGCTATTATTATCAAGAACATCAAGAATAAAATCTTTAAGAACTTCAAGCTCTCTTCTTATACCATGACAAGAATTTATAATAATAGAATTATCACTTTCTTTAAATACAAATTCACTCTTATTACCTTGGGACAAAGTAGAAATATCATGTTGAATACAATGAAGAAGATTATCTCTTTTTATATCAATACTATCTAAATTATCAGAAATCTCATCTGAAAACTCCAGAATTTGAGAAAAAAACTCTCTTCCCATAGAACCAAATTCAGCTAAAAGACTATTACCAATATAAAAATGAAGTTCGTTTTCTTGAAGGTTGTCAATGCCAGTTATTTTTGCAGCTTGAAGAAATTTTTTAGCAGATTCTTTTCTGCTAACAATATCAATCCAGTATTCAGTACATGGATTCATAAGAAATAAATGAACTTCACATACAGTTGAAATCTGTTCAAAAACTTTAAGAAAATAAGGCGGTAAAATAGAAACACCAAAAATATAAATTTTGTCAGGAAAATCATCAGGAAGACTCAGATTTGAAAAGTTATTACAAATCTCATAAAAAACATCAGATTTATCATAAAGATCTTCAGGCATAATTCTTTTATAAAGCTCAAACTGTCTTTCAAACTCATCTTTTTTATCTAAAAAAAGTTTTCTAAACTTATCAATATCACCATGCTTAAAACTACGAATAAGATCTGGACGAAAAAGCTGATAGTTTTCAAATATCTCAGATAAAACCGAAGAAATTTTAAAAAGTCGAGTTTCAAAATCACCAACATAATCAAAAATCTCTTTAAAAATACCATTTGGATTTTTTTCTCTTTCATCCATAAGTACATTCATTATCCTAAATGCATTAACCTTGCCAGATATCAGTTCAGGTTTATATTTATCACCAAAAACACCATTAAAGAATTTTTCAATAAAAGCATTAGGAAACATAAATTCCACATTTGTAAAAATCCCATTAATTTCAGCAGATTTCCTTGTTATCCATCTTGCCATACCTTGAGATTGAACAATAACAACATCTTTTTTAAAAGGATCTGATTTTGAACTCATATAAGTTTGAGAAAATATCTGAATTAATTCTTCAAGCTTTGTCCTTTCATATAAAAAAAGTTTAGTATTCATGAAATTTTAAACCCTCTTATTTTTGAAATATAATCTTTCCAACTCTATCAATGTGTTCAATCAAATCAGAATTATCTATATTGGAATAAATTGATATATCAAATTTATAAATCAAATTCAATTCATCAATATCATCCATAATAGAATACAGTAAATCTACCTTCAAATTTTCACCAATAATTGTAATATCAATATCTGAACCATTCTTATAATTTCCTTTAGCTCTAGAACCATAAAGTATAACTTTTGATATATTACTATGTTTTCTAAATATATTTTCAAGATTTTCAAAAATCTTCTCATCAATCCCATATTCCATAATTTATAATTTCCTATTAACCGCTTCGTCTTCAAGCCTTAAAACAAGATCCTGAAAAACCTTATGATATAAATTAACAACATCTTCGTAAATTTCCTGTGCAATTTTTTCATTGTAAGTATGAGAACTAAGTTGTCTACTTCTAACACTTTTCATAAGATTAACACCATCTACAACAAGTCCCCTTTCAAAAGCAAGCCTGAAAGCATCTTTACTACCCTGAATATTTGATTCACCAATATTTTCATAAAAATCCTTAACAGTATTCCATGCAAGCTCATAGGTAAATTCAAAAGCTTGAATTAGCCCTTGTTTTTCAAGATTTGAAAGTTCTCTATCTTTTGCAGTATTAACTGCTTCTGAAAGATTATCAAAAGCTTTTCTGAAATTTTTTAATCTCTGCTTCCATCTAATATCTTTAGTCAAAACATCACCTTTTTATATTTATTTTTTAAAAATATATCGAATTAATTATACCATAAAGTATTTATAAAAACATTACCGATCAGAGTTCGTTTAGTTTTTAATTTTTAACAATAATATATCTTTCTTTCCCATTCTTTACATTTTTTACCATTTACAAAAAACTGTCTTTTTATCCAATTCCCGTTTTTATCATATTGATAATAATAATTTTCATCAATATACTCAGAATTGGATTTTGTTCTTAAAATTTCTAAACATGATTTACATTTATTATTTTTTGAAAATCCTTTTTTATGATAATTTGTGCAATATAAATGACTTTTTATAAGATTAAGTTCTGGATTGTATATATTTTTTTGATAAAAAACCTGATAATCTCCCAAAAATACATCAGTAATATTTCCAGAATCATCTATTACTTCAACACAAAATTTATGGTTATCAGTTTCAAAAAATTTGTATTTAAGATTTTTTACAATTTCGGTAGAATAGCTATCTGGATAAAATGATTTGATTATAACTTCATTATTCTTAAAATCATAATCAGCTATGATAATTTCCTTTGTTTCATTGGAATCAGCCTTATCATAAAATTTTTCTTTAATAAGACCTAAGTTATTTCTTTTAAAATAAGTTTTTGAAATTTTAGGTTCTTCTACCAAACTATTACCAACCTGAAATCTAAAAAACATTTTTTTATTCTTCATCTTGATAATTTTACCATTTTCGTCATAAAAACATATACATGAAACCTCGTCTTCCCACTCATGTTTTACTGTTCTTTTATTTAAAACTCCGTTTTCTGAATATTCACATGATATATCATTAGAAAAATTTCCATAATTAAACAATACATTTTTTAATTTACCATCTTTAGAAAATTTAAACTTTCTTATGTCAAATAAATTTCCTTCTGCATCATACTTTTTTTCAGCACAAATTTCCCCTAATTATTAAATTCAACAAAAAAGTGTATAATTAAAAAACAGAGGAATACTTATGAAGAAAATTTATAAGTAATATGATGAAGAATTTAAAAATCTTGAAACATTAAATTTGTTTTCTCATAATTTCACAGATATAAATAATCAAATAGAAAAATTAAAAAGTAATAAAAATATAAAAACATTTTATATACAAAAATGTAAAAACATTAAAGACTATTTTTCTGTATAAACATTTTGAGGTTATAATATAATTTACTTTTTTATAGATAAAAAATATTTCTTAAAAATTATTTTACTTTATATATTAGATTAGTTAAAGTATTTATTATTATTTATATCTGATCGGCCTGATTTGTTGTAATTGGTAACCTATAAATATTAATCAAAAAAGGAGTTTAAATGAACAATATCACCATCGAAGAATTCTTAGAATTAACATTTCAAAATTTGCGAAAAACATATGATACGGACAATAAATTCCAACTTTTTTTTCCAATAAAAAGAGATCAAAAACCAAGATACTCAGAACAAGAAGCTAGAGTTTGTGCTATTAAAACATGTTTTGATAAAAACATAAAATTCTCTGTTGAAACTCCTACTAAAGGAGAATATTTTTTTTCAGGAAAAGAATCAAATAAAAGAAGCGGAAGTATTGATCTTCAAGTAATTATAAAAGAAAAATATTATAATATTGAATTTAAATTTGGAACAAATAAAGTGGATAATGAATTAGAAAAATTTAATGAAAATCCTGATAATGTAATGTTTTTTTTATTTAAAAATACAGATAAAGGTACAATAAAAACTCTTTTAAAAAATATAACTAATTATACTTGCAAAGAAGATAAATCAAAAAACATATCGCCAAACAATCTTTTATTGGCTGTTTATATTTTAGAAACAAATGAAAGAGCAATTGTTAAAGTTAATTCTAAAGAACATTGATGTTTATTGGAAAATACAGATGAATTAATCGAAAAATTAAATTTAAAATAAAGATATTTCTTATGATTCATTATTTTTTATATTTTGCAACAAATCCATTTTTATTTTAGTTATATTTGTAACAATAATAGCATTCTGGAATTTTTTGACTATCAATTTTTGATTGTCAATTTTTGATTGTCAATTTTCAATACTTATTTCAATCTTTGTTTAGTATTATTTTTTTTCATTATTTACAGTTTAATGTTTGCATGATTTTATAAGCAATTGAACCCTCTGAATAAATCATAATTTTATATTTTGTTTAATATCATAGTTTTTGGTTTATGTTTAAAGAAAACATATATAAAAACAACTTTTTATTGATTAAACAAGTTAATAACAAGCTTAAATAAAATTTATTAGGAGGTTTTATGAAATTTCATGTTCATGGTGGAAAAAATGAAATTGGTGGCAATTGTATAGAAATCATAAATGAAGGTAAAAGTATTATTCTTGATGTTGGAATTCCTGTTGAAGCTAATAAGCCTCACAAAGATTATATGCCTAATATTAAAGGTTTATATGAAAAAGATCCTAATCTTTTAGGCATATTTATTTCTCATTCTCATATAGATCATTTCGGACTTCTAAAGTATTTAAAACAGGAAAAAATTTTATAATTGATTTATATACAGCTGAAGTTCTTAATAAAATATCAAATAAAAATATTCCAAAATTAAATATCCATTGTTCAGGACATGTTTATCAAAAAGATATTTCTAATTTAATATCTAAATTATCTCCAAAAGAAACAATTTTTGTTCATACTAATGCAAATTGAGACCTCTTATTAAATGATATAACATATAGAAGCAAATTATATATTTATTCTGAGGATTCAATTAATTAATTTATTTACTTTTTGTTGTTAAGAGTTTAGAATTTTGTTATGAATTTATCTGAAACGATAAAAATTAAAAATAATATTGGAATTTCTGCTGAAAATGCTGTTAATTTTCTTAAAGAAAATAAACTTACTCTTTCAATTGCGGAATCGTGTACAGGTGGAATGATTTGTTCTTCGATTGTTGATATACCTGGTTCTTCTGAGGTGTTTCTTGAAGGTTGCATTACTTATTCAAATAAAGCAAAAATCTCTAGATTAAATGTAAATTCAAATACTTTAGAAAAATATGGTGCTGTAAGTTCTAAAACTGCTTGTGAAATGGCAGAGGGTATTGCTTTGACTTCAAACTCAAATATTGGAATATCAACAACGGGAATTGCTGGTCCGACTGGCGGAAGTTCCAAAAAACCTGTTGGTCTTGTGTATATTGGTTTGTATTACAAAGATAAAGTGCAATGTTTTAAATATATATTCACTGGTGATAGAAATTTAATAAGATGTATGGCAACTCTAAAAGCTTTGGATTTAATCTATAATATATAATAATTAATATTTAGGATCTGGAAACGAGTTAGCCCAGCCAAGACCATCGCAACCCGGACAAACTCTTCCTGCAAAACTACCTTTTCCGTCACATTTTCCACACAAAGTCGGATTATCGCTTAGACTATATCCATAACCATCATCTCCACATTTATCACAGCCTTTACCATTACAACTTTTACATATTACATCGGTAGAAATATAAATATCATATGCTGGATTCATAGTTTTTTCATCTAAACTAAAAGTTGTTATTTGTTTGTGAATAAAGTAAAAAAGTCTTTTTTTAGCAATTATTTTATTTCTGAATTGTTTTTTATCATTTAATGAATAAGAATTACCTATTATATTTTTTGTAAGTGAAATTATATCATCTATGAGTTTGTAATAAACTTTAGTGTTATTAATAATAATTTTTCGTGCTTTTTTTTCATAATTGGATTTTATATTAGATTCTGAAAATGCTATTATAGATGATAAAATCATAAATATTAGAGTACATTTTTTAAACATAAAAAACCTCCAGCAATTATTATTAATTATATGTGTTTTTGCATTATTTTACAAATTTTATATTATTTTTTATACTATTTCATATTACTTATATTTCTTAAATTTTTTTTGAAATTAAAAATTTACCTGAAAATTATTAATTTTAGATTTACATTTATCGCTATATCCATTATGATTTAATCAGAGGATTCAATTAATAAACTTAGGAGTTTTTATGAAATTATATCTTGTTCAGCATGGCGTTTATATTGAAAATGAAAATGGCGATAAAGTACTTTCTGATAATGGCAGAATTGAAACTACAAAAGCTGCTTTACATTCTTCTGAATTTTATAATATTGATGTCGATAAGATATATACAAGCACAAAAACAAGAGCTATTCAGACTGCTGAAATTATTGGTAAGGTTCTCGGAGATAATATTGAAATTGTTATTGACGAAACTCTTTCTCCTGATTCTAATACTACTCCTTGGAAAAGAATGATTGAAGATAGTAACGATAATATTATGGTTGTTGGGCATTTGCCATTTCTTGCTAAACTTCTTTCAATTATATTAGTTACTGATATTGATACTGATATTTTAACTTTTAAGAATTCATGTATTGTTTGTCTTGAAAGAACTAAAAAAGGTTGGATTATCGACTGGGTCATTAAGGTTTGAGTTTTTTCAAAACTTATTTTGGAAATTCAATTTTAAATACAATTTTTTTGATTTTTTTTGGAAATTTATTTATTGCACAACCCGGTTCATGTGCATCTTGTGGGAAAAATACTGCAAATTGCTCGTTTTGTAGATAAAATTCTGATACATTAATTTGAGATTTTAAAAATTCTACATCTTTTTCTTCATTATAAATTTCAAATATAGTAAGATTTTCTTTATTGGAAAATCTGATTTTTTCTTCTCCTGATATTATTATCTGTAAATCTATATATTTTTTGTGAACTTCAAGATTCCCATTGAGTGGACCATTGGGATTTGTTGTATATTCACTTGAAATTGCATATAACTTGTCTTTTATTATTTCGTATTTCCCTTCTAATAAGTTTTTTAGATTATTATTATCTAGAAATTTATTTATTTCATCTAAATATGGTATTGTTTCTTTATAAAGTTTTAAATTATCCATTGTATCAAATATCATAATAAACTCCGTGATTATCTATTATTTTAGCACTGCAAGGTTTTATTTTATAAAAATTTCTTGAATCTTCAAATTCTTCTAAAACATTTGATATATTCACATATGTTATAACAAATTCATCTTCTAGAAATCTTTTAATTTTTAATATATTATCATTTATTTTTTTATATTCAAATTCACCATAATTTAAAGCTTTATATTTTTTTCTGATTTTTATTATTTTTTGATAAAATTCAAAAAGTTCATAATTTATGGTGTTTTCTTCCTGTTTTTTAACTCCAAATATTGGATGTTTTATTTCATCTTCATATTCTATATCTTCCCATAACATTGGTTTTCTACAATCAGGGTCATTTGCTCCTTCCATGCCAACTTCATCACCATAATATATCATTGGAGCTCCTGGTGAAATAAACTGAATTACTAATAGAAGTTTTCTGATTTTTTCTAAATTTCTTCCTATTCTTCCAATTTTATATTTATGTGAGAATTGTAATTTTGTTTTTTGGAAATGATCTGTCAAACTCAAGTCCATTCCTGCATTTAAAATTATATTATTAAGTCTAGCAGTATCATGACTTGAGTATAAATTCTGCATAACAAGAGTATTATTGTAAGGATAACTTGAAAGCAAATTAATCTGTTTTTTTATATAATAATCAATTCCTTTTTTATTTAATAAAAGATCAACTGCATTGTAACAAAATGGATAATTCATAAAAGCATGCATTTCATTGTTTAAAATATATTCAGGGTGTATATGCCAGATTTCTCCAATTATAAGAGCATCTTTTTTTTCATTTATAATATGTTTTGCTAAATTATTAAGAAAACCATGATTTATACAATCAACAGCATCAAGTCTCCAGCCATCTATTCCAGAATATCCTTGTCCTGGATTCATCCATCTTGATACAATATCAAATATATATTTTTTTACAGGTTTATTAAAATCATTTTCTTCTCGAGCAAATTCAGGTAAATTTTTATGTCCAAGCCAACTTTTATATATAAAACCATCTTTATTATTTTTCTGCCAGCGTTTTATTGTATACCAATCAAGGTATTTTGAATTTTTTTTATTTTTAATAATATCTTTGAATGCAAAAAAATCTCTTCCTGAATGATTAAAAACTCCATCTATTATAACTTTTATGCCGTTTTCATGAAAAACTTCAATAAGTTCTAAAAATTCAATATCAGCTTTTGTCCATTGCCATTCTGCTGGATTTTCTGGACTTATTTCTTTATTAATTATTTTAAAATCACCTTGTGGATCGCTTCCAAAATAAGGGTCTATGTGATGTAAAACACTTGCATCATATTTATGATTTGAAGGTGCCATAAAAACTGGATTAAGATATATTCCTGTAATTCCTAGTTTTTTTAAATATTGTATTGAATCTAAAATTCCTTTGAAATCTCCTCCATATCTTCTGTAATTTACAGTATGATAAAATTTATCTGAGATTTCACTTTCCCATTTACTGCGATGAAACCATTCTTTTCCAAAAGGAGTTATTTCCCAATCTTTTATATTTTTTTTAGAAAAATAACTTAATGTAGGATTATTATGACTATAACCTTTTCTAAATCTTTCAGGAAAAATCTGATACCATATTATTTGTTTTGCCCATTCTGGAACTTTAAGATGTGTTTTTTGATTATTTTCATTAAATTTCATATTAAAAGTTTTGGACTGAAAAGACCCTGTCTTCGTAACCCCCTCAAGCAAAAAAGACAAGACCTTTTCAGCTTATATGATTTTTCAAACTAAAAAAATCTTTAAATTTAAATAATTTCTATATATAATTCTAATTATTATCTTTGTAAAAAGCAAATCTATTTAATAAAATAGCAAAAAAGTGATTAAAACAAATATATCTGTCAAAATTATTGTATACTGAATCTTTTTATTATCTTTTGATTAAAAAAATTAAATCCTATATTTTTTTTGCTTTTGTTTATAAAAACTCCACCATGATTTAATAGAATTGGAAATATATATATATCGAATTCTTGTAATTGTTTTCAGATTTTTTTTAATCTTTATATAAAATCAAATTGAGAAAAAAGCCTTATTATTGTATAATATAAAAAGAATTTTGAAATTATATAGGAGTAAATTCATGCTTAAATCTAATCTTGTTTGGTCTAGTGAAGATGGTGATATAAGAAAAAAGCAAAAAAATAATAATCAAATTCCTATTACAAAATCTGATTTTTCAAAAAATATTATTCATTTAAGAAGGCTTACTGCGGGTAAAGGAAGAACTGTTATTGAAATATCAAATCTTCCAGATAATGCTGATTGGTGTAAGGAACTTGCAAAAGATATTAAAAAATCAATAGGTGTAGCTGGAACTTACAAAAATAACATAATAGAAATTCACACAGAAGATATTGAAAAAATTTCTGTTATTTTTGCAAAAAAACAAATTAAATGGAAAAAAATTGGCGGTTAATTTTTTCAATAAAATCTAAATAAATCCTTCAATCACTGCTGTAACCGATACTCCATATACTCTGTTTATTTTAAGTGGATTGGAATCTGAGCTTGGAACATAGACTTTTACTCTATATTTGTTTTTTAATTTATCTTCATAAGATACAACATGTCTTACTTTTTTTATTAATTCCTGTGTTCCTGTTATCTGTACAGCTCCGACTGCAACTTGTTCTCCAAATGTTATAACTGGAACTACTCTTGTTGCTTCTTTGTTTGCTGCTCCTTGATTTGATAATAAATCATTTATAAATCTATCAAGTTCAGGACCCATTGATCTTACAACTGCTGATATTCCAGCTGCTTTGAGTCCTTGTTTTAAAAAATCTTCAAAGTTAAAACTAGAAGTTGTTAACATTATTGTGAAAATTAATAAAAACACTATGTTTTTTTTTGAATTCATTTTTTCTCCTTTAGAAATTTCTTTAATATTTATTAATTATATCAAAATTATAATAAAAAAGTTAATAAGTCGTTTTTATCTTTTCCTTTTCACTATTTTACCATCTCACTCGAGCTTTTTGGTAATCACAATTTGACATTTTTTTTTTTTGTTTTATCATTTAAGTTAATGTCAAAAATATTATGGGGTATTCTGTGAAAATTAAAATTCTAGTTTTACTACTTGCTATATCTATGTTTACTCAGGTTTTTTCTGAAAACAACAGTTTTGAAAATTTAATCAAAGAATTGGAGGAAATACCAGAGCTTTCTTTATGTATCATTAAAAATAACAAAGATATAATTTTTGAAAAAGACAGTGAAAAATTACTTAGTGTAGGTTCTTCTTTCAAATTATATGTTCTTAAAGCTATTACAGATATGGTTGATATTAGAAAAGCTTCTTGGCATAAAACGCTTTATATTAGAGATAATGAAAAATCCCTTCCTGCAGGTATATTACAAAAATGGCCTAATATGTCACCAGTAACTATAAAAACTCTTGCAAATCTAATGATTTCAATTAGTGATAATACTGCTACTGATATTTTAATTGATTATATTGGTAGGGAAAATATACAAAATATTACTCCTCGTCCAAAACAAGCAATACTTAAAACTTCTGAAATGTTTAAATTAAAATTATCTGAAAATAAAAATTTATCTAAAAATTTTATTTCTTCAAATGATAAATATCAATTACAGATTTTGGATTCTCTTGCTAAAACACCGCTTCCTGACATTTCAAAAGTTTCTCAATGGAATTCTCCTATAGAAATCAATACTATTGAATGGTTTTTTTCAACAAAAGAACTTTGCAGAGTTATTTTTGATTTAAAAGATTCAGATATTCTTCGTATTAATGATTCTGGACTTACTACTGATAATTGGGATTTTGTTGGTTATAAAGGCGGTTCTGAACCTGGAGTTTTAAATTTAACTTATGTGTTAAAAAAAGGTAATGATATTTATACATTATCAATAACTGCTAATAATAGTGAAAAGAGTTTTGATTTTAATAAGGTTTTTAAAAAAGTCAGTGAATTACTTAATATTTTATTTATTCATGAGGTTCAATAGAAACCTGGAGTTTTTTTAATATGAATATTAAGAATATTGGTTGGAATAATTTTTTTAGCTCACAAATTTCTAATATTGAAAAAGACCAATTTATTCCTGCAAGAGTTTATACAAGACATGGAAAACATTATTTTCTCTTATGTGAATATGGTGAAATTGAAGCTAGAATGACTGGTAGATTTCTTCATAATGCTATTGAAAACAAAGAACTTCCTGTTGTTGGAGATTGGGTTCTTGTTAATTTTATTGAGGATGAAAAAAAAGGTGTTATTAATAGAATTCTTGATAGAAAAACTATTTTTTCAAGAAAATACAAAGGTACAAGAGATGATGAACATATTATTTCATCTAATATTGATGTTATTTTTTATGTAGCTGGACTTGATAATGATTATAATCCAAGAAAAATCGAAAGATTTTTAACTTTAGCAAATAATGGCGGTGCAAAACCTATTATAATCCTTAATAAAAAAGATTTATGCACAAATATACATGCAGTTTCTGAGGAAG
This sequence comes from Candidatus Muiribacterium halophilum, assembly GCA_023228995.1. Classification (GTDB taxonomy): domain Bacteria; phylum Muiribacteriota; class Muiribacteriia; order Muiribacteriales; family Muiribacteriaceae; genus JALOAD01. Next base: position 29,187 of record JALOAD010000040.1, read on the forward strand.
TAAGTAATTTAATTCAAAACAATGATTTCTTTATTATAAGTGCTATTAATGAAATGGATTTTGATTTTATAAAAAAATCTATACCTTCTGGACATACTGCTGCTTTTATAGGTTCTTCAGGAACTGGAAAATCAACAATTATTAACAAATTATTAGGTTTTGATAAACAAAAAACTGCTGAAACAAGAAATGACAGTAAAGGTCGACATACTACAACTAATCGTGAGCTTATTATAACTTCTTGGGGTGGAATGATAATTGATACTCCAGGCATGAGAGAACTTCAACTTTGGGCTGATGAAAATGATCTTGATTCAGCTTTTTTTGATATTAAAAAACTTTCCGAAAATTGTCGTTTTAGAGATTGTACTCATACAAATGAACCTGGTTGTAATGTTAAAAAAAGTGTAGATAACGGTATTATATCTAATGAAAGACTTGATAGTTATCTTAAATTAAAACAAGAATTCAAAGATCTTGTGCTTAATCAGCAGATGAAAAAAAAGATTAATCAAAAATCAAGAAATAAAACGATTTTTAAAGAAGAAAGAAAAAATTCCAAAAAAAAGAAACCGATGTAAAAACAGATTGTGTATAAATACACGATTTTGTCAGAAATTATAATATCAGTCTGACTATGTCAGTTCTGACAAGATAGTTCACAATTGCTCACGATATAGTTTTACAAGTAAAACTAGGTTTAACGCTTAAACAAATTTCAAAATCTGTTTTAATAAAATTTTTTTATCGTTAATATAAATTCTAAGATTTTATATCACTTTTACACTCAAGCTTGTATATCGTTTATATATACTGTATTATTTATTCATAAGATTTTATTCAACATTAAGGAATTTTATTATGAAATTTTTACTATCTGACGGATGTTTTTATCATTTACCACTTGAAAAAGTCTTTATTATTGCAAGTAAATCAGGATTTGAAGGTGTTGAAATAATTTGGGATGGACTCGATGATCTTGAAACAAAAAAGATAAAAAAACTAATACAAAAATATCAGCTTAATGTTCCAGTTGTTCATGAACCGTTTTCTTTTCATAAAATTACAGGTTGGCCTGAAAAAACAAATGAAAGATTACCATATTTATTAAAAGAAGCTGAAAATATTGGAGCTGAAAAAATTGTTGTACATACAGCAACTGATATTGAAAACATTAATTGGCAACTTAAAAACATTCCTATTTTACAACAAAGTACAAATATAAAAATATGTATGGAAAATATGCCTGAAGATTATGGTGTATTACTTAATATATCAAGAAGAATCAATAAATTTTACAGAAAAATGTTTGGAATACCTTATAAATCAACTACTTCTAAAATAAAAAAAATGGTTTTATTAATGAAAGAAAACAGAAAGTATTTTTTAAATAATCCAGAACAACTAAAAAAATTTGAAAATATAATTTTGGATACAACACATTTAGGTACTTATGGCAAAGATCCTTCAGATTTTTATTTAAACATAAAAGATAAAATTAAACACATACATTTATCAGATTTTGGTCCACAAGAACATCTTTTACCCGGTAAAGGATGGCTAAAATTACAAAAATTTAAAAATACATTAATTGAAAATAATTATTCAGAAACAATTTCACTAGAAGTTGACCCTAAAGCATTTAAAAATGCTGATAACTTAGAAAGTTCAATTGAAGAATTAAAAGCAGTAAGAAATTTATTTTAAAAAATCGTCATTTCAAATTTAAAATCCTTACATATTTGACTTATATGTTGCTCTCATTTAAAATAAAGCTGACAAAATTAAGCTTTTCATAGAATGATATCGGAGGAAATATGGCTAAAAAATTACAAATAACTGAAACTGCTCTTAGAGATGCACATCAGTCACTTTTTGCAACAAGAATGGGAATTGAAGATATGTTACCAATTCTTCCAAAACTTGATAAAATAGGTTATTTTTCACTTGAAATGTGGGGTGGAGCAACTTTTGACTCTTGCGTAAGATTTTTAGGTGAAGATCCTTGGGAAAGAATTACTAAAATTAAAGAAAAAACTCCAAATACAAAACTTCAAATGCTTCTTAGAGGTCAAAATCTATTAGGTTATAAACATTATTCAGATGATATTGTTGATATTTTTGTAAAACTCGCAGCTCAAAGAGGAATTGATATTTTTAGAATATTTGATGCTCTTAATGATCTTAGAAATATTGAATCTTCAGTTAAAGCTGTTAAAAAATACGGCAAAACTGCTGAAGGAGCTATTTCTTTTACTACTTCACCAATTCATACTATTGAAAAATATATAGAAAATGCTAAACAGCTTGAAAATATGGGTTGTGATATTTTATGTATAAAAGATATGGCTGGACTACTTTCACCTAAAGAAGCTTATGATCTTATAAGCGAAATTAAACGAAATGTATCGCTTCCTGTTCATCTTCATTGTCATTATACAAGTGGTATGGCTACATCTACTTATCTTAAAGCTGCTGAAGCTGGTGTTGATATAGTTGATTGTGCTATTTCAAGTCTAGGTTTTAGAACAAGTCAGCCTGGCACTGAAAGTGTTGTTGCATCTTTAAGAGGATTTCCTTTTGAAACTGGACTTAATCTTGAAAAACTTAAAGAAGTATCAGATTATTTCAAAACAATTGCTGAAAGTACACTTGCTCCTTTTGGAACTAAAGCTACTGATGTTAATATTGATGTTTTAATAAATCAAGTTCCAGGTGGAATGATTTCTAATCTTGCAAATCAGCTTAAAGATCAAGGTAAGTTAGATCTACTTCCTCAAGTTCTTACTGAAATAGCTACAATAAGAAAAGAACTTGGTTATCCTCCTCTTGTAACTCCTTCAAGTCAAATTGTAGGAACTCAGGCTACATTTAATGTTCTTATGGGAGAAAGATATAAAACTATACTTCAGGAAACTAAAAACTATCTTAAAGGTATGTATGGAATGCCTCCTGGAAAAGTTGATCCTACTCTTTTAAAAAATGCTCTTGGCGATGAAAAACCTGTTACATGCCGCCCAGCTGATCTTTTAGAACCTTCATACGACAAGGTAAAAGCTGAAATAGCTGATTTATCTAATAATGAAGAAGATATAATGACTTATGCAATGTTTCCTGAAGTTGGAAGAAAATTCCTTGAAGCTAAAAAGAATGGTACTTTAAATAAAATAAAAGATGATAATGCTAAAAAAATTGTAAAAACTGTTGAAAAAAACCTTAAATCTGAATATATGAAAATTAAAGTTAATGGCAATGTTTACGATATAGAAGTTGAAAAAGAAGCAGAATAAAAAATAATTAGCACGACTAAAGTCACAATTAACGATTGGTAAAATGTTGAAAAAACATTTTACCAATCTAATTAATGATGAGTAAAAGCAGTAAAGCTGTGACAGATGAAGCGTGACATGTCATTTTATGACATTAGTGACAAAAAAAGTAACTATGTTACAGGAGAGTCGAAGACTCTTGTCACAAACAATTTTTCGCAAAATGATAAATTTGTACTAACTGTATTCACAGATTTTTAACCCTCAACCCCTTAAACTCTCTAACTTTCTTTATTATAAACTCTGTCATACAAGTAAATTTTAAATATAAAAAACTTTATCTACAATATCAGAAAATTCATTACTATGTGAAATTAATATTATAATCTTTCCTTCCTTTTTCAATTTTAATTATGCTGGCTTAAAAATCAAAACCAATTTTATACAATTCTTAATTTCAATTCCACATTAAAAATTGCTTTCGTTAATCTTTAATTCTAAAATTTTTTTACAGTAAACTCTCTTAAAACTCGATAATACCAATCTATTTCAATCTAAACAAAAAAAACTGATGATTCACAAAAAAATTAAAATTCAGGATTAATACGGATTTACAAGCTCTAATGCGTTATGCACACAGGCTGTTGAAAAATTCATATAAAATCCCAATATTATATTATTAATCGATTTTTTAGAAAAATATTAAGTTATTTTCTAAAATTATTTATTATGAAAAACTCATAATAAAGTTCTTAAAACCAAAA
>JALOAD010000100.1 GCA_023228995.1 Candidatus Muiribacterium halophilum
AGACTTTTTTTACCACCGCTATTACTAAACAAATATTTATCATTAACATCGACATCATTATTAAATCTTTTAAAAACAAAATCATTGTCAATAAAAAGTGCTTCTTCTAAAATATTTCTTTGATAATCTAATTGCATAAATAGGCCTATATCAATTTTTAAATTATATGTGAAAATTTTCCCTCCATTTGAAAAACAAATCTCAAAAGAAACTGGTTTTTTTGTTTTTAATTTACTATTGGGAATTAATTCTAAAAAGCAAGCAGCGACATTGTACCTCTCGTTTTGCAGATTACCAATATTTCCATTTTTAACAATATTTTGGAAACACTCCAACGCCCCAATTATGTTTGTTTTACCAGCTGCATTTGGACCATAAATTACCGCCGAAGAAAGAGCTTTAATTTCTTTATTATTAACCTTTTCTTTTAAAATACTATATTCTAACTCTTTTTGAGAACTAGGGATCATATTTAAAACGCTTTCTTTTACATAGGATTTATAATTACTTACAATAAATTTCAACAACATTTTACCCCCCCTTTTTTTTATCTTTTCTTATAATTCAATTATAACATTTTATTGTCAGGTTGCAAGATTTTTGCAAAATATTTATTATTATCATTTATTCAAGGGGTATTAGTATAATTATTGCATTATAGTTGCAAAGTTTTTATTCATGTGTTTTTAAAACTTCAATTTTATAACTTCTTTTGAAAGTATTTGCCTAAGCATTGCCTCTTGTTGAATTTTAGTTTTTAATATCGTTTCAATATTTAAAATAACTTTTCTTTATGATAAGATAACTTATAAAGTTAGAAAGAAGAGGAGAGTTATAAATGGCTACTAAAAATATCTTTAAAAGCTTATTTGATGTTTACTCTCCTTTAAAAACTGCTGAAGAACTTAAAACTAGTTATACTAACATCACTTATAAAGATGTTGAAGATAATGTTGATATTAGAGCTTTATATAATAAAGAAATACTATTTAATTATTTAAATGAGGCTGTTGTTAAGGCTGCCTTTATTAAAAACATCGCTTTAAAAAGATCACCACGCACTACAACAACCATTTTTGAGCTCAACGCTCATAATAGTAGAGCTGATCTTTGTTTGATTAATCATAAAAGTGAAGTTTTTGAAATTAAAACTAGTTATGACAGTTATTCTAGATTAAACAACCAACTAGATGACTATTTAGCTCTATTTGATTATCTTAATATAATAATACCTCAAGAAAACTATCAAAGTTTTATTAAAGAGGCCCCTCATTACTTAGGTGTCATTATCTATTCTCAAAACCGCAACGGCAGACTAATTTTTAAAACAATTAAAAAGCCCACACTTAATAAAGATAAAGATGCTCATAAACAATTAAATGAACTTACAAAAAAGGAACTGCTCTCTTTAATCAACTCTTCTAACTATCATATTAACAAAGATGATATCATTACCACTTTATTAGCTACTAAAACCAAAGAGGCAATCAATACCATTTATAAAAATTACTTAATTAGTAAATACCAAAAAAGATGGCTTTTCATTTATGACAACCATCAAAACATTTACTTTTTAGATTACCAATGGTTTTATTATAATAACCTTAATTATAAATACGTTTATAAATAGTTTAATAATAAACTTTTCTCATTTCTGATAACGTTCTTAACATTAAAACATACTTCCAAGTTGCCCAGTTACTGCTGGTATTTCTTTTAATCATCAGTTTATCAATAAATTTATAAGCTAAACAATCATTATCTCGGTCTAGTTCTTCTTTCTTTTGATATAATTGTCTGATCACATTTTTAAAACCACGGATTCCCTCTTCTAATACTGGATTTAAGGCACTATAAAACTGATTGTTGAAACGATTATAAAAAAGCGTATGAGCGCATCCTTGACCGGAGCCGCTTTTTCTAGGCAATTCATCTTTCAACCCTAAATAATCGCCAAAACCAACAAAATCATATTTTTGATATTCTTTAAAAACGTTATTATTGATTAGTTTAGTGTATTCTTCTTTTTCATAACTACCATTATAAAACTCCCGCTTTCTTGGAGAGTTTAACAAAAGAGCTTTATAACTGCTTTTTTTAAGTTTCTTAAAATCGGCTAGTTGGAAAACGTAAGACGATAAACTGTTTTCGCTAATATCTAATAAAAAATAATCATCAGCCCTTAATAGTTGGTTTATTAAAACAAAATAATCATCGAATAGTTTCCCTTCCAATCTAACCGCTACTGATTGTTTTTCTTTTTGAAGTAAAGTAATAATTTCTCTAATTTTTCTCTTTTCTAAAAGAAAGTTTCTCGCTGTTTTAATCGCTATTACAGGAATTGCTTTTTCACTCTTAATAGTCTTCGCTAATAAATCGTCAAAATAACGATAGTTAGATTCATCTCTAATAGCAATTGGAAACTCCACCATTTCTCTTGTATAAGGCCGGTATTCTAAATCATTAAAAGTAAAGAAGTCAATGAAAAAATTAGATTTTATTTCCTTTTCATAGTCTAAAAGGGTCTCTTTAAGACTATTTTTAGAAATATTAATAATCTCTATCAAAGGCATTATTTTATCGTTTTTGAAAAGATAACCATAATCATTAAGTAATTTGTTTTCATATAATCTATTTTTAAAAATTGGTACGTACATTAGTTTCCTTCCTTATTTTATTCGCGTTCTTAAATGTTCATATTTTCCATAAATATTAATCCCATAATCATATTTAAGTGTTCTTTCTAAAAAACCTACTACAAGATCAACTACGATTTGTTGTTCGAGAGCAAAGGTGATTAAATCTATTTCGGTAAGTTCTTCTTTATTTCTTAAAAGTAATCTAAATTTATCCTGATCAATTAATATTTCTTTAGCAAATTCATTAGCTTTATCTTCCCGCTCATCTTCTTCATATAAAACTACTTGATAACCTTCTTTACTTAAATCATCTTCAATAATATGATGAAGTTCATGAAACAATGTAAAATAAAAACTATCTAAATATTTATACCTCGTTGACATAAAAATAGCCGGTTTATTATCGATCATTTTAACCGCTCCCCTTATTAAAGAAGTCGGCACTGCCTCTATTACTACTAAAGCAATCCCGTAATAATTTAAGAATCTTCTCAAGTTATTGACCATAAAATCAAACTCCGTTGAATTTATAATCATTTTTAAAGTCTTTAGATTTTCTAATAAGTCAACTTTATTAAACTCTTTAATATTTTGAAGTTCATTTTGAAGTTCATATTCATGCTCGCATAGTTTCAACCAAGTAAATTGAGCATGAGGGTTACCGCCATCATGAAAAAAGAGTTTATCATTAGTGTTTATTTCTTCTAACACTTCTCTAAAAGAGTTAAGGTTAACCAACTTTAAAAATTGTTCAGCTTTTTCTGCACTAGTATAGTTAAGTCCTTTAAATAGATAGTTTAATTGATAATCCTTAATTAACTCTCTTAAATTTAAGCTTTTATACTTCTTTTTCTTTTCTGCTCTTCTTAATAAATCCAATTGATATTGATTTTCAATGCCTAACCAGAATTCCGCTTTAACATCAGGAAACACCGCTTCCAACTTTAAAGCAAACTCAGTCGTTACCTTAGCTTTTCCATTGATAATATTTGAAATATGTTTTTCACTACTATTAGTATCCGTAGCTAGCTTTTTTTGGCTAATCTTTCTTTTTGTTAAATATTCTTTGATGATCGTTCCTGTAGAAACTAAATAGTCCATTATTACCTCCTAGATATGATAATCTGCTATTTTTATAATTTCAATTTCTTTTATTTCTGTTAATTTTATTATGTTTTGAGGCTTAGGTTTAAAAATTATTCTTTTTTTCGATGAAATATCAACAGCCCAACAGTTTCGATACTCTCCCTTTAGCTTGTGTCTTCTTGGTGGCGGTCTATGAGATATCAATGATAAATTATCCACTGTTGTTAACTCTTTTAAACGAATGATAACATCATTAAATTCTCGAGGATAATATTTTTTGATTAATCTTGGGTTAGAAAGTATCTTTTCTAATTTATTATTGCCGAAATGTATTTTCGCATAAGCGTCTCCTTTAATTAGGTTTCGAATACATAATAACATTATTATCCTATTGGGTTAACTTTTAAATATAATGCGCCATTTTAAACAATAAACCGATTTCTAGCAATTTATAAAAACCTTCATAGTTTCTTTTTTTTCTTTGCTTATTTATTATTGTTGTTAAGTATTAAAGTAATAAATAGTTAATTGACTATAAATAGAGTGAGAGGCAAAGAAGACAAATCGCTTAAATATGAAACAATAACATACCAAACAAATATCTTATTACATAGATCAAAATCATGAGATTTCGTTATTTTGAATCTTTAACATGCAATGGAAAAGAATGAAGAAATAGTCGTTATTGCTATTTAAAAAAAGGAAATTAAGTTTGGCAAGTATTATTTATTAAAATGATTTTTATAAGACTCTTTACAAATGCAATTAATTTTGTTAATATTATAAGTGTCTAGGGGAATAGCAGCTTAAAAAATGAAACTATACGTGAAATTTATTACAAGATAAAGCGAATTAATTGCCTAGGCGATATGTTAAATTACATATGACAACTACAAGTAAAAACCATCTAAATTATTAGGTGGTTTTTTTTACATTAAGAGTAAGAGTTATTTTTTAGTATTTATCTATTATAGGTTAGAGTCTATAATGCACTTGAAGGAACAGTTAATGTATGAACTTAGAGTTCGTAAAAGCTTTTATGCCTTGAGTATTAATAAAGCCTGTTTCTTCCTTTAAAACAATGTGGGCTAAGAATGTGATGACTCTTGGTTTTTCTTTTTTATTGGCATATAAATTAGATAAGTTTTGAAATAAAAGAACATGTAGTTTTTTTATTTATATAACAGCCTTCCTTAATTCAAAAGATGGCGGTAATTTTAAAATTGTTAATAAGAAGTTTAAAAACTAAAATAATGATGATTTTAACATTCTTGGTTTATTTGTTTTATTTGATTGTTAATTTATTAACCCACTTTCATAATAATATATACGTTATAACACTTCTTTTAATTATTCATAAATAGATTGCATTTTTAAATTTTTTTATTGTTTTTTAAGTAATCTTGAATAATTCTTATTGGGAAACCTTGCCACGCATGTGAATGACTTTCTATATCATCATAACCTTCGAAAAATGTTAGATTTCCTTTTTTAATCATTGGTAACCAACCTTTTTCATATTCAAATAAATACTTATAAATTAAATCAATTTTATTATGTTGTTGTAAAACTTTTAAAGTGCTTCTTCCGAGTATTACACTTGAGCCAAACTTACATTTTTCAATAAATGCTATTACTTTATCTTTTTCATCCTCTTTAAAAACATTTGATAACAATCCTAAAGCATTTACCCCTTGATGATACTTATTTCCTGGGTATGAATCTATTAATAAACCATCAATAATTAAATTCTTTCTAACAGCTTTATATAAGCTATCATAATTATCTTGATAGTATTTATAATCTTGTTTCAATTGTTTTAAAAAATAAATGCTGTTTTTAATTCCATTTAAAGCTAACAGATTATAAACAGTCAAATAATTACCATCATGATTTACTGTTGGGTAAGGCCAATCACTTATATGCCAGTTATTAGTTTTCTTTAAGAGGCCGTTTGAGTCTTTTAAAGAAAGCGAATAATTGATTACTTTTAAGGCCGTGTTTAAGTATTTTTTTAATACTTCTTTGTCTTTGTCTATTTCATATCTTCTTTTTAA
>JALOAD010000101.1 GCA_023228995.1 Candidatus Muiribacterium halophilum
AGTTTTTTATCTAAAATTGACCCATAAAGCGGTAAAATGATTAAAAGTTTAAAAGATCTGCTTGATAAGTTTAGTAGGTTTACAAATTCACTAGTTTATGATGGTGGAATTTGCAAGCGGCTCTTAACAATAAATTTATAATTAAAAAATAGATTATTGCTAATTTATCAACTAGGAAGTATCATGTCTTATTCAGAAGAAAAATTAGATTTAGTTTCAGAAGAAAGTTTAGTATTCAAAAAGCCTTTATATTACAAGAATGAAAAAGTTAGCTGTGGTAATATCTCTCAATTAGCTTTAAAATCAGGTACTTGGACTTTTTCTGTAACTAGTCACAAAGATTCAGTTTATAAACTTGTTAATAAATCAGGTGTTTCTTTTTTGGCAGAATTGAAAAAAACTACAACTTCAGGAACTTATGAAATAAAAGGTTGTGTAGAAAATATTAATGTTACAAATCCACCTTATCAAGGTTTAAATATTAATGGAGTTGGAGAAACAGGTAATGGATTAAGAAATGCCCAATTAGGTGCAATTCATTCTTTAATGGCTCATTGGTCATTATCTAAAGAAGTTGCTACAATAGTTTTACCAACAGGAACAGGTAAAACAGAAACTATGTTAGTAGCTACTCTTGCAGACAAAGCAGAAAGAACTCTAGTTATAGTTCCTTCAATAGAATTAAAAAATCAAATAGCTGATAAATATGCTACTTGGGGAATACTGAAAGAAATTGGTATTATTCCAAATGAAACATTAAATCCTTCCGTATTAATTTTAAATAAAACATTAGAAAGTGATGAAAATATTAAAGATATTGAATCTGCTGATATTATTATTTCAACCCCTGCTTTTTTTGCACGTGCAACATCTGAAATTCAATTAAAAATAAAAAATTTATTCTCTCATGTTTTCTTTGATGAAGCACATCATGTTAAGGCTAATGAATGGAGTTATATTAAACAATTATTTAAAGATTCAAAAATTGTTCAATTTACAGCTACTCCATATAGAAATGATAAAAAACCTATTGAAGGAAAAATAGTTTATAACTATCCTTTAACAAAAGCATTAGAAGATGAATGTTTTTCTAAAATATCTTTGGTTACAGTAAATGAACGTCATCCTAGAAAAAAAGATAAAGCAATAGCTGATGCTGCTATGCAAAGATTATTAGATGACAGAGAAAAAGGGTTTACTAGACATCGTATGATGGTTCGTACAGATGAACGTTCTCATGCAGAAATACTACTCAAAGATTATCAAGAATGGTTTCCAAATGAAAGAATAATACTTATTCATTCGGGAACTAAAAGTAAGAAGACTATTATTGATAATATAAAAAATGGTGAATATGATATTATAATTGCTGTAGATATGCTAAAAGAGGGATTTGATTATCCTGATTTTAAAATTGCAGCGGTTCATGGTATGCACAAGTCATTAGCTGTATTGTTACAATTTATTGGTAGATTTACACGTACACAAGAAGGTTTAGGTGATGCTTCTTTTATAGTTAATTACGCTGATGAAAACATATCTTTAGAACTTGAAAATTTATTTCAAGATGGCTCAGGATGGGAAAAGGTAATAAGTGAAATAGCAGATGCAAAAAAACAACAAGCAGAATCATTACTAACATTTTTACAAGGTTGTGAGCCTTATTCAGGTTTCGATTCACCAGATATAGAACTAAATCCCAAATTAGTTTATCCTGCTTTGAGTTGTGTTTGTTTTAAATCAGAAAAACCTAATTGGGATAATTTTAAAGATGCATTTAATTTAAATATCCATGCATTATCTCAACCTTATTTTAATACTAATGAAAATGTCTTTTATTTTACTATGCAAAAAAGAGAAAAAGTTAAGTGGGTTAGAACGACAAGATTAAAAGATCAAACTTGGGCTTTAATAGCAATGCATTATGATGAATCATCTAAACTTTTATTCATAGGATGTAGCGATAAAAGGTTTGATATTGATTTACTTGCAGAAAAAGTTTCAGAAAATACAAGTGAAAGAATTACAGGAGATGATGTTTTTCGTTCTTTTGATTCAATTAAACGTCTTAGCTTAGTTCATGCAGGAATATTTAAACCTGCAAATCATCTACATCGTTATTCACGTTTAAGTGGAGCAGATGTAACAGATGAACTAACAAGATGGAAAGAAGGAAATAAGGTTAAAAAATCAGATTTTGTTGGAGTTGGATTTCGTGATGGTTTCCCAGTTAGTGTGGGTGCTTCGGTTAAAGGTAAAATTTGGAGTCCAGCACGAGTAGGAGATTTAAAAGAGTGGAAAGAATGGTGTAAAAAAATAGGAAAGTTAGTTACAAATAAAGAGATTGATACAGACCAATTATTAGAAGATTCAGCTAAAAAAATACAACTTGAAGAATATCCTAAAGACATTAACATATTAGCTACTGATTGGTCAGAAGAACTATATGATAGAATACATAAATTAACTTTTGAAATACCAAGTAGAGATTCTTTTATGCTTTCTGAGGGAACAATAAAATGTAATAATATTGATGGAATTAAAGCAGAATTTATATTAAATATTTTTGATGAATCTATATCTTTTTCAATTATCCTAGGTGGAGAAAACGGACATAGTATTATAGGTTTAGATAATAGTAAAATTACAGTGGAAGGATTAAAATCTAATCCTATTCCTTTAAAACAATTTTTTCAAGAAAACCCACCAACAATGTTTTTACTAAATGGTTGTACTATAGCAGGTTCAATTCATACAGACTATAGTGAATCAGGTATTTTGACAATCCCTAATGAACAAATGAAAACTCTTGATTGGAAAGATGTTGATTATAAAATTGAATCACTATACAAAGGTAAAGATACAAGAGAAAATTCTATTCAAGAATATATGATGAAAAAATTAATTAATAGAGGGGCAAATATAGTATTTAATGATGATAATTCAGGTGAATCTGCTGATATTGTAGGAATCTTTAAAGAAGATGAATTAATACGTTTTGAGATGATACATTGTAAATACTCAAAAGAAAAGTCAGGTGCAAGATTATCAGATTTATATGAAGTTTGTGGTCAAGCAGTAGTTTCTTTACGTTATAAATGGAAACCTGAGGAATTATTAAAACATTTAGAGAGAAGAAATGCTACAGGGGTATTAGCAGGTAAAAGATTTTATCATGGAGATACTTCTGATATTTCTGAAATAAAAAAAGCACTTAAATATTGTAATGTAGAATTTGAATTTGCTATAGCTCAGCCTGGGGTTGAAAAATCAAGTCTAAATCAAGAAATGAAAGACTTCCTAGGTTCAATATATTCAACTGTTATTGAAATGACAGAAACTAAGTTACGGTGCTATTTTAATAAATAAGAGAATGCTAAAATGTTTCAATTTTTACCTGAATTAAATTATCTTTTAGAAGATTTAGAAAATGTTATTAAACAAGGTACACTATGTAAAGATATTGAAGCTGTTTATGAAAAAAATATTAGTAAGTATCCTAAACTTGAAAGATATAGTATTGTAATAGGAACTAATGATAATAGTAAACAATATTTTAATATCGATATTATTAACCTTTTACACAAGAATGAATTTTCAGATGGTAAATTAAAAATTACAACTAATCATCAATGGCTAGATTTTTCTAACATTATTTATTTATCAAAAAATAAAAGATACACTCCTCCTGTATTGGATCCATCCGTAGCAATTGATACAAACTCAATGAATTTTATTGATAGATTTTATAGAACTTCTCAAATTAATGATTTCTTAAGATTAAAAATAGAATTTAATATTGATATGAATTTTTTACCTTATATGCTTGAGGATTATCTAAACCCATATAAAAATCAATATATAAAAAAATATAAAGATAATACTTTTAACTATGAGAAAGAAAAAGAAATAAGAGAAAGAAAAATTAAACATTTTGAAATAGTTAACAATATTGATAAAAAGTATTTCAAAGAAACTGGACAAATTAGGTTTGATAAAGAATTATTAATAGCAAATGGTTATGATTCATTTGAGGAATATTTTGAGCATAAGATTTTTTATTTCAACAATTTTTTTAATAAAAAAGATGCGGAGGTTATAAAACTTCCTAAAAATACCATTTTCTACGATTCTATTAAAAGGCAAGAAATTAACTTTATATTAAATAAGTTTGATTTATTATATGGGTATGTCTTACAAATCATTATTGAGAAATTTAAAGGTAAAGATACTTCTATAGAAGATAAAATACATAATATACTTAAAAATATGTTCTTAAATGGTCAGCAATTTACACAAGTCTTATATTTTGCATATACTTATTTTACAAAAGAAGTTGAACTTAATATTAATAAATTTTTCAACTTCGACATATCTTGGAATTATGATAAAATTGTTGAGAAAGCATATAATATTACATGGGATATATATTTATATTCCTTAACACAAGATTTTTTAACTCAGCCCATGAGAACAATTAATGGAAAACCATTCAGAGCTGATATTGGCATGCCTATATTTTTAACTGAAGATAATAAATTTTTTAGTTCTTATATAAAAAATCATTCAGTACAGATTACTATTATTGATGAAAAGTCACAAGGAAGATCATATAATTCTATTAGTAATACAACATATCAAGATAAAGAATTTAATATTTATTTACAAACATTTAGAGACAAATATCCAAATATTGAAATATTAAAAAGTAAAAGATTTAAAATGTTTAAAAGTTATAATCATGTTTATTCTATTTATAGGCTTTTTAAAGAGAAAATGCAAAATGAGTTAAAAAACTATTTAAATAATTTTCAAAAAAAGCAAAAAAAGAAGGAAGTTTAATGGCAGCTATTACATATACTTATCAGTTATCAAATGGAAAGGGTTTAGAGAAAATCCTTTATTTCAGTGGTTTAGGTTATAACTTAAGTGTTCATCCTGCATTATATGGTGATCCAATATTAACTTCTCAAGCTTTTTATTATTTAAAAGACCTTGATGCAGTCGCAAGTTTAAGAATTGAATATCCAAATCCACAACTGAATGAAAATCAAATCGAATATTTAATTGATAACTATTTATTTGAATATAGCACTACTGCAATTGATTCAAAACTAACTTCAAAAGTTATGGATTACTCTTTTTGGAGAAACAATATACATCAAATTTACCATAATTACGATAACCAAAATACAGGTGCTTTAATTATAGATGCATTAAATGATGAAAGTGTTATCTCTATTGAACCAATAGATGACATTGATAAAGACTTAGATTTAACATCAGACTGGGCTATATCAAATCATTTTACAGAACCAGTTATAGATGAATATTTAACAAAAATGCATAAACTTTTAAATAAAAAAGTTATGTTAAAAATGCTACCTACTGAAGAAAGAGATGGTTACTTTGGGAAAAAGAGAATTTTTGACATAGATGAATGCTTAATAGATTTATATCAAGCTAAAGAATTAGATAGAATAAGCTATATTGATGGAACTCAAGATGAATTTACTCTTAATAATTCATTTAATCCTGAATATAATGTCTCTTTACCAATCACAAAAATTAATTGTCAAAATTTATATAATCGAGCCACTTGCAGATTATAAAAAACAACCCGTAATTTAAGCTGATTTAAATTTTAAAAAGTTGAATCAAACTTCAGATAAGTTATAATTTTTTACTACAAAAATTTAACAGAAGAGCGATTCAAC
>JALOAD010000102.1 GCA_023228995.1 Candidatus Muiribacterium halophilum
CTGAGGCATTGGACCATCTGCTGCTGATACAACAAGAATAGCTCCATCCATCTGAGCTGCTCCAGTTATCATATTTTTAATATAGTCAGCATGTCCAGGACAGTCAACATGAGCATAATGTCTGTTTGCTGTCTGATATTCAACATGAGAAGTATTAATAGTTATACCTCTTGCTTTTTCTTCGGGTGCATTATCAATTTCATCATAAGCTTTAATCTCACACCAGCCTTTTTTAGCCATAGCTATTGTAATAGCTGCTGTTAATGTTGTTTTACCATGATCAACGTGACCAATAGTACCGATATTTACATGCGGTTTACTTCTGTCAAATTTTTCCTTAGCCATTATTATCTATCCTCCTTAACAGGCTTTACTATAAATATAATTCATAAAAACAGAATGTATATTATCATAATTCTCAATAATTTAAAATGGAGCCATTGACCGGAATTGAACCGGTGACCTCATCCTTACCAAGGATGCGCTCTACCGACTGAGCTACAACGGCACGCAATCTATCTGGTTTAGAGATGATTTTTGAGAAAGTGGTGGTGGAGGGGGAAGGATTTGAACCTTCGTAGGCGAAGCCGATGGATTTACAGTCCACTCCCTTTGGCCACTCGGGCACCCCTCCGGGAACGATAAATATGGAGCCAGTGAAGGGACTTGAACCCCCAACCCTCTGATTACAAGTCAGATGCTCTGCCAAATTGAGCCACACTGGCATTTATCGAAGTAGGGTAATTGTACTATCCGGCAAAGCATTCGTCAACTTAAAAATGCTTGTTTTTTACCCTTTATTTCATAATATTGCTTTTTTTATCTTTTAATCTCTATTTTTCTTCTAATTTCAGATAATGTTACACCACATGCAACAGACGCATTTAATGAATTTAATTTACCATACATTGGTATAAAAAAATCAAAATCTAAACTTTCTCTAATTAGTCTGGATATACCTTTTCCTTCACTGCCAATTACAAGCACTGTCTTCTGGTCAAAATCAATATTATATATATTTTCTGAAGAATCAGCTTCTCCACCATAAATCCAGTAACCTTTTTCTTTTAACTTTTCAAGAGCATTTTTAAGATTATTTACTTTGCTTATTTTAACATGATTTACAGCACCAGCCGATGTTTTCCAAGCTACAGCATTGATTTCAGCACTTCTTTTATCCGGTATAATAACAAGATCAACACCAAAAACCTCAGCACTTCTAAGCATAGCACCTAAATTACCAACATCCTCAATATGGTCAAGGACAAGAACTAATGAATTTTCATAATTTTGTTTTAAAAATCTATCAATATCATAATATTCAAAATCTTTTATCTGAGCTACCACATTTTGACAATTACTTCCATAAGTATTAAAAAACTTATCTTTTGAAAGTAATACAACATCTATTTTATTATCTTTAAGTTCAGAAGATATTTTAGGATCACAAGTAAAAACTTTTATAACCGATGACCCACTTTCCAATGCTTCAAATACAGGATTTTTACCATAAATAATATCTTTTTGAAAAGGTTCTTTAACTCTTTCATCTGATTTAAAATTTTTTTTATTATCTTTTGCATTAAAATCACTTTTATAATCTTTCCTATCTCTATAATCATTTTTTCTCATAATCTTCGCCATCCCTTATAAAATCTTCCACAGCTTTAAATATATCCTCAACCCTCTGATTATTACCATTAAGATAAAGCAAACCAATCAAAGCTTCAAAAGCAGTTGATTGTTTTTCACTTGGTGATTTTCCGGTTTTTTTATTATTTCTTGACCTTCTCAAAAAATCAAGTTCTTCTTCATCAAAAAAACTCTCTTTCATATAATGAAGAATTTCAACCTGTTTTTTACCACAAACAAATTTAACAACTTTAGAATGCAGTAAATTTATATCACATGGAATTTTAGCTAAAAAAAACATTCTAATTCTCAACTCATATAAAACATCACCTATATATGCCAAAGTATTAAAATCGTGTTTACTGTCCATCAACATACCAAGTTGTCTTTTCTTTTCCATCCTGAATAACAATGTTTTTATCTTTTAAAATATCTCTAATTTCATCAGCTCTCTTAAAATCACGATTATTTCTTGCAGCATTTCTTTCAGCAATAAGTTTTTCTATTTCATCATTATCAGAGTCAGCACTCTGATTTTCTTCAATATCAACAATAGAGTTAAATACATTAATAAACTTATCAACTTTATCTTTTGATACATTATCAAACTTTTTATCAGAAATAGCAGAATTAACATCTCTAATCATAATAAAAAGATGGCCAAGAGCTTTTGATATATTAAGATCATCATCCAAAGCAATTATAAATTCTTTAAAATTATTAACTATATTTTTAACAAGCTCACCATTCACCTCATTACACAAAGGAGAATCATTAACTCTTCGAAGAAATTCATTATATTTTTTAACAGTCGTCTCAGCCTGTCTAACACCATCTAAAGTAAAGTTCATTTTGGCTCTATAATGACTTGATAATAAAAGATATCTAATCGCCAAAGGATTAAATTCAGAAAGGTCTCTTAAAGTATAAAAATTCCCCAAAGACTTAGACATTTTTTGATTATCAACCTTAAGATGTTCAGCATGAAGCCAGTAATTTACAAACTTTTTGCCAGTACAAGCTTCAACCTGTGCAATTTCATTTTCATGATGAGGAAATATATTATCAACTCCACCCGTATGTATATCAAAAGAATTACCAAGATATTTCATACTCATAGCAGAACATTCAATATGCCAACCAGGTCTTCCCACTCCAAAAGGTGAATCCCATGAAGGTTCTCCAGACTCAGAATCTGTTTTTTTCCAAAGAACAAAATCTCTAACATCTTCTTTTTCATACTCATCAGAATCATATCTTGAGCCAGAAATAACATTTTCAAAATCTATTTTAGAAAGTTTACCATAATCTTTAAACTCTGAAATTCTAAAATAAGTAGAACCATCTTTTTTATAAGTAACTTTATTTTTTTCAAGGCTTTTAATAAGATTTATCATTTCGTCAACATGCTCAGTAGCTCTAGGATAATGTTCAGCTTTTTCAATTCTTAAAATTTCAAGATCATCAAAAAAAGCTTTTTCATATTTTTTAGTATATTCCTCAAGAGAAACACCTTGCTCCATAGAATTTTTTATAGTCTTGTCATCAACATCTGTAATATTCATAACCTGAGTAACTTTATAACCTTTTACTTTAAGATATCTTCTTAAAAGATCTTCAAATATAAAAGTTCTAAAATTACCAATATGTGCATAAGAATAAACAGTAGGTCCGCATGTATACATACGAACTTCACCATTTATCAATGGTATAAATATCTCTTTTTTTTGAGACAAAGTATTATAAAAAAATGCAGGACTCTCAATCATATAAAAACTCCTTTGATATCTTATTTACCAACTGTTAAAACAGTCTAATTAGTATGACTTAGCACTGCCTTCAGCAGTTAGTGAGTATAAATCGTAAAACAACTAATATACCCGTGACTGTAATTTTTCGAAAAAAATTGCTTGTGACAAAAGTCTTCGATTTTCCTGTAACAATTCGACTTTGTCAAAATTAGCGTAATTTCATCACTAATTAGATGCAAAGCATCGCTAATTGCTAATTGTCTATTTATAGACGCTAATTGCTTCTAAAAATTCTTTCATTCTTTTAAGCGATCTTTCTTTACCCAAAACTATAAGCATTTCATAGACTCCAGGACCAGAAGTCTTATAAGTCAAAGCAACTCTCATAGGCATAAACAATTCCTTGCCCTTAATCTTAAATTCATTTTGAATAGTTCTCAAAGCTTGTTTAAGACTCTCTTCATTATAATCATTTTCAGGAATATTTCCCAATCGCTCAATATAATTTTCAACAACAGTAAAAGCCGATTCTTTAGAAAAAATCTCTTTAATTTCTTCATCAATAGTTTTATCAATAGTATTATCAAAATAATAAACCATCTCTTTATTAACATCAGCAAGTACAGTAATCGGTTCACTAATAACAGTCATAATCCTCTTAAAAAAAGCTTTATCACTTATATCATATAATTTTTTATCAACAAAAGGAATCGCATAATCAACAAGTTTATCAATATCAATACTCTGAATATATTGACTATTCATCCATCTTAACTTTGTATTATCAAAAACAGCCGGAGATTTAGAAACATCTTTAAGCTCAAATTTTTCAATAATACTTTCAATAGGAATAATTTCCTCATTACTTTTAGGAGACCATCCTAAAAGCGAAAGATAATTAACAACAGCTTCTTTAATAAAACCATCTTTTTGATACTCTTCAACCGAAGTTGCACCATGTCTTTTGGAAAGTCTAGAACCATCATTCCCAAGAATCATAGGAATATGTGCGAATTCAGGAATTTTAGCCTTTAATGCTTCATAAAGAAGAATCTGTTTTGGAGTATTCGTCAAATGATCATCTCCACGAATAACATGAGTAATTTTCATACTATAATCATCAATAACAACAGCAAAATTATAAGAAGGAAAACCATCTGTTTTTAAAAGAACAAAATCACCTATAAGATTACTATCAAACTTTACATCACCTCTTGAAAGGTCAGTAAATAATATTTGTTTATCTTTAGGAACTTCAAACCTTATTACAGGTTTTCTACCCTCTTTTTCAAACTTTTGAACTTCATCAGAAGATAAATTTCTACATCTACCAGAATAAACAGCATCTTTACCCTGTTCAAGACATTTTTTTCTTTCTTCATCAAGTTCTTCATTTGTACAATAACATTTAAAAGCTTTTTTTTGAGCAACAAGCTTTTGGGCATATTCTCTATATATATAAAGCCTTTCAGACTGTCTATAAGGACCAAAATCTCCGCCATTTAACGGGCCTTCATCCCAATCAAGTCCAAGCCATTTCATAGCACGAAAAATAACTTCTTCCGAATCTTTAGTTGATCTTTCCTGATCTGTATCCTCTATTCTCAATATAAATTTACCATTATATCGCTTTGCTAAAAGCCAATTAAATAAAGCTGTTCTTGCACCACCAATGTGAAGATACCCAGTAGGGGAAGGAGCGAATCTTACTCTACACTCTTTCATATCTCCTCCTCAAAATGTTTTCAAAAACTATATCACAAAAACGCAATATTACGCAATCGGAAAATATATAAAGCGTATAAAATCTGTATATGAAGCGTATAAAATCTGTATATGAAGCAGTATTTTATTCAGATTTGTTTTAAAATTATTAATTGAGTCTTCTGATTAAATAAACAAAAATTAATATAATGTCATCCCAGCATGATTCTGAATTTTTGTCATCCCGGTACTATTCTGAGCCGGGATCTCGCTTTTGATTTTTTTATCATTACAATAACGCAAAAAAATAATCATTCGGTACCATTCGATATTTTACATCCATATAAAATATCTCTTTACCTTCGTTCACTTATAATACATCCGTATATTATATGCTTCGCAACGTTCACTCAAGTTACCGAGTAGATTTTTTTTTTGCTTTTGTTTATAAAAACTCCTTCATACTTTATTTTAATTGAAAAACTTCTAACGAGTTCTTGTAATTGTTGCAAGATATATTTTTTTAATCTTTTATAAAAATCAAAATCTTTTTGTTTAAAAAATAAAAATCAATATAATGTCATCCCGGTACTATTCTGAATTTTTGTCAT
>JALOAD010000103.1 GCA_023228995.1 Candidatus Muiribacterium halophilum
AACTCTATGAGTTCTTCTCTGGATTTTGGTTTTCCTATATCATCTAAGAATTCTACTAATCTATTTACTAATAATTTATCTTGTTGGATAATTTCTCTATCTATAAAATCCATAATTAAATCTTTATTTTCTCTATTATCATATATCGTTCCAGTCATATCAGATGTTGTAAATAACTTTATTATTTTAGAAATTGGATTATCTCCTATAAATAATTCTTTATAATATTTTGGTAAATAATCTATATTTTTAAGTTTATTATTTATACAAGAAAAATCACCATAAACTCTTTTAGGAGCACCTTCTAAACTTGTTAACTGATTACCACTACAATAAAAATTACCACCTACTCTTTGAGGAGCACCTTCTAAGGAGGTTAATTGATTATAACTACAATAAAAATTACCACCTATACTTTGAGGACAACCCACCAAAGAAGTTAATTTATTATCTCTACAATCAAAATTCCCACCTACTCTTTGAGGACCACCCTCTAACGATGTTAATTTATTAAAACTACAATGGAAATTACCACCTATACTTTGAGGAGCACCTTCTAAGGATGTTAATTGATTATAATTACATTCAAAATTCCCACCTACTCTTTGTGGAACACCTTCTAAGGAGGTTAATTGATTACCACTACAATTAAAATTCCCACCTATACTTTGAGGACTACCCACCAAAGAAGTTAATTGATTATCACTACAATAAAAATTCCCACCTATACTTTGAGGACTATCTTTTAATGATGTTAGTTTATTAAAACTACAATTAAAATTCCCACTAACATTTCTAAATTTCAAAGGTAACACTTTTAATCGTCTATTGAGTAAATAAACATCACCATCTACATCAATAGAATCATCTTCATTAATTATGTAGTTTTTTATATTATATTTTTCACAAATAGCTTCAATTTCTGATGTGTTTGTAGATTCATTAAATGTTTTTATATATTTCATCGTATTGTATAATCATTTTTTAATAACTCTATGAGTTCTTCTCTGGTTTTTGGTTTATCTATATCATATAAGAATTCTACTAATCTATTTACCAATAATTTATCTTGTTGTATAATTTCTCTATATGTAAAATCCATAATTAAATCTTTATCTTCTCTATTAGATATCCTTCCATATTCATTAGATGTTGTAAATAACTTTATTATTTTAGTAATTGGATTATTAGATATATCTAATTCTTTATAATATTTTGGTAAATAATCTATATTTTTAAGTTTATTAGAATAACACCAAATTATACCACCTACTCTTTTAGGACCACCATCTAAGGTTGTTAACTGATTATAACTACAATAAAAATTACCACCTATACTTTTAGGACCACCATCTAAGGTTGTTAACTGATTGTCACTACAATTAAAAATCCCATCTATATTTTGAGGAGCACCTTCTAAGGTTGTTAAGTGATTACTACTACAAGAAAAACCCTTACCTACACTCTGAGGAGCACCCTCTAAGGATGTTAATTGACATTCATAACAAGAAAAAGCACCATCTACTCTTTTAGGAGCACCCTCTAAGGTTGTTAACTGATTACCACTACAATAAAAATCACCACCTATACTTTGAGGACAACCCTCTAAAGATGTTAAATGATTAGAAATACAATAAAAATTACCACCTACTCTTTGAGGAGCACCATCTAAGGTTGTTAACTGATTATCACTACATTCAAAATAACCACTAACCTTTCTAAATTTCAAAGGTAACTCTCTTAAATTATTTCTTTTTAAGTTAACATCACCATTTACATCAATGGAGCCATCTTCATTAATAGTATAATTAGTTATATTATATTTTTCACAAATAGAATTAATTTCAGATCTATTTATATTTTCATTAAAATTTTTTAAGTATTTCATAAACTATATATAAAAATCTAATAATATTATTATATATAATACTATCATATTTTATAATGAATCTTCTAATTTCTTAATTTCTCTAAGTATTTCCTCATACTCTTCCTTTTTAGCAATCATTTTCTTTTTAGCCACCTTTCTATCAGCATATACATCTTCCAACATAGCAATTGTGGGAGAACGTCTTTTTTCAAAGACACATCCATTTACACAAACAACATGTTTATTTAGATCTATTAAAGCCCCATTAGTACATCTATCTGGATTAGAATCACTTTTGATTCCAATATAATTTTCAGGTGATATAAAAAACTGACGTTCTACACTTGGATAAAGTGAACTAAAATCATAAATTGTAGTATATCTATTCATACCTACAATTGGATCCTTTACAAACCCTCCTGAAATAGTAGATTCATCTTTTGTTCTTGTTTCATCTTTAAATAACACAACATTATCCATTTCCCTAAATCTGTTCCTAAGAACACCCTCTGTGATTGCCAGAGAACCCAAAGCACTATTCATTTGTGAAATAACATCAACTATTCTAATTCTAGAAAGAGATGAAATTGCATATATAATTGAAATATAATTTCTAGCTTCGTGTATTTTTTGAACTAAAACAGAGTCAACTGCATTATAATACATATACTTTTCAAAATCATCTT
This sequence comes from Candidatus Muiribacterium halophilum, assembly GCA_023228995.1. Classification (GTDB taxonomy): domain Bacteria; phylum Muiribacteriota; class Muiribacteriia; order Muiribacteriales; family Muiribacteriaceae; genus JALOAD01. The sequence goes on from JALOAD010000103.1 coordinate 2,557, forward strand.
CATATAATTTTTGTAATGAACCATTATACTTAATTTTAGTTACTCCTACTAATTTTTCAGATACAAAATCCAATGATGATGATTCCTTTACTTTAATTGAAGTATCACAAATCTCATATAATTGCATATAATCAAAAACCATACGATGTATTGGAATTTCAAATTCTGTTCCCCATACCTTACTAATCTTTTTAGTTGGTGATGAAATTGCTGGATCTATCTTATATTCTTTACCGTTAATTGTTTTTCTGAGCTTTCTTGATCTATTTACTAAATAAACCCAGTCATATTTCAAGAAGTTCCATCCAACCATCAATGGCATCTTTGGAATCATCTTATAGAAAAAATTATATAACATATCAAACTCATCATCATATTTTACATATTTCAATTTGTATGTAGTTGGATATTTATCAAAATACTTATTGGTTTTTTCTAATATTCTTGCTTGTGCTTCTTCTGAAAGGTCTTTAAGTCCAAGTAGTATAATTTTATCATCATAAACTATAGATATGGATAATACAGAGGTTGCTGCTCCTTCTTTAATAATATTACCGTTTTCATCTTTTATATCAGCTGCTTCAGGAAATCCATCTAAAACTTGAGTTTCTATATCAATCATATAGATTTTAGGTAAGTTATACTCATATATTTCATTTTTCTCATCTTCTGGTAGAGCATCAAGAAATTCATAGATAGCATATCTATCTGGAATATTAACTTCAATTTGTTTTACAGCATGTTTATCCCAAGAACGATAAATTGGGTGCTTTTGTGGATCTGTGTCCTCACATTTTACATATTTCATAGGATGCTCCCAATCATAGTATTTAAGCTTTATATCACCATTTTTATCAACATAACTAACTACTAATTTTTTACTATTTGTTAAATATTGTGTATCAACTAACATAATTTTATATTTATTTAGTGATTTATATAAAACAAAATAGAAAAGTTTAATATATATAATAAAAATAATTTATAGATATGGAAACAGATAAAAATGAAAAAATTAATTCAATGTATTACAAGTTATCAGAGAAAAAAATTAAAAATGATAATTATGATTTATGGTTAAATATAACAAATTATAATGATTTGGAAGTTAAATTCAAAATAAAATTTTATATGTATGAAAATAACTTAATAGAATTGCCTAAATGTGAATGTGGAAATGATGTTAAATATTTGAATATGAATATTGGATTTACTAAGTTTTGTTGTAGAAAATGCGCTTATGGTAGTCAAGAAACAAAAAAGAAACGAAAAAATACTTGTATCAAAATTTATGGTTGTGATAACCCATCAAAAGCTCAAGAAATAAAGGATAAAGTAAAGGCTACTAATTTAGAAATATTTGGAGTTGAATACCCCCTACAATCTCAGGAAATGGTTAAAAAATCAAAAGAAACATGTATGAAAAAATATGGAGTTGATAACCCTTCTAAAGTAAGAGAGATTAGAGAAAAAGCTGAAAATACCATGATTGAAAAATTTGGAGTACCACATGCCATGCAAAATGAAAAAGTAAAACAAGACTTAAAAGATTTTTTCACTTTGAAATATGGAGTTGATAATCCATTGAAACTTATTGAAACAAAAGAAAAAGCAAAAAATACTATGATTAGCAAATATGGTGTGCCTTATGCATTACAATCAAAAATTTTCATGGATAAATTAAAAAATACTATTATGGAAAAATATGGTGAGGATAATTATTCTAAAAGTGAAGAAGGTAAAGTATCTATCACTAAAACTAATCAAAAAAAATATAATAGTGATTATTACATCACAAGTGAAGAGGGTAAAGCTGCAATTGCTAAAACCAATAGAGAAAAATATGGTGAAGATAATTATTTCAAAAGTGAAGAACATAAAAATAAACAAAGGGAAATCAATTTTGATAAAAAATCTGATAGGATAGGTGATGAAGATCATACATTTATATCAAGTGATGGTGATAATTATGTTATATTATGTCACAAATGTAATACAGAATTTACTATAAATCGTAAATTTTGGAAAAAGAGAAAAGATAATAATGAGGAAGTTTGTATGAATTGTAATCCTTGCATTAATGGTATGTCCTATCCAGAAAAAGAAATCTTAGATTACATTAAAAGTATTTATAATGGTACTGTAATAGAAAATGATAGAACATATAAAAAAGAAATAGATGTTTATTTACCCAAATTAAAATTAGGTTTTGAATACAATGGTTTATATTGGCACTCTGAATTAAAAAAAGATATGAATTATCATTATGAAAAACACAAGCATTTCAGAGATAATAATATTGAGGTAGTTCAAATATGGGAAGATGAGTGGAAATATAAAAAAGAAATTATCAAATCCATGATCAATGATAAATTAGGTCTTAATGAAATTATCAATACCACAGATTACATAATAGAAGAAATAACTGATAATGAAACTGTTAAAGAATTTATGACTAATAATCATTTATTAGGTTATATAGAATCAGATATCAAATTAGGTATTTATATTGAAAATAAATTAGTATCTATAATGTTATTTAATAAAATATGTGATAAATCATTTGAATTATTAAGATTTTGTAATATATTGAATTATGATATAATAAATAGTGAAATTAAATTATTTAATTATTTTTTATCTAATTACGATTTTAATGAAATTATTAATTATAGTTCTAATGATGTTATTGAAAATATCCAAGAAAAATTAGGATTTAGTATATTAGGTGATTTAGATATTGATTATTATTTATGTTTAGATAAAATTCGTTATAACAATAAATTAACTGAGGGCATCAATTATAAAGAATCTTTTAGAATATATGATAGTGGTGGTAAAAAATGGAAATATACAAAATAACAAAAAAAGAAGATATAAAATCTTCTCTTTCTTCTAATAATCAACATCATAATAATTAATAATCATTTCACCACTCTTAAATATAAGTTCATCTCTTTTAACTAATTGATACTCATAATGTTTACTATTCTTAA
>JALOAD010000104.1 GCA_023228995.1 Candidatus Muiribacterium halophilum
ATGAAAGAAGAATATGATGAATGTGTTAATATTTGGGAAAGTTCAATTTCAAAAGATGTAGATAAATTTGAAAACGAGTTCTTCTTTATTGTAAAATACTTTGATAAAGAAAAAATACAAAATCTATATAAAAGGTGGAATAGATATGAGCAGAAAACCATTACCGCTTGACAGAATCTTTGATAAGACAGGAAATAAATATCTTTCAACTTGCATAATTATCAAGAGAGCTAGACAGTTATCAGAAAAAAACTCTCTTATTGCAAATGATATGAATATTAAAGCAGATAACAAAAATGTTATCGAAACTACAGTTAGAGAATTCTTAAGTGATGAATTAATGACAGAGCAAGGAAAAGGTAAATTAATTTAATTTATTTTAAAAAACAAAATAATGTTATCCCGGTATTTATTCTAAACCGGGATTTTCTTTTTTATTTATTATTTTCAAAAAGTGAAATTTGAATCTATCAAGTAATATATTGTAGGGAACTGTTTCAATTTCTTTCCCATGTACAAATATTATTCCTGTATCAATTCCTCCAGCTATACCAATATCAGCTTCTTTAGCTTCACCAGGACCGTTTACAATACAACCCATAACAGCAATAGTAATATTTGTATTATAAGCTGATACTATATCATCTACTTTATTTGCAAGACTTTGAAGATCTATTCCGCATCTTCCACATGTTGGACATGAAATAATCTCAGGCATATTAATATTGAAACCCATAAATTTAAGAATAGCTTTACTTACTTTTATTTCTTCGCTAGGAGAAGCTGTCAGAGAAACTCTAAAAGTGTCTGCAAGTCCTTCTGATATAAGAAGACCCATACCTAAAGATGATTTAATAATTCCGTATTTAGGAATTCCAGCTTCAGTTATACCAGCATGAAAAGGATATGGACATTTTTTTGATAGTAATCTGTATGAATCTAAAGTAGTTTTAACATTTGAAGATTTTAAAGATATAACTATATTTGAAAAGTTGTTTTTTTCAAAAAAATCAATATGTTCTAAAGCTGTTTCAACCATAGCTTTTGGAGAAGGATGTGTATATTTTGCAGGAAGACTTCCAGCATTAACTCCAATTCTTATAGCAGTTTGATGATCTTTGGCACAATCTATAATAGATTTTACATTTTTTTCTAAACCAATATTGCCTGGATTTATTCTTATTTTATTTATTCCGTTTTTTATTGAAGATAAAGCTAATTTATAATTAAAATGAATATCACCAATAACAGGAATTGGAGAATTTGGCATGATTTTTTTTAAAGCTTCACTATCTTGTTCGTTTTTTATTGCCAATCTAATAATCTCGCATCCTTCAGTATATAGTTTTTTAATTTCTTTATTAACTTTTTTATAATCAGCAGTTGGAAAATCAAGCATTGTTTGAATTACAGGAGTTAATCCACCACCTATTGTGCATGTTCCGATTTTAACTTTATTTGAAATTCTCATATTATACTATCCTTTACACAATTATAAATATTTTTATGCTCAGTTATTATGTGTTCTATTGAACTATATTTAATATCACCATATTTTTCAATAGCTTTTTCGATGACTACCGGTATTTGATTAAATGATATATGTTTTTTAAGAAAAGCTTCAACCGCAGCCTCGTTAGAAGCATTGAGTGCTATACAATGACTAGTTCCATTTTTCCCAGCATTGAATGCTAAATTTAAACATGAAAATTTTTTGAAATCAGGTTTTAATAAATTAAGCTTGGAAATTTTGAATATATCAAAATCATAAGTTTTCATTGGGAATCTTTCAGGATATGTAAATGATAATTGAATAGGACCTTTCATATTTGTAGCTCCTAATTGAGCTTTAAAACTTCCATCAGTAAATTCTACCATTGAATGAATTATGCTTTCAGGATGGACTGTAATAAATATATTTTCATAATCAACATTAAAAAGATGATATGCTTCAATTACCTCAAGTCCTTTATTCATCATTGTAGCTGAATCAATAGATATTTTTGCACCCATATCCCAATTTGGATGTTTAAGAGCTTCTTCAGGTAATATATCTTTAAAATCCTTTTTTGAATTTAAAAAAGGTCCACCTGATGCAGTTAACCATAATTTTTTTATATTATTATTGTTTTCTCCTTGAATACATTGAAATATTGCAGAATGTTCACTATCAACAGGTATTATTTCACATTTTTTTGCGTATGGCATGATAATTTCACCGGCTGTCACAAGGCTTTCTTTATTTGCAAGAGCAAGTCTTTTTTGATTTTTAACTGTTGAATATGTTACAGGTAATCCGGCAGCACCCACAATTGCATTAAGCACTATGTCAAAATGCTGATTTTCTATTATTTTTGTGCATTCGTTAATGCCAAAATATATATTTTTTTCAGGAAATTTGGTTTTTAATGATAAAAAAGAGCTTTCAAGTGTAGCAATTATAAATTCAGGATTAAATTCATTTATAATTTTTTCAGCTGATTTTACATTTGAGTGAAAAGTAAAACCTGCTAATTGAAACGAATTATTAAATGCTCTTATTATATCAATTGCTTGTGTTCCGATTGAACCGGTTATTCCTGCTATAAAAATATTTTTCATAATTTATATTTTTCTCCTTTTAAATTTTATTGAAGCTCTGAATTATTAAATCAATCAGAAAGGACAATTGAACAATTATACTAAATTTTTGATTTGTTTGCTTTAGATTTTATAAAAAAGACAAAGAAAATTAATTGAGAGGAATTATGGAGACTGTTACGAAGTATGCAATATATGGAAGTATTGCAAGGTCGAACATCGTAAGAGGGAATTTTACATAGAAGTTAAATTTCATGTGGTCCGATAAATTGATATTTCTTTGTCTTATTATTTGTTATGCAGAAAGAAATATTTATTTTCATGATTTTTAATAAATTATAATTAAATCTTTGACATATTCCTTTCGATTTAATAAATTGTATATTATTACAAATTAAAAACCTTATTTGGAGGTATTCATGTTTGAAGAAGTTCTTTCGGAAATAAGGGAAGCTGAAATTAAAAGTGAAAAGAAAATTCAGCTTTCAAAAGTAAAAAGACATGATAAAATTAAAGATATAACAGAAAGCTTTGAAAAAGAACTTGAAAGTCTTTCAGATTATGAAAAACTACTTCAGTCAAGAGTTTTTGAAGAAGAAAGAAAAAAAGCAGAACAAGAAAGCATTGAAATAAGAAATAAATTTAATAAAGAAATAGCAAAGACAAAAGAAAACTCTCAAAACAAATTTGATCAAGCCGTGTCATACTTGATGGAGGGAATTGAATAATGGCTATTTCAAGTGTAAAAAAACTAGGCATAATAGTGCTTAGAAATAAAAAAGAAGAGTTGATAAAAAAACTGCATAGTTTTGGTTATGTTCAAATAATCAAACCTGAAAATAATGAAAATTTATCATTAAATGCTCTACAGGATTTAAATAGTAATCTTGGTGAAATTGATGAAGCATTAAGTCATATTAGCAAATACCAAAAAAATGGCGGGCTAAAAGCACTTCTTGCAGGAAGAAAAGAAATTACTTTGTCAGATTTAACTCAGGAAGCAGAAAATTTTACAACAAATGTAATTTCAAAAATTGGTGAATTAAAAAATAATATCAAAGAAAATGAAACTTTAATTGGCAATTGTAAAACTGAAATTGATAAATATAAATCTTGGACATTTACCAATATATCAAAATCTGATTTTGAACATCTAAATCACACAATTGTTTATTTTTTATCTGGAAAACCAGATTGTTTTTTAAAATTAAAGGAAGAACTTGCAAAAAACAGTATATCAACTGAATTATGTATTAATGAAGATAAAAATATTGTTCATGGTATTTTATTTAGTTTAAAAAAAGACAATGAAGATATTTTTGCATTAATATCAGGTTGTGGAGCTTCTATTGAAGAACCAGATTTAAATGAAAGTGCTTCTTTAAAAATAAAAAATCTTGAAGATAAAATTTTAGAATATAGTAATAATATACAAAAAAATAATGAAGACATAAAACAACTTTCAAAATATTATGAAAAAATGACATTGTATTCAGATCATCTTCTTATTTTAAGAGATGAAATGGAAGTAGAAAACAATTTTAGTTATACAACATACTCAGCTTTTATAAAAATTTGGATATCAGAAAATCATATTGAAGAATTCAAAAATATTCTTGAAAAAGAAATAAAACAAATTCAAATTACTGAAATTTGTATTGAAGAAAACGAAAAACCTCCTGTAATACTTGAAGGCAATGGTTTTACTTCACCATTTCAGGCTATTACAACAATGTATGGAATTCCTGGCAAAGGAGAATTTGATCCAACTCCTTGGTTTGCACCGTTTTTTGTATTGTTTTTTGGTTTCTGTCTTTCAGATGCTGGATATGGGATAGTAGTTCTTTTACTATCGATTAGCGGACTTATGCTTAAAGATATAGATAGAGATATAAAAAAAGGGCTTAAATTAATGGGTTATTGTGGAATATCTACGATTATTATGGGAGCACTTTTTGGCTCATGGTTTGGCTGGACTCCTCAATCTGAAAGTTTTTTAGGTTCATTTCAAGTAATAGACCCTAATGCTGATGCTTTGCTTCTTATGAAAATTTCACTGTTATTAGGAACTATTCAGATAACTTGGTCTAAAATACTGTCAGCAGCAAAAGCTTTTATGCATAAGGATTTTTTAGGAGTTATAGAAGAGTTATTATGGTCAGTATATCTTGTTTCCTTTTTTATGAGTGCGGGTAAATATGTAGGATTTGTTGAAGGAAGTTCATGGTATTATCCATTCTTTGGTTGTATGGCTGGTCTTGTTGTGATAATTAATCTTATAAAGAGTAAAGCAAATATTCTTCTTAGACCATTTCAGAGTATATTAAAACTTTATGATACTATAGGTTTTTTTGGAGATGCACTTTCTTATTCAAGACTTATGGCACTTGCACTTGCAACTGGTGGTGTAGCTTTAGCAATAAATGTAGTTGCAGATCTTGCTATTACATTAATACCTGTTCCAGGAGTTAATTTTGTAGTAAAAATTTTAATACTAATATTTGGACATTCTTTTAATATTATTATTAATGTACTTGGAGCATTTATTCATTCAATGAGACTTCAATTTGTTGAGTTTTTTCAGAAGTTTTTTGATGGTGGTGGAAGTATTTTTAAACCATTTAAAATTAACACAAAACATATAAGACTTATAAAAGAATTAGATTAATTTAACAAAAAGAGTCATAGCAAAATATAATATCCTGGAAAACAGGAAAATTAGGAGGAAAAATGGTTGAAGCAACAAATAACGCAGCAGGACTTTTAGTAACTTTTGATTGGGGTTTGTTTTTATCTATACTTGGAGCAACTTTTTCAGTTGTTTTGGCAGGTATTGGATCTTCTATCGGAGTTGGTCTTGCAGGACAGGCTGCTTCAGGTGTAATTTCTGAAGAACCTGAAAAATTTACAAAATGTCTTA
>JALOAD010000041.1 GCA_023228995.1 Candidatus Muiribacterium halophilum
TTTAGCTGTATTTATTATTAAAAAATATGTTTTTATATTTTTATCATAACCACAACTTAATACTATGTCTTCCTTTTTTGGAAATTCTTTTATTTTTCTTGATAGAAAATCTATAAATTCTTTATTTTTCATTTAATATATTATTTATTTGTTTATTAAACTCATCTTTATTTAATTCATAAATTATTTCATCATCATTTATTTTATTTTTAATATTTCCTATATGTTCATATAATTCATTTATGATAGAAATATTTTTTTCTTGTTGTAAAATATAATTATCAGATATTATATCAAGTTTTTTAATTATATCATATGATTCTTCATAATCAGACATATTTACTAAATGGCAACGATAAAACATATTATCTTCTATATCATCTAATTTAATATTAATATCATTATCTAAATAACAGTTGTGGTTATACATATTTTTAAGACATAGTAACTTTTTTATATATGATCCTTTATAGATAACATATTTGATTTTATTTTTCATGGTTTTAATTTATATTTCAATATATTTATGATGCATAGATACTATTTTTTATATACCTACCAAATATTTAATTGATTATTTACATTTAATTACTATTCTGGTATATAATTTTTAATCTACTAAATTTTTAGTATTGAATATATTTTATTTATCAGATTTTGTTCGATTGCAGCGTTTACAAAGCATTTGACAATTATAGATGTCGGTTTTACCACCCTCGGACCAAGGAGTTATGTGGTCAGCTTCCATTTCTTTTATATCAAAATGTCCACCACATTTGGTACAGATACCTTCTTGTTTTTCATATTGTTCTCTTTTTTGATTTGGAGTGAAAGCTCGTATATTCAATACTTTCTGATTTTCTTTATTTGATAATAAGTATTCAAATATACCAGATTTTTTAGTTACATCTTCATCAGTCATAAGTTCTTTCACTTCTTGTCCGATTTTGCTTCTATCATATCTATTATTATTGTATTTATTATAAAGAATACCAATTTCCAAGCCTTTCATTTCTTTGTAATAATCTGGGAATATTGCCTTAAACCAGTTCATAACATTTTGGAAATATAATCTTATTTCGTTTGAATCACTATCAAATTGATGTTCTGACATATATGCTTCAATCTTATCGTGGTATTTAGGATCTGAATTAGCAATCCAAGATAGAGTGGTTTCCAAATAGTCCTGGTGAATAGCACTACCTTTTAGATAATCAGCTGCTTCTTTGACAGCTATACAATTTCTCTTACTGAAAAATATCTTAGCATCAGAAAGCCAGCTACCACTATATACAGCATTTCTAAGTTCTTGTTGAGTCAATTTAGCACCAGCTATATTAATCCTCTCAAACCAATCTAATTTTTCTTTTTCAGTACCCTCACAAATATAGATTAATAGTTCGTAGTCTAATATTTGTTCCTGTTCATCTTTTGTAAGGTTATTAAACTTCATTTCATTAATGCTGAATTTATTATTAACAAATTCACAAATAGAAATAGTTCTTTGTTGTCCATCTAATACTTCAAAAGTATTGTCTATGTTTTTACTCCAATACATTATATTCAATGGACAATTTTGTCTTATGGTTTCTATAACCATATCTCTTTGCTTACCACTGTATACAAATTCTCTTTGGTATTTAGGTCTGATGTTCAGATTACCATTATAACCTATTACTCCATTTTCAGTATCGTTATTTACATAACCAGAGAAAATATCTCTTACTTTTATATTTTTTAATTCGATTTTCATTTTGATATAATTTTAATGTTATTATTTTCTTTTAATTAAAATACGAGCGTATGGAACATCAACAATTCCATTAGTTATCATATATAAATCACCATCAACTGCACCTCTTTTTTGGATTTCTTTCCTATATTTCTTATGTTCTGGTTTATATGGTTTTACTCCAATTTCAATTCCAGAGTTTGAAATTCCTAAACCAATAATTTCAAATTGTTCAGGATTATGATTAGATAAATAAGTTATAGGCACTCCCATATAGCCAAAATAATCTACTGGAATATCAGCTACTTTATTGATGTTAATAGCATCATAATTATCATATTTAGGATAATCAACTTCATTATATTTTTTATATAAAACATTTCTAATCAAATCTATATGACGTTTTCTATTGTCTAAATTAGTGAACCAGCAAATATTACCAAATTTTTGTATTTCACCATTTGGTTTTATAAAATTTTTCACAAAGCTATTACCTAACCATAATTTATTTTCTTTAATGAAACCAAATACTTCTTTATATGTTATTGCATTATAACTACCAATAACTAAAAACTTTTTATCATATTCCATTAATTGAGCGATATATTCTCTAAACAAACTGAAGGGTGGATTTGTGATTACAATATCACATTCTTTTAATATTTCAATACATTCATCACTTCTAAAATCACCATTTCCCTTAAATGTTGTTTTTTGAGTATCTAATTTATCGATGTTACCATCCCCATTAATATCTCTACTAATTTCCAATTTATAACTATTTCCATTTGGGTCATAGTGTGAAGATATTAATTTTTTCAAATTATAGTAGGTAAAATTATTTGATAGATATTTCCAAAAGTTTGAAGATTCAGGATCATCACAATTACAGAATATAATCTTATCTTTTAATTGATCCTTATATTCTTCTACTTCTTTTTCAACATCTTCATATAACGTGTAGAACTCATCGTTTTTTTCTTTCTTAGCTGAATGTAAATTTTTATTCTTTGACATAATGTTTGTATTTATTTGATTAGTGATGCAAAGATATAACCTTTTTATATACCTACCTAATATTTAACAATCTTTAACTATAAAAATAAAACACTTAATGTATAGGTGCTTATTAGATAGTGAGTTATATTCTAATTTAATTTATTTATTCTTGTAGATATTTCTCTATCATTTTAATGGTTTTAATAAGTAGATTTTCAAATATTTTGAATCATCAAACTATCATAGATGAAAATAATATTGTTTTTATTAATCAGTTAATCAATTCCAAATAAATCTTCTGATATTAACATATCAATATTTTTCATTGATAACTCTGGTAATATGAATTGATTTTCTCTTTTAGCTATTATATAACTTTCATATCTATCCTTGAATTCATTTCTTGATGTAATGAATCCCATCACTGTATTAGATTCATTCAAAGTTTTATATAAATCAGGATTTAATTTTTTTATTGTTAATAAGCAATCATTATGTCTTCTACCACAAACAATAATTTCATCATCTCCTATTATTTTAATTGCTGAGCATATTATGTATTCTTTATAAATCATAAGTATTTAGACATTTTTCAATTTTTTTCATGAAATTTACTATATCATCATTATTAGATATATGTGGTAAAGCTAAATCAATATTTGCGATATAGGAATCATTAATTATTATTTTATTCTCATTATATATTTTACAATCCATATATTCATCTCCTATTTTGAAATGAAATGATTTGTGGTATATTCTCTTAACATCTAAAAATATTATTTTATAATCACTAAGTATATTGTAATTGACATTTATAAAAAATAAATTAGAATTCATTATAGTAAAATCATCATTACTTAAACCTTTATCTTTTAGATATTTAACCACATCACCTAAACCATAGAATTTTTTATTATTTAGTTTAGTTAATGTTTCTATATCAAAACACTCATTTTTAATTGCTACTATTATTTTCATATTTATTATATTTATTTATGACAACTACTTTCAACTTCAGAATTATCTATTATTTTTTCTGAATCTCCATCTGAAACAATGCCTTCTGATAATTCTATTGTACTCATAAATAATGGTATAGTTAGTAAATATAATAATATATACCATATAGAATATTTCATTGATAGTATCAATGGTAATGATAATAAACCACCAAACCAAACAATTAATAATATACCTATACTTATTATTATAAATATCATAGTAAAAACTAAGGAAAACATTTTAATAAAATCTAAACACTTTTTCATAATTATATTTGTTATCATTGTTAATTTTAATCATTTAATTATATTTTGTTTTTATATTCAATTGCTTTTTGTATTTCTTCTTCAGTGTGTATTGTACCACCTGTATTCATAGAAACATACCAATCAATAGCTTCTTTTTCTGATAGGTTATTAACTCCATATTTTATGGAGAAATCTCTTAAATTAAAGTTTTCAATTTGATTTATAGTATATCCACCAAATACTGGTAATTTATTATCTATAAATTTCATTATTGTATTGAATCTTTGCTTACCATCAATTAATTGTAATTTACCTCTAAAATCTTCCATCCAACCCTCCATATTGAAAAATATAGGATTGACATATCCACCTCTTAATAGATATTCCATAAATTCAATTTGTTGTTTGAGAGTCCAAACATGATCTCTTTGAAATTCTGGATCTAAATCAAGTTCATAATAATTGGACCAATCTTTCATTTTTTGTTTTAATGAATCCAAAGGTACATCTATGAGATATCTTGGATTGTTATATTTAGTAACTTTGTTATAATTTAATTTTTTCATTTTGATATATTTTTGATTTATGATGCAAAGATATACATTTTTTACACATCTACCTAATATTTAACAATCTTTAACTATTCTTAGTTTTATATGATTTTATAGATTTTATAATCTGATTATTGTATTTATAATAAATTATTATAGTTGATTGTATAAGGTTCAATCCATTACATAATATAATTGAATAAGCATTTATATTAATTCCATATATTATCCATAATATATTAGATATTATTAATATACTGAACATTTCACCATTTACATTTTCTGCACTTTTTGCTTTTAATACTTGTATCAATTGGGGTACATAAGCAATTACTATTAAAATGGTTGCTAATATTCCTATAATCTCTATCATTTTATTTTTTATTAGTTATATAATCAGCATATTTCACTTCACCATTTGCTTTAACCAAAGCAACATATTTATGAATTAAAGGGGTTTTCTCATTATTAAATCTACCATCCATTTCATATAAGACATAAATATCTTCATTGATTTCAATTGCTAAATCCTTAAGTTTTTGTAAAGATTTAGTAATATCAATATCACCATACCATATTTTTTCTGTTTTGGTGCATATATTTGAATTAAATACTACTAAATTATCTGGATTATCTTTCAAGTAACCAGATTTGGACACACTAATCATTCTAGCAATAATCCCTAAACGTTTCATAGCTATATATTGGTTGCTATACATTTTTTTATTTGGGTTATTATAATTTACATAATTATATTCACCTATTGTTTTTGAATGGTAGCTTTTAGGATCATTTCCTTTTTTAGTAAAAAATACTTCATATAAATATACTATGGTTAAGTATAATATAACTAACATTGAACTACCTACTATGATGTAAGCTAAAAAATCTAAAATTGTTTTCATATTGTTGTTTTTTTAATTATGATGCAAAGATATACATAAAATATGATATATAAGTATTAAATAATGTTAAACTTTTAATTTATTTATGGTTTTTACTCCTTTATATATGATTTTCAATGTATTATATTCTTTATATTTTTCATATTAATATAAATCTTCTGATGTTAATTTACCACCTATTATTTTATCTACTTGACCACATTCAATAGCAATTTTTAATCCTTCTTCACGAGATACAAAACGAGCTTTGGAAGTATAAAATCCTTGATCACAACTTTTACGACTAACATCATCTCCATATCTATGCAAAATATCTGGATGTCTATAGCCTAATTCAATTTCATATATATCATGAAACTCTTTGTGATATACTTTAAGACAATCTCTTGGAGCTTTTCTTCTAATAGCAGCACATAATAAATATTCTTTATTGTTGTCAATCATATTAATTTTATTTTATATGTAAATATAAGATACTTTACTTTTATATTAGAATTTTATATCTCTCAATGTTTTATTTTCAAAATATAAATCTCTTTCTATTTTCAGACCAAAAGGAAGTTTCACACTTTCTAAATCAGATAATAAAAAATAACCATACTCAGCTTCATGTAAATTTACAAAACCAAAGAATAGCCAATCACCATTTTCTTGTTTTTCTGCTTCAGTTACTAACCAAGTACCTCTACCACAAGGATTAAAAAATTTAACTAAGATTTTAGCATCTAATCCTGAATTTTCTTGACTACCTAAATTATATTTAGTTAATTCTTTCTCAATTTTTTTTGTAATTAGTTTCATATTTGTTGTTTTTATTAATTATGATGCAAAGTTAATACTTTAATTACAAACTACAAAATAATTAACAATAAATAACATTTATTTAGATGAAATTAAATTATCTAATTTCATATCTCTAATTTCTTGCTTACTATAAAAATTAGTTATATAATGATGAGTAAAATGTCCATACTCATCTTTGATTTGATAGAAAGTACTACCTATTATATAACTTACTATCTTATATTTTTTATTAATAATGATTGAATTAGAAGGTTTTTTAGTTACCTTAGCTATTATATAATCTCCAGTTTTATACATTTAATTTATTCAATTTTATTTCTATTCCATTAATGAATAATTTAGTCATATCATAGAACTAATACTTCTCTCTTAGTTTTATATCATATTTTTTATTATTTTATATGATTTATACCATCTTGGTAATAAAAATGATACCAATTGCAATTACTACTAAAGTTATTATTAATGGTTTATTAATGATTTATTTATTTTTTATTTGGCTCTGGTATTGTATACCACTCTGTTTTAACTCCTAATATATGATATATCATGCCAACCATTTTACCTAAATGATCAACATTTACATTAGGATTTATGTTATAAAGGCAATGTATCAACCTAACTTCATTTTTAGTTCCAAAATTAACACACTTAACTATTTCACTACTAAATGATGGAGATTCTGAATAATAATTCTCTTTAATATATTTATCATTATTATCATTTTTCAAATGAATGAATTCATCATATAATGATAAAATATAATTTATTTCTCTTTGTGAAATACCCTTTTCAAGTAGATTTTTTTGTGCTTCATCAAGATCTGCACTAATATTTACTAATTTGTCATTATTATTTTCCATGATTTTTATCTATTAAGTAGGTATTAATTTTATCTAACTTCTTGCGAATTGGTGCTTCATATCGTTCAATTAATCTGATTGTACGTTTAGCATCCCTTTGTAATAATCTATAGTGAGTTTGATGATTTTTTGGAATATCCATTGGGATTGGAGTATTCAAAACTTCATATAACTCTTTTAGTGTTTTTTTCTGACCATATATAAATGGCATACCAGCTTCTAATTTTTGTTCCAAAATTTTCTTTTGTTCTAACAATTCTTCTTTTCTCATTATTTTATTATTTTAGAATTAATAATTATATCATCTACAACTAATTCAATTTCAATTCCCTTTTTGAGATAAAAACTTCTCAATAATATATCTAATTGATTTTTAGTCATTTTATTTTTACCTGTTAAGTTATTAAATATCATTTGACAACTATGGTTATCATTTGATTTTGCTACTACAGATTGTGTATCTTTTACTCTAATTAATGTTTTCATCTTATCTATTTTTGAATAATGATGCAAAGATACTACATTTTTTATCATAAAAAAAATCTTAATCAATTTTTAATATTAATTAAGATTTTCAATCATATGTGAATTATATTCTATAAATATTTTGTCTTTCTATCATTCTTTGAAGATCTTCATTTACTATTATTGAATAGTAATTAAAATGATGATATGTTAAAGTTATCATTAAATTACCATCACTTACATTAGATAACATTGATAGTGTTATTTTACCATCCTTAAATAACCAGATTGTATCATATTTTTTTTTATTTTGTATTATATCTATTTTTTCGTGTCCTTTAGTTAATATATTCTTATTATTAATTGAACCTTTATAATATTTACTTATTATTTTTTTTATAATATCATATTTACATTTTAATTTATTGAAGTCATCTCCTATCATTATTATATTATAAATAATACCAATATGATCATTAATAGTACTTCTATAGTTATCACCTAATCTATTTTGGAAAATTCCTATTTCATTTGATATTTCATTCATCATTTTATCAACATGAATATCTAAACTTATCTCTTTTAGTTTTTCACTATTTAAGGTTTCCATTAATTCACCTAAATATTTTAATTTATTTTCCATGATAAAAATTATTATATGCTAATTCAAAATTATAATGGTGTTTATGTAGTAATTTTACACTTATAGACTTACAATCTTCTGGCATAATTAATAATTCAATTTCACCATCTATAAAATACCATATAGTTTTGTATATTTTATTATTTCTTACTATATCAACTATTTCATAGTTAGGTTTAATTTTAGATTTTAATTCTAGCCCAATTCCAAATTTTTTATTGAATAATTTTTCAGTGTAGTTAAATATAGATAATGTTAAATTCCAATCATTAGTATTACATAAATTTGATAGTATTAAACCACATTTATTTTCTTTAGTTTCATATACTTCATCTATATAAAAGATAGGCTCACCTATCTTTTTTTCTATGAAATTGGCAACTTTATCATATATCCCAGTAATTTCACAATCGAGTATTTGATTTATATCTAGATACTCCATTGTGTGATTTAAGAATTTAATTTTTTTATGATTGATATTCATATAAATTATATGAATATTAAATGATATTGTTTGTTAAAAATATAATTTACTTTCTCTTTATATTATAATATTTATTATAGATTTCCTTTGATAAACCATAATCTATTATAACTATAGTTTCTTGACCTTCTCTTTCAACTATACCATATGTAGAAGTTCTGTTTAAGTCATCAAAAGTTAAATCATAACTACCTAATAAATCAAAAACTCCACTAATAAATTCATTATTCCATATTTTTTCTTCAATATCAGGATCAATATTATATTTCCAAAGATATACATCATTATTTAAGACATGAAAATAGAAATTAGATAATGCTTGTGTATAAATCTTAAAATCAATTCCTACTATTCTTTTAAAATCTGCTATTTTCATTTTTTGTGCATATTCCATTTCAAGCCACACACCATCCTCATCATAATCATATATTTTAGCTAAAATATAATTTATGTATGAATCAGATCTATATTGAATTTCATTTTTATTTTGCTCTAAACCTTTTGTATTTTTAGCTAATTTAAGTACTTTTTCATCATTTATTTTATAAACAATTCTTGAAGAACCAGATGATATTCTTTCTATATTCTCATCACAATATGAAATTCTTTTTGAAAAACTATTCAAATTCTTAAATATATCAATGTTGAAATTATTGGATAGATATTCTAAGAATTTATGAAATTTAGTTATAACCATTAAAAGTTTTTATTCTTATATATTAAAAATATTATAATTAAAGTGTATCACTTCCTTTTTTATAAATCTATACATCTTTTATCAATATCCTTTAATATATAATCTTTTATAATATCACCACCATTTATACTTTGTGTTAATATTTGACCACAATCATTACATTTAACTTGTAAATTAGAATTAGATGATTCTATTAATTCACAATTTACATGAATTACTTCATGTTTTTTATTTCCTCTAAATTCTCTAAATGATAAATTATCTAATGGTAATTTATTATAACATGGTATTCTTTGATATTTATTATCATACTCTTCATTATCACTTATTTTATTATATCTACTTAGTTGATAACTTGACATAGTAAAAGTTTCTCCACAATTTATACATTTTAGAGTATAATATTTAATAGAATTCTCAATTTTCTCATTTTCCAAATAACAATCATGTGTTATTACAAATTCACCATTAGTGATTGGATATATTTTTCCTAAAATAATCTGATTAGTATATTCAGATTCTATAAATTTTTGATAATTAGTTATAATCATATTTATTTATTTTTTTATAAAATATATATTAAAATTTAATATTAGTTTTTTTGTGATTGGTTTTCTTAATTTAATTATATCAACATTGTTATATTTATAACAATTTGGAAATCAATCTTAGCCCAACCAGATTTACTTATTATAAAGAATTTAAACAAATAGATGATATGAATTCATTTTTCCGGATTTCATTGAATAAATTATTCACATTTTCTTTTTGTGGAATTTGTATTTTATAACTAATAATTGATGTTTTTAGTTTATAATTGTTTTCAATTGAAATATCAAAAATATAAATTGAATATTTTCTTAAAATATTGTTAATATGCTCTACATCTGGCTCACTATTATCTAACATTATTATTAAGTTTTTGATATCACCTACTATCATTTTTTTCTTTTCATATCGATCCATAGTAACTAATACAAACAGACTTAATATTGTTAAAGCAATAGCTGGTATATAAAGACCAGCACCAACACACAAACCTATAATAGAAACTAACCAAATGGTAGCAGCTGTGGTTAAACCACGTACATTACCTTTGCTTTGTATTATAGCACCAGCTCCTAAAAAACCAACTCCTGTAAGAACTTGAGCAGCTAAACGACCAGGATCACCATTAAACATATTAGAGTATGTTTGTGGTATCCATATAGATAATATCATAGCTGATGTAGAAGCCATACAGATTAAAGATATGGTTCTCATACCTGCATTTTGCCGACGACTTTGTCTTTCTAAACCAATTATTACTCCTAATATAAAACTTATTAATATCTTAATAAAAGAGGATAAATAAGATACCTCTTTTGAAAATATTGATATGTATAATTCTTCAATCATTAAATTAATCTATTAATATCTAAATCAATTTGAAATACATCATTGTAAATATTCTGTAATTTATGAACATATTTGATGTTTTCACTAATCATTAAATAATATTTTTCATCTGAAATTTTATGTATAATATAAAGATTATATTCATTACTATCATTCACATAATCTAATATATCTCTAATAATAGTACTTTTTATATGGTTCAATAACTTACATTTATTCAAGTTTTTTTAATAATTCTTGTAAATTGTTTTTTAAGTTGTCCTTAAAATCACTTACAGTAACATCTAAATTATTAATATTAAATTTAAATTTTTTGATATCTGATTTCATATTAACATTTTCTATTTTTTCAAATGTATTTAACATATCTGTAATATGACTAATAAAAATTGGATATATCAAATTATTAATATTTTGAATTATAACATCAACATTTTTTTCTATTCCTTTTATTGATACCCATTCGCCACTTTTTATATTATAAGATATATTTACTTCATCATTATCATAATTACTTAAATTATGTATAATAATATTAATCTCAGTATTTTCTGCACCAAAAACATCTTTTGATTTATACACAAAAGTATCACTATTGTGTCTATGAGAATCAAAATCAAAATTTCTCATATAATCTATTATACAATAATTAACACTAACACCCTTTCTAAGGGAAGGATAGAAATTTTCAGAATTAAATTTAAGGTTATGGAGATATTTATC
The DNA here is from genome assembly GCA_023228995.1 of Candidatus Muiribacterium halophilum. Taxonomy (GTDB): domain Bacteria; phylum Muiribacteriota; class Muiribacteriia; order Muiribacteriales; family Muiribacteriaceae; genus JALOAD01. The sequence goes on from JALOAD010000041.1 coordinate 11,518, forward strand.
AATTGCTTCAATTAAATCTTCTAATTTAGAATAAAATGTTTTATCCTCATTTTCATATAATGAAAATTTAGTTCCTTGTTTATAAATAGAACATAAATATTTATTTCCATTAAATCTTAAACCAGATTCTGTTAATGAATGTATATTATATACATCTTTAATACTACTCTTACTTACTTGATAGTAAGTTTCTAAATCTTTTATTTTCATGTTGCTCTTTTATTGTTTTATATTTTTAATATTAAATTCATATAATTGATTACTACCTTTATAATTTTCTAAAATTATGGTTTCTATATCAACATTATTTATTGCTTTTCTTAAAGCATTAGCAAACATTTCATTAGATAATTTAATTTCATCACAATTAGTATTTATGTAAAAATGATGAGCCTCTTCTATTTCACTGATAATCATACCAGTTGCAAATCCATCTAAATTATATTTAGTGGTAAAATCCTTAGCATTACACCAAATAAAAATACATTTTTTATTTTTCAATAATTGAACATGTTCTGAATTAATTATATAACGATTAAATCCAAGTAATCCACTTTCTGTACCATGACCGAGCATTATAATTCTATCAGCTTTTTTAATATCTTTTTTAATACCAAAACATTGTGGATTACTTCTCAGTACTTCACTATTAGTCATACCTTCATAAATTACAGATAAAAAATCTGTACTTTCATCTTTTGGATGTATTATTAATGTTTTCATGTTGCAAAGATATAATGAAAATTATTAATAAGCAAATAATTAACAATTTTTATTATTTATATAAGCTCCTATAATTTAATTATTAGCTATTTATAATGAATGATAAACAGTATGTTACTTGATTTATTTTGAGCAATTGATCCACTTTATATAACAAAATCTGTTATATAATGTCCTACTAAAATTAAATGATATATACTTATCATAATTGTTTATTTATTTCATTATTTATTCTTTCATTAGCTACATTAAAATAATTCTCATCTATTTCAATTCCAATGAATTTTCTATTAGTATTTAGACAAGCAAAAGCACAATTACCACTACCAAAAAAACAATCCATTACTATATCACCAACATTAGAAGAATTTTCAATTAATAATTGGTATAAAGCTATTGGTTTTTCGGTATCATGTATATTTATACCATTTTCATCTTTAGTTTTGATATTTGGAATATTCAATATATCAGATGTTCCACATTTATTTATTTTCTTAAATGGACCTTTACGAAAGAAAAGAACATATTCAAATTGGCTCATATAAGCCTGTCCCATAATTTTATTACCTTTATTCCAAATTAGTGATTTAATAAAATGAAATCCATTTTCTTTAGCGACTATTAAATATTCTAAAAGATTGACATGGTTAGTCATTATATAGCAATGTGAACCATCTTTCAGAACTTGATATACAAGAGGCATCCAATCTTTTACATTACAATTATTATTGGCAAATACTTTACCTTTTTTATTTATATCTTTTTGTAACATACCACCAGAATTACCAGCATTCCCTCTGGATGTTACTTTATATGGTGGATCAATTATAATTAAATCTACAAGTCTTTTATTTTCAATAAGTTTTTGTAATTCAATTAAACTATCATTATTAATTAATTTAATATTTTTATTCATATAATATATATATGATTATCAATTAAAGTTTATTTCACTTAATCAAGTCTAAATACAAAATTCAATAAATTAAATAATTAATCATAAAAAGTATAGTTATTCATTTATCTTTTTTATTTTTAAAAATTAAAAACCACAATTAAATTTTAAGTGTGGTTTTTAATGAAGTGTGGTTTAATTATAAAATCTGACCTACACGATCAACTATGAATTCATCGACTAAATCAATTTCAGCACTTGATATATGTAATAAAAATTCTTCATCTATTAGAACATATTCAATTTGACTAATATCAATACCATTTACTAATGCAGATTGTTTGATATTATCTATTGTAGCTATTGCTACTTCTTTTTCATTCATCTCTTCCTTAGTACTTTCTAAAAGTTCTGCTGGAAGTTCTTCTAATGATATACTACCATAATCACTTATAATAGTATTCTTAGAAATAAAAACCGGACAATCAATGTCAGTTAGAATAGCCGCTGTGTTTTCGTTTGTTAATTCACTTAAATTTATCATATTAATTTTATTAAAAGGTTTTCATTATATAATATTTGCAAATATATGAATAATATGTTTAATGTGCAAATAAAAATATTATTTTATTAAAGCTTCTAGGTTATCATCTAGATATACAATGTTTTGTCCATATTGGCAAATTAAATTTGTTTCTAATTGTTTATCTACCCATCCATTATCCTCAATAATTTCACTTATTACTTTAGAATCATAGAATTCATTATCATTAATGTAATCACATAGTTCTTTCAATGTTTTGATTTCAGTGTTCATAAAAATTTTTTATTTATATATTTGTTTTTTAATTGAATAAAATATCAAAATACGCATCAATATCATTATAATGAGGAATATTTGGTGATATTTTACTGATGAATTTTTGTTTTAATATATCCTTATCTAAATTTAGTTCTTTACTTTTTTGTTTAACTAATTCTTGGATATCTAAGTTTCTATTATGAATAAAATCATCTATTAGTAATTCTAAAATTGATATTTCTGTTTGGTATAGCATATTGTTTATTATTTTTGTTATTTATTAAATGTTTTTCTAAAAAAGATGCGACATCATGATATATATATAAATTATTTTTTTAGTTATTAATTATTATATTTATTATTATTTTCCCCTTTTCTTTTATTAGTTTTAATTCTCCTTCATATTTATATAGATCATAAGCTTTCTTTGTCCATTTATCTATAATTGAATCAAAATTTTTATCTAAATCTTTAACTTTTTCAACCCCTATTTTACGTAAATGCATAATATATTTGTTTTGATTATGCAAATATAGACATTATTTTTTAATCGCCAAATAATTTTTTCATTTTATTTTCTCTTTTTAGTCTAATTTGCTCTTTTTCAAACTCTTCATTATAATATATTTTATTAGCCAAAATCTGAATTTTATCAAAAACTTGATCAGGTGTGGTAGTCACACCATATATTTCATTTATAATATCTTCTTCTGTTATTGTAGTTAGGATTGCCAATGATGCCAATAGTAATTTTCCTTCATCAGTTTTCATATCACAAATACCAAATCTCTTATTTATCATATAAATTTTTTTACTTTATATTAAGTATTAATATATTTGTTTTCAGACATTCCTTAATAATGGAATATTTTAGACTATTCCATTATTAAGGAATGTCTGAAATGTTAAATAATATTAAAACTTTTGTATGTTCTAAAATAATTAGTATATTTACAATTCAAAATGAATTATTATCAAAAAAATACCATAATGTGGAGTATTGAAAATCTGAAAATATTCTTGTTGGTTATTGATTGATTTGACTATTTCAGATAAAATATTAATAGAAGAAATATTAAAAATAAAACAAATCAATATTAAATATATATAAATTGTTATATTAATAAATTAAAAAGAAAAATTATGAAAAAGATTGAAATTTCAAAAGAATTGAAACAAAAAATTAAACACATTATTAATTATGTGTTAGTTGGTATTGGAATGATTATGTGTTTTATTTTAGGATATCATATTAATAATATGATAGGTAATAAGGTTGATGAAAAACCATATGAAATAAAACGATCATCTGTAATTATTGCAGCTGATGAAACTTCCAATATTTTATTTTTAGATAAAACAGGAAGTAAAGTTCTAATGATAATGAATGATAGTATTGTTACATCTATTTTTAATATAAAAGCTAAAACAATATTAAGACCAGTATCAACAGAAGTTATAAATAAAAAATAATAATGAAATTAAAAAGATTATTAATATTTATTTTTATATTGTTTATATGTCTGACTTTAACTAGTAGTTTTTTATTAAATACTGAAAATAATAAAAAAACAGAGTCCAAAGAAGTAGTATTGAAAATAGGTGATGATTTATCATCACCTATTTCATTACAGATGTATAATATAATAGAAAAAAAATCAATAGATTATAATATACCACGTTATATATTATATAATGTAGCATATTTAGAAACTGGATACAGAGGTCCTTTTCATTCAGATTATAATCCATATAGAACATCAAGTGCAGGTGCTGAAGGAGCTATGCAAATTATAACAAGATTTGCTCAAGATCATACTGATAGTATTGTATCAGCTAAAGATCTAAGATATAATATAGAATTAAATATTAATGTTAGTTGTTCTATGTTAAGTAGATTATATAATAGATATAAAAGTTGGGATGTTGTTTTAGGATATTATAATACTGGTTATCCACAAATAAATAGTTATGCAATTTATGCATCAAATACTAAGAATTATAAATCAAAATGGATTAGTACTTTTTAAGTAAAACTTATACAAACAATTTTAATAGATAAATTGAAAAATGAATAAATATATTAGTATACAAGTGGTTGGTTTAATTATGTATAAAATTATAACATTGAAAAATAATATATAATAATAAAAATATTAATATGAAAAAATTAAATTACATTAAAACATTTGAATCATACAATTCAAAAAATATTAATTTTTTATATGCATCTGATATCTTAGATAATTATAATAGTATAGAAAGTTATAAAAAAGAGATTGGAATGGAAGACATTTCAGATGATGAAGCTATTGCTGAATTTGATTTAGAAAATCAATATCATTATGATATAATGATACAAAATATAATTGAGTTTGGTAAACAATCATCTCAATTTATTGGTATTTGTGGTAAAGATTCAGTTGGTCCTGATAGCTTATTAAATATAGTTAAAAAACTTATTTCAGATTCTGAAAGATTTATCATAGAAAATACAAAAGATGAGGTTATAGTGACACTAAAGGATATAGATAAAATCTACAAGATAAAATCTTATGAATTAAATAATGGCATTATACATTCACCGGAAGTAAATTTCATTTAATAATAAAAAAGAGATAAACAAAGTTTATCTCTTTTCATATAAGCTATATGATTATTACATTTCCAAAATTAGAAATTATTGAACATATAGATACTAATTATGTTAGAGTTAAGTTAGATTGGAGTGATTTTGATAAACATATTATTAATAGAGAACTTAATAATATGTTTAGTTATAGAATTAAATTGGATCAAAAAGATAAAGATACCTTAAAAAGATTTTCTGAAAAATATGACCATTCTAAATATTTATATCCAATTGAATATAAATATATTTATGATTTATTTGATGGTGTGAAAATACCTAAACGATATTATAATGAGATTATTTATATGAAGGATCAAGCTATAATGGAATTTAATAGAAATCGTGTGTTTGATACAATTGTTCGTGAAGAATGTCTAGAAGTTTCTTTCAAATATGTATATTTATATTTTTATTTATTAACAGATGGTTTATTTATTTATTCTGATGAACATAACCAGATTATTGAAAACTTTGAATTTAATAAATCTGAAATTATCTCTTTTTTATTATTTAGATTTTGGTTAAATCAAACCGGTAGAGGTTTAGTTGTTGATAAATCCACTGAGCATATTAAAAATGAATTAAAAAAAAATATTATGATTGATATATTAAAAAAATATACTAATGAGCATTTGTTTGGTATTAAATTTAATAATAATTTTATATATGATGAGATAAAAAAAATCATTAAACAAGCACTAATTAGTGAAAGAGAAGAAAAAATAAAAAATATAATATGATTATGAACAGAAAAGATGTAAAGATTATACAAGTATTATCGGAACCAGATATAGAAAGGGAAGTTTTATCAAAAGAATCTGTATCTAAATTAGGATACAGATATATTACAATTATTAATCCAAGATATACAGAATATCCACCTACACATAATGTAATTGACGGTAGAGTTGATTGGATTGTTGGTGTTACTAAACCAGATCCAGAAGAATATGGTTTAACTTCAGGACATTATGGAGCATGGCAAGGTCATATGTCTGCTATTATGGCATCATTTGTGGATGATGATTATACTTTAATCATGGAATGTGATTGTTTAATAACAGTTGATCCTGATTTTTTTAGATCAAGAGTTGATGAGGCTATTGAATTTATGGAAAAATCTAATTATAAAATAGTTAGATTTGAAGCTCCCAATAATCAAGTAGTGATTACAGATAAACTAAGTGATAATTTATATTTAGGTGATAGAATGACTTTAGGACATTGTTATTTAATATCTAGTAGAGATAAAAAATGGTGGATTGAAAATATTGAAAAACTGGGTTGGACCACACCTGATTATTATCTTAATGAATTATTTTATCGCAATAATGAAGGGATGGCTATGTTCAAAGATTTAATATTAACTAAGCAAGCAAGTGGTTATTCTATCATAGATAATACTTTTAAGCCCGAGAGAACTTTTTAATAACTTATTTTTGTAATATAAAAAATTATTTGTATATTTGCACAATGGAAATTAAGGTGAAATATAGATTAGATGAATATCTTGGATTTGATTGTTCTGAGCTATTTATAGATGAATATGTATTCATATATGGGGGTGCAATTCGTGATAGTTTAACCGATCAAAGAATTTATGATGTTGATATTATGATTAGGAATCAAAACTTAAAAAAGATTGAGGAGATTATTTCATCAAAAGGATATATATATTATGATAAATTAATTACAAAAGGAATTAATTTCTTATATTCTACAACATCAGTGTTATATGAACCACACACTTATATTAAGGATGGTAAAATTATACAATTAATTAGACCATTAAATCATATATATAATGAATCTGGATTGTCTAAGATGATATCTAATGTAGATATGAGTTGTTGTGCTATATCATATAGTAAGTATGGTTTAAGAGAACATTATGATAATGCACTTTTACATATTATTAATAAATTATTTTATGTCAATGAAGATGCTTTAATGTATTCAGAACGTACAATTTTTAATAGAATGCAAAAAATGAATAGTAGAGGTTGGAAAAGAATTTATAATGATGAGTTGATATCTATCAATAGAGAATTGAAATTAAAACAATATAATATATGATTAAATGGATTAAAAAAATATTAGGTAGGAAAGAGTTACCTAATAAAAGAATATGTGATGAAGATTATAATAAATTACGATTCGAAAATGAAAAAAAATTAAATATTATACTTGATAAGATGTTGAAAAACAAGAAACTAAGTATTAATGAGGTTGATTTTTTGAGAAAATATAATAAATAATTTGTCAGTCTCATATAAATTGTGTAATTTTGCATAAACAATAAAATAAAAATATATGGAAAAAAAGGAAATTAGATTGGTGTTTAATGAAACAAGTTTTACTAATGTGTGTAAAAATGGATTTATGCCTTATAAAGATGCACTTGGTACTATAGATATTAGATTTAATAAAAATGATATTAAAACCTTATGTAAGGGTGATATGTTAGTAATTGATAATGATGATATTAAAATACTAATCATCTTACAAGATTTAGGTTTAGATTATATCAGAGAAATTGTAAGAAGGTCACCAATATTTTCAGATTTAGCATTAGAAATATAATTATTAATAATTAAAATATAAATTAAATGGAACAAAAACTAATTAATGAGTTTAACAGATTTGCTTTAAGTAAAGGTATTTCAAGTAGTAAAATGGATTATTATATGAAAAGATTGAATGTTTCCAATATTCATGCTCCAAATATTATTGAAGAACGTCAATTGAATATCAGTGTGTTAGATATTTTCTCAAGAATGATGATGGATCGTATTGTTACGATAGTTGGTGCTATAGATGAAAATATGTCAGCAATCGTACAGGCACAATTGCTGTTCTTGAATAGTTTGGATAAAACCAAAGATATAACTTGTCAGATAAATACACCAGGTGGATCTGTTATTCATGGTTTGGGTATAGTAGATATAATGGAATCTATTGAATGTGATGTAAGTACTCAAAATATGGGTATTTGTGCCTCTATGGGTTCTGTTTTAGTATCAAGTGGTTCTAAGGGTAAGAGATATACTTTGAATTCTGCACAGATTATGGTACATCAAGCATCATCTGGAGCTCAAGGACATGTCAGAGATAATAGTATCTCACATTATCAAACAGAGAAATTTAATTATCTTTTGATGAGAAAATTGGCTGAAAATTCAGGACAAACATTTGAAACAATAATCGAATTAGCTGATAGAGATCGTTGGTTAGATTCAGATGAATCTGTTAAGTTGGGTTTTGTTGATGATATTCTTATTAAAGAGGGAGTGATACCAGTTGGTGAATTGATGAAAGGTTTTGATGATTATTATAATAATATAATAATGCCAAGATTGCGAAATCAAGATATTAGATAATAAAAAAGGTGCTCTAAATTGAGCACCTTTTTTATTTATTTATTGTAAATATCAGCTACTTTTTTGAAGAGTTCATTTTTTTCTACAATAAGTAGAGATGCCTCAGCTCTTAATTTTTTAGAATCATTGTCTAATTTATTAGCAGATTCGGTTATTTTGATTAAGAATAATTCTTCATCATCCCCATATTTTTCATATATGTTCATTAATTTATTTATATGTGTATTTAATCTTTTAATATCATTATTATATGATATTTCTTCTTCTATTTTATATATTTTACTATCCAATGTTTCCCAATCTCTGATAGTGTATTTAAGGGTTTCAAGAATCTTTTTTTCGTTATTTAATGTATCTTCTTTTAATAAAGTATTGAGTGCTTCTAAAAATGCTTCCTTTCCTGTTATTTTTACAGAACTCATATGAAAATGACGATCTATTGGACCATAAGTTTTAATAGATAAAAATTTATTCAAAAGATCCATCACTTTGGATTTGAATAATTCATCTTCATTGATGTTATCATTTATTTTAGGTTCTTTCCCTACTTTAATATTGTTTATATTACTAAATTTTTTCATTATAAAACATTAATTTTTTTTATATATTAATTTTTTAATTTACTTTTATATTCTTGAACATCTGATCTAACTTCCTTTGTAATTTTTTTAATCTCTTGCATGGTTTTCCTTATTCTTTTACCAGCTGCTTTATTACCTCTTATGAAAAACTTTTCAAAATCATCTTTAAGAGAATATTTCTTACCATTGATTTCATTTTCTGTTAGTAGTTTAAGTAGTTCATCATATTTGTCAATATATTCCATAATGGCTTTTTATTCTTATATATAAAATTAGTAGTTCTTTATAAGGTTATAATTGTTAAAAACAAGATATTAAAATGTATAAATTTGTATATGTTTTAGTATGATAAGTGTGTGAATAAAAAAAGAGAAGTTATTTAACTTCTCTTTTTTTGTTATTTTATATTGAATTGTTTTTTTAATTGCTCTATTGCTACATCTTTTGGTTTGTTTATATATTTACTTGGTCCAGATGTTTTAATTATTCCCATACCATTCATAGCTTTGAAAAAATCAGTTAAATCTTTTTGTAATAATATTACATTATTAATTCTAGCTAATTCTATTATATTTTTCATAGGTGGTAATTTTTCATTTATATTTGTGTCTTCTTTATAGATTAAATCTAATATTTTGTTATATAAAATCCATTTTTGGAAATAAGGATCTTTTTCAATTTTATCTCTATATTCAATATAAGATCTATATTTATAATAATCATTAAAATATACACCAGCTAAGATTATTATTTCAATTAAAGTTGATAATATTATAAAAGCTATAGAATTTGTATTATTATCTTTCTTTTTATTTTCTGTTTCTTTACCAATTTCATTTTCATATTCACCTATTTTAGCATTTTGTTCTTTTTTTAAGTTTATTATATCATTTTCTAATTTAATTATATCAGATCTTAATACTTCCTTATCTTTTTTTAAGTCATTCATTCTGGTTCTACTTGGTCTATCAGAATTAGCTAAATCAGTTAATTCCCTATCTTTAAGGTCAATTTTTTCTTTAGTTTTATCAATTTCATCTACTATCTTATTTATATTTACATTATAATTGACATTTAAGCTATCTTTATATGCGTTAGTGGATATTTTCATATCCATTTCTATAATATCTTGTTTTGATGAAAATTCCATAGCTCCATTTATAGAAGCATAAAATGATACTCCTATTATAGTTAAGCTTAATAAAGCTAGTGGTATTACATCTTTATTGAAATTCTTAATTTTTAAGTATTGGTTACTAAATTTATCAAATATATCTCTTTTGAGTAATTCTAAGCCACTTAAAACAATTATTGATATTAATCCTACTACAATAACATTATTCTCTATAACACCATTTAATATCTTAGATAAAGCAAAATATGATAAAAATATAGCAGTGAAATGTCCTATTATTGATAGTACTAACATCACTATATTAATTGTCTTATATCCTTGATTGAAATTTTGATTGTTAATTTTTTGTTCTAATTTTTTGAATTTATCAAATTGCATTATTATAATTTTTATTTTAATATTGTTTTTCCAAACCATCTTTCTTTGAAAGATAATTTTCTATGTTTATAATTATTTATTATATCAGCTTGTTTTGCATTCTCTACTAATATTTTATAATTTTCTTGTTTCAGATTATTTATATTATATTCTAATTCTCTTATTTTTCCCTGTAAATCTACAATTTTATTTTCTTTTTTTCCATATAAAAGTCTATAGAAATACCTATATTTTATTAATAGGTATTTCAATTCCTTTTCTGTATATTTCTCATTAAAGTCAGAAGTCATTAAAAAATCTAATAATTCTTCATCTGTATATTTATGTATCATGTTATATATTAATTTTAAGAAATGCCAAATTTTTTACTTATTTGTTCTGTTTTTTTAATTATATTAATAAGTTTATTATTGTTTTTATATTGTTTTTTCCTACCTAATAATTCTGATAAATTATTAGATTCTTCAATATTCAATTCATTAAATTGAATAACTTTTAATAAGTTATTAGATTCTAATAAATTATGATCAATATTTTTAATATTTGGAGTATTAAAAATAGTTATTATATTAATATTTAATACATCAGATAATAGACCATCAATCATTTGTAATAGATTATTGGTAATTAAATTAGATTTATTATAATATTCTGAAAATATTATTTCACAATCATCTAAAATTAGTAATGGTTTATTATATTTTGTCAATAATTTTCTAAAATCCGGATTATTGAATACATTTTCTATCATATTATTAGGTATGAATATAGTAGTGTTATCCAAATTTTCAGAAATGTAATATATCATACTAGATTTACCCATTCCTTTATCAGAATATAATACACTTAATCCTTTGTTAGATTTTTTAATAGTTTTAATCATTGAGTTTATATTACTCATGGTATCTGAATTGTAATATGACTCAATATTATCTAAATTTATTTTATTATTTAATGGTTCTAATTCAATATTATTTTGATTATAAAAAATAGTATTTAATTTGCTTATTTTGTTATCTTCTTTATATAATATACAAATATCTATATCATTTATTATATCTTCTATTTGTTTTGAATCTTCATCTGTTTTATAATAAAATAAAAGTTGATTAATAGTTGATTCATTTGTTGATGAATTTAATAAAATAAATGATATGTATATATTATCATTTATTTTAATACACATCCTTTCATTATATATGTAATTATCTAATGATGGTATTAATTCAGTTAATACATTCTTATCAATTATATATTGAGATATTTTTTCCATGAAATCTTGCCCTATATAAGTGTTGTGTATTATAATTTTATTTGGTCTTGACTCAAATTGATCCCAAATATATAAAAAGTCATTTAGCTCATTGTCATCTGAATTTATATTCAGATTTAGAGTCGTTCCTATAGTGTAAGTTTTTTTATTTATCAAAATTTTTAATTTTTTTTAATTTTTTTAATTTATATATATATAATATAAAAAATAATATCCTAATATGAAACAAGACATTAATTCGATACTTTTAGCAAATTGGTTTGTGATAAAATGTAAAATGAATAATTCATCTTCTAAAAAAATCAAAAAAGCCAGAAAATATCTATTAAGTGAAGTTCAAAAAGCAGTACATGAACGTTTGGATTATAATGAAATAAGTAACAAAGTAATAATTAAATAATTGGTCCATTGATGATAGATGTGATAGAAGTATCAATTTCATCTTTTTTATTATCATCATATAGTCCTTTTTCTTGTTCTTGTTTAATTAGATTCATTATAAAATCTTTATGCTTCTTTTCGGCACTTTTCCTTTCAAGTTTTATTTTATTATTTCTTGCTTGGACTTTTTTTCTGTGTTCTTTTTCCTTTTTACCCATAATAATTTAATTTTTTAATTATATCATATATTATATAAATAGTTTTTATAAACTATAATTAAAATTTAATTCAGGATTATTGTTAATGAAATCCATTAATTCTTGGTAAGTTAAATCATATAAAGTTTCTTCATCAGTAGTTATATCATATAAATAAATAGTATTATTAGTGTTTTTTATATTGTTTATATTAGATATAGTATTTGATATTTTATTTTTTATATCTAAATGTTTAGGTTTTATTAAAGCTTCTAAGCCTAATATACTCCATAGTAAATCTATTATAGCATTAACTATACCCTCTATTAAACTTATTGCTGGATTTAGAAGTTTAGTAATCAATGATTTATCTATATTAAGATGTTTCAATTTATACTTAGGTAATTTTATTAAAAAAGGTATATTTATAATTTCATTTAAGTCAATTTCCTGATCTTTCAGATTTGGTAATTTAATATCTTCCGTTAATTTTTTCAATTTATCTAAGTTGATTTCAATACCTGTTAATTTAAGTATGGATGTTGGATCAAATATATCCATAATCCATTTGAAGGATAAAAAATCTTTTAACATATTGGGTAATTTTGATGGAATTGCTAAGGATTTGAAAAATTTAAGTATATATTCTAATATTTTAGCAATTATTTTAAGTGGTGTTGTTATTATACCAAGTAAAAATTTTAATAATGGTTGTTCTTTGGCATCATCATCTTTGTTTTTTTTCACATTGAAAATATTAGGTTTATCAAAATTAATTTCAAATCCCAAATCTATTTTTTTATCAAATATCTTAAAAGATATTAAACCTATTCCATTTAATAAAAATTTTATTGATTTTTTATAATTGAATACATGATTATATAAAGGTGAATTCTTAATCATATATTTAGATTCTTTATATGTTTTAGATTTACTTAGATCATATACTTTTTTAGATTCATTATTAAATATTGAATAATTTTCTTTTATTTTTTCTATTAATACACCTATTATGAAATCAGAAGGTTTTTTTAATAATTTAATTGTATTATTTATAGTAGGAATTAGATCAACTGATATATCTATTAAAGCATCTGCAAGAACAAGTGGTGCGCCAATAGCATTTGGTAATTTATAATATATGTTATCATTATTAAATGTTGATGTGGATACATTTAATTCACTATCATTTTTAATTCCCTCTACTATATAATATATTTCAGTGTCATTACTCATATTTTTATATCGAGTTAATATATCAGTAGATTGTGGTTCTTCTTCTGTGCCTCTACCATAATTTGAATTAGAATATGGAGTATTTATAGATAAAATAGAGTTACCCTCTGGATATACTATATCATTTGGTTTAATTTCAATAATTTTTAATTTATAATCAACCTCAGGATCTATCCATACTTTCTTATTGTCAATATTTATATTATATGGTTTGTATATTTTTTTAATAGGGGGTTCTTTGGTATATAGTGAATTCAATTGACTATATTTAGTTATATTATCAATATATTCTGTTTGGTTAATTTTATTAAGTATTTCAAGTTTCAATGTTTCTTTATCAATATTTGGATCATTTTTAGATAATAACTTATTATCTATTTTATTAATAAAAAAATCATTATATTCTTTAACACTTGAATCATATTCAGTTATAATTGGATTACCTTTAATATCTTTAATAATAACCCAATCTTCACCTGGAGATTCTGGACTATTCATAGTATCATTTCCTTTACTCCATTTATAAATAGGTGCATATAAAGTAGGCCAGATATAATTATCAGATAAGAACCATTTCCCAGATTCTAATAACCAAGGAGTTGTATTTGGATTTAATGGAACACCATTTGAATCATATACCCCAAATACTATAATTTCTGGTTTGTGATCAATTTCTGCTTCTGGTGATTGTTTTTTTATATTATCAGATTGTTCATCTGATGGTAAATCAATATAAGAATATTTATAATTTACATTTGGTATAAATTCGACAGTTGAATATATAGTGGATATAATTTTCCAATTGTTATATTTTTTATTGATATTATTTGTAGTTGTATTAGTGTCAGTGATATTACCTTCATTATCTATATTAATTTTAGTATCTAATTGTGAAAATGAATCTGTTTTATCATATCCAATAGCTTTTGGTCTATTATCAGAACCATTATTATATTTTGGTTTTAATGATTTAGTTTTTAGCGGTACTCCAAGTAATGGCATAACTCTTGCTATCACATCTTCTAATGTTGCTATTTGATTCACCATTATTTTTGCAATTTCTATATATGGTTTTTGGGTTTCGTATAAAGATTTTAACATTGTTTTTTCCAAAGCTTTTAATCCATTATCACTAGGTATTTGGTTTAATAATCTAAATTTATCATTTACTTTATTATTATCATAATATGTTTTATAAATAGAATCTGTTATACCAAGATCTCCCTCTACAAACTTCTTTATATAATCTATATTTGGAGTTAAAAAAGGATATGATGCTGTTATACCTATTGATTTAGATATTTCACTATATCCAATCATTGGAAATGATAATGATACCTGATATTTTAATAATAAAGGATCTGGATACAAAGGAAATGAACTAGGTAAGGACATAACAATAATTTATTTAATTTATATATTAAAAATTATTGTTCGATCTCTTTTTTAGTTATAATGTGGTTAAAATTATCAGCTAATACAAATTTATATTTAACTGTTAATCTACCAGACATTTCAGAACTAAACTTAATAGTAATAAACATATCAATTAATGTATCGTTGTCTAATTCTAATTTAATTTTAATTTTGAAATCATTACTTTCATCATCTTCACTTACTATAAAATTAACATGATAATCAAATTTCATGGTTATATCATCATAGTATTTTCTGAAAAATTTTCTAGATGGTAATAAATTAAATATTTCTCCATTTTTTGATATATGAATTATAGAATTTTCCACACATCCTAATTTTTCAACTAATGTCTTAAATAATTTCATTTTAACTTCACCACTTGCTAATTTCCAATTATCTTCTATTTTTTTAATATCTTCTGGATGGTTGGTTTTAATTGAATTTGTTATTAAATTTTCTAGTATTCTGGAATTTAATATTATGATTTTTGTTTCCATCCATTCTTTGAAAATTCTTTCGGGATCTAATAAACAAATATCTCTATTTTTCCATATTTCTGATATTAAGTCTGAAAATTTTAATATATTTTTATTAAACTCTTTTATATGTTCTCCTAAATATTTATATCTAGGGTCCATGTGTTTTATATCAAAATATCCAAAATATCCAATAGTATCAATTCTTTTTGGATCTATAAATTTTTCTATGTGTTTTTGTATACTTTTGTGTGAATTTTCATATATGAGTTTAATCCATTCTGAAGTTAATTTATTCCATTTAGGTAAATATTCTGTATATAATTTATCCACATTTTCACCAATCAAGTCATCCATAAATAAATTAAATGAAGCTGATTTTTGTGTGTTTAAATTTTTATTTAAGTAAAAACTATATTGCTTATCATCTGTTGTTTCTAAAATAATATCACCCATTTGTTTTAAATCTTCATTAATATTCCAATATACAGATTTAATATCTTCAGATTTTAATTTACGATCTGGTAATAATTTATCAATTATACCTCTAGCTATTAATCTAGCATTTACTAATTCATTCCAATTTTTTTCAATATCAAATTTTGCATTATTAAATATTACATTTGCTACATTGATATTATTATCTTCTTTCCAAATATCATTTTCATATTTACCAATTTTTAATCTATTTTTAGCAAGTAATAGATTTTTCAAGTCAGTTAAAAAAATATATGAATTTTCATTATATCTACCTTTAATACCACGATCTAAAATATTATCAAGGAATTCATTGTTTAATAATACCATTGCAACACATAAATCTCTTACTATGTTTTTATTATTGTTATTTTTTGATTCTAAAAATAATGAGTATTTCTTAATTAACTTCATATTACAAGTTTATTATTTTAATATATATATTAAAATAATAAACTGTTTTAATGAAAATATTAAAGTATAAACAATTTGTTGAATCCTTAACACTGAATATAAATATTGATATAATGGAATCTTTGAATATTTGGCATGATGTATTATTAAATGCCATAGATGCAAAAGAAGTTGATTTCTATGATACCCTAAAATTACCCAAAGACATATATAAACAAAAATTAGATATTGATTTTTTATATGATAATGTTGAATTTATAAATTCATTATCTTCATTATCATTAAAAAAATCTACTCTTAATAAGACAGATGATTATTCTACATTTGTAAATAAACCATGTAAATGGATGTTTATTTATGATATTAATTCAAGTGAATTAGATAACCCTATTTATATATTATTCCAAGTGTGGAATGATGTTAATAAAGAATGGGGTGATGTTAAGTTATATAATATTAATGATGATGTTAAAAAATTTTATGATAAATTAAGTAGCAGAACAATTGAAATAATAGATGGTGGTGATAAATATATTTACCAAACTTCTGATGTGAATGATTGGGTATTGCAAAATAAACAAGAAACTGAGGTTTATAAAAAAGTTTTTAGAAAAGAAGAATTACAGACATTATTAAATACAAAAAATTTAAAAATAAACATTATTTAATGAAATATCTAAAACCATTTAATGAATCTACAAACATATCAGAAATTGAAGCTATTTGTGAAAAATATAATATAAAAAACTACATAATTAATGAAGATGATTCTATTGATGTAGATGGTAATGTTGATTTGTTTAGTAAAGGATTAAAAGTATTACCTTTGAAATTTAGAAAGGTCAGTGGGGATTTTAAATGTGATTATAATCAATTAATATCCTTAGAGGGTGCTCCTCAAAGTATAGGTGGTTATTTTAATTGTATTTCTAATCATTTAACATCTTTAGAGGGTTGTCCTCAATATATAGGTGGTAGTTTTTATTGTAGTAGTAATCAATTAACATCCTTAGAGGGTGCTCCCCAAAGAGTAGGTGGGGTTTTTGATTGTGGTTATAATCAATTAACATCTTTAGAGGGTGGTCCTCAAAATATAGGTGGTGATTTTTATTGTAATAGCAATCAGTTAACAACCTTAGATGGTGGTCCTAAAAGAGTAGGTGGTAATTTTTATTGTAGAGATAATAATCTTAAAAATATTGATTATTTACTTAAAACTTATAAGAAATTAGGTATTAAGGAAAATCCAATTTCTAAAATATTAGATTTATTTACTAAACCTGATGAATATGGTCTGATATCTAATAGAGAAGATAAAGATTTAATTATGGATTTTATAGATAGAGAAATGATACAACAAGATATATTATTAGTAAATAGATTAGTAGAATTCTTATATGATATAGATAAACCAAAATCCAAGGAAGAACTCATAGAGTTATTAAAAAGTGATTATAAAATACGATGAAATATATAAGGACATTTAATGAATCCACAAACACTTCAGAAATTGAAGCTATTTGTAAAAAATATAATATAAAAAACTACATAATTAATGAAGATGGTTCCATTGATGTAGATGGAAATGTTGATTTGTATAAAAAAAAATTAAAAGTATTACCTTTGAAATTTAGAAAGGTTAGTGGGAATTTCCATTGTAATTATAATCAATTAATATCCTTAGAGGGTGCTCCTCAAAGTATAGGTGGTAATTTTTATTGTAGTGATAATCAATTAATATCTTTGGTGGGTTGTCCTCAAAGTGTAGGTGGTGATTTCCATTGTGGTTTTAATAATTTAATATCCTTAGAAGGTGCTCCTCAAAGTGTAGGTGGGGACTTTTATTGTGGTCATAATCAATTAATTTCTTTGATGGGTAGTCCTCAAAGTGTAGGTGGTGACTTTTATTTTGGTTATAATCAGTTAACAACCTTAGAGGGTGTTCCTAAAAGAGTAGGTGGTATATTTTGGTGTGATTCTAATAATCTTAAAAATATAGATTATTTACCTAAATATTATAAAGAATTATATATATCTAATAATCCAATTACTAAAATAATAGATTTATTTATATCATCTAATGAAAACGAAAGGATATCTAATAGAGAAGATAAAGAATTAATTATGGATTTTATAGATAGAGAAATGATACAACAAGATATATTATTAGTAAATAGATTAGTAGAATTCTTATATGATATAGATAAACCAAAATCTAAAGAAGAACTAATAGAGTTATTAAAAAATAATTATACAATACGATGAAATATATAAAAACATTTAATGAAAATATAAACATATCAGAAATTGAAGCTATTTGTAAAAAATATAATATAAAAAACTACATAATTAATGAAGATGGTTCTATTGATGTAGATGGTGATGTTGATTTGTATAAAAAAAAATTAAAAGTATTACCTTTGAAATTTAGAAAGGTTAGTGGGAATTTCCATTGTAATTATAATCAATTAATATCCTTAGAAGGTGCTCCTCAAAGTATAGGTGGTAATTTTTATTGTAGAGATAATAAATTAACTTCTTTGGTTGGTTGTCCTCAAAGTGTAGGTGGGGATTTTTATTGTAGTTATAATCAATTAATATCCTTAGAAGGTGCTCCTCAAAGTATAGGTTGGGATTTTTATTGTAGTAATAATAAATTAATATCCTTAGAGGGTGCTCCTCAAAGAGTAGATGGTAATTTTGAATGTGGTAGTAATAAATTAACCACCTTAGAAGGTGCTCCTCAAAGAGTAGATGGTAATTTTTATTGTTGTTATAATCAATTAACAAGCTTAGTAGGTGCTCCTAAAAGAGTTGGTGATATATTTTTCTGTTATTCTAATAATCTTAAAAATATAGATTATTTACCAAAATATTATAAAGAATTAGATATATCTAATAATCCAATTTTTAAAATAATAAAGTTATTTATAACAACTAATGAATATGTAGAGATATCTAATAGAGAAGATAAAGATTTAATTATGGATTTTATAGATAGAGAAATTATACAACAAGATAAATTATTAGTAAATAGATTAGTAGAATTCTCACATGATATAGGAAAACCAAAATCTAAAGAAGAACTAATAGAGTTATTAAAAAATGATTATGAAATACGATGAAATATATAAGGACATTTAATGAATCTACAAACACCTCAGAAATTGAAGCTATTTGTGAAAAATATTATATAAAAAACTACATAATTAATGAAGATGGCTCCATTGATGTAAATGGCGATGTTAACTTAAACGGAAATAATTTAAGAGTGTTACCATTAAAATTTAGAAAGGTCAGTGGGAATTTTAAATGTGGTTTTAATAAACTAACATCATTAAAAGGTAGTCCTCAAAATGTAGGTGGTTATTTTTCTTGTAGTGATAATCAATTAACTTCTTTAGTAGGTGCTCCTGAAAGTATAGGTGGAGATTTTTATTGTAGTAGTAATCAATTAACATCCTTAGAGGGTAGTCCTCAGAGTGTAGGTGGGGATTTTTCTTGTCATAGATGTCAATTAATCACCTTAGAGGGTGCTCCACATACTATAGGTGGGGATTTTGATT
>JALOAD010000105.1 GCA_023228995.1 Candidatus Muiribacterium halophilum
CCTCATCATCATCTACCAACAAATTACCAGTAGAAGAACCTAAAAACATTTTAATTCCTGCAACGCGAGATTTATCAATATTCTTTATTTCTTGAATATTATCGTTTGTTGCACCAAGCATAAAAGAATAATTTATAAAAGAAGTATTTTTCGATATTTCAAATTTTTCGATTAAAAGCTGATTTGTAATACTAGCCGGATTAGTATTTGGCATTTCAATAAAAGAAGTAAGACCACCAGCAGCTGCAGCAGCAGATTCAGATGCAATATCAGCTTTATGTGTTAAACCTGGTTCACGAAAATGCACTTGGTCGTCTATAATACCTGGAATTAAAATCAAGCCTGTTGCATCAATGTTTATATCAGCTTTTGGTAAATTTTCATTTTCTAAAAAAATCTTTTTTATTCTTTGATTTTCTATAAAAACGCTAGCATATTCGGATTTGTTTTCGTTAATGAGTAAAGCATTTTTTATTAGAGTAGTCATGAAAATTTTTTATTGCGTATTTATAATTATTTTATTCCAAACCAGCCAAAAATAATATAAAACAGAGCTGCAAGAACGGCACTAACAGGAATTGTTAATATCCATGCCCAAACTAATCTTAGAGAAACTTTCCACCTAACTGCGGAAAATCTTTTAGCAGCACCAACCCCCATGATTGCACCAGAAATTGTATGAGTAGTACTTACAGGAACACGTAAAATCTCAGTAAAAAATAAAGTAAATGCACCTGCTGTATCGGCTGCTACACCTTCGAGCGGATTAATTTTCGTAATTTTATTTCCCATAGTTTTCACAATTTTCCAGCCACCAGACATCGTCCCAATAGATATTGCAGAGAAACATGCTATAGCAACCAATCATGAATATCTGACATATCATTCATACTTAAAAAATTTGGCATATTTGGATTGGATTTTGTAGCGGCAATCATAGCTACAGCAATAATACCCATTACTTTTTGAGAATCATTAAGACCATGACCAATACTAAATAGTGCAGAACCTGTTAATTGCAAATATTTGAATATTTTTCTAGTTTTCTTAACTTCAGTATTTCTAAATATCCACTGAAAAATTATGCTAATAATTGCTGAAATTAAAAGACCCATAACAGGAGCTATAACAATAAACGACACTATTAAAAGAATTGTATTTGATTGTATGCTTTCAAAGCCATTAGCACAAATAGCGGCTCCGGCAAATCCTCCAATTAATGTGTGAGAAGAAGAGGAAGGAATTCCAAACCACCAAGTAAAAATATTCCAAAATATAGCTGCACTAATCCCAGCCAAAAGAATAGGCAAAGTAATAAAGTGTTCATAAACAACTTTTGCAATGGTATTTGCTATTCCAAATTCTCCAATTATAAACCTTGCAATAAAATAAGCAACAAAATTAAAAAATACTGCCCACAAAACCGCTTGAACAGGACTTAAAACTTTTGTTGTTACAATTGAAGTTATAGCATTTGCAGCATCATGAAAACCATTTATATAATCAAAAATTATTGCAAGAATAATTATTATTATTAATAAAGTCATATAATTTTAGTTAAGCGTATTTTACAACCATTAGTCTAAGAACTTTTGAAGTGTCATAAATGCTATTTACAGTTTCTTCTAACTCTTCAATTATTTCTTTCAACTTAATAATTTCAATTGTTTGCATATTTGAGCTAATAAGTGAAACTATTCCATTTTGATATTCTTCGTCTGCGGCTTCTTCAAGTCGCTTAATTTCCCGACAATGTTCTTTTATTGGGTTTGCATTCTTTTTTAATTGCTTTAATACCGAAATAGCCTGAGAAAGTTCTTGAGCAATTTCTAAAATAATTTTTGCAAGATTTTTAATACAATCTGGAAACATCAAAGGATTATATAGTAAAACTTTTTGCGAAGAATAATTAATATGGTCTAATGCCGCTTCTAATTCTTCAGAAATTTTTTGAATATCCTCTCTATCAAAAGGAGTTAAAAAAGTTTTTTCTAATTTTTCGGAAATATGATTTGTAATTTTATCTCCTTCTAATTCAACTTCTTTAATTTCTTTTATAATTCTATTTTTTTCGTCATCGCCACTACTGTCAAAAAGCTCAATTAACAGTTTTGAGGCAGAAATACAAGCACTAGCCGATTGATTTAACAATGGGAAAAAATCATCGTTTTTAGGTGCAAAATAGCTAAATAAATTATTAAAACTCATAAATTTTTATATTTTAATTTTTACCAACAATAACGAAAGAACTACTTGAACTGTTACTTACAAATCCGTTTCTAATTTTCATTTACTTAATTTTTAATATGTTTTTAATTTTATCTATTTGTTTCTCACTTAATAATTCGCAATATCCTGAATCTGGTCCTGATTCCATTGAGACAATTATATAATCTCTCAACAATTCTCCAATAACATACATTTCCAGACTTGATTCATATGAATCATAATACCCTTCTGATTTGAGATTTTCTATAATTTGTACTGATTTTTCTTTTACAAATTTTTCTTCATCCATTCCATCAAATTCATCTTCCCATTTGTCAATGATGTCACTAACAAGATAAGAACGCATTTCTGAGTACTTTTCTTCTACATATGCTACGGCATCAAAATCTTTAGGTAAGGCTATAACGAATGAACTTGAACTACTATTACTTACAAATCCGTTTCTAATTTTCATTTTTAAGTTTTTTAATCGTTTATAATTCTAAGTTTGAGTAAAATCTAACTATTCTTGTATCGTTGTTAGATTTTATATGATTTATCAATTTATAGATTTTGATTTTCTTATTGTTTGATTTTTCTTCAATTATTTTAACAATCTCCTGAATAGCAAGGTGTTCATAATATTCTAATGAGAAATATGGCATTTCATTTTCTATTCTCACAGAGAACATTTCAGTTAATTGTAAAGGTTTATCTGAAATCTCAAATTCATATCAAAAAGAAGAATCAAGTATGTAAGCCAAAATCATCTTGTAACAAATTTTTCATTATTTGTAATGATATAGGTAAAAGATTATCACCTGTATTCATTGTTACAATCGCATTATCTACATCTAATTGATCATGATGTTCAGCATATTTGGAAACTATATGTAAGTATCTAATATCTAATCACATTGCTTCCAAAACTGGTCGCCATTTATCCATTTTACTTATTAAACCTTTTGAACGCATTTTGCGTTATTAAATTTACTTCAACATTTCCAACAAAATCTTTGAGATTGTCTTTATTAGTATAAGACATTGCAGAACTCAAATAGTGTGTAAAATTTTCAGTCCAACCACTTAAAGTATATTCTACTTCATTCATTCGACTTATGCCTTCAGAAGTCTTTAGAACCTTATTTCCAAGAGATTTTTGTACTTCCTTTGTACTCATACCTCTGAACTTCTTGAAAAATCTTGTACCATTACGAAACATTTGTTTTGTTGTTTCATTAAACTGATCAACTAATTCACCAGGTTCAGTACCCCAATCGTGTTTTTTATTTTGAGTATAAGTATCAGCACAACTTTCCAATGCTTTGTTAAAAACTCCACCACTCATACAAAAATCTGCGCCTAATGCGAAACTTTTAATAAAATCTCTTTCTTCTTTTAATCCACCATCCATTATTATTTTTGCTGGATTATCTAATGTGCAAGAAATATCATAACATTCTTTTATTAAAGAAGCTGATGGATAACCAACACCTAATTTTTCTGTTGTTAGACAATTATGTACTATCACACCACCAACAGTATAACTATGATCGTCTTTTACTGTAATATCATACACATCTATAACATTTTCATTTTTAATGGTTTTTTTATTTATTTTTTTCAGCTTGTATTTCATATATTTTAATTATTTTTTTAATTATTTCTAAATTATGTGATTCACTATCTTTTACACGAATTAGTATAAAACCATTTTCTTTAGCAATTTTATTTTTTTCTTTATCATTTTTTATGTTTTTTTCCATTGAATGCCAATATTCACCATCAAATTCTATTAAAATATTATTTGATAATTTTATATCATAATATTTGCCTTCTAATTTATATTGTTTTTCTAATTCATCTTTAAAAAAATAATTTAACACATTATAAAATTCTATTTCTGGGTTTGAAGAATTACCATGTCTTAACATTTTTTTAATTGTCTTTTCATCAAAATTTTCACATAATCTTTTATAAATAACTAAAACACTATCGGATATTTCAAATTTATTTTTTAATTCTTTCAATGTATATTTATTTTTATTTTTTTCTAAATAAAAATATAAATCATATAATTTTTCATCATTGATTTTTGTCTTTCTTTTCTCTGAAAATTTATGCCAATATGCTTGGTGTTTTCTTGTTAATCGTATAAAATCTTCATTGTTTTTTATAAAACCTAATTCCATCCAATATTTTTTGAATGTTCTTTTATCCATGCAAATCTCTTTTTCTAAATCATTCAATGAATAATTGAAATTCAAAAAATCATCATAATATTTTTTCAAATCGCTAATAGTAAGATTAACAGTTTTTAATTTACTTTCAATTAAATTTATTTTTTCATTTTTTGATTTTTCCTTTTTTGGATTTTTATATACACCAACAACATGGTTTTTATGATTTGAAAAATATTTAAAAAATATACCTTTATGATAATTTGTTTTTCTACCACAACCACAAGCACAAGTTGGGTGAACACCACCATAATTATGTTTTAATATATAATCTTTATATGACATATTATGTTCATTTTCAATGTGTTTTTTTAATTCTCTTTTAACTAATTGTTTTGTTTTTCTTTTAATTATTTTACCACATTCTTTACACTTTTCTTCTTCCATTTGTTTGACAAGATTTTATTTTTATATATAAAATCTTGTTAGTCATTTTTTACCATTTCTATTAAAAGGTGTTTTTCTTCATCCAAAAACTCAGCTTCAACCCATTTTGCATATTCATGTATATTATTGTCTGTTATTTTATCTTTATCTATTATATCAATAATATAATATTTATGATCTTTTGTACTTACATTATTATTTATTTCAATTAAATCATCATTATATTTCAATGATTGTGTCATAATAACATCTTTATATTCTCCTGTATGAGTTAATACTTTATCATCAGTATTAACATCTTCTATAAATTTATCACCACCAATTGTTTTAATTTTGGTTCCTTTTGTCCAACAACCTGAACCATTTCCGATTGTACATCTTATTCCCCAAACACCAAGTTCTGATAATAATTCATATGTTTTAGGATTTGCTATGTTTCCAACCATCATAACTAAATTTTCTGGATATTTAGTTTTCAACGATTTTATTAGGTTATGTAAATTATTTTGGTGACCATTAGCAATATCAATTAAGATATGTAATTTATTATTTTTTAGATGATTTTGTATATAATAACTTCTACTATTTACTTTTTCACCTGTAATATCACTCAAAAAAAGATCAGTCATAT
>JALOAD010000006.1 GCA_023228995.1 Candidatus Muiribacterium halophilum
GTAAGAGGGAATTTTACATGGAAGTTAAATTTCATGTGGTCCGATAAATTAATATTTCTTTGATGAAATAATAGGTAATTATAAAGCTAAAGAAGATCCCGGCTCAGAATAGTACCGGGATGACAGAGCTAATGAAGCAATTAAAAATTAAAAATTAATAATTAATAATTAAAAATTGATAATATAAAGTAAGGAGAAATTTTTTGAATAATGAAATCAAAGAAAATTAATTAAGAGGAACTATGGAGACTGTTACGAAGTATGCAATATACGGATGTATTGCAAAGGCGAACATCGTAAGAGGGAATTTTACATGGAAGTTAAATTTCATGTGGTCCGATAAATTAATATTTCTTTGATGAAATAATAGGTAATTATAAAGCTAAAGAAGATCCCGGCTCAGAATAGTACCGGGATGACAAAACTCTCAGAATAGTACCGGGATGACATTTTTTTATATGAAATTACCTTTGGCATGACATTATATTAATTTTTGTTTATTTAATCAGAAGACTCAATTAGGAAATATAAATCTGTTTTTGAAGCTTTTTATTTGCTTTTTTTTTTTGATGTTGTTATTATGTTGTTGAAAATTAAATAATGTTCTCATATAAACAATATACCTAGCATGATGACACAGTATTAACATTGTAAGAGAACTCGAATGTGCGTATAAATCCGCTGATATGGAGTGGAAGTTTCTACCAGATAACCTTAAATTATCTGACTACGGACATTCATCATAAGACTTTTTTATTTTTTTATAAAAAAATAATAAAAGCTGGTGGATGTTCACCAGCTTTTTTTTTATTTAAGGAGGATTATAGTGATTGACAGATATATGACTGAGGATATGAATAAATTATGGAGTGAAAAAGGTAAATTTGAAGCTTTTACAGAAATTGAATTACTTGTATGTGAAGCTTGGAATAAATTTGGGAAAATAAGTGATGAAGATCTCAATGTAATCAAAGAAAAAGCTTGTTTTCAGATTGAAAGAATTGATGAAATCGAAAAAATAACAAATCATGATGTAATAGCTTATGTTGAAAATGTAGCTGAAAATATTGGACCTGAAGGAAGATTTATACATAAAGGTTTAACTTCTTCCGATGTTGTTGATACTGCACTTGCTTTAAGAATGGTTAAATCAGTTAAAATTATCAGTGAAGAACTTGAAAAATTCATTAAACTTTTAAAAGAAAAAGTAATAGAACATAAAAATACAATATGTCTTGGAAGAACTCATGGAATTGGAGCTGAACCAACAACATTTGCTATGAAACTTGGAATTTTTTATGAAGAAGCAAAGAGAAATCTTAAAAGATTAGATGAAGCTTGTGAAAATATTAGAGTTGGTAAACTTTCAGGAGCTGTAGGAACTTATTCAAATATTGATCCATTTATTGAAAAATATACTTTAAATGCTTTAAATCTTAAAACTTGTGAAATTTCAACTCAGGTAATTCAAAGAGATAGAATTGCTCATGTAATGTTTGTACTTTCTTTAATCGGTGCTGGAATTGAAAAAATCGCTCTTGAAATAAGACATTTACAGAGAACAGAAGTCAGAGAAGTTCAGGAAGGATTCAGAAAAGGTCAAAAAGGAAGTTCTGCAATGCCGCATAAAAAAAACCCTATACTTTCGGAAAGACTTTGCGGTATGTCAAGACTTCTTAGAGCAAACCTTTCAACTTCTTTAGAAAATATTGCTTTATGGCATGAAAGAGATATATCTCACTCATCTGTTGAGAGAGTTACAATACCAGATTGTTTTCATTTAACACATTATATGCTTAAAAAATCAATAAATCTAATATCTGAACTTGTGGTCAACAAAGATAGAATGCTACAAAATATTGAAAATATGAATGGTTTAATTTTTTCACAAAAAATAATGCTTTCAATTATTGATAAAGGAGTGGCTAGAGATAAAGCTTATGTTATGGTTCAAAGAAATGCTTTAAAATCATGGGAAGATAATTCAAAATTAATTGATAATATGAAAAATGATAAAGAAATAATGGATCTTTTTACACAAAAAGAACTTGAAGATAAGTTTAATCTTAATGATTATATTAAAAATATAGATTATGTATATGAAAAAATGGGGGTTTAAATGAGTGATCTTACTTTAATTTATGAAGGAAAAGCTAAAACTCTTTATCAAGGTCCAGCTTCAGATGAAATATTTATTTACTTTAAGGATGATACAACTGCATTTAATGGCGAAAAAAAAGAGATAATTACTCAAAAAGGTGAGATAAACTTTCAGATTTCAAGACTTATTTTTAAATATCTTGAAAAAAATGGAGTTAAAACTCATTATTTAAAACCAGTTGATGAAAGAACAATTCTTGCAAAAAAACTCGATATAATTCCTGTTGAATTTGTTATTAGAAATATTGCAGCAGGTTCAGTTCTTAAAAGAATTCCTGTAAAACAAGGATTTGAATTTAAATCTCCAATAATAGAGTATTTTTATAAATCTGATGAAATGGGCGATCCTATGATAAATCCATATCATATAGAAGCATGTAATTTATGTTCAATGGAAAATCTTATGACAATTACAGAAAAAACTTTTAGAGTGAATCATCTATTAAAATCACTTTTTGATAAATGTGGAATTATTCTTGTAGATTTTAAATTAGAATTTGGAATAGATTCACAAAATAATATTATGCTTGGAGATGAGATTTCGCCTGATTCATGCAGGTTATGGGATAAAGTAACAAAAGAAGTTCTTGATAAAGATGTTTTTAGGAAAGGAAATGGCAATATTGTTGATAAATATAAAAAAGTTCTTGAAAGACTTCAGGAGGAGCTTAATGATAAAAGTCAGAGTTTATGTTGAGCACAAAAAAGGTATTGTAGATCCACAAGGTAAAGCTATAAAACTTGGCCTTGAAAATCTAGGTTTTTTAGATATTGCAAATGTATTAACAGGAAAGACTATAGATGTTGATTTTAAACATGATAATACTCAAAAAGCTCTTGAAGATACAAAAAATATGTGTGAAAAAATGCTTTCAAATCCAAATATGGAGAATTATAGAATTGAAAAGATTAATTAAATAATGCACAAGGAGGCTTTATGAAGGCAGGTGTGATCAGGTTCGCCGGATCAAACTGTGACTTTGATGCTTATAATGTGTTAAAAGATGTCTTTAAATTTAAAACTGATTTTTTGTGGCATAAAGAAAATATAAAAGAAAAATACGATATTATTATTCTACCCGGAGGATTCTCCTACGGTGATTATCTTAGACCTGGAGCTATAGCAAGGTTTTCAAAAGTAATGGAAGATGTTCAAAAACACCTTTTACAAGGAAGATTGATAATTGGAATTTGCAATGGATTTCAAATATTATGTGAAGCTCAAATGTTACCAGGTGTTCTTATGCGAAATAAAAATATGAAATTTATATGTTCTAAACAAAATCTTAAAGTTGAAAACTCAGAATTATCAAAAAAAATCGGAAAAAATATAATTAATATGCCAATTGCTCATGCAGATGGTAATTATTTTGCAGATAATAATGTTTTAGAGAAACTTTCAGAACAAAACAGAATAATTCTTAAATATTCAGACCAAAATGGTAATACTGATAGAATTTATAATCCTAATGGTTCTTCTAATAATATTGCTGGAATAATGAATGAAAGTAAAAATGTATTCGGCACAATGCCTCATCCTGAAAGAGCATGCGATGATTTTAATTCTATAAATGATGGCAAACTTTTTCTTGAATCAATATTTGAATTATACGGGAGGTTTTGATGAATAATTCTGCTGATTACATAAAAATGGGTTTAACACATAGTGAATGGCAGTTAATAACAAAAAAACTCGGAAGAATTCCAAATAGAACAGAAACAGGAATTATATCTGTTATGTGGTCTGAACATTGTTCTTATAAAAACTCAAGAATACATTTAAAAAGATTTCCTGTAAAAGGAGATTGTATTCTTCAAGGACCTGGAGAAAATGCAGGAATTGTAGATTTTGGCGATGATATTGCAATTACATTTAAAATTGAAAGTCATAATCATCCATCTGCTGTAGAACCTTATGAAGGAGCTGCAACCGGTGTTGGTGGAATTTTAAGAGATATTTTTACAATGGGAGCAAGACCAATAGCTGTTATGGATTCTTTAAGATTTGGCAATATGGATAATCCAAAAAATCGACATATTTTTGAAGGTGTAATAAGTGGAATATCAGGTTATGGAAATTGTGTTGGTATTCCAACTGTTGGAGGAGAAACATATTTTGATGAATGTTATAATGAAAATCCACTTGTAAATGTTCTTGCTTGTGGAGTTATGAAAAAAAATGATATTAGAAAAGGAATAGCACAAGGTAAAGATAATCCAGTTTATATAGTTGGTTCATCTACTGGTAGAGATGGAATACATGGAGCTACTTTTGCATCAGATGAACTTTCTGATAATTCAATAGATGATCGTTCATCTGTTCAGGCAGGAGATCCTTTTGGTGAAAAAATGGTTATGGAAGCTTGTCTTGAACTTTATAAATATGATTATATAATTGGTATTCAAGATATGGGAGCAGCTGGAATTACATGCTCAACATTTGAAATGTCACATCGTGGAAATGCAGGAATGGAAATTGAACTTTCATTAGTTCCTCAAAGAGAATTAAATATGGATTCCTATGATATAATGCTATCAGAATCTCAAGAAAGAATGCTTGTTGTAGTTAAACCTGAATATGAAAAAGAATTTATTGAAATATTTCAAAAATGGGATGTTCATGTTGAAAAAATCGGAAAAGTCATAGATGAAAAAATAGTAAAAGTATTTCATAATGGCAAGCTTGAAGCTTGTCTTCCTGTTGATTTTGTAGTTGATGGATTTCCAGTTTATAATAGAGAGTATAAAATTCCTGAATATATTAAAAATATTAATTCTAAAAACAATTTTATAAATATATTAGAAGGTGATTTTAGTGAAAGTTTCAAAAAAATGCTTGGTTCACCCAATATAATAAGTAAAAAAAATATATGGACTCAATATGATTATGAAGTTGGGTTAAGAACTATTGTAAAACCTGGAAAAGCAGATGCTTCAGTACTTAAATTAAAAGAAAGTTCAAAACTTGTTGCTTTATCAACTGATTGTAATTCAAGATATTGTTATATAAATCCATTTATTGGAGCAGAAAGAGCTGTTTTGGAAAGTGCCAGAAATATTATTTGTACGGGTGGAAAACCACTTGCTATAACAGATGGGCTTAATTTTGGGAATCCAATGGATGCTGAGGTTTTCTGGCAATTTAAATATTGTATTGATGGCATTATTAATGCTTGTGAAAACTTAAATACTCCAGTTACTGGTGGAAATGTTAGTTTTTATAATCAAAATAAAAATAAAGCAATTTATCCAACTCCTATAATTGGAATGCTTGGTATTGTTGATAAAATAGAAAATATCAAAACTCTTGAGTTTTCTAAAGGTAAAAAAATCGGAATGCTAGGAAAAAGTGATAATAATATAGGTGGTTCAGAATTTCTCAAAGTTATATATCAAAAAGTTTTAGGACCTCTTACTAATATTGATTGGGATTATGAAAAAAAACTTAACAACTTTATACTTGAAAATCTTAAAATGTTCAGCTCGCTTCATGATGTTTCAGACGGTGGTCTTGCTATAGCACTTTTTGAAAGTGCATATTATGGTAAAACAGGTATAAAAGTTAATATAGAAACAGATAATAATATAGAAAAAACAATGTTTTCTGAGACTTCTGGAAGAGTTATATTCTGTGCTGATAATGAGAATTTTGAGAGTTTGAGAAAACTTTCACAAACAAAAAATATTCCATTTACAGAACTTGGAATTTGTGAAGGAGATAATTTTAAAATAAACAATTTTGAATTTAATATGAAAGAAATTTCTAAAATATTCGAAAGAGGTATTTTATGAAAGATGAATGTGGAGTTTTTGGAATATGTTCAGATAAAGAAGAAAGAATAGGAAATATAGTTTATTTTGGAATTTATGCTCTTCAACACAGAGGTCAAGAAAGTGCTGGAATAGCTGTAAGTGATAAAAATAATAAAATCAGTTTTTATAAAAACACAGGTCTTGTAAGTGAAGTTTTTAATCAAGAAATACTTTCAAAACTTCAAGGAATATCAGCAATTGGTCATGTAAGATATTCTACTTCAGGAGGTAAATTTACAATTGATAATGCTCAACCGCTTATATCTTCTTTTAAATATGGAATGGTTGCGCTTGCACATAATGGAAATATAACAAATGCAGCAAAATTAAAAAAACAACTTGAAAATTCAGGAGCAATATTTAGATCGGATTCTGATAGTGAAGTACTTTTACATCTTATTGCAAAAAATAAATCAGATGATTTTATTGAAGCTTTAAAACAAGAAGCTCATAAACTTGAAGGAGCTTTTTCAATTATTATTCTTTATAACAATAAAATAATAGCATTTAAAGACAAAAACTCAATAAGACCATTATGTATTGGAAAACTTGGTAATAGATATGCAATATCTTCTGAATCCTGTGCTTTTGATATGATAGATGCTGTATTTATAAGAGAAATAAATGAAGGTGAGATAATTGTAATTGAAAAAGACAAAATAATATCAGAAATTTATATAAAAAAAAGTGAAAGGAAATTTTGTGCTTTTGAACATATATATTTTTCAAGACCAGACTCGGTTTTTTTTGAAAAATCAGTACATTTATCAAGAAAAGAAATGGGAAGAAAACTTGCTGAACATTTCCCAGTAAATGCTGATGTTGTCATTCCAGTACCAGATTCTGGAATTTCATGTGCATTAGGTTATAGTGAATATTCAAAAATCCCTTATGATAAAGGTATTATTAGAAATCATTATATAGGCAGGACTTTTATTCAACCAATTCAGGAATTAAGAAATATAAAAGTCAAGATGAAACTCAATCCAATATTTCATGTTATAAATGGCAAAAAAATTGTTCTTGTTGATGATTCAATAGTTAGAGGAACTACTTCTAAAAAGCTAGTTAGTCTTTTAAAAAATGCAGGAGCAGCAGAAGTACATTTGAGAATAAGTTGTCCAATGATTGTAAAACCATGTAAACTCGGCATTGATACTCCAAGTACAGAAGAACTTATAGCATGCAGAATGAATAAAAATCAAATTAGAGATTATCTTAAAGCAGATTCAATAGAATTTCTAGAATTACCATATTTAAAACAATGTCTTGGTCAAAAAGGTTATTGTTATAAATGTTTTACACCTTAATTTGGAGGTTATATATGTTAGAAAATCTTACTTATGAAAAATCAGGTGTTAGTATTAAAACTGGAGAACAAACAGTAAAAGATATTAAAGATATAGTAAAATCAACATTTATACCGGGTGTTTTATCAGAAATTGGAGGATTTTCTGGACTTTTTGAACTTGGCCAATACAAAAATCCAATACTTGTTTCAGGAACTGATGGTGTTGGAACAAAACTTAAAATAGCAATAGAAAGTGGAATATATAATACAATTGGAATTGATGCAGTAGCAATGTGTGTAAATGACATTATTGTAAATGGAGCTAAACCATTATTTTTTCTTGATTATATAGCATTAGGGAAATTAGAAAAAGAAAGTTTCAAAACAATAATACAAGGAATTGCTCAAGGTTGTAAATTAGCAAATTGTGCATTAATAGGCGGAGAAACTGCTGAAATGCCAGATATGTATAAAGATAATGATTTTGATATTGCAGGTTTTGCAGTAGGAGTTGTTGAAAAAGATGAATTAATAGATAATACTAAAGTTAAATCAGGAGATAATATAATAATTATACCTTCAAATGGATTACATTCAAACGGATTTTCACTTGTAAGAAATCTATTTTTTAAAACACTAAAAATGAAAAATCAAGATTATATTGAAGAATTTGGAGTAAGTCTTGTAGAAGAATTATTAAAACCAACAAAAATATATACAAAAGAAGTTTTACAATCTGTAAAAAATGGCGGAGTAAATGCAATGGCACATATTACAGGTGGAGGAATTGCAGGAAATCTAGCTAGAGTTTTGCCAAAAAATGTATCAGCAGTTATAGAAAAAAAACAAATTCCAAAACTCCCAATATTTGAATATATGAAAAAATATATAAATGAAAAGGAAATGTATAAAGTTTTTAATATGGGAGCTGGTTTTATAATTATAGCAGATGAATTAAACACTTTAAAAATTGCAAAAATAACAAAAGGAATTATCGCAGGTAAAATTGTGAAAGGTTCAGGTGAGGTTAATATTGTGTAAAAAAACTGTAATTCTCGTTTCCGGCAGAGGTTCTAATATGGTTAATATTATACAAAAAGTCAAAAATAAAGAATTAAAACTTGATATAATCGCAATAATATCAAATAAAATAAACCCAGAAGCTTTTCACAAAGCAGAAGATTTCAATATTTCTGTAATTTATCTTGGTTCAAAATCAGAAGAATTCGAGCAGAGACTAGGTGAATTTATATATGAAAAACAAATAGAATTAATAATACTTGCAGGTTTTATGAAAATTTTATCAAAAGAATTTGTCAGAAAGTTTCCAAAAAAAATAGTAAATATACATCCATCATATTTACCAGAATTTCCAGGATTAAATGCACAAAAAAAAGCTTGGGAAAGTCAAGCAGAAAAAACAGGAGTTACAGTACATTATGTTGATGAAGGAGTTGATACAGGAAAGATAATATATCAAGAAAGATTCAAAATCGACAGAAAACTTAATTTTGATACATTTACACAAAAATTACTTGAATTTGAACATATAATATATATAAAAGCACTGAAGAAAATGTTAAATTTTTAGAATTTGATTAAAAACTGGAGGTGATTATGTCAAAAGGTCTTGCTCTAATAAGTGTATCAGATAAAACCGGTATTTGCGACCTTTGTAGAGATATTCAAAAAATCGGATATAATATTGTCGCAACAAATTCAACATATTTATATTTAAAAAAAAATAATATTAAAGCAATACAAATATCAGAACTAACAGGATTGCCTGAAATACTTGATGGCAGAGTAAAGACATTACATCCAACAGTTTTTGCTGGAATACTTTATAATCGTAATAAAACAGAACATAAAAATCAGATAAATAAAGCAGGAATAAATTCAATAGATATAGTTGTATGCAATCTATATCCATTTGCTGAAATGTCAAAAAAAAATTTAAGCTATGAAGAAATGATTGAATATATAGATATAGGCGGAGTATCTCTAATAAGAGCAGCAGCAAAGGCAAATATTCCAATACTTACTCATTTTGAACAATATAAAAAATTTAGAAATGTTCTAAAAAAATCAATATTCCAATTAGAATATATCAAAAAATTATCAGCCACAGCTTTTTATACAACATTTTCTTATGACAGAACAATTCACAACTATTTTGTAGAAAATAAAATTCTTGAAAAAGATTTTACATTTAATAAAAATTTAAGATATGGAGAAAATCCTCATCAGAAAGCTTCAATTTATAAAGAAAAAAATACAATAAATTCACTTTGTGATTTAGAAATACTTCAAGGAAAAGAATTATCTTATAATAATTATTTAGATATAGATGCAGCATTGTCAGCTATAAAAGAATTTAAGCAAAAATGTTGTGTAATTGTAAAACATGGTAATTCATGCGGCTTATGTCAGGGAAAAGATAGTAATTTAGTTTATCAAAATGCTTTAAAAGGAGATTTATTATCAAGTTTTGGTGGAATATGTGCAGTTAATTTTAATATCGAAGAAGAACTTGCATTAAAAATGAAAGAGCATTTTTATGAAATAATAATAGCAAGAGATTTTTCAGATAAAGCTAGGATTATTTTGGCAAAAAAGAAAAACTTAAGACTTGTTATTTATAAAGAATTTGATAAAAAAACAAAAAAATCCTATATATCAATCGAAGGTTCTTTGCTTGTTCAGGATAAAGATAATTGGAATGAAGATTTTGAATTAAATATAGTTTCTAAAAAAAAGCCAGATAAAAAAGATATAGAAGAATTATTATTTGCATTTAAAGTAGTAAAAAATATTAAATCAAATGCAATTGCAATAACAAAAGACAAAAAACTGCTTGGAATGGGAGCAGGTCAACCAAGTAGAATTGATTCTGTCGAGCTTGCGGTAAAAAAAGCAAAAAATGAAATTAAAGAAAGCTATTTAGCATCAGATGGATTTTTTCCATTTGCAGACGGAGTTGAAAAAGCATGTAAAGCAGGGATTAAGGCAATTATTCAACCAGGTGGTTCAAAAGGAGATAAAGAAGTAATAAAAAAAGCAGATGAATTTGGGATTATTATGGTTTTTACAGGAAAAAGACATTTTAAGCATTGATAAGATAGAAGCAATTAGCGATGCTTCGCATCTAATTAGTGATTTACCAAAATATTGATGCAGCATTTTGATAGTCGTTAATAGATTTATAAGAGTTAAGGAGAGTTTTTATGAAGATTTTGATATTAGGAAATGATGCACGATCTCATTGCATTGCTTGGAAACTTTATCAATCTGAATTTATTAATGTAATTTATGCATATCCTGGAAATCCTGGGATTTTTAAATTATGTCAAAAAACCAGCATAAAATCTGATAATTTTGAAGAAATATGTTTGTTTTGTCAAAAAAAAGGAATTGAATTAGTAATACCAGGACCTGAAAAATATTTAGTAGATGGAATATATGATTTTTTGAAAAAAAGAAATATTAAAGTTTTTGGACCAAGTTTACAAGCTGCAAAATTAGAAGGGAGTAAAGATTTCGCAAAACAATTTATGCAAAAATATAATATTCCCAATGCAGAGTTTAAAAAATTCGATAATATTGAAAAACTATATAAATATATAAATAATTTAAAAAAATTCCCAATTGTAATAAAAGCAGATGGATTAGCTTCAGGAAAAGGAGTTAAAGTATGTCAAAATAAAGAAATAGCATTTGAACATATAAAAAATATGACAGATATTAAAGATATTAATGGAAAAACTGAAGTTTTTATAATAGAAGAATTTCTAAGTGGTAAAGAAGCTTCACTTTTATGTTTTACAGATGGAAAAACAATAACACCAATGATATATTCAAGAGATCATAAAAAAGCTTTAGATAATGATAAAGGGGATAATACAGGTGGAATGGGAGCGTTTTCCAATCCATATATATCAGAAAAAGCAAAGAAATATATAGAACAAAATATTATAAAAAATACAATAAAAGGCATAAAAAATGAAAATTTTGAATATAAAGGAATTATATTTATAGGTCTTATGATAAGTAATGATAAAGCACATGTAATTGAATATAATGTCAGATTTGGTGATCCAGAAACACAATCAGTTTTACCATTATTAAAATCTGATTTAGGACAGATAATAAGAAATATTTTTAAAAATGAGCTATCTAATACAAATATAGAATGGGAAAATAAACAAAGTGTATGTGTAGTTTGTACAAGCGGAGGATATCCTGGAAAATATGAAAAAAATATAAAATTAAATATAGGTAAAAATATAAATAGCCTTGTTTTTTATTCACAGATAAAAGAAAAAAACAATGAACTTTTTACAAATGGTGGAAGAGTTATATCAATAGTTGCAAAAGGCAATACTTTAGAACAAGCAAAAAATAATGTTTATAAAGATATACAAAAAATAAAATTTAAACAAATGCATTATAGGAAAGACATAGCAGAACAAGCATAATGGAGGGCTTATGATAAAAGTATTAATGGGAAGTGAAAGTGACAGAGAAATAATGCAAAAAAGTGTGGGAGTTTTTGAAAAATTTAATGTAGAATATGAGTTTATAGTTATATCAGCTCATAGAGATAGTGAAAAATTAAGAAATTATTTAAAGGAAAATGAAGATAAAACACAAGTTTTTATAGCAGGAGCAGGACTTTCAGCACATTTACCAGGAGTTATAGCTTCAATGACCTGTAAACCAGTAATAGGAGTTCCATTATACTCAAAATATACAGGTGGAGTAGATGCATTATATTCAATAGTACAAATGCCTAAAGGTGTTCCAGTAAGTTGTGTAGGAATTGATAATTCTGTAAATGCAGCATTACAGGCAATAAAAATAATTGCATTAAGTAATAATAAATTACAACAAAAATATAAAGAATTCATGAAAAATGGATGCAGAGTATAAAAATAGTGAAAGTTAAAAATATGTTATAGAGTTTAAGGAGTTGAGGGTTAAAGGAAAAAAGAGTGACAAATTTTTGCTTCTATAAGTTACGTTATTTAATAAGAGATTTTAACTGAGTTTTTAACACTAACAGTTGGCAAATTTAGGTATTTTTGACGATTGTTGATATTAAGATTTTTATGTATTATAATAAAAAAATAATAAATTTAAAAAAACAAACAAATGTCAAAAAAATATTTTAATGCCGGATATTTGATTTAAGGGTGAAGAAAAAGTATGAATAAAAAGGTTCGAATTAATGAGATAAAAGAAATTTTTAAAGAAAGAGTTTTTACTAGTCATGAGTTATATAATTTTTATTTACAAAAAGAGCCTAATTTAAAAAAAACAACTTTTAGGTGGCGAGTTTATTCTTTAAAAAAAAAAGGTGTTATTTATAGTATTAAAAAAGGTGTATATTTAATTGGAAATAAAAAGATTTTTGAACCAGTTATTCCAAAAAAATTATTTTTAATATATAAAAAAATAAAAAGTAAATTTCCATATTGTGATATTTGTATATGGAATGTAAATTGGCTTAATGATTTTACAATACATCAACCTATATCAAATAATATCATTATCGAAATTGATAAATATGCAGCAGAATCTATTTTTTATTTTCTGCAAACTGAAATGGAAAATTTGTATTTAAATCCAAATAATACTGAGATAGAAAAATATATTCAAAACGGGAAACAAAATGTAATTTTAAAAAATATCATTGTTGATTCACCAGTTGAAAAAAAAAGAAATATAATTATTCCAAAGATTGAAAAGATTATAGTTGATTTATTTGTAGAAAAGGATTTGTTTTCAAGCTATCACGGAGAAGAATTGAAAAATATTTACTATGAAATATTTAATAGATATAGTATAAATTTTTCTACACTTAAGCGATACGCAAATAGACGAAATGTTTATCTAAAAATAGAAAAATTTCTTTATGCAGAATTGAGTTTAAATATAAATAAATTATTTATAGGATAATATATATGATAGATGAAACAACTTTAACTAAAGATTGGATTTTGGCTAAAAGTGATAAATTTAAAATCAAAAAAAGGAAAGCCGATCCAGAACTTATTGAAAAAGTAACAAAAGCATTGTACTTGTTAGAAAATCTTATAAAAGCAGATTTAAAGTTCATATTCAAAGGTGGAACTTCACTTTTGCTTCTCTTAGATGAAATGCATAGATTTTCTATTGACATTGATATTATTATTGAAAGTAAAAAAAAAGAAATAGATCTTAGTCAGATTTTTTCGACAATAGTAAAAAATAATAGTGTATTTAAATATTTTGAAAAAGATAATCGCAAAGAAACAAATGAGATTCCAAAAGCTCATTACAAGTTTTATTACGAATCTATAATAGATAAAACAGATAAATATATTTTATTAGATATTCTTTTTGAAAAAAATTCTTATATTAATTTGATATATAAAAATATTGATTGTAGATTTGTAAATGTCATTGAACCTGAAATCAAAGTATGTATTCCAAGTATAGATTGTATTTTAGGAGATAAACTAACTGCTTATGCACCGAACACAACCGGAATACAGTATGGAAAAGGTAAAGAATTAGAAATTATAAAGCAATTGTTTGATATATCTATTTTATTTGATCAGATGGAAAATATTAATATTGTTAGTAAAACATTTATAAAAATGGTAAAGCAGGAATTAATATATCGAGGAAAGCATGAAAAAAATTCTTATAAAGATGTATTAGATGACATTTTTGAAACATCTTGGATTTTAAGTGAGAGAGGAAGAATAGAGAAAGATATTTTTAAGCAATTACAAACTGGAGTCAAGAGAATTAAGAATTATATTTTTTCAAATAATTATATAGTGGAATCTGCTGTAAATAGTGCATCTAAAGCTGCATACCTTTCTTTGTTGATAAAATATAGTATAACTGATGTTGAAAAATATGATAAAAGCATTGATTTAAGAACTTATGTTATTGACCATGATAAATATAAAAAACTAAAAACAATTTTAAAATTTGATCCAGAAGCTTATTTTTACTGGTTTAAAAGCATTGAAATTTTAAAAAAACATACAGATTTTAAATAAAGCGAAGCGAGTATTTACTAAATGCTGGGGGAATATATGAATAATGTTATGACAGTAGATTTTGGTAGTCAGTATTCACAACTTATAATAAGAAAACTTAGAGAGTCAGGTTATTACTCAGAACTTGTTCCTTTTGATAAAGCAATGGATTATTTAAAACAAAATAAACCAAAAGCAATTATTTTTTCGGGAGGTCCAAATTCAGTATATGAAAAAAATAGCCCATCAATAAGTATGGAAATATTCAAACAAAACATACCAATATTAGGTATATGCTATGGTATGCAGTTAATTGCAAAATTACACGGCGGGAAAATTGAAAATTCTGGAAAAAGAGAGTATGGATATGCAGAAGTAAAAAAAGTAAAAGATGATTTAATATTTGAAAATATAAATGATTTTTCAATTTGGATGAGTCATGGAGATTCAATTACAAAAATGCCCGAAGGATTTGAACTTATAGCTACAACCGAATATTGTCCAGGAATTATAAAAAAACAAAATATTTATGGATTACAATTTCATCCAGAAGTACATCATTCCAAAAATGGAACCCAGTTTATAATAAATTTTTTAAAAAACATAGCAGGATTAACTCCTGATTGGTCAATGGATACATTTTTAGAAAATGAAATAAAAACATTAAAAGAAAAAATAAAAGATAAAAAAGTAATATGTGCATTATCAGGCGGAGTTGATTCTTCAGTTATGACAGCATTACTTGCAAAAGTAGCAGGAAAACAATTAACAGCAATCTTTGTTGATAATGGATTGTTAAGAAAAAATGAAAAAGAATTTGTATATAACAATTTCAAAAATTTTGATTTTGAATTAAAAATAATCGATGCACAAGATGAATTTTTAAATGCACTTAAAGGAATAACAGATCCAGAACAAAAAAGAAAAATAATAGGCAAAGTTTTTATCGATGTATTTGAAAGAGAAGCAAAAGATATAAATGCATACTTTCTTGCTCAAGGAACATTATATCCAGATGTAATAGAATCAGTTTCGCATAAAGGACCATCACAAATAATAAAATCGCATCATAATGTCGGTGGATTACCAGAAAAAATGAATTTGAAAATAATAGAACCATTTAGAACACTTTTTAAAGATGAAGTAAGAATATTAGGAGAAAAACTTGGATTACCAAAGAAATTAATACAAAGACATCCATTTCCAGGACCAGGACTCGCAGTAAGAATACTAGGTGATATTGATAGAGAAAAACTCTATATTTTAAAAGAAGCAGATGCAATTATGATAGATGAAATTGAAAAAGCAGGATATTATAATCAAATATGGCAAGCATTATGCGTTTTAACACCAATCAAAACAGTAGGAGTAATGGGAGATCAAAGAACATATGAAAGAGTTTTAGCCATAAGAATGGTAGATTCAGTAGATGGAATGACAGCAGATTTCATAAGACTACCATATAATATACTCGCAAAAATATCATCAAGAATAATCGGTGAAGTCAGAGGAATAAACAGAGTAGTATACGACATAACCTCAAAACCCCCAGCAACAATAGAGTGGGAGTAAAAAATTTTTTTGTTTTTTTCTTAAGATTGACATAAGTATTTCCGATATACATGTGGAAGTTAAATTACACGGAGGTGTCCATATGTTTACAAATCTTGAAAAAATTATTAAT
Organism: Candidatus Muiribacterium halophilum; assembly: GCA_023228995.1. Lineage (GTDB taxonomy): Bacteria > Muiribacteriota > Muiribacteriia > Muiribacteriales > Muiribacteriaceae > JALOAD01. The sequence continues at coordinate 15,986 of JALOAD010000006.1, forward strand.
GAGATTGAATCTGAATTACATGAAATTGAAAAACAGCTTAAAAAGTTAAAAACAGATAGGAAAAAACCATTAGAAAAATAATCATTCTTGGTCATAAGGGACAAATTGGATCCCATCTATTTAATTGTTTTTCGAGAGAGTACAATGTATGCGGATATTCTCTCGAAAATAATTATGATATCTCAGATGAAAATATTCTTGAAAAAATATTTGCAGATAATAAAGATTGTTATGCTGTAATAAATGCAGCATTATCAAGATCGACTTTAATTCCTATAAATCAAATGAATTCAGAATTTCTTCAAAATTATTTTAAAAATAATTTAATATCAAATTTTAATATTATTAAATTTTCCCAAAAATATTTAAATAATTTCAGGTTAATATTTTTTTCATCAATTGCATGTTTAGGAATGCAAAATAACTCTCATTATAGTGCTGCTAAAGCTGCTCTTGAATCGCTTGTTAAAAGTGCTTCTATAGAATTAAGCAATACTCTTAATAGAGTTTATTGTATAAGACTTGGTGCTGTTGAAATAAACAAAGATAAATTCAGTAAAGAGTTAAAAATTCAACATGACAAACTTCAAGAGAATTTATTAAAAAGAACAATTGGAAATAAAAAAATCTCAAAAGAAGAAATATATGGATTAGTGGATTATTTGTTAAAAAATGAACAGAACTCTCTTCATAGTGAAATAATTCCACTTTCAAGTGGTTTTGGATTATTTTGATCTGTTTTTTACAAAAAACTCAATTGACCTATCAAATGTTGCTTCTTCTTCAATAGTAAAATAACAAGCTGGAAGTTCATTGTTTTTTCTGTGAGAAGAAATACATTCGCAACAAAGACCCTTTCTTGCACAAGGTTCATAAGTACAATTGCAATTTTTAATGTTAATTTCTTTGTTTTTACAACTTTCCATATTTTCTCCTGTATTAGCTTTTAAACTTCAAATTGTTTGACATTTATTATAATGTTATTATAAACTAGGATAATTGAAATGTAAAATATGGAGGATTTTATGGCTGAACTTCAGCTTGTTGGATTTAAGCTTTCACATGAAGAATATGTAGTGGATATAATGAAAGTTAAAGAAATTATAAAGATTTCTGAAATAACAAAAATACCAGAAGCTAAATCTTTTGTTGAAGGTGTTATAAATCTTAGAGGAAACATTATTCCTGTAATTAATCTTAAAGTTAGACTCGGTCTTTCTTATGGTGATGAAGAAGGTATTGAAAGAAAGATAATTGTTATAGAACAAAATGGTAAATGGATTGGTATGATTGTTGATATGGTAACTGAAGTTATAAGGCTTGATTCAACAAAAATTGACCCGACGCCTGAACTTATAACAAATGTAGATAAAAAAAATATTAGAGGTATAGGGAAATTTTCTGAAGATAGATTGCTTATTATACTTGATATTGAAAAGATTATAGAAGAAACAGAAACAGCTTAATAATGCAATTAGCGAGGGTTTTGTATATAATTAATGAAAGAGTGAAGTACAGAAGTTGTGACAGATGAAGCGTGACATGTCATTGCATGACATTAGTGACCAAAAAAACAAAGTCACTATGTTACAGGAGAGTCGAAAACTTTATTTATTATTGTCATCCCGGTATGATTCTGAGCCGGAATCTTGTTTGAAAAAGTCATAAAAAATAAAATTATATCAATTTTCTCAATTAACGAATTTGAGTTCCCAGAGTTTTCTGATTTCTTCTTTGCAAAGATATGAAGTGTTGAGAGTAATTTGTTTTTCAAGTTTAAATATAGCTTTAGCATTTCTTTCGGTTTTAATTCTACCAAGTTTAGCATTACAAATAATATTAATAATATTTTTATCTTTATTATCTTGTTCAAATTTAACATTATAAATGCCACGAGCTAATTTTCCATCAATTTCTTCATTAAAATCAATATCATCAGGTGATTTACCTTTTAAAAAATGAAAAGCATGAGTTATACCAGCTTCTCCAATATAATAAACTTGATTATAATCAATATAAAATTTTCTTTCTTTGTCTGTTTGAGAATTTGAAGTAAGGAGCATTATCCCTAAGGTTGAAAAAACTGCAACCAAAGCTAATACTATTATAATTGTTGAACCTTTTTTATTCATTAATAACCTACCGGCCCATACTCTTTATCAAAAGCAGTATGAATTTTTTCTTCAACATCAAGAAAATATTTTTTACTTATCATAAGATTTAATGGATATTTAAAAGTTTTGAGACCTTTATCCCATTTTGTAGTTATTTTAACATTATAAAGAAGTTGTTCACCTTTAACTGGAGAATATTCAACTTCATAATAATAATTATCATCAGGTTCAGAGAATCTCCCTTTTTCAGGTAATATATCTTTTGGATTTTGATAAACAGCTTCAAGATATTCTTCAGCAAGACTTTGTGTTAAAAATATTGCTTTAAAATAATCAGCTTCTGCATTAGTACCTTTAGATGAGAAAATAAACATAGAAAGTACAGTTCCACCTGCAACAACAAGTATTACAAGCGTAATCATAAGTTCTGTTAGTGTAAAACCTTTATTTTTCATATAAATTATTATATCATAAAAATTGTTAATTGCAATATTGTAATATTTTTTTGGAGGAATTTTGAAAAAAGTCGTTATTTTAAGTAATTCATTTATTTCTAAAAATGGTTGGGGAACTGTCGCATTTAATTTATCTAATCAATTAAAAAAAAATAAAAATTACGATGTTTTTGAATTGGAAGTTTATTGCAAATTTAATAAATGGTATAAAGGTCTTTTAAATATATATAATTATTTAAAAGTTTTTTTCTTTAATTATAAAAAAATAACTTCAAGTGATTATATAATTTGTGTTTGTGAACCTCTTTTTTTTTTAGGTTATATAGCAAAGATATTTAATAAAAAAATAATACTTTTAATTTATGGATATGGTACATATATTTATACTCCTTTTGTTAAATTTCCCAAAAAATATTTATATTTATTTTTTTCTAAAAAGATTGATTATATAATTGTTTCAAGTGAATTTTCTTTAAAAAAACTTAGAGAATGGTATAAAGGAAAAGCTTCAGTTATTAGTCTTGGAGTAAGTGTTAATGAATATTTTCCTATAGAATTAAAAAAAGAGTTTGATTTTATATATGTTGGTGCATTAAAAAAAAGGAAGGGATTTGAAGTTTTATTTGAAGCTTTTAAAAAACTTTTGATAAAATTCCCAAACGCTAGATTATGTATAGTTGCAAAAAAACCTAAATTTACTTCTAAAACTGAAGATATTTTTAATTTAATAAAAAGTAATAATTTAATATTTAAAGAAAAAGTTTCTCATAAAGACCTTATAGAATTGTATTCAAAGTCTAAATGTAATATATTGCCTAGTGTTAATTTAAAATATAGTTTTGAAGGTTTTGGTCTTGTGCATTTGGAAGCTAATGCTTGTGGAATTCCAAGTATTGGAACTTCTCAGTCTGCTAATGAAGATATTATAAAAAACAATTATAATGGTTTTTTATGTAAACAAAATGATATTTTGGATTTATATGAAAAAATGAAAATTATAGTTGAAAATAGTGCGATATTAAAAGAAATGTCAAAAAATGCAATTGATAACTCAAAAAGATTTAGTTGGGAAAAAACAGCTGAAAAACTCTTTGATGTTATGGAGGGAAAAAAGCATTGATTTTAAAAAAAATATTTTCAAGATTAAAATTTACATATAATCTTATATTTTCTAAATATAAAGATTTAACAATAGAGACTAATTCTGATTTATGGTGGGAAAAAAAGAAAAATTTTATTCCTGGTCAAATGAGTGAATGGCAAAATATACGATTTTTAATTATAAAAAAAGAAATTACAAAAAAATCTACAGTTAAAGATATTGGTTGTGGAGATGGTTCTATACTTATAAATCTTTTAAAACAAAAAAAATTAAAAAAAGCTTATGGTATTGATAATTCAAAATATATGCTTGATTGTATAAAAAAACACGGTATAAGTTCAATTTATTTTGATTTTTTAAAAAACGAAAATTACAATATTATTCCTCAAACTGATTATACTTTAGTTTTAGAAGTTTTAGAACATCTTTTAAAACCTGAAAAAGTTTTGCTGGAATTATTGAGTAAAACTAATAAAAAACTGATATTTTCTATTCCAAATACTGGATTTATCGGTCATAGATTAAGACTTTTATTTGGAAGTTTTCCATATCAGTGGATTTTAAATCCATCAGATCATATAAGATATTGGACATATAGAGATTTGATATATTGGCTTAAACAATTGAAAATAAATAAAAAAAGTAAAATATGTTTTTATGAAGGAATTCCAATGTTAAAAGATATTTTTCCTTCACTTTTTGCAATGGGATTTATAGTTATTATTGATAATCAAGAGGATATTAAATGAAAAATATTAAAACTAAGAATATTATTAATTGTCCATTATGTAAGAAAAATAAAACTAACATTATCTATGATTTTAATAAATACAAAATATTAAAATGTAAAAATTGTGGATTTTGTTATTTATCACCAAGACCAGTATCAGCAGAAGAACTTTACAAAAACGATTATTTTGATGAAAAATATTCTCTTGAAAAATCTGATTTTCAGGAAATTAACAAAAAAATAAATGAAAATAAAGCAATGATTAAAAATGTGCTTAAATTTAAAAAAAATGGAGAATTTCTCGAGATTGGCTCAAATTATGGTTTTTTTCTTGCAGTAGCTTCTGCAAATGGTTTTAATACAACAGGTGTTGAGATTAATAGCAGATGTGCTGAATTTGCTGAAAAAGTATTAAATCTTAAAATAGTTAATGAAAATATTGAAAATGTAAATTTTCCAGAAAAAAAATTTGATGTAATATTTATGAGTCATGTTCTTGAACATTTTGATAATGTTATAGATAAATTTAAAAAAATTAATTCATGGTTAAAGGATGATGGAATTATTGTTATAAAAGTACCTGATTTTGAATGTTTGGAATCAAAAAGAGATAAAGAAAAATATCGTGGTTTAAGTGTTCCATATCATTATTCTCATTTTACTTTAAAAACACTGAAAAAATTAGCTAATATAATTTCTTTGAAAGTTATATTTATTGATATTTGGATTGATTATAAGGTTTCAGAAAAAATTTTTTTCATGAAAAAATTAATAAAAAAGCAAAATGAACAATTAAAGTTTGATAGCGAAAAATTAAATATTCCTAAAGTTTATTATAAAGAAGATTTTATTTCTAAACTTAAACATTTTATAAAAACAAAATTGTTATTCTATTTTAGAGGAAGATCAATTACTGTTATAATGAAAAAAAAGTGAGAAATTATTTTTGAATTTAAATATAAAAAATAATCTAAATTATATTTTTAAAAATTTTTCAGTTCTTTTTTTATTTAATTCTTTATCTTTAATAATAAGTTTTTTATTTAATATTATATTGTTATCCCTTATAGAACAAAATGTATATGGTCAATACAAATATTACTTATCAATATTTGCAATGCTTTCAATCTTTTCTTTTTCAGGATTTAATGAAGCTTATTTACGAGATGTTTCTAAAAAAAATGAAGGAACTTTATATATAATATTAAAATTTAAGTTAAAAGTTTCTATTATTTTTTTATTATTATTCCTGATCGCTTCTCTGATTTTGTTTTATATTAATTATAATATTTTATATTTTACATTAATAGTATGTGTTTTTTATATACCATATTATGTTTTTGATGTTTTTAAATCATATTATTCAGGAAAACAGAAATTTAGAAAAATTGCTTTAATTAATTTTGTTAAAAATATATTAATTTTTTTGGTTATTTATGTATTTTTAAAATATGTAGAAGTAAAAAATGGAATTACTTTGATTTTGCTTTATTTATTGATTTCTTCAATAATTAACAGTTATTTTTTGTTTAAAATAAAGAAAGAAATATCAAAGAGTAAAGATATTAAAAGAAACAATGACAGTTTAGAATTTGGCAAAAAAATAAGTTATCTTAACTTTTTTGTTTTATTACTTGGAAATACTGATAATTTGCTTTTAAAATATTTTTATGATTACAAAACTATCGCAATATATTCTACAGCAATGGTTTTTATGCTTTTTATAAAATCTGCTGAATCAAGTTTTATAAGTATTTTAACTCCAATTTTTTATAAATATTCGAATTTAACTGAAACTTTTAGAAAAAACTATAAAAAATTTTTAATAATATTCTTTTTTTCAACTATATTAGCAATAATTAGTTATTTCTTATTTCCAATTGTTTCGAGAATTATTCTACCTGAAAAATATTTTGAGTCTATTAAATATGCAAATATAATGATATTTTATGTTTTGATGTTTGGAACTATGAATTTAATGTTTCAAAATCTTTTGATAGTAAATAAAAAATTAAAAAAAAGTTTTTATTTAAATTTAATTGTATCAATTATAAGAGCTTTACTTATGATTATTTTGTGTAAATATTATGGAATTTATGGTTTAGTATATTCAACATGTTTTTGTTATGTTTTAGGATTAATATTTGCTTTTATATTTATTAATGACGAGATAAAAAAGGATGTAATGATATGAAAATTAAATTATTTTGTGACAATAGGGAGTTGTTTTAGCTAGTTTATTTGGATTAATACTTATGAAATCAAATAAAAAATATAGTAAATAAGGAGTATAATAGTTTGTTAACTTTTTCATCTTTAAAATTTAAATTAATGAAGTATTTTTCAAGAAGAGTTTTGATGAAAAACTTGAATTTATATATCGATAGTTTAAAAGAAAATAATATTAAAGTGTTAAATATTGGAAGTGGTGGAGCGTTTGGAAAATTAATTAATTTGGTAAATAAATTTGATGTTGTAAATATTGATTTTGATGAAAATAAAAAACCAGATATTTTATTTGATATAATGTCAGCACCTTTAAAAGACAATTTATTTCACAGTATTTTTTTTCTTGAAGTATTAGAACATGTAAAAAATCCTTTTAAAGCAATTGAAGAAATTAAGCGATTGCTAAAACCAGGAGGTGAATTAATATTGAGCGTTCCATTTGTTTACCCAGAACATGATATACCTCATGATTATTTTAGATTCACCAAATATGGTATTAAACTTCTTCTTAAAGATTTTGATATTATAAAAATCGAAAAAAGAAGCGATTTTATTCATACTATTATAATTCTTCTTTTTAGGCTTCAAATGTCAAAATACAAAAGTGATAGAATTATTGGAGTTTTTTTGATTGCTCCAATATTATTTTGTTATCCTGTTTTTTATATTTTATCTAAACTTATTAAAACTGATTATTTTTCAAGTGGTTTCTTTGTAATAGCAAAAAAAAGGATGTAATTATATGAAAATTAAATTATTTTGTGATAATAGGGATTTGTTTTGTGCAAAAGATTTTCTTGGTTTATATATTAAAGCTGGATGGTGGGGTGAAAATTCAAAAAAAGATCTTTTTTATATTCAAAATATAATGGAAAACTCTTTTCCGTTTGTAGGTGTTTTTGATAATGATAAAATAATTGGTATGGGAAGAGCAATTAGTGATAAGGTAAGTGATGCTTATATTCAGGATATTTTTGTACTTGAACAATATCGTGGAAAAGGTTTGGGTAAAAAACTTGTAAATAATATAATAAATTTTCTTCAAAATAATGAAATATCATGGATTGGTCTTATTGCAAAACCTGGAAAAACTATTTTTTATGAAAATATAGGTTTTGAAAAAATGAAAGATTTTTCCCCTATGTTATATGAAAAATAAAAATCTTATAAATATACTTAATGAATATATAATTTTTTTTGAAATTAATAGATTTTGTCAGGAAGATAAACTTTCGCATAATGGAAGACTTTGTTACTATTGGACTATTTGCAATTTTCTAAAAAAAAACACAGATTTTGAAAGTATTGAATTTAATAATATTTCCAAACAAATATTTTTAAATATTAAAAAAAATAAATTCGGAGATACAATAATATTTCCTGGTTTAGAAAATCGTAAAAATTATTCTACAAACTCTATTGATTGTGGAATATTTTTAGATAGTTTTTTTGACTATATAGAATATAGTGATAAAAAAGAGTATTTAAATTTAGCTGATAAAGTATTTGAAGAATATGCAATAAAAAAAATATCAGCAGATAATTTGTTACATAATCAAAATTTATGGCTTTTAGCTGGAATTTCTAGATATATTAAAGAAAGAGATAAAATTTCTGAATATAAATTACTTGTAAAAAAAAAATTAGATGAATGGTTTTTGAATATAAATTCGGATGGTAGCTTTTCATATTATGGAAAATATTCGAATAAAGGTCTTTCAGGAATAAGTCCTTATTATCACTCTCGTTGCACTGCTTTTTCATGGTATATAATAAAAAACCTTGGATTAGATGTTGAAGAATATATTGTTAAGTTAAAAAAAACTACTGAATTTTTATGTATTATGTATAGGGATGATTTAAAAAAAGAAATTTGTCTTGAATCTAAAAGGTATTATTTTAACTCAGAATTTGAATTTGGAAGTTTACCTTATGATCTTTATTGTTTTTATAAAATGTATGATTATACAAAAGATTTAATATGGAAAAAAAGGTTTTCTATTATATTTAATAAATTCATAAAATCTAATTATTTTCAAGAAAAAGATAATTGGCAATGTGATATTATGAGATGTTCTCATGGAGCATGGCTTTGTAGAATACCGTATGATTTTTATAAAAGTTTAGAAAAATATGAAGATAAAGAATTTTCTTTATTTGAATTAAATTATAAGAATGATTTTATTAAAAGTTTTTTTATAAATTTTAAAAAATATTTTGTTATTTTAAAAAAAACATCTATAAATCCAATATCTGGTGGGAGAGTTTGTGGTTTGGTTTTATATAGTGAAAAATTAAATATAAATGATATAAGTTACAGATATTGTTTACATTATTATAAAAAAGGCTTTTTTATAAGTAATTTTAAGTATTTAATTGATGATATGAAAGGAGAAATGAAAAATATAATTTATGCTATATTTGATTCATTTTTTCATAAAAAGCGATTTAGACTTGCTTATATACAATTAAAATTAAATTTTTTTTCATATATTAGAACTTTATTTACTACTTTTTCATCAGAATTTGTATTAAATTTAAATATTATAGAAGAAAATCAGAATAGTATTACTTATTTTATTGAAATTTGTGATATTAAAGGTAATAATAAAAAAGTAATTGGAGAGAGGAAAATTGAAAAAGAGCAATTAGAAATAAAAGTTTATGATATTATTTATAAAGAAAATATAGGGAAGATATTTTTTAAAGGATTTGATAGTAAAATAAAAAAAGTGTTAAAAACTAATATAATCCACCGATTAAATGAATGATTTTATAAAAATATGAATTAAAAACAAAGGATATTGCATGAATGATTTTAAAAGTTTCGAGCTTAAAGATAGAGAGTATTTAGAAAAGTTTTTTTTAAAAGAAAATAATTTAAGATTTTGTGAATTTAATTTTACAAATCTTTATTGTTGGGGTGAGATATATAAGATTTTGTGGAAAGAATTTAATAATTCTATACTTATGTATAATGGACTTGAGGATGTTATTTATTTTCCTCTTGGAGATGAATTTGAGGTTAAAGATATTATTAATATATCAGACTCTATGATAAAGCAGGGTAAAACTGGTAATTATATGTTTGTACCGCATTATTATATTGAAAAATACAAAGAGGAATTATCTGATGATTTTAATATAATTGCTGATGAAAATAATTTTGATTATATTTATTTAACAGAAAAACTCGCATTTTTAAAAGGCAGAAAACTTTCAAAGAAAAGAAATCTTATTTCTCAATTTGAGAGAAATATAGTTGATTATAAAAGTGAATTATTAAAAAAAGAATATAGCGAAGAATGTCTTAAACTTGCAAGAAAATGGTGTGAGGAAAGAATATGTGATTTATTAGGATTTACTGAAGAAATGTCTGCTATTAGAAGAGTTTTTGATAATTTTAATAAACTTTCTGTTGAAGGTATTGTTGTTAAAGTAGATGGAAAGATTGAAGCTTTTTCTATTTTTTCTAAATTATATGAAGATTGTTATGATATTCATTTTGAAAAATATAATTCTTCTATTAAAGGAATTGCTCAGATAATAAATAAAGATACTGCTGTTTATTTAAATGATAAATGCCAATATATTAATAGAGAACAGGATATGGGGATTTTAGGTCTTAAAAAAAGTAAAAGATCGTATTATCCAGATCTAATGCCAAAAAGTTATATATTGGAAAGAAAATCAAAGGAGATTTGTAAATGAGAAATATTATAGAAGAGATAAAAAATAAAGTTCTTCTTATAGATGGTGGTTTAGGTTCACTTCTTCAAAAAAAAGGTTTACTTTTAAAAGGTAAATGCCCTGAACTTCTTAATATTGATAATGCAAGTGATATTAAAGCAATTCATAGTGAATATATAAATGCTGGTGCTGATATATTAACTACAAATTCTTTTGGAGCTAATTATTTTAAATTAAAAGAATATGGACTTGAAGATAAAATTGTTGAAATAAATAAAAAATCTGCTGAGCTTGCCAAAAAAGCTGCTGGTGATAATAATTTTGTAGCTGGTTCAATTGGTCCTACAGGTAGATTTATTCGTACAGAAGGTGATCTTTCTCTTGAAGATGCAATTAAATATTTTTCAATTCAAGCTAAAGCTTTAGCTGATGGTGGAGCAGATCTTTTTATTGTAGAAACTATGTTTGATTTATGGGAATTAAAAGCTGCTGTAATGGGTATAAAAAAAGTTAGTAATCTTCCTATAATTGCTCATCTTACTTATCAAGAAAATGGTAGAACGCTTACTGGAACTGATCCTTGTTCTCATGTTATAACAATGGAAAGTCTGGGTGTTTTTTGTGTTGGTTCAAATTGTTCTCTTGGAGCTCGAGAGATGATTCCTATTGCTGAAAAAATCAGAGAAAATGCTACAGGATATGTATCTTGTGTTCCTAATGCAGGGTTACCGGTACTTGTTGATGGAAAGACTGTTTTTCCAATGAAACCTGATGAATTCGGAGAATGTTCAGCCGAACTTATTAAAAAGGGTGTAAATATAATTGGTGGATGTTGCGGAACTGAATTTGAACATATTAAAGCTGCAAGAAAAGCAATTGAAAATACTGAAAGAAAGATTTATTTTAGAAAACCTTCTTTTTCTTTATGTTCAAGAACAAAAGGTATGTTTCTTGATGAAAAAGGATTTTTCCTTATTGGAGAAAGACTTAATCCTACTGCGAGAAAAAAACTAAGTAAAGCACTTATGAATAATGATTTTGAACCTTATATTGAAGAGGCTAAAGAGCAAGAACTTGCTTTGGCTGATATAATTGATGTTAATGTTGGAATTCCTCATGCTGATGAGAATATACTTTTACCTAAAGCTATATCTTTTGTACAAGGTAGTATAGAACTTCCTATTAGTATTGATTCATCAACTCCTGCAGCTATTGTTGAAGCTTTGAAGATTACTGATGGAAAACCTCTTGTTAATTCAATTAATGGTAAAGAATCTAGTTTAAATGCTCTTATGCCTGTGATATCGGAGTTTGGAGCAGCTGCTATTGTTTTGCTTGTTGATGAAAAAGGTATTCCTGAAACTTTAGAAAGAAGAATTGAGATTTTAGAAAAAGTTCTTTCTTATGCAAAAAAATATAATGTTAAAAAAGAAAATCTTATTATTGATTGTCTTGCTCTTGCTGTAGCTGCTGAACCTTATGGTCCAAAACTTGCTATTGATACTATTAGAAAAATTACTCAAGAATATGGCTTAGCAACAATAATGGGTATTTCTAATGTTTCTTATGGTCTTCCATTGCGTAAATATTTGAATTCTGCATTTTTAAGTATGTGTATTGGAGCAGGTCTTAAAGCTTGTATTGGAAATCCTATAAGTCCTACTTTTATGGCTGGGCTTAAAAGTTCATGTTTTTTGGCTAATTATGATAAAGAAGGTAAAGATTTTTTAAAATTTTCTGAAAATTTTATTGATGAAAAAAAATCTACAAAATCAAAAGTTGAAAAAAAAGAAATATTAGTATTATCAAAAGATGCTTTATCTGTTGCAATTATTAAAGGTCTTAAAGATAATCTTCAAAAACTTATTGATGAAAGATTAAAAGAAAATACTCCTCTTGAAATAATTTCAAAATATCTTGTTCCAGCTATTGAAGAAGTTGGTATAAAATATGATAAACAGGAATTTTATCTTCCTCAGCTTATTTCTGGTGCTGAAGCTATGCAAAAAGGTTTTGAAATTTTAAAACCTTTGATGAAAGGTAATGCAAGAGAAAAACTTGGTAAAATATTACTTGCAACTGTTGAGGGTGATGTTCATGATATTGGTAAAAATATTGTGCGTGTACTTCTTGAAAATTTTGGTTTTGATGTTATTGATCTTGGAAAAGATGTAAAAACAAATGATCTTATTGAAAAAATAAAAATTGAAAAACCTGATATAGTTGGACTTTCAGCACTTATGACAACTACAATGTCTGAGATGGAAGTAATTATTAAAAAATTGAAAAATGAGAATATTAGAGTTAAAGTTATGATTGGTGGTGCTGTTGTAACTGAAGCTTATGCTAATGAAATTGGTGCTGATTGTTATGGCAAAGATGCAATGGATGCTGTGAAAAAAGCAAAAGAGATGATGGGAAAGACAGAGTTAAAGGGTTATAAGAAGGTTAAAGAGTTGAGAGTTAAAGGGTTATAAGAAAGTTAAAGAGTTGAGAGTTAAAGGGTTAAAAGAAGGTTAAAGAGCCAAAATGTTCAGTGAACATTTTGTTAAGTAAAGCTGTGACAGATAGAGAGCGAGAGCGTGAAGGGGTTAAATGGGAAAAAACTGTCATCCCGGTATGATTCTGAGCCGGGATCTGTTTTGTGCTTTCTAACTAACTGTATTAACTATTCGCAGTTTTTTTTAGCCCTTTAAACTCTCAAACTTTTTTTTAAAAATATTGGAGTTAAATATGATTGTTACTAGATTTAAAGATAAAGATAAAGTATTAGAGACTTTACGGGGTTTTAAAAAAATAGCTATATTAGGCTGTAATATTTGTTCTGCTGAATGTGGTACTTCAGGCAAGGAAGTTCTTGAAGATTATTCGAATTTTCTTAGAGAAAAAGGTTTTGATGTTGTTGCAAATATTCTTATTGAAGGAATGTGTAATACTCTTCTTGTAAAAAAAGATATTAAAAAACTTAAAGATATTGATTATGATATAATACTTGTTTTTTCTTGCGGAGCGGGAACTCAGGTAACATGTCTTTATACTAAAAAACCTGTTTTTACATCTTTAGACACTGTTTATCTTGCTCAAAGACAAAGAGTAGGTCAGTTTGAAGAAAGTTGTATTATGTGTGGAGATTGTGTTTTAAATAAGACTATGGGAATATGTCCAAGAACACAATGTTCAAAAGGTATTGCAAATGGTCCTTGTGGTGGTTCTTTAAATGGCAAATGTGAAGTTGATGAAAATAAAGATTGTGCTTGGATTAAAATTTATGAAAAGCTTGAAAAGAATGAAAGTATTAGAAATATTGAAAAAAGTTATAAACCATTAAAAAACATTAATGAATTAAAACCAAGAAAGGATAAAGTATGAGTATTTTAAAAGAAATTATATTATCTGGAAAAAAAGTTCTTACAGCTGAATTGTTTGCTCCTAAAGGTATTGATATGACATTGATATCTAAAAAAGTAGAATTACTTAAGCATTATATTCATGCTTTTAATGTAACTGATAATCAGAGAGCTACAATGAGGGTGAGTTCTCTTGGTTTATGTGCTTGGATTCAAAATAATTTTAATGTAGAAACTGTTTTTCAATTAAATTGTCGTGATAGGAATAGAATAGCTTTGCAATCGGATTTACTTGCTGCTAGTCTTCTTGGTATAAAAAATGTTCTTGTTATAACTGGTGATCATCCTTCTGTTGGTGATCATGATTTTGCGAAAGCTGTATATGATATGGATTCAGTTCAGCTTCTTCATACTATTTCTGGATTAAAAAAAGGTGTTGATTTTTCTGGTAATGAACTCAAGGGAAATCCTGATATATTCGTTGGAGCTACTGCTAATCCAGCTGCTAGACCTTTAAGACCTCATCTTATAAAATTCGGCAAAAAAGTTCATGCTGGAGCAGAATTTTTTCAAACTCAGGTGGTTTTTGATACAGATAAATATATTGAATTTGCAAAACAAGCTAATGAATATAACATTCCAATAATTGCTGGAATAAGTCTGATTAAAAATGTTAAATTTGCACATTTTATTAACAAAAGTGTTCCTGGATTAAATGTTCCTGAAGAAACTATAAAAAGACTTTCGCAAAGTGAAGATTATAAAGAGGAAAGAGTTAAAATTGCTTGTGAAATAATTGAAAAGCTTAAACCATATGTTGCTGGATTTCATTTTATGGCTTTTGGTTTAGAAAGAGAAATACCTCAAATAATTGAAAAAACAAAGATATAGAGTTTAAGTGAAAGTTAGTATGGTTAAAGGGTTGGTAGAGTTAAAAACCAACAAACCCTACAAACACAATAAACCCTATAAATATTATTAACACAACAAACTATTTTAATATTTTTATTAAAATACTTGAGGGATATATGCTTCTAATAGATATTGGTACTAGTTTTGTTAAGAGTTTTAATACTTTGAATTCTCAAACTTTTAAAACTGAGAATTTTCAGGGAGAATTTGGAATTGATATTATTTCAAGAATAGATTATTCCTTAAAAAGTAAAGAAAATTACCAAAAAATCAGAGAAAAGTTGATTTATACTATAAAAAAACATTTAATTTATAATAATATTGAATTTAATTATGTAAATAATGAATTTAAAAATTTAAATACAAATGTTTTTTTAATTGGAAATTCTGTAATGCAGGGTTTTTATGATGGAATTTCTCTTAAAAACATGGCAAGAAAACCATTTAGACTTCCAAAATATAATAAAAATATTAATTCTGAAAATATTGAATTTTTCCCTTGTATTGGTGGTTTTGCAGGTTCTGATATTTATCCTCTTATTTGGAAGCTTAAAAATTCACCTGAAAAAATTGCTCTTGGAATGGATTTTGGTACAAACTGTGAAATATTATTAAAAATTGAAGATAAAATTTTTGTATCATCAGCTCCAGCTGGTCCTGCATTTGAAAATATAAGCTTTCTTGCAGATAATATAATTATTGATGTGAAATTTGATGGAGTTCTTCAATTTTTTTTAAAAGAAAATAGCAAAAAAGCTGATTTTATAACTCCACATGCTTTTATAAAACTAATAAGTTTATTATTGAAAAGAAAAATGATAAGCAAAAATGGTAGAATTAATAATAATATTGTTAAAAATAATGTAAATATTGATACAAATAAAATTAGAGAACTTTTAAAAGCTAAAGCTGCTGTTTCATCAACAGTTGAAATATTAAAAAAATATTATGCAAAGGGAAAAAATATTGAAAAAATATATATTTCAGGAAATATGATTAATTCTGATACTGTGGAGTATATGAAAAATCTTGGCATAATAGAAGATTTAGAAGTTTTTATATGTAAAGAGCTTTTTTATAGTTTTGCATATTATTCAAATAAGTATATTAATAATAAAAAAAAACTGATAAAATCTATTAAAGACAAGGTTTTTTATTTTCCGCATTATAATTTATCAGATTATGACGAAATATTTATAAATGAATTATATTTTGGAGAAAAAATATGAAAAAAAAGTATTTTGGAACAGATGGAATTAGAGGAATTGCAAATGTTTATCCAATGACAGGCGATCTTATATATAGAATAAGCAAAGTTGCTGCAAGAATATTAAAAAGAGATGGGCGAAATTTTGTTTTTATTGGAAAAGATACAAGGCTTTCATGCGATATGCTTGAAGCTGCGATTGCTTCTGGACTTATGTCTGAAGGTATTGATGTATATAGATTAGGAGTTGTTCCAACCCCTGCATTATCATTTATTACTAGTAGGAGAAAAGCTCTTTTTGGAGTGATGATTTCAGCTTCTCATAATCCTTTTTATGATAATGGAATAAAATTTATAGGAAATGATGGTTTTAAACTTTCAGATAGTATTGAGTTACAAATTGAAGGTGGGCTTGAAAAAAATATTGATCATGAAGTAAGAGTTACTCATAAAGATATTGGTAGGATATTTGAAAAATTTTCTTATGTTGATTTTTATGTTGATCATGTACTTGAAGGAACTGAAAATATTGATTTTTCTGATTTAAAAGTTTTAGTAGATTGTGCAAATGGTGCAACTTCGGAAGTTATTCCTGAAATAATGAAAAAATTAGGAGTTAAATATCAGATTATAGATAATAATCCTACAGGTGATAATATAAATAATGAATGTGGAAGTACAAATCTTGAAAAAATTGCCAAAATAGTGAAAGAAGAAGATTTTGATTGTGGAATTGCTTTTGACGGAGATGGTGATAGATGTCTTATGGTTGATGAAAATGGCGAAGTTATGGATGGAGATGTCATTATGAGTCTTTATTATGTTAATAGAATAAAAAAAGATAAAAATTTTAATAAAAAAATAGTTTCAACTGTTATGTCTAATATGGGATTTAAAAATGTTGTTGCAAAACAAAAAGGTATTTATCTTGAAACTACAGTTGGTGATAAATATGTTCTTGAAAAAATGATTAAAGAAAACGCAGTAATTGGTGGAGAACAGTCTGGACATATAATTAATCTTGAAAAAAATACAACTGGTGATGGACCAGCAACTGCACTTGAAATGCTTAAAATCAGAGCTTGTGAAAAAAAAGCTTTTTCAGAGCTTGTAAAAGAAACTGGTTTTGTAAGTTATCCACAAGTTCTTGTAAATGTAACTGTTAAAACAAAAGAAGGTCTTTGGGAAATTCCTGAACTTGATGAAATGGTTAAAAATTTTAATAAAGAGTTTAAAGATAGAGGAAGATTGCTTATTAGACCATCAGGAACTGAACCTTTTATAAGAGTAATGGCAGAAGCAAGAGATATTGAAAAAGCGAAGATATATATAAAAGATATATCAGATATATTGATAAAAAAAATGGGATGAAGAATATAGAAGCAGTATGTGAAGCGTATAGAAACGGTATAAGAGTATAGAAACTGTGATAGATGAAGCGGGAGAAAAACCGTTAAAGAGTTAAGGGTTAAAGGGTTAAAGGGTTAAAACACTATAAACTCAATAAACTAAGTAACTAAAACTTTATGTTACAGCTTTTATAATAATACTATGTTTAATTTTTTTGTCGTTTTTGCCGATAATTGTATAGTGTAAATATAAAAAAATGTGAGTCTAATTATGATTGATCTTGAAAAAGTAAAAAATATTGAACTTTTTGAAAATTTCACTCAACAAGAACTTGAATCTTTGTTTGAAAAAGCTCATGAAATGGAATTAAGAGAAGGTGAAATTCTTTTTCATGAAGGTGAAATTGGTACAGAGATGTATATAGTTACAAGTGGTGAAATAGAAATATATAAAGAACTTGGTGTTGATGAGCCAAAACTTCTAGTATCTCTTCCAGAAGGTGCTTTTATAGGTGAAATGTCTTTAATAGATATGAGTCCAAGATCTGCAATGATAAAAGCTTCTGAAAATAATGCTGTTGATATGGTTGTTTTTTCAAGAGATTATATAGAAAGTGTTGCTTTAAATGACATTAATGCTGTGTGTAAATTTATGCATAATATTATTAAAATAAGTGCTGGAAGATCCCGCATGACTACAGAAAGACTAATTTCTTCCAGACAAACTCTGGAAAATATTAATGAGTAGAGGGAAAAATGATTTTTGATAACATGAATGCAGAACAGATTACAAAAATACTTGCTATTACTGAAAAAGTTAATTTTCCAGCAGGTGAAATAATATTTAAGCAAGAAACTGAACCGGACGGTTTTTATATTGTTATTGAGGGTGAAGTTAGTCTTGTAAAAATAAATGATATTGGAAAAGATACAGAATTGACTGTTGTTGGAAAAGGTTCTTTTATTGGAGAGATTTCAGCATTAGATGAAAAAGGTAGAGAAATTACTGCTATTGCAGTATCTGATGTAGTTGCATTTAGAATTTCAAAAGAAAAGCTTGATATTATGCAAAAAGTTGATTATCCGGTGCTTGTTAAATTTTATCTTAGTATAATCCGTGATATAAATGAAAAATTGCGAAGGATAAATGATGAATACAGCAGAATCAAGGAAAAACTACAAAAGAATATATAAGGATTTTTTTTATTTAATCATAGGATTCAATTGTGAAAAGATCTGAATTTGCTCATTTAAATATCTATAGTACATATTCTATTGGGACAAGTGTTCTTAAAATCGATGATATAGTTGAATATGCTAAAAAAAATAAATTTTTTTCTATTGCATTAACAGATAAAGATAATCTTTCAGGTTGTATAGATTTTTATTATAAAGCATTGGAAAAAGGTTTAAAACCAATTATAGGATGCGATTTAACTTTTCAGGAAGGTTCACTTATACTTTTATGCAAAAACAATGCTGGTTTCAAAAATCTTATTTCTCTTGTATCTAAAAAAAATTCACCTGAAGGATTAAAACTTGCAGATTTATTTGAAAATCATGAAGGAATTATTGTATTATCAGGCGGAAATAATTCTGTATTTTATAATGTTGTATATCAAGATAGACTTGATATTCTTGAAAATGAACTTATAAAATTTAGAAGAGAATTTGGTGAAGATTTTTATATTCAACTTTCTTTTGAAAAACAAAAAAACATTGAAGGAATACTTCATTTACTTAAAGGCATTGGAGAAACATTAGGAATAGCTTCTGTACTAACATTTCCTGTCAAATATGCAACTCCCTCACATGTTAAAATATTGGATGCATTCAACTGTATATTAAATGCAAAAACTTATTATAGTGAAACTAATAGAGAAACAGCTGGTCAGGAATATTTTAAAGATATTGACGAAATTAAAAAAACAGGTTTTGAAAAAGCAATTGCTCAAACATTAGAACTTGCAAGAAAATGTAATGTTCTTCTTGATAAAAAAATATTTCTTCCAAAATATAAATTACCTGAAGAATTCTCAACATCTTCTGAATATCTCTTATATTTATGTTCAAAAAATCTTGAAAAATTCTATAAAGAAGAACAAATTATTAAAGCTAGAGAAAGGCTTAATAAAGAACTTTCAATAATCAATTCAATGGGATTTGAGGATTATTTTTTAATTGTATGGGATATTGTAAATTATGCAAAAAATCATGATATTACTATTGGTCCAGGGAGAGGTTCGGCAGTTTCAAGTATTGCTGCATATCTTCTTGAAATAACTGAAATAGATCCTGTAAAACACGAGCTTATTTTTGAAAGATTTTTAAATTTAGAAAGAAAAGATCTTCCAGATATTGATATTGATGTATGTTCTGAAAAACGAGAAAAACTAATAACTTATGTGAGAAATAGATTTGGTAAAAAAAAAGTTGCTTCAATTATAAGTTTTGGTAAATTCAAAACTGCTTTATCAATTAGAGAATTAGGAAAAGTTCTTGAAGTATCTGATGAAAAAATATCAAAAGCTATGAATTCAGTTAATCGAAGAATGAGTATTGAGGATAATATTCAAAAAAATTTGAATTTTTCAAAACTTGTAAAAACAGATAATGAAATTTATAAACTTGCGGTAGGAGCTCAGAATTTTGAGGGTTTAATAAGAAATGTTTCCCAACATGCTGCTGGAATTGTTATTTTCCCGGAAAATCTTGATAAAAATATACCAGTAAATATAGATGCAGATAAGACTATTACTCAATGGGATAAAGATAGTCTTGAAAAGTTTGGTGCATTAAAAATAGATTTACTTTCACTAAAAACACTTTCAACAATTGATCATATAATGAAAAAAATTAGAGTGAAAAAACTTGTTGTTGATTATGAGGATAGTGAAGTATATAAAATGATATCAGAAGGTAAAACTGCTGGAATATTTCAGCTTGAAACAGCAAATATGACGAGATTTGTAATGCTTCTAAAACCGCAGAATTTTGAAGAATTATGTCTTCTTTCAGCAGTTGTAAGACCAGGAGCAAGAGATAATTTTGATTTAATTTTAGAAAATCGTGAAAAAGGTGAAAATAATATAAAAAATAGAGTTCTAGCTGATATTTTAAAAACAACTTATGGAGTTATAATATATCAAGAACAGATAATGACAATAGCACAAAGAATAGCTTCTTTTAATCTTCAAAAGGCTGATGATTTTAGAAAAGCTATATCAAAAAAAGATTATCATCTTATGAAACAAATAAATGAAGATTTTGTTTCGGGAGCTTTAAAAAATAAATACGATAAAGAATTTGCTCAGGATATTTTTGATGATATTGTAAAATTTGCAGGTTATGGTTTTAATAAAGCTCATGCTGTAGCTTACACTGCAATTACATATAAATGTGCTTGGCTTAAACAAAAGCATCCAATTGTTTTTTTTACAAAATTGCTTAATTCAGAAATTGATAATCAAGAAAAAATATATAATGTAGTAAGAGAATTAAGAGAAACTGAGGTTAAAATACTTTCTCCTGATGTATTTAAAAGTAAAGCAAGATTTACTGGAAGTACAAAAGGTATAAGATATGCTTTTTCTGCAATCAAAGGTATAGGATACACAAATGGAAGATTGGTTGAAGATTTTTTAAAAAAAACATCAAAGAATTTTAAAGATTACAATGAGTTTATTCTTAAATCACGAAATCATGCTATAAATTCAAATATAATAAAAGCACTTATATATTCAGGCGCTTGTGATAAATTTAAAAAAACAAGAAAATTCATGATAGAAAATATTGAACAAGAATTTAATTATAATTCATTGTTTGAAGAAGAAAAAACAGATGAAAATAAAGAGTATTCAGAAATATTATTAAGAGAAAAAGAAAAAGAATTTCTTGGATTTACATTTACATGGTCTAATATTGATGATTTTGAAATTACAATTAGGCTGTTTTCTGAAATTTCATTAACAAAATTAAAAGAAACACAAATAGATAAAATCAGAGTTTCTGGTGTTATAAGCAAAAAAACTCAAGAAAAAGAAAATTATACAATTGAAATAGAAGATGGAAAAACTGATCTTTTTATTAAATGCCAAAAAGATGATTTTGAAAATATAAGAGAAAATGATGTTGTAGTATGTGATATAAAAAAAGTTGATAATGAATATTTTTGTCAAAAAATAAATCATGTTAAAGAACTCTTTGCAAATGAAAATCTCAAACTTGTATTAAAACTAGAAGAATCAGATAATATTGATTCTATGAAAGATGTATTTGACATGTATAATGGAAATCACGAAATAATTATTGTAATGGCGACAGAGCAGGGCAAAGTAATGCTTGAAACTTTACATAGAGTTAGAATTAATGAATCATTGCTTGAAGAGCTTGAAGAAATAGTTGGTGTAGAAAACATGGCATTAAGGTTAGAGTGAAAATATTAATATTATTTTTAAAAAAATTAAATCTTATAATTTTTTTCATTACACTTCAAAGGGAGACATAGAACCTAAACCAAAAATTTATAACGAGTTCTCGTAATTGTTACAAGATATATTTTTTTATCTTTTTAAGCAAAAATCTAAAAACAGTAATTAAAAATCTTATAATATTTAAAATTGGTGAGGTTTGTCATCCCAGTAAAGCATCTGGGCCAAGATCTGTATTAAAAGCAGTATATGAAAGGTATACGAGTATGTAAAGCGTATAAAAGCAATTATAATTTAATTATATCTTTGTTTTATTTGAGTTTTCAAGTTCAAGAAGAAAATCTTTATAAAAAACTCCTGGGGAATAGTATTTTTTAAGTGGATTTTTAGATAAAACTCTATGGCAAGGAATTACAATGGGAATAGGATTGATTTTCATAGCTTGTCCAATAATTCTTGGGTTTTTAACATTGCAAATATTTCCAAGTTCAGAATAAGTCAGAGTTTTACCATATAATACTTTGTCTTTTAGTTTTTCGAGAATAAATTTTTTACTATCTGAAATATTAATTAATTTATATGGAAAATCAATATATTTTTTATTTCCTTCAATATAATTATTTAATTCATGTTCAAATTTTTGAATATTACCGCTAATATAATTGAATTTTATAAAAGATTTAGCAAAATCTCCAGGAAATTCAAGGCTTATAAGATAATCATGTTCAAAACCTGCAAGAAAATCTCCAAGCTTTGTTTTACATAAAAATTTCATATAATCTCCATTATTAATTTAATCTCTTTTAAATATTATAAAACAAATTGGTACAAAATGTAAATCTAGCTTGTAACAGTTTGTAACTGGTTTTTTTTATTTTTTTAATTATAATTAATAAAATATTATATTTTTATTTTTAATTTAATTTTAATTATATAGTATTAAAGGGGGGAAAATGAAAAAATTTTTAACAATCTTTACTTTTTTTTTATTTGTGTTTGTCTTTACTGGATGTAATGGACTCGACAAATATGTTGAAGACATGGATGTTCAGCCAGAAGAAATTGCTGAAAAACCATGGTCTCTATTGATATATGTTTCAGCAGATATTGAAAAGGATGATGCTAAGCTTCTTCTGGAAGAAGTTAAAGCTGTTCTAAAAGTTGGATCGTCAGCGAATATGCATATTATTGCTCAGGTAGATTTTGAAGGTAAAAAAGCTAAGGCTCAGAGGTATTATGTGTATAAAGACAAGCTTGCCAAAAGAGGTGAATTTGAAAATATGAATATGGGTTCTCCAGCATCTCTTAAAGAATTTCTTGAATGGGGTTTAAGTTATAAATCCCATAAAAAAGCTCTTATGTTTATGGGTAAGGGTACTGGATGGATATCACTTGGAAACGGTCAAAATAAAAGATCATTTGCCTATTCAAACACCGAAGGAGACTCTATTACACTTAAAGAAGCTAAAGATGTATTTAGTCAGGTTCTTGGAGATAATAAATTTGATGTTATAGCTTGGAATAGTGGTTTTATGAATCAGTTGGAAGTTGCTTATCAGTTCAGAAATTTTGCTAATTTTATGATTGCTGCTGAAACTGATATGCCGGGCATAGGATATGATTATTCATTATTTACCAAACCACTTATGACAACAGATCTTGAACCACAGGATTTTGCACGCAGAGTATTTATTTCTGGTGGAGCAAAACATAAGTTTATGAAAAAAAGAGCAGAAGATATTCTTAAAAAGATAAAAAAGCATAAATATGATAACTGGGATGATAATGATCATTATGTTCCTGAAATCAAAGAAAGTGTTTGTAAGAAGATAGTTAATTCAAACTATCAGATGTCTCTATTAGATTTAAGAAAAATCGATGATATGACAAAAAATATTAAGTCTCTTACAGGTGCATTGAAAGAATATAGCAAAAAATCACCTGAAAGTATAAAATATGCAATCGATTTTGCAAAAAGACATTCTGCATGCTTTGCACCATTATTTAAAGAACTTGATGGAAAAAAAGAATATGTTGATGTAAATGATTTTCTTATGGAGCTTTATAACAGAATTGGAGATGATAATATTCTTCAGATAATTCAATATACAGTTGAGGATTTGTATAAAGTGGTGATTGATAAATATCATCACGGGAAAGATGTCAAATTCTCAATGCTTTCAGTATATATGCCGTCAGATATGGAATTTTACAGAAATAATCTTGAATATAATTATAAAGAACTTGATTTTGTAAAATCATCTGATTGGAACGAATTGTTTGAATTAGCAAAATAACGGAGGAGAAAATGAAAAAATTAACTATAATATTTTTTGTTATGATATTTATTTTATCAGATATTTCTTATGCTGCTCAGGCTTCTGAATGGTATAAAAAAGGTTTTGAACAGGGAGTAAAAGAAGGAAGTACTCAGGCTAGAGTTGATGGTTTTACAAAAGGGAAATCTGAAGGTGAAAGTAAAGGAAGAAGTGAAGGGGATAATCAGGGATACCGAGAAGGAAAGCGTAGAGGGTTGGAACAGGGAAAAGAGGCTGGTATAGCTAAAGGTTTGCGAAATGGAAGAATTGATGGCGACAACGATGGTGAAAAAAGAGGAACACAGAATGGAAAGAAAAGATGTTATGATGAAGGTTTTTCTCATGGGAGAAATGAAGGATATAGTGATGGATATGAATCAGGTCTGATCTCAGATGGTTTTGATAAAGGTTATTCTGATGGAAAGGAAAAAGCTCATAATGTGGAATGGGAAAAAGGTTACAATGTAGCCTATAATAAATCCTATAGTGAACAGGAAAATTTAATTAGACAGAAAATTTTGTCTCAGAATGACTTGAGTATTAGGATTTCAGATATGGCAGGAGTGTTTGAAATATCAGGTTTATCAAGAAACACTGCTGTTGAAGCTACAGATAATCAGAAAAATCAACAGGATTTTGATAAAGGTAAAAAAGATGGTTATAGAAAAGGTTATTCGGATAATTTTCAGAAATTCTATAAACAGGCTTATGATTTATCGTATAAGGAAAATTTTGAAAAAGCAAGGAAAATTGGATATGATAGAGGTTTTAGAGAAGGATTTGTATATGGTAAAGATGAAGGATATAGAAAAGGATATAGTCAGGGTTATGATGAAGCATATAACATAAGTTATAATAAATTTTTCAGAAAAGAATATTCTTATGAAAGAGAAAGAGGTTATAGTCAGGGTTATGCAGAAGGTGAGGAAAAAGGGTACAGAGTAGCTTATGATCTTAGATATAGTCAAGGATATGATAAAGGATATCAAGAAGAATCTGCTATAGTATATCCTCAGGCATATCAGAAAGGTCTTAAGGAAGGAAAATCAAATTGTATTTCTTATTACAATGATAATGCTGTACCTGAAATGTTAAGAATAACTTTCCTTTCACCAGACGAAAATGGTTTTGAAGCAGGAAAAGATTTTGTTGTAGAATGTGTATTAGTCAATTTTGGAAAACAATTATTAGCAGATGCGATGATTAAATACTATACTTCTTCAGACTTAACAATGATAAACACTGATATTGTTTCTATTGATGGTGAAAAAGCAGTTAAAATAAAAGAAAAAGTAGGTGCTATTGCAGAAAGTGCAGAGATGAACAGTACTTATTATATAAATGCTAAATTAATGTACAAAGAGAAAATCTGGACTGAAAAACTGGTATCAATAAAAGTTCTGAATTTCTCTTCAGAAAATTATTTTACTCTGACAAAAGCAGCGGGATTTATTGAAGAGGGCATACAGAGACTTGATAAAGATATGGTTGCATATATTTTAAGACTTCAGAATATTAAAGAAGAAATAATCTCAATATGTGAATTAGAAAATCTTGATACTAACTATCAGGTTATAAAAAGGGCTGAGATTGTTGCGTCAAAACTTGAAAATTATTTCAGTGAAGCTCCAGCAAAAGTGAAATTTGCTTTAAAGTCTTCTCAGAGACTGCTTGAAAGAAACATAAATATAGTTCCAGATAATACATTATAAAAGAATAAAATCCACATGTTGTAGAAAAATTCAACAAAAAGGTCAGGTAAAACTGACCTTTTTTGGTATCTATATTTTTGGCATGTTTTTTGTATCTATATATTTAGAAAAGAGTTTTAAAAATAAAACTAAAAAACTGGAGGTAAAATTATGAAATTTGCAACTTGGAATCCAACTAAGGAATTTTATGACATGACAAACTTTGTTAGAGATATTCTTGATGAAGGAGTAACAACTAGCAAAAGAGAATGGACTAGAACTAGAAAGTTTCCTGTTGATATTTTTGAAAAAGAAAATGAAATTTACCTTGAAGCAGAACTTCCAGGTATGGAAAAGCAAGATATTGATATTACTCTTGAAAATGGATATCTTACAATTAAAACAAATGTGCAAAAAAATAATGAAATTGAAGAAAACAAAAAAGAACTGGAAACAAGAAATTATCTTTTTAGAGAAAGACCTAATGTTAATTATTCAAGAACATTCGAAATAGGTGATGGAGTAAGTGAAGAAGGTATAAAAGCAGAATTTAAAAACGGAATACTTTCATTAACATTTCAAAAACCACAGATTAAAAAAGAAGAAGTTAAAAAAATACAGATTGATTAAAGTAAAATAGCTTATTTAATTGATTTTTGTTACAAAAAAAGCTCTCTAATATATTTAGGGAGCTTTTTTTATGCAAATTATTTTAATAAATGGTAAAATTATAATAGATTTTATTATAAGATTTTGGAGATTTAATGAAAATATTAGTTGCAGATGATGATAGTTCAATAAGAAAAGCAATTGAATATGATTTTAAAGAAAAAAATATAAATGCAATATTTGCTCAAGATGGAAAACAAGCTCAAGATCTTTTTGATGAA
The DNA here is from genome assembly GCA_023228995.1 of Candidatus Muiribacterium halophilum. Classification (GTDB taxonomy): domain Bacteria; phylum Muiribacteriota; class Muiribacteriia; order Muiribacteriales; family Muiribacteriaceae; genus JALOAD01. The sequence continues at coordinate 42,450 of JALOAD010000006.1, forward strand.
TTTGAACCTTCAATTGTTGTACTTGATATTAAAATGCCAAAATTAAATGGAATGGAACTGCTTAAATATATAAAAAAGAAAGCACCAGAAACAAAAGTACTTATGATAAGTGCACATGGAACTATTGAACTTGCAGTTGAGTCAATGAAAATAGGGGCTGAGGATTTTATAGTAAAACCATTTAGTTTAGCAGAATTATCACAAAAAATATTAAAGTTAAAAAATATCGAACCTGAGATTTTTAAATCAAAATTTGTTTTTTTAGGAGAAAGCCAAGTATTTTTAAAACATAAGCAAATTCTTGAAAAATTATCAAAAGTTGACTCAACAGTTCTTTTAACTGGTGAATCAGGAACTGGAAAAGAAATTGCAGCAAAATATATACATCAGAATTCTCAGAGAAAAGATAAATTATTTATTGCTGTTAACTGTTCTATACTTTCAAAAGAACTTTTATCAAGTGAACTTTTTGGACATAAAAAAGGTTCTTTTACAGGAGCAATTGATGATAGAAAAGGAAAATTTACAGAAGCTCATACAGGAACAATATTTCTTGATGAAGTTGGAGAAATCGATACAGATATTCAGGCGAAACTCCTAAGAGTAATTCAAGAAGGTGAAATTGAAATTGTTGGAGAATCAAAACCAGTTAAAGTTGATGTAAGAATAATTGCTGCAACAAACAGAGACCTTATGGAAGAAGTTGAAAATGGTAAATTCAGAGAAGATCTTTATTATAGACTTAATGTTGTTGAAATAAAAGTTCCATCACTTCGAGAAAGAAAACAAGATATTCCAATTCTTATAAAAAATTTCATTAAAGAATTAACAGTTAGAACAGGAAGTAAAGTTGAAGATATTTCAAATAATGCAATTGAATATTTACAAAATCAAACATGGGCAGGAAATATAAGACAGCTTAAAAATTCTATAGAAAGAGCAATGATATTTTGCGAAAATAATATTTTAGAAAAACAAGATTTTTTATTTTTAGAAAAAAATGAAATAAAACAAAATTCTCTAAATAATATAAAAAACGACATAGAACTTGATGTATTTGAAAAAAATGAAAAAAATACAATACTTGAATATAGTATTAAGGCAAAAAACAAGACAGAGCTTGCAAAACTTCTGGGTATAAAAAGAACAACTCTTCTTTATAAACTAAAAAAATATGAAATTGAATTTTAAGTTTTTATATTAAACATAGAAATCAATTTATAATATACTTCTGAAGCATTTTTTATATTGTGATACTTTGCTACATACTTTGTTGTTTTTTTAAAATAAAATTTTTGTTTTTCTGTTGAAAGATTTTTTATAAAATTTATAGTTTTTTCTATTGAATTTTTTGTATGTTTTCCAAGATTATATTTTTTTAGAATATTATCAGGATTAACTTTATAACTTAAAACAGGAGTTCCACACATAAAACTTTCTATCCAAGTATTTGAAAAACCTTCTCTTTTGGAAGTGTTTATTAGGCATTTAGATTTTTTTAATATATTAAGTACTTCATTTCTATCAAGTGATTCTAATATTGTAAGATTTTTAATTGTAGAACTTTTTTTTAAAATTTTATCTCTGAGATTGTTTTTTTCGGATAATATCATAATAAATTTATAATTAGGCATTTTTTTGGCTAATTTTAAAAACAATTCAGGATTTTTGACTAATCTACATCTTCCAATCCAGCATATAAATTCTCTTTTTTGAAAATGCTCAGGAGTTTGAATAATATGAGAATTTCTAATTAGTATAGATTTTTTATTATATAGTTTTATTAAGCAGTTTTTTTGATAAAAACTTTGTACTATTATTTTATCAGATTTTTTTAAAGCTAATTTATATAAAATACCGTATAAACTAATATTGTTATTTAAAACACCATTTACATCTATATCTTGACCAACTCTAAAAAATATTGTTTTATTTTTTAATAATTTAACAATAAAAAACCATAAAATAAAAAAATCACTTCTAGTTGAGGTTATAAATATATCACCTTGGGATATAAACGAATAATACATAAAAAATACTCTAGTTAAAATTTTAGAAAAAATATTTCTTTTATTTTCAAATAAAAATGGAATTTTTCTAATTGTAATATTATTAAATTTTTCTATAGAGTTTTGATTACAGTCTCCGGTCCAGAATTCAATATTACAATTTTTTTTTAATGATAATGATTTTGCAATATTAACCATATTAAGTTCTGCACCACCAATTCTATTTCCCTTTTTTTTGTCAAAAAAATAATATGCATGAGACATAAAAAATATAATTTTCATTTTAACCCCATTTTTCATACCACATTTGAAACATAAGAATAAACCATAATTTTTCAAATTCAGTATTTTTACCTTTATAAAAATCACTTTTTATTTTATTGATAATTTCAAAGTTAAAAATTTTATCATCAATTTTTTCTTTACTTGTATAATAATCAAGAGTTTCTCTTAATTCATCTCTAAGCCATTTGGCTAAAGGAATACCAAACCCCATTTTAGGACGATTAAAAAGTTCTTCTGGAATATATTTTTTTAATATATCTTTTAAAATTAATTTACCATTATAATTATCGAATTTGAATTCATTAGGCATATTAAGACCAAATTCAGCGATTTCAGGATCAAGAAAAGGTTCTCTCACTTCTAAAGAATATGCCATAGAAGCTCTATCAGTTTTAACTAATATATCATCTATCATATAAGTATTTATATCAGTTATTTGTAAGTTTTTATTAAAATCTAAACTGTATTTTTTGTCAAAATCACTATATAATCTATTGATTTTAAAATTTAGGATTTCTTCTAGTTCTTTATCTGTGAATCTTGAGCTGCGATATTCAAGAAGTTTTGTAGCATTATTTTTATATTTTATATTAGATTTAATATTAAAGTATTTTCTTCTTAATTCAGTATTTTTAAGTATATTTTCATTAAAAACTAGACTTTTATTTAAAAAAGCTGGTATTTTTTTTAAATATTTTTGAGTCTCCAAAATTCTAAAATATTTATTATAACCAAAAAAAAGCTCATCTCCACCATCTCCAGATAATGCAACTTTGACATGTTCTGATGTAAGTTTTGAAAGAAGCATAGTCGGTATAGCAGAGCTATCTCCAAAAGGTTCATCATAATAATCCGGTATTTTATTAATAAGAGATAAGGCTTCTTTTTGAGAGCATAAAAATTCATTATGTTCGCTATCAATATAATTTGCGATTTTTTTGGCATATTTTGATTCATCGAAATTATTTTCACTAAAACCAATTGTAAATGTTTTAATTTTTTGAGATGAATTTGCTGAAAGAATTGCTGCTACAAGTGAACTATCAATTCCACCTGATAAGAAAATACCAATTGGCACATCTGATATTGTACGGTATTTAAAGGAAGATACAATTTGTTTTTGTAGAAGTTCAAGAGTTTCATTATAATTATTATAAATTTTATTTTTATGTAAAAGAGTATAAATATCCCAGTATTGTAATTTGGATAAATTTTTATTTAATAAATTAAATTTTAGACAATGACCACCTTTTAATTTAAAAGTGTTTTCAAAAATAGTATGTGGTTGCATAATATAACCAAATCTTAGAAACATTTCTATAGAATTAATATTTAATTCTTTTTTAAAAGAAGGTATTTTTTGAAAAGCTTTTAGTTCTGAAGAAAAAAGAAACAATCCATTATTCCAATAATAATATAAGGGTTTAACACCAAATCTGTCACGAAATAGATATATCTTATTGTTATTTATGTTAAATATACAAAAGGCAAACATACCTTTAAAACGATTAACACATGATTTCCCCCATTTATGAAAGCTTTTTAAGACAACTTCGGTATCAGAAGAAGATTTAAAAAAATAACCACAATCTTCAAGTTCTTTTTTTATTTCCTTGTAATTATATATCTCTCCATTATATACAATAACATTATTTTCAAAAAACATTGGCTGAGAAGCTTTGTCAGAAACATCTATTATAGAAAGTCTTCTATGACCAAATCCAATACTAAAAGAATCTGATGAATCAAAGAAATAATCAGAATTATCCGGTCCTCTATGAGAGAGAGTATTTGTCATAGCGATTAAATTTTGTTTGTTAAGATTATTATTAAAATCAATAAATCCGCATATTCCACACATTAGAACATTTCCTTAATCAAATTAGCATATTTTATGCCAATAATTTTTATATTATGTTGTTTTGAAACATAATTATAACAGTTTTGACCAAGAAAATTAATTTTTTTGTTATTAAGGATTTTAAGAAATTCAATGCTTTTTTCAATATTATTATTTGAAAAAAAACCAAGATTATATTTGTTTATTATATTATCAGGATTAACATTAAAAGATAGTATTGGAGTATAATTCATAAAACTCTGTATAAAAGTATTAGGGAATCCTTCAAATTCAGAAGTATTTATAAAGCATTCTGCTTTTTTGAAAAAAATGTCAATTTTTTTATAATCTATAAAATCATAAAATTGCATATTTTTTATTAATTTAATTTCATTAACTATTTTATCTTTATAAAGACTCGAACCTGGCATTATCATAACAAATTTTTTATGTGGTAATTTTTTGGCTAATTCTAAAAAAAGTTCAGGTTTTTTAGTTGTTTCAGCACGACCTATCCATAAAAAAAAATCTTTTTTGTGAATTTTATCATTATTAATTTTCCAACCGTTTTTAATTACAATTCCTTTTACATTATAATTTTTCGCCAATAATATATTATCTTCATTATTTTGTATAATAATTTTATCACATGATTTTAAAGCTAATTTATAAAGATTATGTTTTAATATATTTGTTTTAGTAAAATAACCATCAATATCTCGTTTACTTGCAACTCTGAAAATTAGTTTTTTTCCCCTTATGAATTTACATATAAAAAATAAAGGAAAAATATAAATACTAAATGCAGAAATAAAAAAAACATCAGCATCAATAAAAAAAAATTTTTTAATAATATTTATCCATCTAATTAATTTGTTTGAAGTTGAATTTAAATTTTTAACTTTATAAAAAGAAATATCTTGTATTTTTTTAGTTTTATTTTGCTTAAAATCACCGGTTAAAAAAAAAGATTTTATATTATATTTTTTAAGTTCTTTTGCAATAAAAAATAAATTTAATTCTGTGCCACCGGCTCTTTCACCTTTAATAACAGAATAAGCGTTGGTTGAAAAAAAACAGATTTTAATCATGTTTTTTACCAATATAAATAATATAAGGAGAAAAAAATGGTGATTCAAAATTTATAAAATATGCATATATTTTATTTAATAAAGCTAAAAAGTATCTTAATGATATATTTGGAAAACCATTTATATGATTGAAATTTAACAATTGAAAATTAAAATTCCCAATATAAGAACAGTTTAATTTTTTAAATTTTGGAGAATGAATTTTTACTAATTGTTCTGCATTGATAAAACAATGTTTATAAAGAATTTTTTTACCTAAAATATTTTGTAGTATATGATATATTGATTTCTTTTGTAAATTAGGAATAATTGATATAATTATTCCATCTTTTTTTAAGAATTTTGAAATTGTTTTTATAATCTCACAAGTATTTGAGAAATGTTCAATTACTCCAAAACTAAAGATTATATCAAATTTATTATGAAGAATTTCGTTTTCATGTCTAAAATCTTTGTTAATAAAAGTGCATTTAATATTGTGTTTTTTATAATGCTCAATAGTTTTTTTTATGCCAGTTAAAGAATAATCCATTCCATATATATTTGCTTTATATTCAACTGCAAAAAATGGTAACCATTGAGAAAGTGCACAACCAATTTCAAGAAAAGATATATTTTTATTTTTTATATATATAGATATTTTTTCAATTATTTTAATATTAATTCTATTTGAATAATCTAACAGTTTAAAATCATTTTTTTGATTCCAAATATTATTCCAATACTTTTTTTTGGTTTTTTGCACTTTTTATTCCCTTTATTACAAAAATATTTAAAACAATACAGCTAAAAATATACACTATTGATGTTGATAATGCTAATCCTACTGTATTATATTTGATTAATAAAATATTAAATAAAATATTTAGAATAAAGCTTAAAACTCCTATAATTCCAAGAAGAAAGGATTTTTTTTGAATATTTAGTATTTTAATTCCTATAACTGTATTTGTAAATACTATAAGTTGTAATGAATAAGCTTTAACTGTTTTTATAGTAATGTTAAGGTCATAAGATGTAAAATTTCCTCTATAATATAATAAACTAACAATATACGGTATTAACATAAAAAATACACAAAATATAATTAAACCAGAAATAATTGAAACGAAAAGAAATTTTTTGTAATCAATTATATTTGTATTTTTTGAATTAATATCACTATAATAAGATACAAAAATATTGCCAATAGACATTGTAAAAAAACTAATTATTAATGCAGGTATTTTGTTTGAATAATTCAAAATAGAAAGACTTCCAGGGGAGAGATTAGAACACATGAAAGAATCCACAGAAAAGTTTAAATATGACAATGAACCGCCGATGAATATATATAATGATTGCATTAAAATATTTTTTAAAATAAAAATATCTTTATAATAAAATTCAATTCTAAATAAAATTTCTTTAAATAAAAGGTATAATAAAATAAAAAATTGTAATAAATATCCAGTTAGGAAGCCATAAATAAGATTATAAATAGTTATTTTTTCAAAATTAAATAAAAGAAATAATATAACAGATAAAGGAATAAAAGATTCTGTTGCTGAAGAAATGAAAAATTGTTTTTTTAAAAAAAGAAACTGTTGAATAATTTTACTTAAAGTACCAAGTATAAAAATTATTATTGAATAATTAAATATTGATAAAAAAATAGCAATATCAAATTCAGAAGTGATTTCTAAATATTTTAAAGCAAGAATTTTAGTATTGAAAATAAAAAAAGATAAAATAATAACAATAATAAAAGCTAATAATAAAAAAATAATAAAAAAAGAATCTGAACTTTTTTTGCCATAAGTAGCAAATTTTTCCTGATAAAAAGGAATAAACCCCACAGAAAGACCTGAAGATATTAGGTTTTGAAAAAACGCTGGAATTAGCATTGCTAAAAAAAGAAGATCAAGTTCTCTTGATGAACCAAAATTTGATGCAATAAGAGAATCTTTGAAAATCGCAAAAAGTTTTATGATAATCAAAGAAAAGCTTAAAAAACTAAAATGTTTAAACAAATTATAATTATTTTTAAAAAACATTATTTGTTAGCCTTTTTAAAAACAAATTCATTACATCCATGACCATTTCTACAAGTTTTTAATTTTTTAAGAATAAAACCTTTATTATGGAAAAATTCAAAGATTTCATCTGGTGTTGAAACTTCAAAAGGATATCCTCCAATCCAGTCAATAAGATCGGTTATCCAATCCATGCCTCTTGATATATCTTTATTATTTTCAACTTTAGTCTTAAAAAAAATTGTTTTAAATAACATTATAATAAAAGATCTTAAATGAAAGAAAATATAAAAAAAAGTAATTAAAGATAATTTTACTAAAAAGTTTGAATTATTGTAAGTTTTTTTTATTTTTGACCATATTTTACTGTAAAAACCTTGATTGTTATAAAGCGATATAAAAATAATACCTTCGTTTTTGACAAGTTTACTTGTGTTTTCAAGAGCTTGCCAAAGATTTCCGGTATGATGAAGTACACCCCAAGAATAAACAATATCAAATTTTTCAATTGAATTTATGAATTTATTATTTAAAATATCACCTTGTGTAATTTTCCATTTAGAATTGTTTTTATAAAATTTATTTTTTAAAATTTTAGCACAATTAACACATTCTTTATCATAATCAAAAGAAAAAACTTTAGCACCTAGATTTTTGGCAGCTAAACTAAAAAGTCCACTTCCACAACCAATATCAAGAAAAGATTTTCCTTTTATATTTTCAAAATATATATAATCCTTTATTGATTCTTCAGCAACTTTAATCTTTTTTGAATTAACTTTTTTTAAAAAGTTTTTCCAGTTTTTACCAAATAAAAATCTATTATTATTTTTCATTTATATAATATCCATGTTTTTATTTAAATATACCATTTTTTTATATGTATTCCAAAATCCTAAGTTAATATTTCAAATATTTAATATAAAAATATAATTTGAAATATGCTGTTGATAAAGCCGATATTATTATTATTTTGATAGGACATAGGGAATTTAAAAATATTAAAATATCTTCTGACAAGATTATTCTTGATTTTACAGGAATTGCGTCCTCTTAAACCTAAACTTTACACTTATTCGTACGAATAAATGTATTTTATATACACTTTATCGTTTGAATTTTTGTAAAAAAAACTGTATAATTAATTTATAAGAAATAATTAAGAGGTGATTTTTTGTATCGTTCTGCATTGGAATTTTTAAAAAAATGGAAAGATAATAAGAATAGGAAACCTCTTATTATAAGAGGAGCTCGTCAGGTTGGAAAAACCTGGCTTATGAAATTCTTTGGAAAAACTTATTATAAAAATGTTGTTTATGTTAATTTTGATAATAACAAGCAGATGAAAGAGCTTTTTTATAAAGATTTTCGAATTGAAAGAATTATAACGGGTATTGAGTTGTATTCTAAAAATAAGGTAAATTCTGATAATACTTTGCTTATATTTGATGAAATACAGGAAGTACCGGAAGCTCTTGCATCTTTAAAATACTTTAATGAGAATTCTCCTGAATATAATATTATATGTGCTGGTTCTCTTTTAGGAGTTGCTTTGCACAGTGGAACATCATTTCCTGTTGGCAAGGTGGAGTTTTTTGATCTTTTTCCACTATCTTTTTTTGAGTTTATGAAAGCGTTGGGTAAAGATCGGTTTTTAGAACTAATTAATAAATCTGATTTTGAAATGGCGAACACTTTTAGAGAGGAGTATATAGAACTTCTTAGATATTATTATTATATTGGAGGAATGCCGGAAGCTGTTAAGGATTATAAAGAGTATGGAGATTTTGAAAGAGTAAGAGAAATACAGGAAAGAATTTTATTGTCTTATGAACAGGATTTTTCAAAACATGCTCCAAGTGAAGTAGTTCCGAGAATTAGAATGATTTTAAATAGTATTCCATCACAATTAAGCAAAGAAAATAAAAAATTTATATATGGTCAGATAAGAGAAGGTACTAGAGCTAAAGATTATGAAACTGCTCTTTTATGGCTTGCAGATTGTGGTATTATTCATAAAATTCACAGAATAACAACTCCTTTAATTCCATTAAAAGCTTTTGAAGATATAAAAGCATTTAAAATATATATACTAGATGTTGGATTGCTTTCTTGTATGGTAAAGCTTGATCAGTCGGTTTTAATTGAAGGTAATGAACTTTTTAGAAGGTTTAAAGGTGCATTAACTGAACAGTATGTAATGCAACAATTAAAAACAATAAAAGGTATTAATACATATTATTGGACAAATAATAGAGGAAGTGCAGAGATAGATTTTTTGATTGATAATGGAAAAAATATAATTCCATTAGAAGTTAAAGCTGAGGTAAATCTTAAAGCTAAAAGTCTAAAAGTATATTATGAAAAATTCAAACCAGGTATTTCTATAAGAACTGCGATGACAAAATATAAAAAAGAAGATTGGTTGATAAATCTTCCATTGTGGGCAATTGGAAATATAGAAAAAATATTATAAATTTTAGAATTTTTAGATTTATTCTTCGACTATAACTTCAAATGTTAATTTATCTTTTACTTCTTTCCATTCATCACGAGAATATTTTCTATGCCAATATCGTCTATGTCTATCCCATTTAAAGCCCATTGAAATAGCAGTTCTTCTGTCTTTTTCAGGGTTTTTAGTTATAACTTTTATTTTTACTTTACCAGTGTTTTTAATTGTTTTTTGAAAATCATATCTTTTTAAAACTTCTATCATTGTCATTACATCTGATAAAGCTCGGTGACCACCTGGTAAAATTGAATGAAATCCTGCAAGATATGTTAGGTTTTTATATTTACAAGTTGGCGGATAGTCTATGTCAACTAATGTATCTATCATGAATTTTTCAGGGAATTCTAAATCAAATTTTTCACATTCTTTAATTAATACTTTTTTATCAAAAAGTCTTCCATTATGAGCTACAAGAAAATCAGCTTTTTCAGCCATTCTTATAAGTTTTCTTAAAGCAACTTTTATATTTATACCATGATCTCTGAGCATTTTCATATTTATTCCTGTAAGTCTTGTTACAAACGAATCAATATGAAAATTTTGACCATAAGGTTTAATTAAAGGGTTAAATATATCAACATGTTGTTTTAAATCCCAATCATATAAAACTGCACCTATTTCAAGTATTCTCGTGCCTTCATTTGAAGCATCAGCCATAGTTGTTTCAAGATCTATACCAAGAAGAAGCATTTTTTCTCCAAAAAAAGTTATTTTTAAAATATAAATCCAATATAACAATAAGTCAATATCTTTTTGATAAAAAACATAATTTACTTTATTCAATGGTTTGATATAATCATATTATGAGTAAATTTATTCAGCTTGATACAACAAATATATGTAATCTTAATTGTTCATTTTGCTATAAAAGTACTATAAAAGGGAAATGTTCAAATAAAATTATGAGTATTGAGGATATTAGAAAAGCATTTGAAAACAACAAAGATATACAGGGTGTTTCTCTTGTAAATAGTGGTGAATTTTTTACGCATGCTGATTGGAAAAAAATACTAATTTTAGTTTTTGAAGAGTTTAATAAAAAAGAAGAATTCAATATAATATCTCTTAATACCAATGGTTTGGCTGTAACAAGTGAAAATTCTGATTTTATTATAAATAACATAGAAAAATACAATGTTAATTTTAGATTGATATTTTCAATAAATGCTTTTTATGAAAAAACTTATACAAATCTTACAGGGAAAAATGTTCTTTCAATAGTTAATAATAATGCAAAATATTTTATTAAAAAATCAATTGAATCTAATAACAAAATAAAAAATATTGTTGTTGGTGTTCAGGCGGTTTTTATGCAAGAAAATTCAAATGAATTGAGAAATTTTATTGCTTATTGGAATGATTTTTTTATAAATTTAAATATTGATTTTGATATTTGTGAAGATAGTTTTCTTTCAAATAAAAACTATCTAATTAATCTTAGGCGTAATATTTCATCAGCAAGAGGTCAAAATGTTTTATTTAATGATTTAATTACTGAGCTTTCAAATAATTTTAATATTAAAATTTCTAAAAATATAGAAGAAGGAAAAGATTTTTTTAAAAAAAGTCTTTGTAAATATCTTTTTAAATTTCCCGCAATAAGTGGTGAAAATATTACTATATGTTGTAGAGATACATATTTTGAATATAAATATAAAAATAAGGAAAAAGAAGATAAAATTCTTGAAGATTATTATAAATATAGTCATTTATTAGGTAAGTTTGAGAATATTCCTTTATGTACAAATTGCAATGGATATGAAAAATTAGATAAAAGTGAGATTAAAGAATTTTTTTTAGATAAAGAAATTGAAATTTACAAAAGAAGATTAATAAAAGGTGTATATTTTGATCTTTATAATATTTCAGGAAAACAACAAAAAATTATAGAATTTCTTTACAGAAATGATATTATTTCATTAACTGGGGATTTTGAAAATAAAAATATTTATTTTAATAAAAAAATAAATTTTAATAAAAGTAAAGAAACGGATTTTTGTGTTTTGTGGACAAGATGTTTAAATATTAAAGACAATGGTGTTTTTGCTGGTTGTGATAAATGTAACTTTGAAATAAAAGATTATAATGAATATTTGAAAAAATTAAAAAATAATATTTTAGATATAATTCCTCAAAAATGTATTTTATGTAATGAAAAATTTTCTTTTGATAGATTAAGAGATAGATATTATATATTTGGAAATAATTCTTTTTATTCCCCGCTTTTAGAGGATGAAGAAAATAAAAAAATTATAAATGATATATATAATTATACAGAAAATAAAGAATGGAATTTTATTGCTAAATTATTTAAAAAAAACAATAAATTTCTACTTTATAACATGTTTTTATCTAATATTATCGAAAAAAAAATTGATGTAAAAGAAGTATATGATATTATTTTAAATGCAGAAGATTTCTTTTTATGGTCTGAGTATATTATTTTTACAGAAAATTATTTTGAAGAAACAATTCAAAATAAATTAGAGAAATATTCATTTATTTTAAGCGATGGAGAAAGACTTCGATTATTATATAAACTAGCTGATGATAAAATAAAAAATATAAATGTTGTGGAAATAGCAAATAAAGTATTGATTGAAGAAAAACTTAAAAAATCAGATATATATAAAAAATATATTGTGAGATTATTTGAAAACTGTGAAGATTCAGATAATTTAATAAAATTATATATAAGTTATATTGAATTTTTTGATAATTTAGATGTTAGAGGAAGTTTTGCATATACATTTGATAATATTTCTAAAAAATATAATATTTCATCAGATGAATTTTTAAAAAAATTTTTTAATATAAAAGGAATATCTCATAAATCAAATTGTTTTTTTGATATATGTGGAGATTTTTTAAAAGATAAAAGTACAGCTCCTTTATTTTATTCAATATTTAAATTTGAAGTAATTAAATTATTTGATAGTAAAAAGTTTTTTACCTTAATTAAATTAATTAGAAAATTTGAATATATTTTTGCAAAATATGATTATTTTTTGTTTAAAAGACTTACTGAACCTGATTTTTCTTTTTATTCTTATAATTATATAAAATTTTTGTATTTAATAAGTTATATATATAAAAAAGATGAAATGTATTATAAAATATTTTCATTTTATATTAAAGAAAAAAATTATAAATCAGCTTTTTTGATATTTGAAAAAATTGAAAATATTAATAAATTTTGGAATGATGAACAATATGAAAATACCAGAAATTATCTATTAAAAAAGACAGATATAAAAAAATATATAATTAATAGAATAGGAAATATTTTTAATGGAAAATAAAAAAGATAAATCACTTGCACTTGGCGGAGGTTCAGCTTGGGGGTTTGCTCATATTGGTCTTTTAAAAAGTTTTGATGAAAATAAAATTGAATTAAATGAAATAGCAGGATGTTCAATGGGAGCAATAATAACTGGCCTTTATGCAGCACTGGATTTTGATGCTTGTAAATTGTGGGATCTTTTTCACAATATGTCAAAAAGTGATTTTATAAAATTATTTGATCCAAGTTTTAAGACAAGACCTTTATTTAAAGGTGAAAAACTAAAAAAATTCTTAGAAAGTTTTTTCAAAAGAAGAAAAATAGGAGATTTTGAAAAAGATATAAAAATAATTGCTTCAACAAAAGAACATAAACACAGATTAGTTGTTTTTGATAAAAACACATTGCTTATAGATGCAGTTATGGCATCATGCTCTTTACCCCCAATGTTTCCTGATTATAATGGATTAGTTGATGGAGGATTTAATACAATAGTTCCAGTAAATGTTTTAAAAAAACAAAATTATAAAATTGCATCAAATGTTTATTGTGATGTTGATTATAGTAAACTTTCAGATTGGTATAAAAAAAATTATTATTTTAGCGTATTAAAACAATATCAAAAAACAAGAAAAGAATGTGAAAAAGCAGATATTGTAATTGAATATAATATGAAACCTATTTTAATAATGGATTTTTTTAAATACCAAAAGATAATTGAAATAGGATATAAAAAGATTAATTCTATTTTGATTCAAAAAAATTTTTAAAATGGGGTCAGGTCGTAAAAAGTTCAAAAAGGACATTCAAGCTACCGAGTAGAATTTTTTTTGCTTTTTAAAATATTATTTCTTTGAATTATATATTTTTTAATGTAGAATTACTACAAATAAAACATTGAGGTTTTATGCTTATTGATATGAATGATATATTTAAGATATATCAAATGGGTAGTACTGAGGTAAGAGCTGTCGATGGTATTTCTCTTTGTATTGAACAAGGAGAATTTACTACAATAATGGGTCAGTCTGGAAGCGGTAAATCTACTCTTATGCATATTTTAGGTTGTCTTGATACACCGAGTTCTGGTAATTATCTTTTTGATGGTGTTGATGTTAGTAAAATTGATGATATATCTTTGTCTAATATTAGAAATAGAAAAGTTGGATTTGTTTTTCAGTCTTTTAATCTTCTTTCACATAGAGATATTCTTCATAATGTATCTTTACCTATGATATATATGGGAGATTCAAAGATTGAGCGAGATGAAAAAAGCAAAAATATTTTACAAGCTCTTGGTCTTGGTAATCGTATATATCATAAACCTACTGAGCTTTCTGGTGGTCAGAATCAGAGAGTTGCAATTTCAAGAGCTCTTGCAAATAATCCAAAAATAATTCTTGCTGATGAACCTACTGGAAATCTTGATAGTAAAACATCATTAGAAATTTTGGCTTTGTTTCAGAGATTAAATGAGCTTGGAAAGACTATTATTATGGTTACTCATGATAGAGAAGTTTCTAATTATTCAAAAAGAATTATTGAAGTAAGAGATGGTAAAATTATTTCAGATAAAGCAAATAATAATTATAAAATTATTGATGTAAAATTGAGTTATAATGTAGAAGTGTTGGCAGGGATTGGTGGAAAGCTGTGACGAGTAAAGTCGTAATTGAAAAAACCGTGAAATAGTGAAAGGGTGAAGGAGAAAAGTGATTAATGTGATTTAAGTTGGGTTAATTAAACTGTATTGTTAGTTGTTGATTTTATGTTCAATTGTTTTATAAGGGAGTTTTTATGATAAGAATTATTTTGGTCTTTATGATTTGTTTTGGATTTTCTACTTTTTCTATGAATTTAAAAGATACAGTTGATTTTGCTTTGAAAAATTCTCCTGAATTTCGAAAGATTGAGATTAATCACAGAAAATCTGTTCTTAATTATATTAAAGAAAAAAAAGCTTTTATACCAACTTTTTCGTTTTATGCAAATGATTCTGACATTAGAAGTCTGGATATTAGACAAAAAATTTCTGAAGGTGGATCACTTTCTTTTGATTATACAAAAGATATTTCGGCTGATTCTACTACTAAATCTTTGTCATATTCTCAAAGCTTGTGGAAATGGAAAGATAATTCAGGAATTATTTCAGAACTTAATTATAAAATCTCTGAAGCTTCTTTTATTCAACAAAAAAAGAATTTTATATTAAGAGTTGTTAGAAGTATGCTTTCTTTTATAAAATCAAGAGAACGGCTTAATATTGAAGAAAATTCAAGCGTTAGATGGAAAAGATCCTATGATTATGCTGTTGCTCGTTATGAAGCAGGTTCTGCTAATAAATTTGATGTTATTAATGCAAAGTTAAATCTGATGAATTCTACAAATTCAATATTATCTCAGAAAGATAGCGTCGAGAATGAAAGACTTGGTCTTAATAAGCTTATAGGACTTGATTTTAATGAAAATATTACTTTTGAAGTTGATATAAAATTTATAAAATCTCCAATCATTATAAAAAAGAAAAGGGAAGATATTCTTATGTCTGAACTTTCTTTGAAAGTATCAGAAATACAAAATGAAAATTCTGAAATTAATAAAAAACCTGATATTAAATATTCAGGTAATAAAAATGAGGATAAAAACGGTAATACAAGTTCTTCTTCCGCTGTAAGTATGAGTTTTGAACTTGGTAAATCGACAGATTCAATTAATTTAGATATATCTGAGCTTAATCTTGAACTTGCTTCTATTGCTCACTTGGACCTTGTTAAAAATGTTGAGCTTGAGATTAGAAATTTTGAAAATAGATTAAAAACTAATTCACAATCTATTAATATAAAAGAAGAAAATCTTAAAAATTCTGAAGAAAATCTGAAGTTTTCAGAAATTTCATTTCAAAAAGGTCTTATTTCTTTTATAGATATGCAAGATGCTCAAGAAAAATTTAATTCTGAAAAACAACAGTATTTTAATGCACTTATTGATAATATTATGCTTGTGCTTGATTATGTAAAAGCTTGTGGAGAAGATGTTGAAAAATATATTTACGAAAATATTAATTAGTTTTTTATTTATACTTGTTTTTTGTGGTTGTGGAGAAAAAAAACATAAAAATTCCTATACTTTAAATAGACAGGATTTTAGAGATTTTGTTTTGGGAAAGGGTGAGTTTGTACCTGTTTTGGAACAAGAGGTCAATGTTCCTATGGGTATTTGGAGTACAGTTAGTTTTCTTGAAGATGAGGGTAAAGAAGTAAAAAAAGATGATATTATAGCTGAATTTGATACTCAGGATATTAAATCAAGAAATATATGGTCATTGAGAAGTCTTGAAAGAAATGAGATAAATCTTAAAAAAACTATTGAAGATAATATTTATGAGTTTGAGAGAGAAAATAAACAGTATGAAATTGCTCTTATGCGAAAAGAATTATTTCTTTTTAAAAATAAATTGTTTGAAAAAGGAAAAATTAAAGAAGAAATTGAAAATGCTAAAAAAAGACTTGAGATAACAAAGCTGCAATTTGATTTTGAAAAAGCTTTTTATGCAGAAAAAGAAAAAATGTTTAAAGCTGGTTATATTTCTCAATTAGAAATTGAAAGGTTCAGAAATAACCTTAAAATAAGCCAGTATTCTTATGAAAATGAAATTTCATCTTTTAATGAATTAGCAAATTTTCCTTCTGAAAATGAAAAAAAACTCAATGATCTTAATATTTCAAAAAGTGTGCTTGAATTTGAAAATACTTCAAAAGATATGGAAGCTTCTCGTATATCAAGAGAATTAAATGAAAAAAGTATGAAAATGAGAATTGAGAGATCTAAAAAAGATTCTATGAGAGTTGAGGATAGAATTAAAAAAAGCACTCTTAAATCACCTATTGATGGTGTGCTTATGTATGTTACTGGATGGGATGGTAAAATCAGAGTTGGTGGTAGAGTATGGAGTGGAATGAGTTTTTTGAAAGTAACAGATTTTGAAAATCTTAAAATAAGAGGAAATGTTAGTCAAAAGGATATAGAAAGATTAAAAGATAGTATGGAAGTTGAAATTTTTCCAATTGCTTTTCCTGGAAAAGTTATAAATGGTAAGTTAATTAAAATTGGTAAACTTGGAAAACTTAAATATTCTTCTGATGAGAAGGGCGTTAAGGAATTTGAAGTTGAGATTGAATTTGAAGGTGAATTAGAAGGTATAAAACCTAATTTTTCTGCTGAATTTAGAATATTTGATAGAAAATATAAAAATGTTTTTGTTATTCCAAAAGAAACTGTTATTGAGGATGAAAATGGAGTTTTTGTCAATATAATTAATTTTTCAGGTATTAAAAAAACTAAAATTGATTTTATAGGCAAGAATTCTGATTATTATTTTGTTGAAAAAGGACTTTCTGATGGACAAAAGATTTTATTTAATTTTTAATATATTATTTTTGACTTTTATTTTTGGATGTTCAAATTATTCTCAACATAACACTTATAAAGTAAAAAAACAGGATTTTGAGCAATATATAGCTTTTGTAGGAAGTCTTGAAGCTGAGAGTAAAAAAACAATTTCTCCTCCTTATTATGGCAAAGTATTATGGCTTGAAAATGAAGGTCGTCAGGTTAAAAAAGGAGATATTCTTATAAAACTTGATACTTCTGAGGTAAAAGCAGAACATGAACAAAATATTCTTGGATTAAAACAAGAAGAAAATAATCTTGAACTATTCAGACTTAATGGTGAATATAATGAGTTTTCATATAAAAGAGATGTTGCTATGAAAAAAATATCTTATGAACAAGCTTTATCTTCTTATAACAGTGCTGTTTATGGTAAGGATACAGAAGAAATTGAACATAAGATTTTAAATATTGATATAAAAAAGCGTGAAATTGTAAGACTAGGTGAAATATTATCTGGTTATGAGGAATATGTAGAACTTGGATATGTTTCTGATGATGATAAAAAAAGATATGAAAAAGATTTAATTGTTAAAAATGCTCAAATAAATATTATGCAGAATGAACTTGAAATTCTTAAAAAAGGTAAATCAGAAGATATTAAAAAAGAAGCTGAACTTTCTTTGTATGAAGCTGAAAATTCTTATAAAGAATCTTTGAAAAAACTGGATGTTTATAATAAAAAAAGAGAAATAGATATTCAAATGTATAATAGAGATATTCAAAATGCTCGTGAAAAATTAGAACATACAACAGAACTTATTGAAGAATCTGTTATAAAAGCTCCTGATGATGGGATATTTGTTTATGCTGATATTTGGACTGATTCAGGAAAGGAAATTCTTAAAGAAGGTTTATATATTTCAAAAGGTGAATCTGTTGGATATGTTTCTTCATCAGAAGATCTTGTTATTAATATTTTTGTTAATGAATTTGAAGCTGTTAATATAAAAAAAGATGATAAAGTTTTGTTTGCTTTGGATTGTGAAATAGATAAATTTTATAATGCAAAAGTTATTGATGTAGAAAACCTTGCTCAGTATAGTGAAATAGATGTTTTGAAAGTTAAAAAAATAAAAATTTTAGCAAAAGTTTTGTCTGCTAATTCATTGTTTTGTTCAGGAATGACAGTGAGTGGCAGAATAATTACTAAAAATATCAAAAATATTATTGCAATTCCAACAAATGCTATTAATAATGATAAAGTTACAATGGAAAATGGAAAAATTAAAAAAGTAAATGTGGGTTTATCTAATTACTTTTTGACAATAATAGAAAGTGGTATTAAAGAAAATGATATAATCAAGCTTAATTATTCAGCAAGTATTGTTGATTTTGAAAAAAGAAAATTGCAATCGCCTAAATTTAGAAATATTAGAAATTTTATTGAGGATACAGGAGTTTTTGAAAGTAAAAGCAGACAAATTATTAAATCCCCAGGAAGAGGTAAGATTCAAACCATGAAAGAAGAAGGAGATAATGTCAAAAAACATGATATTATAGCTTCAATTGATAAAACTGAAATTCAAAAAGAATTTGAAAAACTTGAGCTTGATATTTCGCTTAAAGAAAGTAATAAAGAATTAACTTTATCTCAAAAAGAAAAAGAGCTTTTTTCTCTTGAGCAAGATATTTTAAAAAGGCAAAAAGATATAGATATTGCAATTATTGAATATTATGAAGTTTATAATCCTACTTCTGCTGAAAAATTAAAAAGACTTGAACGGAATTTTGCAATAGCTGAATTGAGACTTGATAGTTTAAAAAAAGAGTTGAAAATAAAAAAAGAATTAAGTGATAAAGGTTATATTGCTAAAGAAAAAATAGATGAACTTCAAACAAGTTATGATCAGAATACAGTTGATTTGAAATTTAAAAAAATAGAACTTGATAGACATAGGAAACATGCAGATTTATTTCAGATTTCAAAAAGAAAAAGAAGAAAAATTCTTGCTGAGCTTGAACTTGAAATATCTAAAATGAAATTTGAAAATAAAAAAAAGGAATATAGTATAAAGCTTGAACTTGTTGATGAAGAAATTGAATTTATGAAAAATAAGCTTGATTTAATTAATAATATTATGAATTCTCTTTCAATTAAATCTCAAATAGACGGTGTTGTTGTTTATGTAAAAGTTTGGAAAGGTGGTAAACAATCAAAAGTTCAAGTTGGAGATGAGACTTATACAGGTTCATCTATATGTCAAATTTCTCAGGTTGATAATCTTATAATTATGGGAAAAGTTTCAGAAACAGAATTTCTTGATTTAAAAAAAGGTCAAAAAGTAGAATTTTATTTACCAGGATTTGAAAGTGAAAAATATTCTGGTGTTTTAAGTGATATAGGTAGTTTTGCATTAAAAAGTGAAAGCAGTGGTGAATCAGGAAGTTATTTTGATGTTAAAATCGATATTGATAATGTAATTGCTAAGTTTCAACCTGGAATGAGTGTTAATTTTGCGATAATTTCAGAAGAAAAGAAAAATATTCTTACTGTATCAAGAGATTCTGTTTTTCATGATAAAAATGGTGATTTTGTTTATATGCAGGATAAAAGTAAAAGATATATAAAAACTGGTATTGAAGATAATGAGTTTGTTGAAATAATAAGCGGAATAAATGACAAAGATAAAATATATTCTGAAGTAATAACGCTTGGAAAAAATTGAAACTTAACAAAGGTGAATTGAGAGGATTCAATTATGAATATAAATGAAAGTGTAAAAACTGCTATTAGTGAGATTTTTTTGCATAAACTCCGTTCTTTTCTTACAATACTTGGAGTTATATTTGGAGTAGGTTCTGTAATTGCTATGATGAGTATTGGAGCAGGTGCTGAAAAAGAAGCAGTTAGGCAAATAGAAGAGATGGGTGCGAGAAATATTACTGTAAAGGCAAAAAAACTTACAGGTAAAGATTATAAAGAAGCAGTTAGGAAATTTTCAAAAGGTTTATCAGTTGATGATGTTGATTATATAAAAAAAACAATACCAGTTATTGTTGATTCTGCACCTCAGATAATAATTGATGAAAAAGCAGGATTTGGAAAACTTAGACCAGAATGTAATATTGTAGGAATTGATACAGGTTTTTTTAGAATTTCTGGTAAAAAAATCAGATTTGGTAGATTTATTAATAATGATGATTTGAATTATTTTAGAAAAGTTTGTGTTCTTGGAGCAGAAATTGCAGAAGAATTATTTTATAATCATGATCCACAAGGAAAGATAATCAGAATTGGTAATGAGAGATTTGTAATTATAGGAACAGTTTCAGCAGGAGGGTTTTTAAAAAAAGATAATGAAAATGCTTCAGGTAATAATATGAAACTTGATTTAAAAACAAGAAATATGGAAAGAGATATTTACATACCAGCAACGCTTTCTGATAAATTATTTCCAGTAAATAATAGAGCAGGATTTGAAAATTCAGATAAAGATCCTGAATTTCATGAAGTATCAGAAGTTGTATTTACAGTAAAAGATATTGAAGATCTTGCTTTTGCCAGGGATAGTTTAAATTCAATATTAAAAAGAAAACATTCCAATATAGAAGATTTTGACATAATAATTCCTCTTGAAAAACTTGAACAAAAAAAAGAAACACAGAGAATATTCAATATTGTAATGACTGGAATTGCAGCATTATCTTTGCTTGTAGGAGGTATTGGAATAATGAATATAATGCTTGCATCAGTGTCAGAAAGAACAAAGGAAATAGGAGTTAGAAGAGCAATAGGAGCAAATGGAAAAGATATTATGATGCAATTTGTAATCGAAGCACTTGTTTTAAGTATAATCGGAGGACTTTTAGGAGTTTTAGCAGGTATTTTAATATCTTATTTAGTATCTTATCAAGCTGGTTGGGAAACTGTTGTTACTTTCACATCGATTTTTTTAGCATTTGGAGTATCAGCTTTAACAGGGATAATATCAGGAATATTTCCAGCATATAGTGCATCAAAGATGGATCCAGTAGAATGTCTAAGATATGAATAAACTGTGAGAGAGTGAGATAGTGAAGTAGTGAGATGGGGAAAAGATAGAAGAATAGAAAATGTAAATGTTTAAAATCTATTTCACTATTTGGCTATTTCGCTATCTCGCAGGGATTTAGTGGTTAAAGGGTTAGAGGGTTTAAACCCGTTACAGATTGACGAAGTCAATCGTTACAGGTGGCAAAGCCACCTTGTCACAATTGGCAAAGCCACGCTGTGGCGAAGCCAATTAGTTGCCAATGACGAAGTCATCTGTTACAAACTGTTAACCACAAACCACTAACTGCTCTTAAAGATTGTCATCCCTGTGACTCTTCTGGGATAGGATTTTAATTAAAAAAAAGTATTTCAGCAATTTTTCGTAATTTACGAATTTCTTCAGAAGATCTTGATTGAAGTAAAATAGATAATAATTTCATCTCTTCATTTTTTTCAGAATTAGTTTCAATTAGAAGGTCTGAAGATATATTTAATGCTTGTGTAATCTTTTTGAGAGTTTTTAGTGATGGTGTTTTTTCACCTCTTTCGATTCTTCCGATATAAGTGAAGTGAACATCAATAATCTCAGCAAGTTTTTCCTGAGTTATATTTTTTTCCATTCTGAATTTTTTTATTTTCTGACCAAGTTCATTTTCTTTTTCAATTTTCAGATTTTTTTTTATATGATGCATATTAAAAATCTAACTTAAATTCTATAAATATTAAATATCCCAAAGGTATTTAATTAGAATCCTAAAAGTATTGACAAAAGAATTTATATGCATTATAAATATTAGTATGTTAAAATTCTAAATACTTGTTTTTTGAAACCTTTATATTTAATTTTGGAGGAGTTCATGGTTAATAAATCTGGATTTTTAATTTTGATTTCTGCATTGATATTTATTTTTATAGGGTGTGGGGGTGGAGGTGGTTCAAGCTCGACAAACACCGATGTTACAGAAAATATATTATCAGGTTCTATGATATCAGGATATATTAATACTGATGGCACTTCTTTACTAAGTTCTGTTAAATGTAATGGAAAAAGTCCTTTTTATACAATTAATAAAAATGCGGATTTGTCAGGTATATCAGTTACTTTAAAGGGTACAGACAGAACGACGGTTACTAATTCAGAAGGTTATTTTGAATTATTTGTTCCGGAGAAATATTCTAATGGTCTCAAAACGATTGTAATTAACAAAGCAGGAACGGATATGGAAGATGAGTTTGACATAACCTTATCAAATGGAAAAAGAAATTTTCTTGATATTAAGATGCAGAAATCCAGTAATATATGGAATGCAAAATATAATCTCTTTACTTTTGATTATGAAGAGTATTCGAATAATTTGATTTCAAATTATAATCTTTGGTCTCAAGGATATTTAGCACATTATTCAGTGCATTCACCAGATAGCTATTGGAAGTATTCTGGAAAAGATGGAATATTTATGAAATCAAATTTCAGATATCAGAATACGGTACAAAATAATACTTATGAATTGTTTGTTAACGCTGATATGCAGGATCAGTTGAATAATGGAACATTTATGGCAAATATATATTCTTCAAATCCTCCAGATTCAGATTATATGGTTTTTGATAATTCTGGAAAATTGTATGGAATTATTATGATAAGAAATAAACAGTCTGTAGGTTTGACTTTATCTGAATCAGTAGATTTTTATGAGTTATATGATAACAGGAAAATTGGAAAAAGACTCTCTTTTAATATTCTTTTTAATGAAATAACTGAAGCGATGGGATACAATGAAATATTACTTGGATTTGAAGATGTTTCTGTGAAAGCAGGTGAATTTGAAGATTGTGCAAAAATTATGACAAAGTATGATGATGGAAGTTATAGTATTTCATATTATGCCAGGAATGTAGGAGAGGTTAAAAATCAGGAATTTACTGAAAGTGGTGTATTGGAAGATTATTGTGAACTTACTGATTATTATATACAGAAAACAGACCTTATATTACCTTTATCGCAGAAAGAATGGACAATAATGTATTATGCATGTGCAGACGATTCATTAACAAGTGATTTGACAATACAGATAATAGAAAATGAATTTTCAGATTTATTAAATTCCGGTTCTGATGAGAATATAAATATAGTCTTCCAGATGGAACCATCAAGAAATAATGGATTACTTAGTGCTTTATCAGGATATTATCAACTTATAACAAATTTTACTGCATATATTGAAAAAGATAATATTGTAAATCTCCGTAAAAATATGAGTATGAATGTTGGAGATCCTGCCAATCTTGTGGAGTTTGTGAATTACAGCAAGACAAATTTCCCAGCAAAAAAATATGCTTTGGTATATTCAGGTCATGGGGCTGGCAGTATTTACAATAAGCAGAGCTTACTTGCACCAGAGAGAGTAATTGGAATAGCCAGTAGTTATAATGATTTTCTTTCATATCAGGAAATAAATAGTGCTTTTTCACAGATTACATCAATATTAGGCAAAAAACTTTCTCTGACAGTTTTAGATGCATGTCTTATGAGCACAATGGAAATGACTTATGAGCTTAGGGAATATACTGATTATATTCTTGCAAGCAAGTTTACTACTATCGGCAATAAATATTCTGATGCTTTTTCATGGCTGAAAAGCAATACTCAATCTAACGGATTGGAATTAGCAAAAAAAATCGCTGGTTATACTTATGATTATTATAGTCAGGTTAATCAAACTTTGACTCTTGCTGTAACAGATCCTTCATATATGAATATATTTTTTATGGATAAGATTAGAGCTTTTGTAAATGAAGTGAAAGATAATCAAAATTTGCTTGCAGCTTTTCAGACAGTTAATGTTTTAAATAACTCGTCTTTGTTTGAAAGAGGATTTTCTTCCCCTCAAATTGATTTTTTTGAATTTGTGAAGTTTTTTAACAATCCATATATCTATGGAGCTGATCTTGTTAATTCAGCAGAGAGTTTACTATCTTATAAAGATCTTCTTATTCCATACAAAGTAAATAACAACTTGTATTATTATGATTTAGATTATAATTTAAGGACTTTTTCAGATTCCGGTATTAGTATTTTCTGGCCATATTATACAACTAATCAATCCTTACAGATTTTAAAATATGGTAATTATATAAATAATACACTCACACCAAAATTCAATACTGATACTGGATGGTCAACAATCTTTTAGATTTTTTTATAAAGTTTGATCTTTGTTATTTTTGTGGATTGTAAAAATCATTTTACATTTTATGTCTTTTTTGATATTATGTTAAATAGAATTAACAAAAAAACGGAAGAAAAATGATACAAATCCTGAAAGATAATAACATAATTGCTACTTTAGAAAAAGATAATAAAAATTTCATATTAAATTATAAAGACAATATAGAATTGAAAGATTCCATTTCATTATCACTTCCTGCTAATAAGAAATATTATATCTTTGATAGCTTTCCGCCTTTTTTTGAGACTTTTTTACCAGAAGGTTATTTATATGAGATTTTCAAGAATATAATTATGAAAGAATATGGTAATATTGATGATTTTTTATTGTTTTCATTTTTAGCTGCAAATATTGATGGAAGAATTAAATTTCATACTGATTTATCAAAATTAGATTTTCCTCATTTTGACATTGATGAAGTATTGAATAATGATGATGATGATTTATTTAATAGGATTTTACATACTTTTTTAAATAAAAACGCTATTTCGGGAGTTCAACCTAAAACAATTGCTTTTATAAAAGATTCTATACAGACAAAAGAATATATATTAAAAACATGGGGAAATGAATTTCCATTTCTTTCTGAAAATGAGTTTTTTTGCATTAAGGCTTTAAAATATGCTGGTGTTAAAACTGTTAATTTGAAATTATCGAAAAATAAAAAGTTTCTTCTGGTGGAAAAATTTAATTATGATAAAAATCGAGATGAATTTTTAGGATTTGAGGAAGTGTTATCTTTAATGAATAAAAATAGAATTCAGAAATATTCTGGAAGTTATGAACAGGTTGCAAAGATAATTTATGGATATACTACTGATAAATTAGAATCTATGAAAGAGTTTTATACTATGACTGTAATGAATTTCCTTTTAAAAAATGGTGATGCTCATTTAAAAAATTTTGGTCTTTTATATGATAATAATATAAAAAACATAGTAATTTCACCTGCATATGATGTTGTTAATACAGTTGTATATCTTTTTAAAGATAAACCAGCACTAACTTTAAATGGGCAGAAAATATGGCATGATAAAGATAAATTAATAGAATTCGGGATTAAAAACTGTTTTTTAAATAAAGAACAAGTTTTGAAAATTTGGGATAAATGTATTGAGGCTCTTAGAGAAATAATTAAAGAAATTAAAATATATATAAATAATAACAATGATTTTAAAAATATTGGAGAAAGAATGATAGATATTTTTGAAATTTCTTTATCAGGAGAAAAATTCAAGGAGATTCCGCATGAAATTACCAGATCTTGGAATACAAATAAGAAAAATTAGAAAAGATAAAAATTTAACTCAGGAACAATTGTGTAAAATTGCAAATATTAGTCGTCCAACACTTTCTAAATTAGAGAATGGATATTTTGGAATGATAAGTGTTGTTAAACTGGATGCTATATTAGCTGCTCTTGGATATGAAATATGTATTGAGAGTTTTAATCCTTTCTGGAATAATCAGAGTCTGTTGAAAAATTAAAAAGATCAAACATTGATACAGAAAAGGGTCTGTGCCGATCTCAAATTTTAGCTTACATAGGTCGGCCTGACCATACTGTTTGTTTTTAAAGTTAAGTTTGAAAAAAGAAAACAGTGTTTTTCAACAGACTAATCAGGTTTGACCAAATTTGGATTTATATATATAATTCATGCAGGAAATTTAAATTATAAAAAGTAAAAATGTTTTACATAATATATAAAAAATCTGACTCAGATAAGAATATTTCTGGAATTATTTTAAAATATAATTAAAAAAGGAGCTTTTATGGCAGTTAAAGATATGCAAACAATTGTATCACTTGCGAAAAGAAGAGGTTTTATATTTCAGTCAAGTGAAATATATGGTGGAATAAATTCATGTTGGGATTATGGTCCTTATGGTGTTGCTCTTAAAAAAAATGTTAAAGATGCATGGTGGCAGGATAATGTTTTGAGAAGACAGGATATGACAGGTCTTGATTCTTCAATACTTATGTCACCTCAGATATGGCAAGCATCAGGTCATTTATCTAATTTTTCTGATCCTATGGTTGATTGTAAAAAATGTAAATTAAGATATAGAGAAGATACTCTTGAATCAAAAACTTGTCCGGCATGTGGTGGTGAATTTACTGAATCTAGACAATTTAATCTTATGTTTAAAACATTTATGGGTCCTGTTGAAGATGATGCAAATATTATATATTTAAGACCTGAAACAGCTCAGGGTATTTTTGTTAATTTCAAAAATGTTCAACAAACATCTAGGAAAAAACTTCCTTTTGGTATTGCTCAAATTGGAAAATCTTTTAGAAATGAAATTACTCCAGGTAATTTTACTTTTAGAACAAGAGAATTTGAACAGATGGAAATTGAATTTTTTGTTAATCCTGAACAGGCTGATGAATTTTATGAATATTGGAAAAATGAAAGGTTTGATTGGTATAAAAGATTTGGAATTAAACCTGAAAATCTTCAGCTTAGAGAACATGATAATGATGAACTTGCTCATTATGCTCGTGGTTGTGCAGATGTTGAATATAAATTTCCATTTGGATTTTCTGAACTTGAAGGTATTGCAAATAGAACAGATTTTGATTTGAATAAACATATGGAAAGTTCAGGTAGAGATCTTACTTATCTTGATCCTCAGACTAATAAAAAATTTATTCCTTATGTTATTGAACCTTCAGCTGGTGCTGATAGAGCTACTCTTGCATTTTTAATTGATGCTTATAATGAAGAACCTGATGGTGATGAAAACAGAGTTGTTCTTAAATTTCATCCTAGACTTGCACCTGTTAAAGTTGCAATATTCCCTTTGATGAAAAAGCCTCCGTTAAAAGAATTTGCTCAAAAATTAAATTCAGATCTTATTAAAAGATTTGTATGTGAATATGATGAAGTTGGAAGTATTGGTAAAAGATATAGAAGACAGGATGAAATTGGCACACCTTATTGTATTACAGTTGATTTTGATTCGCTTGAAGATAATGCTGTAACTATTAGAAACAGAGATACAATGCAACAGGAAAGAATTAATACTTCATCGCTTATTGAATATTTGGATAAAAATTTAAATATATAGTTAAAGATTTATAGAATTGAGCATTAAAGTGCTGTAGAGTTAAAATTTCGCTTGCACTTTTGAATTATTGCTTTTATAATGAATCTATATTAAAAAAATAATAAATAAATATATACAAAAAATGATTGGCAATGGAGGAGTTATGAAAAAAGCTGTTATGCTGTTTATAATTTTGTTGTTGTCTGTTGAATTTATTTATTCTAAAAACATATTAATTGTTCAGGATGGAAGCTCGCAAGATGTATGTTCGTATTATAAAGAGCGTATTAGAAATATGGAAATTGTTACATTAAACACGCAAAAAGATAATATTGATTTTGCAACAATCAGAGATTATGATGCAATATTGTGGATATGTGGAGATTCTCATAGTACTTTGTCAAATAATGAAAAAATTTTACTTGATAAATATTTAAAAATAGGTAATAAAGGATTGTATTTAGAAGGTGAAAATATTATTAATGATTCAGCTTTTATTGATAATGGTTTTTTTTATAAAAGAAATTTTAATATAAAATATTTGAATTATGATAATGGAAAAGTTGAAGTTGCTACTCATTGGTCAAATCCAATAACTTGGGGTATGAAAGAAAAATTTTTTATTAATACTATTTCAAAAATTGATGTAATGGGTTTTGAAGGATTTAATGAAAGAGATATAATTATGAAGATTGAAGAAAAAAATAATCATAATAAAGAGGTAAAATGTCTTGGAGTTGGAATTGATCGTTATAATTATAGAGCAGCATTATTATCGTTTTCTCCGGCTTTAAGAAATGTTAGAGAAATTGATACTTCTTCTATGATAAATAATTTAGCAGATTGGCTTACTTTATCAGGTAGAGATATTATTGAAAAAATTATTTCAAGAAATGATGTTAAAGATAGTTATTCCGAACTTTTAATGAGAAGAATTATTAATGCTTTTGATCTTGGAATTTATACTGAATTTGATTTTATGCAGCAAAAATATAAAGAAGGAGTTTTTCCTGAATTTCTTTATAAATATATTTTTGAAAATCTTAAAGGTAAATATCAAGAACAAAGTGATTGGCAAAACAACGATGAAATAAAATTAAGAGTTGGTGTTGTTAATTGAGTTTCTGAATAAACAAATAAAAACCAATATAATGTCATCATCATGAATATGGGAATCCACAAAAAAGCATTTTTACCACGGATATCAAGGATGTACACGGATAAAGCTTGAAAATTAAAAATCTGTCATCCCGGCATGTTTCTGAGAAAATGTCATCCCGGTATGTTTCTGAGCCGGGATCTGCTTTTGTTTTTTTTCATTACAATGACGCAAAAAAATAATCATTCGGTACCATTCGATATTTTACATCCATATAAAATATCTCTTTACCTTCGTTCACTTATAATACATCCGTATATTATATGCTTCGCAACGTTCACTCAAGTTACCGAGTAGATTTTTTTTGAATTAGATTTTACATATAGATTCAAAAAATTGATATCGAGCGTAATTATGGAAGCTGTCTTAAGATTTTCAATAAGTATACAAAAAAGAAATTCAAAGTTAAAAAAAATAAAATTATAAATAACTAAGATGCATTAGAAAATCTTAAGGAAATTACATGGAGGTAATTTAAAGCTGAACATGTAAGGAGAAAATTTATACTATGTAAATTTTCAACTGGTACCAAGATATCAATTGTTTTGAATAGTATAATTATTTAAAATATTGAAGCCATTAATTGAAAAACTTCTATCGAGTTCTTGTAATTGAATCCTCTGATTTAATAAACAAAAATCAATATAAAGTCATCCCAAGTGAATTTCATGTAAAAAAATGTCATCTTAATTAGCATTTGTGCTTTGTAATCCCGGTATGATTCTGAGAAAATGTCATCCCGGTACTATTCTGAGCCGGGATCTGCTTTTGTTTTGAGTTTTGTCATTTCCATGAACAATGGAATTTATGCAAAAGTAAAAAAAAAACAGATTATTCTTTTATTAAAAAGCTTCAAAAACATTTTTTTGAATCCTTTTTTTGTACATAACTTGCTCGTATTAATGGAAAATGGAATTCCTCCAAAATAAAAAAAATATTCAATTTTCAACAGTACCTTAACATTGGACATTGGAAATTAAAAATCTGTTATCCTCATGAATATGGGAATCCACAAATAAGCATTTTTATCTTTTATATGCTTTCCTCTATTGTTTTTATTCTATTCTTATATTATAATATGTAGGCTTATTATTTTTAAGGAGGCATTTATGGCTCAGAAATTAATTGTTATTGGAGCTAATGGTACTGGATTATCATGTGCAATGGAAGCTTCAAGAAAATTTGCTAATTTTAATATAACTGTTTTTGATAAAAGTAAATATATTTCTTATGGTGCTTGTTCAATGCCTTATGTACTTAATGATATGGTTGAGGATTATACAAAAATCTTTGCAAGATCTAAAGAATTTTTTGAAAAAAAAGGCATTGATATAAGAATTGAAACTGAAGTTATTAATATTAAATTAAATGAAAAAAAAGTTGAATATAAAGATAAAAGCGGAAAAATAGAAGAAATGTCTTATGACAAACTTATGATTGCAACCGGTTCAAAATCTAGAAAACTACCTTTTGAAAAAGAAAATCAAAAAAATGTATTTCATTTTACAAAAATGGAAGATCTTTTAATGGTAAAAAAATATATGAAAGATAATGATGTCAAAAATATAACAGTTATTGGCGGTGGATATATTGGTGCAGAAGTTGCAGATTCTCTTTCAGACACAGGAAGGAAAGTTACTTTAGTGGAAATGTTTGAAATTTTATCTGTTTTTGATGAAGATATAAAACTGCCATTAAGAGAAGTTCTTGCTAAAAAAGAAAACCTTACAATAATTGAAGGTAAAGGTATTAAAGATCTTATTTGGAATAGTGATATAGTAAAAAGTGTATTGCTTGAAGATAAAAGTGAAATTCAGACAGATATGGTAATAGTTTCAGCTGGAGTATTGCCAGAAACAACTTTGGCAGAAAAAGCTGGGTTAAGGCTTGGTGAATCTAAAGCTATTCAGGTTAACAAAAAAGGTCAAACAAGTGTGCATAATGTTTTTGCAGGTGGAGATTGTGCAGAAATATATCATTCAGTTTTAGACAAATTTGTCTATATACCTCTTGGAACTAATGCTAATAGAACAGGTAAAATAATAGGAAGAAATTTTGAAGTTTGTTGTAAAGAAGTTGCAATATGTGGTACAAGTATGCTTGAAATTGCTGGATTACAGATGGCTTCAACTGGAATTTCCGAAAAATTAGCTAAAAAATTAAATTTAAACTATGTAACCAAAATGAAAGATTATCATTTAAAACCAGGATATTTTTCAAATGATAAAATATGGATAAAGATGATAGTTGAAAAATATACAAGTAAAATTTTAGGTTGTCAGATGATTGGTCATTCTGAAGTTCATGGTAAAATAAATAATGTTGCAACTATGATTCATAATAAAATGAGAATAACTGATGTTGAAAGTATAGATATGGGATATCATCCTATTATGTCAACAGTATGGGATCCATTAATTTTAATTGCGAGAAAATTTTAGTGATTTATATTTTTATTGATCCGGGTAGTAAAAAATTTGGTTGGGCAATATATAAAAATGATGTTCTTTTAGAGCATTGTTTTTATAAAAAAGAAGATTTTAAAGATTTTATTATTTCTTATATGGAAAAATATAAAGAAATTCAAATAATTATTGGCGATGGTACTTCACATAAATATTATTGCAATATTATAAAAACTGATTTTTCTGATATAAAGATAGATTTGATAAACGAAAAATATTCAACAGAACAAGCAAGAAAACTTTATTTCAAACATAATCCTCCAAAAGGATGGAAAAAATTTATTCCAAAATCTTGTCTTGTTCCTAATGAAGAATATGATGATTATACAGCAATGATTTTAGCAGAAAGATATTTCAAAAATCATAATGTTATCCCAAAGTAAATTTTATATAAAAAAACATCATTCCATTATACTTTAAAGTTCTGTTATAGTCTTATAGACATAAGTTTTGTCATTCCCTTGAATATGGGAATCCATAAAAAAGCATTTTTACCACGGATATCACGGATGTACACGGATAAAGCTTGAAAATTAAAAATCTGTCATCCCGGTATGATTTTGTTTTTTGTCATCCCGGTATGTTTCTGAGCCGGGATCTGCTTTTGTTTTCTTTCATTACAATAACGCAAAAAAATAATCATTCGGTACCATTCGATATTTTACATCCATATAAAATATCTTTTTACCTTCGTTCACTTATAATACATCCGTATATTATATGCTTCGCAACGTTCACTCAAGTTACCGAGTAGATTTTTTTTTTGCTTTTGTTTATAGAAAATCCTTCGTACTTTGTTTTAATTGAAAATTTTCTAACGAATTCTCGTTAAATCTGTCATCCCGGTATTATTCTGAGCCGGGATCTGCTCTTGTTTATTAAATAAAAAGCAATAATTTTTATTTTAATAATTTTTAATAAAATAAATTAAAGTTTTAAATTTTTTCATCCGATATTAATAAGTTGGGAATAAAACTAACCTTAAGTTCACGGATGAACTTAATAAGACATGGAGGTGTCAAATGGACTTAAATTTAAAATCAATGTCAGAAAATCCATATTTAAAGAATTTAGATATTGAAAAAATATTGGGTAAAGACGCATCACAATTAATGGGTAAAGATGCTTCAAAAACAATGGACAAAGTTGAACAAAGCATGAACGATTTAAAAAAGAAACTATTTGGCAGTGATGAATTATCATTATCACCAGAAGCAATGAAATCAATGTCAAGATATCAATCAATAAGTATTCTTCAAGAAGAAACCTTTGCACAATTCAAAGATGACAAAGGTAATGAATTTACTTATGCAAAATCAGTATTTAAATTAAGCTATACAGATATATTAAGCAGTTCAAAAAAAATTGAAGAAAGTGAAAAAAGCATTGATGAACAAGATGAAGCATTAGGAGAATGGAGTTCAGATGCTGTATCAGAAAGATTAGTAGATTTCGCTAAAAATATATTTAAATTATTTCAAACTGATAAATATCAGGGAGATGAAAGTCTAAAAAATCCTGAAGGTTTTATGAAATGGGCTAAAAAAAATATAATATCAGGTTTTGATCAGGCAACAGGTGTGTTATCACCAATGATTAAACAAGATGATTTCTTATCAAAACTAATTGGCAAAACCTATGACAAAACAATGAAAGGATTAGAAGATGCATTTCAGAAAAAATCAGATGATAAAGAAGTAAATGAAAGCGTTGAATATTATGAGTCTTTCGAATTAGAACTTGAAATAACTTATGTAGGAGTTAAATTCTCTTCACAGGGTCAAGCAAGCGAAGAATCGGAAGAAGATTAATATTAGAAAACCCCCCTCGGGAAAAATTTTAAAACAGTTCAGAAATGAACTGTTTTTTTTTACATCTTGAATATTATTATCAGAGTTGGTATAATTAACATATAATTATATACAGAAATAGGGGGTTAAGATTATGAAAAAAGCATTTATTATTATTGTGATTTTATTATCTGAATATTATTTTTTGTTTTCTTATGAAAATAATTTTGAATTAAATAAAGAAAAATTAACCCAAAAACAGATAAAAATTATAAGTATAAGGAATCACAATACACAAGTTTATTACGAACTTTTAAAAGATATGGTAAATTTAACAACTAATATTGTTTCGGGTAATTATAGCTTAAAAGAAAAAAAAGAGTTTAAAAAAATATTTGATTCAAAGAAAAAGTTGTTTTTTTTTGTTTCAAAGCAAATTAGACCATCAAATAACAATAATGATATAAAACAGGACTCAAATTTGAAGTGTGCTACATGTAATGGGAAAGGATGTGAAATCTGTGGTTGGGATGGTTGGGGTTATACTTCGGCGGATAACCCTAAAAAATGTGGCAGATGTGATGGAACTGGAAGTTTTTCTGGCAGGATATGTAAAGGATGCAATGGATTGGGTTGGGCAAATTCATCGGCTAATTGAATTGAATCCTCTGATTAAATAAACAAAAATCAATATAATGTCACGCTAAAGAAATTTTCATATAAAAAAATGTCAATTTTCTTTTTAGTAAAAAGCTTCAAAAATAGATTTATATTTCCTAATTCTGTCAAAGAAATATTAATTAATCGGACCACATGAAATTTTAAATCCTATAATTTTTTTCATTACACTAATGCGAAAATATAATCATTCCATATTTATTTTAAGTTTTTCAACAGCCTATTACATTCTTACCCCAAAAAAAGGCGAAAAGATAAATCTTGACTTTTCGGTTTATTTTCGGTAAATTAATGAAAAGAATATAGAGATAAAAATAGTAAAAGCGTTATAAAGAACCGATTAATTATAATTTATGGAGTATTTATGCTTTCTGTTAAGGGTGCTAGAGAACATAATTTAAAAAATATTAATGTTGATATTCCTAGAAATCAATTAACTGTTATTACTGGGCTTTCTGGTTCTGGTAAGTCTTCTCTTGCTTTTGATACTATTTATGGGGAGGGTCAGAGAAGATATGTTGAGAGTCTTAGCAATTATGCAAGACAGTTTTTGGGTATTATGAAAAAACCTGATGTTGATCAAATTGAAGGTCTTTCTCCGGCTATTGTTATTGAACAGAGGGGTTATTCTCATAATCCTCGTTCTACCGTTGGCACTATTACTGAGATTTATGATTATTTTAGATTATTTTTTGCTAGAATTGGCAAAGTGTTTTGTCCTGATTGTGATATTGTTATTGAGAGTCAGCATAAACAGGATATTTTGCGTCAAATTAAAAATATGCCTGATGATAAAAAACTTATTGTTATGGCTCCTCTTGTTCGTGGTAAAAAGGGTGGACATAAAAAGCTTTTTGAAAATGCGGTTAAGGAAGGTGTTCTTAGGGTTAAGGTTAATGGTGAAATATATAGAATTGATGATGTTCCTGAGCTTGATAAAAATAAAAAACATTCTATTTATGCTGTTGTTGATAGGGTTAAAAATTTAAAAGATAATGCTGAAAGATTATCTGATTCTGTTGAACTTGCTCTTAAAATGGGTGATGGTCTAATTATTATTGAAGATCATGATTCTGGTGTTGAAACTCTTTTTTCTGAACATTTTTCTTGTTCTGAATGTGGTTATTCTATTGGTGAGCTTAGTCCTAGGTTTTTTTCTTTTAATTCTCCTTATGGTGCTTGTCCTGATTGTGAGGGTATTGGTTTTAGAAAAGTGCTTGAACTTTCTCTTATGATTGATAAAGATATTTCTATTGGTAAAAATCCATTTCTTCCTTTTAAAAGTAAATCGTCTCAAGGTTACTATAATGGTCTTCTTAATTCTGTTATTAAAGCTTATAAAGTTGATCCTGAAAAAAAATTTTTTGAACTTTCTTCTTATGAACAAAATATTTTCCTTAATGGTACTGATAAAAAAATTGAAATTGAGATTAATTCTTCTAAATTTAAAAAAGATGTATGGAAGCGATTTGGTATTGTTGAGGGTTTTGCTAAAAGGCTTGAAAGATTATACAATGATACTGATTCGGATGAATCTCGTAAAAAACTTGAAAAATTTATGACTTTGCAAAAATGTAATTCTTGTAATGGTGCTAGACTTAATAAAAGTGCTTTGTCTGTTAGAGTTAATGGTCTGAATATATCTGAAATTGCTTCTAAATCGATTATTGATGCTAAAAATTTTATTGATAATATAAAATTATCTGAAAATGAAACTATAATATCTAGTCAGATTTTTAGAGAAATTAAATCTAGGTTGTTTTTTTTAAATAATGTTGGTCTTGGTTATTTAACTCTTGATAGACTTGCTTATACTCTTTCAGGTGGTGAATATCAGAGAATTCGTCTTGCTACACAGCTTGGTACTGGTCTTGTGGGTGTTCTTTATGTTCTTGATGAGCCCTCTATAGGACTTCATCAAAAAGATAATCAAAAGCTTCTTTCTACTCTTTTTGGCTTAAGAGATATGGGTAATACTGTGCTTGTTGTGGAACATGATGAGGATACTATTAGAAAAGCTGATTATGTTGTTGATATGGGGCCTGGAGCAGGCAAGCATGGTGGTGAAGTTGTTTTTTCTGGGAATGTAAAAAATCTTCTTAAATGTAAAACTTCTATTACTGCTAAATATCTTAATGGTATAAAAACAGTTGATATTGATAAGGGTGAAAGAAGTAAAGAAAAGGAATTTATTGAATTAAAGGGAGCTTCAGGGAATAATCTAAAAAATATTAATATAAAAATACCGACTGGAAAATTTACTGTTGTTACAGGCGTTTCAGGTTCGGGCAAATCTACTCTTATAAATGACACTCTTTATCCAATACTTATGAAAAAATTTCATGGTAGTTTTGTATTTCCTTTAGAATATAAAGAAATGAAATTACCTTTGGGTATAAAAAAGGTAATTATGATAGACCAAATGCCTATTGGAAGGACTCCAAGATCTAATCCAGCAACTTATACAGGTCTTTTTACTGAAATAAGAGATATTATGACAAAAACTAAAGAAGCTAAAAAAAGAGGTTATAAGGCAGGAAGGTTTTCTTTTAATGTTAAAGGTGGTAGATGCGAGGTTTGTGAAGGTCAAGGTATTAAAAAAATTGAAATGCAGTTTTTGCCTGATGTTTATGTTGAATGCGAGGAATGTAAAGGTGCTAGATATAATGAAGAAACTTTGCAAATAAAATATAAAGGTAAAAACATTGCTGATATTCTTAACATGACAATTGAGGAAGCTCTTGAATTTTTTGAATTTCATACAGGGATTTCTAGAAAACTTGCAACATTGAATGATGTTGGTCTTTCATATATGCATCTTGGTCAGCCTGCAACTACTCTTTCTGGCGGAGAAGCTCAAAGGGTAAAACTTGCAACTGAACTTTCAAGAGTATCAAGTGGTGATACAATTTATATGCTTGATGAACCAACAACTGGTCTTCATTTTGATGATGTAAATAAACTTCTTTCTGTTTTAGACAGGCTTGTAGCTAGAAAAAATACTGTTATTGTTATTGAACATAATATTGATGTTATTAAGTTTGCAGATTATATTATTGATTTGGGGCTTGACGGTGGTGAAGGTGGTGGAAATCTTCTTTATCAGGGAAGTTTAAAAGGAATAAAAAAAGTTAAAAATTCATATACCTCAGAGTTTTTATAGTATTCTTGTATAAATATTGTGTATCGGTTATAATTTAAAGATTATTTTAATACAAAGGGGTTATTTATGGATTTTTTTAAAAACAAATTATCTTATAAGATTGGTTTATCAATTTCTTTTCTTGTGTTTATTATGTTGGCATTGGTTATTTATAGCGAACTTTCTTATAAATATAAAATAATTGAAAATGAAGAGAAAAAAGATAAAATAGCTTTGATTAATTCTTTTGAATCTAAAATAAATGATGTTGTGAATTTAGCTTATGTTGCTGGAATTCCTTTGCAGAATGATATAAATATTAATAAATTGATGGCTAAAAATGATCGTGATGGTCTTTATAATTATCTAAAAACTCCTTATGAGAAATTAAAAGAAAATGGTATTTTACAATTGCATTTTCATACAAAAGATAATTTTAGTTTTTTACGAATGCATAAAGTTTCAAAATTTGGTGATGATCTTTCATCTTTTAGAAAAACAGTTGTTGATACTAATTATTCAAAACAAACTGTTATGGGTATAGAATTAGGTGCTTTTGGATTAGGTTTTAGAGTTGTTTTTCCTATGATATATAATAATGAGCATATAGGTTCTTTTGAATTAGGTTCTGAATTTACTGAGGGTTTTCTAAAGTCTTTTTTTGATTTATATAAAGGATATTATGAATTTACTCTTGTTGATAAAAAAGGAGTATCACAACTTAAAGATAATATTATTACAAAATATGGTGATCTATATGATGTAAACATTGATAATATTTATATGGATAAAGCTGTAAATGGTCAAACTCAGATGTTTAAGGATAAATCTGAAAAGTTCAATATAATTTTGTATCCAGTGAAAGATATTGATAATAATATTGTTGGTATTATTAAAGCTGTTTTGAGTAGAGAAGAAGCTTTAAATACAATAATTCAAGCAAGAAATAATTCTATTATTATTGCTCTAATTCTTTTTATTGCTATAACGTTTATTATGAATTTACTTCTTAAAAATATTGTTATATCTAAAATTGAAAAAACAAGTAAATTTACTGAAAATGTTATATCTACAAATGATCTTTCAAAATCTCTTGATATTGATTCTACTGATGAAACTGGAATTTTAGCTAATTCTTTCAATACAATACTAGATTATATGAAAAATATTGTTTGTACAAATATTAATACATCAAAAGAACTTGTTAAGAGTGTAGAAAGTCTTAATAAATCATCTGTTGATATGAATAATGTTTCTGAATTTCAAAGAAAATTAATTCTTGAATCTAAAGAAAATTTTGAAGTTATTCAAAATGAAACAGTTGTTATTCTTGATTCTGTAACTCAGCAAAATCACACTATATCGAGTGTAACTTCAGCTGTAGAAGAACTTTCTGCATCTATTGAAGAAATAAAAAGTAATACAAAAAATGCTGAAACTCTCTCAAAAACTGCTTCACAAGAAGCTGATAAAGGCGGAGAATATTTAGATGAAACAATGAAATCTATCAGAGAAATGGCAGATAATAGTTCTCAGGTTATGAATATTATTGAACTTATTTCAAATATTTCAGAACAGACAAATCTTTTAGCTTTAAATGCTGCTATTGAAGCTGCTAGAGCTGGAGAGCATGGCAAAGGTTTTGCTGTGGTTGCAGATGAAGTTAGAAAGCTTTCTGATAAATCAGCAGAAGCTGCAAGTGAGATTAACAGTCTTATAAGTGCTAGTGTTGAAAGTACTAATAAAGCTGATGGTATTGCTGTAAAGACTAATGAAGTTTTTCAGAGACTTTCAGTAAATTCAAAAAATCTTTCAGAACTTATAACAGTTATTACTGAATCAACTAATCAGCAATCACTTGCCAATACTGAAATTGTCCATATTATGGAAGATATTATGAATAGTTCTTCAAATATACACAATGCAGTTGAAGTGTTTAGTGGAAAAGTTAATAATTTAAGAGAAAATATTGAAAACATAAATATAGAGTCAGAAAAAAACACTGAAGTTTCTCATATTATCGAGGAAATTTCTATGACTTTAACTAAAGAAACTGAAAAACTTTTAGAAATTTCAAGTAAATATAAATTATAAAAAAGAGGTTATATGTTTCTTCTTCCGGTTGGTTCTATTGAGAGTTTAAGTTCAGCTATAAATAGTAAGGCTGATGGTGTTTATTTTGGTGTTGAAAGTTTTAATGCAAGGAAAGGTGCTTTAAATTTTTCATTAAATGAATTGAATTATATTGTTGAAATTTTACATCAAAATAATATAAAAGCATTTATTACTGTTAATATTTTATTTGATGAAAAAGAATTGGAAAAACTCTATGAATTTCTTTTATTATTAGTTGAATCAGCTGTAGATGGAATTATTATACAAGATTTTGCTGTTTATGAGATTTTAAAAAAGTATTTAAAAACTGATATTCCATTGATTGCTTCAACTCAG
The DNA here is from genome assembly GCA_023228995.1 of Candidatus Muiribacterium halophilum. Taxonomy (GTDB): domain Bacteria; phylum Muiribacteriota; class Muiribacteriia; order Muiribacteriales; family Muiribacteriaceae; genus JALOAD01. Next base: position 81,882 of record JALOAD010000006.1, read on the forward strand.
ATGAATACAAATAATTTATTTGCAGTTAAATATTTGGAACAAAATAATTTTGATAAAACTATTTTAGCAAGAGAACTTTCAAAAGAAGAAATAGAAAACATAAGTGATAATTCAAATATTAAAATTGAAATATTTGTTCATGGTGCTTTATGCTATGCTTATTCAGGTCTTTGTTATATGTCGCAGTTTATTGGTAAAAGAAGTGGTAATAGAGGTGAATGTGCTCAACCATGCAGGCTTGAATATAATTATAAAGATAAAAATGGTTATTTCCTATCTACAAAAGATCTTAACTTAAAATCGGTTCTTCCTGATAAAGTACATACATATAAAATTGAAGGTAGATTAAAAGATAAAGATTATGTTGGTATATGTTCTGAGGTTTATAAGGGTTTTAAAGAGGATTTTCTTCTGGATCTTATATTTCATAGAGAGTATACAAAAGGTAATTTTGACATTAAAGGAAATTCTGATGTTACTGATAGTTTTAAAGCTGAAAAGTATGGCTTGTTTTTAGGTAAAATGGAAAGAAAGGGAAAGTTTTACACTCTTATTCCTGAAGTTGATATAAAAGTTGGAGATAAATTATATTTTCCGGATCTTAGAAAAGGAGTTATTTTAAAAGGTTTATGGGATGGGAAAAATAATTTTTTAAATAAAAGTGAAAAAGGTAAGAGAGTATATATTAAAGCTGATATTAACGGAAATGTTGTCGATGCTTATGTTAATAATAGTCATTTAACTGATATTAGTATTGAAAAATTGAAATTAAAAAAGCAGAGTCTTTTGAAGGTAAATGGGAATATTGTTTTAAAAGATAATAATATTTTCTTTGAATATTTTTGGAATTTTGATGAAACTGGAATTAAATTAAAAAATCCATTAAAAAAGATAATTGAATATAATACTTCTTTTGAACAAGCAAAAAATATAGGTTTAAATCATGATTATTTAAAAAAGATTTTTGAAAAAGATGGTGATTCTTTAATATCTCTAAATATTGAAAACTCTACTAATGAGGAAAATATTTTTTTAAAAGTTAGTGTGCTAAATGTAATTAGAAATTTTTTTATTGAAGAAATTAAAAAAAATATTTCTTTTTCAAATGCAAAAAAAGGTTTTGTTATAAAGAAAAATCCTGAGTTATCAATAAAACTTGATAATATATCTCAATTTGAAATTATTAAAAAATCAGATAAAAATAAAAAATTTAATAGAATTTATATTCCAGCAGAAGAAATAAGTGAATTTTATAACAATGTTATTCCTTATTTACCACCAGTACTTGATTCTTTTTTTTATAATTTTGAAGAAATTGTCCATAAAATAAGTGAACTTGGATATTCTGAAATGCTTGTAGGAGATCATGGTGGAATTTATTTATGTGAAAAATTTAATTTGAAATATTCATTAGATTTATTTTTAAATATAAGAAATTCACTTGCAATGGATTATTATAAAGGAAGAAATGTTGAGAATATTTGTATATCTTCTGAATTAGATTCAATATTACAACAAGAATTAAGTGGATTAAATAATTTTAAAACAGAACTTATGATATATGGAAGGCGAAATTCTATGATTTCTGTTAATTGTATTGATTTTAATGAGGGAATATGCAAAGAAAAATCTGATTGTAGAAAAACTTCAACTATTACAAATTCTCGTGGAGATAAATTTATAATAAAGTGCAAAGATTGTCATTTGTATTATTATGAAGATAGAATTTATGGAAATATTATGAATATAAAAAAGATAAATGCAGATATTTTAAGAATTGATGCAGTTTGTCTTGATGATTCTGAACTTGAAAACTTGTTAGATTTAGTTGAATAATTTGTGAATAAATGCACGATGATGTTGAAACCTAAAATGCAAGTTTTCAACAAGATAGTTCGCTATGCTAACGATTTAGTTTTACGAGTAAAACTAGGTTTAAAACTTGAGCAAAGCTCAAAAACGCTGACTTGTCAGCCATCTATGCCAAAGTCATAATATGACAAAGCATATATCTTGACGAAGTCATAACATGACGAAGTCATAACATGACAAGCCAATAACTGGTTAATAGGGTTAAAACCTTACAAACCCTACTAACTTTTTTTAACTATTTAACTGTTTTTATTTCACCACGATATATTTCATCTCTTATTTGAGTAACAGGTATTTTTACACTCATAAGTTTTTCTTCAAAACTCTTTAGATTAACTCCAAGAATAGTTAATTCTCTTTCATATTCAACAGATGCTTGAAAAAGCATAATAAGATCTTTTATACCTTGAGTTGTTCTAAAAAGTCTATTAAGTTCATTATCAGATATTTTTTTAACAATACTTCTTACAATAAGGGCAAGTTCAAATCTAGTTGGTTCAACTTTTGGATTAGCAGTTACAATAGCATATTGTTTTGCAAATTTTCTGCGAAGATGTAAAACAATTTTTTTAGCCCATAAATCTCGATTCTCATAGGAAAGATCTTCATCTTCCTCATCTTCTTCATCTTTTAATTCATCAAGGGTTTCAGATTTCATTTCAACAACTTCTTCTTTTAAAAGTTCAGGATTTATCTGTTTTTTAATTTCAGGAAGTTCTGAGATTATTTTTATATCATCAGAACTTTTAGCTGTATTAAATTTCCATTCTTTAGAAAGTAAACCATTTCCAGCAATATCAAGAATTTCAGTATTAAATATTATGCTGTATTTTGTTGATGGTTTCAGATTTTCTTTTGGTATTATTGTAGCTTTTTTAAATTTTCTATCATATTTTGTATTAAATTCAAAATCAGAATTTCCATCAGTTAATATAATTCCTCTATCTAAGGTATGAGATTGTATATCTTCGGATAATATTGCAGTTATTGTTGTATTTAATGGAACTTCATTCATATTTTCAATTGGGAAAAAATCAATTATTCTTGGAGGTATTCTATCTTTAATATCTTTAATTGCATCTTGTTCTTTAGTTATATAATTTTCATAATGAGGCATTCCAATTATATTTTGAATTTTAGTTATAGCTTTTTTTTCATCATAATCAGAATATTCAGATAATTTGTTTTGAATTTCATCAGTATCATAAATTACTGTTTTAAATCCATAATTATAAATCTTATCAAGTGGATTTCTTTCAAGATCTAAAATATTCTGTTTAAGAGTAATTCTATAAGTTTTTCTTTTTTCAAGTTTTTCAGGAATAAGTTCTATGTTTAAACCATAATTATTAAATTCAGTTTTAAAAGGAATTATATTATCACCATCAGTAATTACAATACCGTTTTCAACTGTGTTTTTATCTGGAATTTCGGAAAATTTGAGCTTAATAACTGTATCTAAAGGCATATTTTCAGAATTATCCTCTGGTAAGAATTCAACAACATAAGGTGCAGTAAGGTCTTCGGTTTTAAATTCATAAGAAAATGGTTTTAATTCATTATTACCTTTATCAAATATTCCAGAAAGTAATTTTATTTCATAAAAACTTGAATCAATAAGATTTTCTTCAGGTATTATAACAAGTTTTCTTGAGGTAAAATTGTATTTTAAAATAATTGGTATTTCTTCATTATCTCTTGAAAGTTTCACAGTATTTCTATTTATTGATTCAGCAAACATATCATCGTTAAAAGTAATTTCAGGATTTACCGTTATATTTACTTTTCTTTCATCTTCTATTGGCATTATTTTAATTATTTCAGGTGGATAAATATCTTGAGTGAAAAAATTGCTTTGATGTTTGAAACCTGTTTTATTTCCAGTAAGATCAGAAACTTCAGGATTTACTTCTACAGTATATTCTGTTTCAGGTTCAAGTTTTTCTTTTGTTGATAAAATTATTTTATTGAGATTTTCACCTTCGATAATCTTAACAGGAATTTCTTTATTACCTTTTAATAATTTTATATATTTATAAGAATCAGCACTGATTCTTTCTGAAAAAGCAATTCTAATTTCAGGTTCAAGTGGAATACCGATTTCTCCATTAGCTGGTAAAAGTGATACAAGAAATGGTCGTGTTTTATCAAAAGATTGACCAGTTGAAAAAATCCAAATAACTGAACTTAATAATCTTCCACCTTCTATATCTCTTATTCCAGACCATAAAGTAACTTTATATTGTTTTCCAATCATTAATTTTTCATAAGGAATAAAAACAGCTTTTTTTAATAATCTAAAATATTTAACATCTCCTTTAATATCAGTGAATCCATCATTTAAAGTTAATGTAAATTCATTTATATCAGGGGCAAATATTTCCTTATTAAAAGCAACTTCAATATTAGAATTGAGTTTGACATATTCATCATTTGGCATAGGATAAACTGAAACAACCTGCAATGGTTCGCAGAAAACTGTTATTGTCAGTATTAATGTGAATAAAACAAACTTAATCAATTTCATCATTATGTCCTCGTCCTTCTGTATAGAATGTGAGTACGAAATTTTCTTTCATATTTTTGCCTTCAGTATCCTGAACATATCTGTTTATATGTAATGTATATCGAGTATTAAATTCAAGTTTATGATATGGTCTAAATATCATTTCTCGAGAAGTAGAGTTATAAACAATTTCTCCAGGTATTGAATAAGTATTTATATCTCTTAATTTAACAGTAAATCTATTTAAAGATATAGGATTCATATCTTTATTAAACTGAGCTACAACATTTTCAGTACAAGAAAAATTATTTCTTCCTTCAAATGGGAAAGTAGCATTTATAAAAGGTAATGTTTTTTCATTATGAGAAATAATAAATTCCCATGCAATGTTTTTACCAAAATAATTTCCGGAAATATCTCTTATTCTATTGGTTAAAGTAACTGTATAAGTTTTTCCATAAATAAGTTCTTCGTGATATTCATAATATATTCTATGTGTAATATTATTGTATTTTACAATTCCTTTAACAGGTCTATCACCATCAAATAATCCGAAATTGAAAGGAGTTATTGTTTTAGTATCAAGTTCTTCGTTAAAAGTTACTGCTATTATAGGTTTTGTAGTATAAACAGGAGCATTTTCTCTTGGAGATATACCAAGTAATACAGGACTTACATTATCAGGAGGAGTTCCAACCCAGAAAGTCCATTCAATAGGTTCAGCCATAAAATTCCCCGCAATATCACTTATAGCTTGTCCTATAATCATTTTATAAAGATGATGTTCTTTAAGATTATCAATTGGAGCAATAAAAGCGATATTTGTTTCTTTATCATAAGAAATATCTGTCTTAATATATTCATCATTATCAGCAAGTCTAACAGTAAATTGATTTAAACTTTCACTTCTAATAGCTTCGCTAAATTGAACTTTTATTATAACATCTTCTTTAACTTCAATTTCTTTATCAAGAGGAAAAACTTCAGATACTCTTGGAGCAGTTCTATCTGGAAGTCTTTCAGTTATAAAAGACCATTCATAAAAACGGTCAAGATTATTTCCGTGAATATCTTTGATACTATCAGAAACTCTTATATAATATATTGTATTATGTCTAAGTTCTTCTTTAGGAGAAAACCAAGCTGTAAAATTTTTAGCATCATATATAACATCTCCCCAGACATTTTTAACTCCGTCAGATATTGAAAAAGTAAATTCATTTACAGTTTCAGCTCTAGTTTCTTTTGAAAAACCAAGCATTATTTTAGTATCAATTTTAATTTCATTTTCTCTATCTTTTGGGAATATTTCTTTTATAAAAAACATATCTGAAGTATTGAGTTTATATCTTTCAGTGTAAATTTCATCTTCAATAGATTCTTGTTTTTTTTCTTCTGTATATTTATCTTTTTTATCATTAAGCACAATGATTTTTTCAGAACCTGTTGAAAAAACAGCTTCAAAAGGAGCAGTCATATATTTACCTTGAGTATCTCTAAGATTTTCCCTTAATCTAAAAGTGCATTTTCTATTTATTGGAAGTTCATTTTCAGGTTTGAATTCAAGAACTTTTTCTTTTTCATTATATTTAATATTACCCCAAACATTTTTTTCACCATCATTTAAAGTAATATTGAATCTGTTAAGACTTTCTGTATCCATACTTTTGTTGAATTTAACAATAATAGAAGTATCAGGAGATATATTATACTCTCTATCACCTGGATAACTTTCCACAACTTTAGGAAATTCATCTTTTCTTTCTTTTGAAGTTCTAAAATGGAATTCATAGGTTTCTTGAAGAGATTTTCCAGAGTTATCAGTTATAAAATTAGTTAAAACTACAGTATATTGACTATCAAGATCAAATGGTTGAAATGGGAGAAATATAACGCTATTATCTCTTATTTCAAATTTTCCTTCAATTGTTCTTTTATCAGACTTTACCATGAAAGTATATTTATTAACTGTTTTTTCATCAATAGGAGCAGAGAATTTAACAGTTATTGGATTTGTTTCGTTTATTACAGATTTATCGTCTGGAATAGTTTTTAATACTTTAAGATATTCTTTTTTTGGAGAATCGCCAGCTTTTATATTTTCATACATATTATCAAATGTAGAAACAACAATATTATCTTGAATTACTCTAAATGACCAAATAATATTATCAGAAATTACATCCTGATCAATAGCTTTAACACCTTTATAGAGCATAGCTTTGTAATTAGTTCCAGCTCTTAAAAAATTTCTAGGTACAAAATAAGCTGTTTTTTCATCTTCATTATAAAGTACTTTACCCTTAATATCAGAACTACCATCATTTAAAATAAAAGTAAATCTGTTTATAAATTCAGCATTCATATCTTTAGAAAATCTTATATAAATAGAAGTATCTTTATTTACTTTCATATCCTGAGCAGGATAAACTTCTGTTTTAATATCGCCTAAACAGAATACTGATAAAATAGTCAGCATAATAATAGTTAATATCTTTTTAAGCAAGTTAATCCTCCTATTTTTCTATATAAGAACAATAATAGCATAACATTCCCTATATTTATTTATCGGCTGTCCTGAACATAATAACTTTACTTTTATCAAGGTTTACACCATCAAGTGATTTTATACCGGAAGTCAGTGTTACACTATAAACAGTATCTGGTCTAAGTATTTCATCAGGATGAAATACAGCTCTGTAAAGATAATCATTATAAGCAAATTTACCAGAAATTCTAGAAACACCATCACTAACCACAAAAGTATATTCATTTAAAGTAGTATTGTCTATTGGAACATTAAATGTAGCTGTTATATCCTGATAAGGTGATACATTTATAGAATTAGATTCAGGATTAGTAACAACAACAACAGGTATTTTCCTTTGAGTACCAAGTCCAACAGTAAAACCATATTTTTTAGGATTAGAAAGAACATTACCTGCAAGATCAAGTATTCCTTCAGTAATATTAACAATATATTTTCCATCATGAAGAGGTTTTAATGGCATTAAAACAGCTCTATCTTGATCACCGTTATAAACTATTTTAAAATCTACAGAATTTCCATTATCATCTCCAAGCCAAAAAGTATATTTATTAACAGTTTCGTTTCTGACTTTTTCAGAAAACTGTATTGATATTTTAGTTGTATAATCATTGTTTTCACTATCTTCTTTTGGAAAAACATCAGTTATATAAGGTTTTACTCTATCAGGAGGAGGCTCAGTATAAAACTTCCATACATAAGTTCTGTCTAGAAGGTTTCCAGAAAGATCAGTCATAGCTGAACTTATAAGAATTTTATATTCAGCAGTAAAATCAAGAGGTTTTACAGGAATTATTTCAAGTCTGCTTTCGCGAATATCGTAAAACAGTTTAGTTTCAACTTGATCATTAAATTTTTCAACAAGAATATTTGAAGCATTTACCTTTTCTTTATCCATAGCTTCTGAGAAATATATTATTATTTTCTGATTAACAGATATTCCTCTTTCAAGATCTTTAGGAGAATAACTTATAATTCTAGGAGATTCCATATCAGGAAGTTTTTCAGTTTTAAAAGTCAAAGTAAATCCACTTCTAATAGGATTACCAGCAATATCAGTTACTTTATTTGCTATAATAGTATAATTTTGTTCATAATCAAGTGAATATTCAGGAATTATATTTACTCTGTTCATTTCAGCATTATATTCAAGTATTACAGGAATTTTTCTTTCATTTTGGTCTTTTAAATAAATATTAGATATATTAATAGAATCTTCATACATTCTTTCTGTAAATTGAAGATAAAAAGATTCATTTATTCTAATGTTTATATCATCATTTTTTGGATAAGAAGCAAATACCTGAGGAGGAATTGCGTCTGGAGCAGGTTCAACTCTAAATTTTGAAACAAAAGTAGATTTAAGATTGTTTCCAGCAATATCTCGAATTATTCTTGAAAGAATAACAGAATAATCACAAAAATATTCAAGTGATTGTACAGGTTTAATTTTTGCTTCAAAAGTATTATTATCATAGAATATATCAATATCCTGATGTTCATCAGAAGTTATATTTTTTAAAAAACATGTAAATCTATTAAGACTTTCAGACTCAATGTTTTCAGAAAACTTTATGATTATATCAGTGTTATGAGGAATATTTTCTCTTCCATCTTGAGGATAAATTTCAACTATTGTAGGTCTTATATTATCAGGTGCCAGAATAGTTCTAAAATTAAATTTAAGAGGAGCTTTTATAGAATTTCCAGCTCTATCTTTTACAGCTGTATTAAGTAAGAAGAAGTAATCAGTACCATAATCAAGATTTTTCCCTGGATAAAATTCTAAAGTATTTTCATCTGATACATAGTTAACAATTCCATCAATTCTATTTTTATCAGAGGAAGAAAGCATAACAGCATACTCATTTATTGTAGATTCTTTCATAGGTTCAGAAAATTTAATTTTAACTTTTGCTGTAACAGGAACATCTTTTCTATCAGCAGCAGGTTCAAAATATAAAATTGAAGGCGGAATAATATCAGGAGGAGTTTCAACTTTAAAATTCCAAACTTTAGTTTTTTCCATAGCATTTGCAGATAAATCTTTAATATCATCTGTTATATAAGCTGTATAGGATTCAGAATATTGTAATTTTTCCTCAGGTTCTAAAACAGCTTTATGAGTTAATTTATTATAAGTAACATGTGCTTTAATTTTTTCAATTCCAGATTTAATATAAAAATTATTTTCAAGAGTTTTTTCATCAATATCTTCAGAAAAAGTAACTGTTATCATAGCATCAACACTTACATCAATAGAACCTTCAACAGGAGATGTTATCATTACATAAGGTGGTATTCTATCAGGAGGCAATTCAGTCATAAAATACAATGTTTTTTCTTCAAAAGAATTACCAGCAAGATCTTTTATATTTGGAGTAAGAGTAATTTTGTATTTTTTGTTATAATCAAGAATAACTTGTGGTTTTAAAAGAACTTTATTTTGTTTTTCAAAGTAAGAAATATCACATTCAATAAGTCTGTTTCCTTCACTTAAAAGTATAGAAAGAGAATTAATGCTATCTTTTCTTAAAGCTTCAGAAAATTCCATATTTATAGTTGTATTTATACTTACAAATCTTTCATTAGGTTCTGGTTTTATAGTTAAAAGTTTAGGAGGAAGAATATCTGGATTTTTTTCTGTAACAAAAAAAGTCTCATAAGGTTCTTCCATAAGATTACCAGCTTTATCAGTTATTTCAGGTCCAATCTTAAGATGATATCTTGTAAGATATTCCATAGATGTCATTGTTCTGCAAGTTACAGTTTCAACAAGTTTTTCACCAGTATTAAATTCAAAGAAAATCTGATGACCGTTATTTTCATTAGTAAGTAAAATACTTTTATTATTTATTGTAAGAGCATTCACAGGTTCAGAAAATCTTATTTTAAATTCATTCATTATTGCAATATCATAACTTTTAGGAGAAGGAGAAACACTTACAACTTGCGGAGCAGTTGTGTCAGGTGCTTTTTCTGTTGTAAATTCAAGTGTAAATCCTTGTTCAAGAGAATTCCCAGCTAAATCTTTTAAATTAGTTATCTCAATAATAAATTCACATTCATAATCAAGTTTTTTTTCAGGAATTATTGAAATACTTTTATTTTTATTATTATATAAAAGCATAGTATTTAATTTTTCTTTAATATTTTCTTTATTTTTTCTAAAAAGAAATATATTTCTTTCATTAATTGAAGTATTATCAAGTTCTTCTGATAAAAAAAGCTTTATATGAGAATCTACTTTAAAATTATTACTTTTATCAATTGGTAGAGTGCTTGTGATTTTAGGAGGAGTTATATCACCTTCTTTTTCAGTTTTAAATTCAAAATTATAATCATAAAGCATAAAATTACCAGATTCGTCCTTAACACCTCTTGATATTTTAACAATATACTCTTTATCAAAAGAAAGACCACCTTCAGGATTTATTATAACTTTATTAACCATTTTTGAGTAGGATAAAGTAATAGGAATTTTTATATCTTTGTTTTTATCAATAAGTGAAAAATTTACAGTATTTATAGTTGAAGCATTTAAATTTTCGTTGAATTCAATTGATATATCAGAGTTTAATGTTATTCCAAAAGCTTTATCAATTGGAGAAGTTTTGGTTATATAAGGTGGAGTTTTATCTGCCGGAGGCAATGTTTTAAAAGTCCATGTTTCAGGATTTAACAGTATATTTCCATAAGGATCAGTTATTCCTTGAGTAAGCCTAACTCTATAAACCATATTATTATCAAATTGTTTTTGTGGAACAAACACTACTTTTTGAATTTTATGAGAATATTTAAAAATTCCTTCAATTCTGTTTCCTTTCATATCCTCAACATTAAAAGTATATTGATTTATGGTTGATGATTTCATATCTTTGTTGAATCCAACCATAATTTTAGCATCAAGAGGAATATTTTCTTCATCTTTTTTTGGATAAATCGATAAAATTCTTGGAGCTTCTTTTTGATTACCTTTTATAACCTGAACTTTTTCAGTTCTAAATGACATTGAAAAATTTTCTCTCAATTCCTTATTATTAATATCTTTTAATAAATAAGAAGTTAAAATAAGCGAATATTCAGTGTCATAAACAAGTTTTTCAATAGGTTTTACATATAACTTAAGACTTAAATCATCCCATACAAAAGATGTTTTTACAATCTGACCATATTCATTATATAAAGCGACAGAAGAGGGAGTTGCAGTACTTCTAATCATTCTATGAGAAAATTCAACAGTTATTTGAGTATCTATAGGAATATGTTGATCATTATTTCTTGGATTTGATTTTAATATACCAGGTCTATAATCTTCTTCTGCTTTTATAGGGACAAAAAAGGAGAAAAAAATACATAATATTACAATGATTTTCGTTCGCATGATTCCCTCTCAAAATAATTTACTTTTTTTAATATCTATTATTCTATTATTATATTTGTCGGAATAAATGATTTAAATATAAAAAAAGCTAATTTACCACTAACCAGAAAAACATTAATAAATATTGAATATTGAGGTCAATTCTTCTCTCTTTACTATACTTATTTTTCGATTTTTTTAAGTTTTATATTGACATTAACAATTTCTTAAAAATCATTATTTTTATAAATATAGGTATACCGGTTCTATTAAAAATTAAATAAAAAAAGCATCGAAAAATCAACCATTTTATAATGATTATTGCTAAACATAAACTTATGTAGTTGATATTTCTTTTTTGTCATGTTAATAATATTAAAAAACCTTATGAAAAAAACAATATTAACATTAATATGTTTATATTAGGAGGAGAAATGGTTTATAAAAACTAGTATTGATTGTGTTTTTGATTATTTTTTTTATTTTGTCCTTAATAGCATGTAATGGGGGGTAATTCTTCAAAAATATACAATAATGTTTATAATGAAGAATCAAAATCCTATATAGAAAATATAATTCCAACAAGAAATGATACAAAAAATGCAATATCAAATTTGATTTTTGCAGAGAATGCAAAAAAAGCTCCTTTAAAATTCACCTATTACAGATAATTACTATTTTTCACTTTCTAAAGAAAAAATCGAAGTGCTAGGTAATTTTGGAACTGCTGAGATTCAATTTATATATATTGAAAATTATAATGATGATACAAATGAGATTGAATATAAAGGAAAAATTGAGTATGTGTATGAAAATCAAAATATAAACAATTCATACTCATGGATTCTTATTGATACTGTTGTTAGTTTTTGTGAGATAGAAACCGGTTTAGTTATTGCAATTGTAAAATTCTTTGGAGAACCAATTGAAAATATTAATGTTTATGGAAAATCTAGTGAAGAATACACAGAAATTGGAACAACTGATCAAAATGGAATGTGTATAATAGATGAAATTCTTGTAAATATGTATGATATTGTCTTTGTGAGTGAAAACTTTCCAGAAAAAATAATTTCTAATGTAAATGTAACAGCAAATGAAGTTTCAACAGTTGAAGTCAATCTTCTTCCTTTTGAAACAAATGAGAATGCATCTGTTTTTGGATATGTATATTTTGATATTTACAAGACTGAACCTGCTGCTGATGTATTAGTAACCGTATATTGTGAAAATACAGATACAATATATAAACCTTTTGTGACTGATTCTAACGGATATTTTATTATTAATTCACTTCCTGAGGGTACTTATGAAATATCTGCTGTAATAGAGAAAAATGAAAAAAATACAATTTGTCATATTAATGCAGAAAATTTTGGCAGTGCTGTAAAAGTTGATGACATAATAATGTATAACAATAGTCCGGTTGTGACTTTAGTATCTCATAATCCATCGGAAGAAATAAACATTGAATATAATGGGAAATTAAAATTCATTGTAGAAGCTTATGATTCTGATAACAATCAGATCTGGTCATGCAAAGTAGATTAACAGAGGAGTTTCTGATGATTAAAAATGCCTCATTTAAAATACTGCTTCTAATATTATCGCTTCTTGTATTAATACTATCAGGATGCGGCAGTTCAGGAAGCACAGATAATAGTGCTTCTGATTTGGAAATTCAGGAAAGACAAACAACTTTGATAAATGCAATGCCTGATAGAGAAGAATTAATAAACAAAATATTAGATACGATTGAAAAACAGATAAATCTGTCAAAATCAAACAAAGTGTCTCCTGTTATAGACTCTGAATACTATTTTGCTCTTTCAAAAAAAGAAACAGATCTCCAGGATAATTATGGATATGTTTATGTGAAATTTATCTATATAACAGATTATCAGACAGAAAATGAAAAAAAATATACTGGATCGATGGTTCTAGAATATGAACTTGTATACAATTCAGACTCATATTCATGGGAATTACAGGATACTCAGGTAATGTTTTCGCCTATTGAAACTGGAACTGTCATTGGTACTGTTCAGTATTTTGATAAACCTCTGGAAGGAGCTTTTGTATACGGCAGATGTCAGGATGAGTTGACAAAAATATCAATTACTGATGAATACGGTAATTTCACTATTAGTGATATTCCAGTCAACAGTTACGATTTATATGTTTCTGGAGAAGAATTTCCTGAACTTAAAAAGTCTAATATTATAATATCTAAATCTGATACGGTTGAAATTGGAATAATCAAAGTACTTCCTGAAAAAAATGTAAAAAACACTTCAATATTCGGTTACATATATCTTGATTCAGACAAAAAAATCCCTGTAAAAGATGTAACTGTCTGGCTTGAAACTCCTGATGAAGAAATAATCGAGGATGTTTCACCGGGAACATCGAGCATTACCGGAGAATTTGTAATAAATTATGTATTTCCTGGAACTTATGATCTGATATTAAAAAAAGATAATTTTTTCCAGAGAATATCTGATATAGAGATTGACGAGTCTGATCTTGATCATTATTGCAGAATACCAGATATAGTAATAGATAATAATGCACCTGAATTTTATCTATTTGATCCTGATCCTGAAAAAGAATTTGAGATGAATGTCGGGGATACTTATAAGTTTTACGCACTTGCTCGTGATATTGATAACGATGATATAAAATATGAATGGTCTATTGATTCTGGAAATATGGAAATATTTAAAAATACTTGTGATTATACTCCTGATAAAAACGGACTTATTTTTATAGGTGTAAAAGCATCTGATACCAGAGGAGGAAGTTCAAGTAAATATTTTACTATCAAAGCAGGTCTTATTTCAAAAAGTCGTTCAGTTAATGAATACCCTAATTTTAACATTATCTCCAATCACAGAACAGCACAATTTAACTATAGAAACTGGATATCATGCGGGAAAGATGTGGATGGTAAATATCTCAATAAAATATGGTATTCAGATAATAATTCTGTTTGGTTCAGTACTGGTTATCCTTCGTTATTCAGAGAAAGAGACAGTCACGGATTTATAGCTTTCAATAATAATCTTTATATTATCGGAGGACAGACTGAAAAAGATTCTGAAGAAACCGAACTGCTGTCTGACAGCTGGAAATCTTCTGATGGAATAATGTGGACAAAAGTTACTGATAATAATTTATTTGGTAAAAGAAAAGATTTTGAATTATTTGTCTTTAACAGTAAATTATGGCTGACAGGTGGAATAGAACAGACAGAAACAGGATTTATAGTAAAGAAAGATCTTTGGAATTCATCAGACGGAATTACATGGACAAAAGTAACAGATAATACGATTTTCGAGTCTGATAAAAAATTAAGTTCTGTAGTATACAATAACAAGATATATATATTTGGAGGAAAGAACTCATCATATTACAATCGTATCTTTACTTCTGAAAATGGATATGACTGGTTTGAAATCACTAATCATCCTGATTCAGATATTGTATATGCAGGAGTAATTGCAAAAGGCAGGATTGTGACACTTTCATACAATGATAATTCTGATCTTAATAGCTATTACTATGAAAATGATGAATGGTTCAAGACAAATCTTTACTCTGAAAATCCAGAAGTCTCAGATTTCGCAGCATATATATACAACAATTCTATAATAATCTCAGGCGGATTTGAAAATAACACAAAAATACAGAAGATATACGAATTAGAGCTTTACTGACGGGGGAATTATGAGATTCACTGAGAAAATAATATTTGTAATAGCAGCAAGTCTTATTTTACTGACAGGCTGTCTTAATAAATCATCACAAACTGACATACCTGATCTAAAGACAGAAAATCCTGAAATTCATATAAGGAGAGTCGAACATCTTGTAGTTGACCCTGAATATGCCGGAACAATAACTGGTCAGGTTGCAAATCTGATGTTCAGTAAGACAGAAAGCAATGTTTCAGTGTATGCTCATAACGGAACAGCAAGTACAGATTATGTACTTACAGATCTGGACGGAAGATTCACCCTCCCGGTTCCAGCAGAAGACACTTATTCTGTATATTTTTACAAAAGTGGATTCCTTCCTGGAACTTACGAAACAGTATATGTAAGTCTTAACGAAGAGGAAGATCTCGGGATAATTGGACTGGAAGCAAGTCCTGATGAACAATATATAAGTATACAGGGAAAAGTGTATTCAGATACATCAGAGACCCCACTTTCAGGTGCAACTGTATTTGTACTTGATCAGAACTACAATATAACAACCTGTATGAGTGATATCTCAGATTCCGAAGGTAACTACTGTATAGATTTTGTGTCTTTTAATTCTTACAGACTATACATAACAAAAGGTCAGTCAATATCCGAAGGATTGCTGATAAGTGTTACACCAGCTTCATGTTATATGGGACAGATATACAATGCATCACCCATAATAATTCAGAATTCAGCCCCTTATATAACAGATACAACTCAGATATCAGACATAGTGCTTCCCATGGATATGGAAAACCCTCTGAAACTTACAGTTACAGCAGAGGATCCTGATAATGATATACTCACATACTCATGGAGTTTCTCTGGCGGATATATGGATATATCTGATAACAATGAGAATTACTGGATCACAGAAGAAGAAGGTACATATAATATAACAGTAAGAGTAACTGATTATAAGGATGAATATATTGAACATACATGGACAGTAAATGCTTACTATCCAAATCATCCACCAGAAATAACCTCATATTCCCAGAATCCTGGAACGCTTACTATTTCTCAGGATACACCAGAAGTAACTTATACATTTGAGATCACAGCCTCAGATCAGGATTCAGATGAAATAGATTATATCTGGAATATATCAGGCGGTACAATAACAGATTCACAGGAAACTTCAATACAGTGGTCAACATCAGAAACAGGTTCTTATTCAATAACTGTTACAGTTGATGATAATAATGGAGAACAGACTAGCTACTCATGGTCTTTTACTGTAACTGAAGATCAGGGTCAGACCCCGCTTTCATTCACATGGAATACAATACCATCAAATAATGGATGGGCAGGAAGATATTCATTTCAGACTTTTGTAAGAAATAACAAGATATATGTGCTGACAGGCAGAGAAACATGGGGACCAGAAGCAGCAATTGTATCAATAGATTCTACAGGAACATGGAATGATGAGAATACTGAAACAGGCAATTCATTTTATCATTATGACCTTATAGATTTTGGAGATGATTTTATTATGATCGGTGGTTATTATGATATCCCTCTTGCAGAAGTCTGGTATTCCACAAATGGACTGAACTGGAGCATTGTCAGATGGACACCGGATGCAAACAGTTTTGGAGCAAGATATGCATTTCAGGCATTTGAAGGTGAAAATTATGTCTATATTCTTGGTGGTAAAGACAATACTAACTATAAAAATGATCTATACAGAACCCAGGACGGATATAACTGGTATCCATGCACTCTAAATTCCAACGGAGATACTTTCCCTGAAAGAGGATATTTCCAGATAGTTGAATTTAACAACAAAATGTGGCTAATCGGAGGAAGAAATTCGTCAGATTTTCTGGGAGATATCTGGTACACAGAAGATGGCGAAAGCTGGCATAAAGTTACTGATAACGCTTTTGGGACTTTAGGCGGAAGAAGCAATTTCAGTACAGCAGTCTATCAGAATAAGTTATATGTAATAGGAGGATTGACTGACTCAGGAGCCACCAACCAGATATGGTATACAGAGAACGGAATAGACTGGGAACAGGCAGACAGCGGGTCATTCCAGGCAAGATATAATCACAGCTCAGAAGTTATGGACGGAAAAATCTGGATAATCGGTGGACAGACAAGTTCAGGAACTTTTGACACAACATCTATGACAGCAATTATTCAGGAATAATTCGGGGGATTTAAAATGGAATATAGAAAAATAAAAATATTATCATTAACATTATTGTTAACCTTAATTTTTACAGGATGTTTTGGAGGCGGAAAAAGCTCTAACATAAATGAATCCCAGAATATCACCAGCACAGAGAATCCTGAAATGGTCAAGATCAGAAATGCTGCACTAAAAAGGGAAGAAATATTAATAAAAATTCAGGAAAAAGTAAAATCTGAAAAACAGAACAGCATTCAGCAGAATAAATCACCCCTTAATCCCGATACAGTCAATGATGATATATATTTTGCACTTTCAACAGACTCAGTAGAGATATATGCAACAAACTCAACAATGATATACAGATTTGTATATATAGAAAATGCAATGTCAGTCTTTCCAGAAAAATATACAGGAACAATGACAATGTATTTTACAATAGTCAATGGTGAATGGATACTAACTGACGGCAATGTGGATTTTGCAGAAATAACATTAAGCTCAGCAAAAGGAGTAGCAAAGAATCTAATAACTCAGGAAGAAATATCAGATGCAATAGTATATGGAATAGCAGGTGATGAGATAACAAGGACAGTAAAGACAGACACTCAGGGAGTCTTTATAATACCTGATATAATAGATAATAATTACGATATATATGTAAAAAAAGCCGGATACACAACTATAAAACTTGAAGACATATCATTTGATGTCCAGAAAGAAAAACAACTCGGAATAATCCTCATGTCACCAGATCAGAATGCACACTTTGCAAGCATTTCAGGAAACGCCTACTGGGATACAGAACAGACAGATCCTGCCGAAGGTGCAACCATATATATAACAAACTCAGACAACACACAGACAGATATAATACCAGCCAAAACAGACAGTACAGGATATTATGAAATATCCTATATACCAGCAGGAATCTATAAAATCAATGCAAAATACATAAACAATAGAAGCATATCAGCAAATCTCACAATATCAAATTCTCAGGCATCAAATAAAAACAACATTAACATGACACCATTAATACTCGCAGGAAACAACAAACCACAGATAACAGAAACATATCCCCAAACCACAGACATAAATCTTGAAATAGGAACAGAACAGATATTCGCGATAAAAGTCACAGACCTCGACAGCGATGAGATAGTATATAACTGGAGCTGTTCAAACGGTAGCCTTCAACTCACAACAACATCTGTAAATTCATGGGAAGCAACAAGATCAGGACAACAGTGGGTAAAAGTCACAGCTTCAGACAGAAAAGGCGGAGAAGTCGAACAGACATTCAATATAAATGTAATAAACACAGTTGGAATAATCGAATATGACATAGTCAAAAGAGAGACATTCTTTGCAGACAGTCAGAACAATGTAATGCACACAGACATAGATGGAATAAGCTATGACATAATAGTCCCGGAAAACACCTTCTCAGGAACACTAAGCCTCAAAGCAACAAGATTTGACCAGAACATACCATTAGATCCGTGGTTCAACAACTCAGGAATCGAACAGAAAGGCAAACTTGGAATTGAAATAGCAAGTACATCAGACCTGAACAGCCCGATAATAGTAAAAGTCCCGGCATCAGACCTTAATATAAATACAACAAATACAATAATAACAATGAGAAACAGCGGTAACTCAGAAGAATACTATCTTGGATTTGAAGAAAAAGACGGATATCTTGAAATATATGTAATGCCAGAATTTATGGAAAATATAGAAACAGCAACACCAAACAGAGCAGAAATAATGGATCCGAATGATATTAAGGATGCTTATAATAAAGGATCAGGTTCCAGTATTGGTGATATTAGATTATTTCAAAAAAAATTCAATGATAGGATACAATTAGCAATAAATGAATCTGGAAAAAACATTTCATTTGAAGACTCTGGTTTTAGTGGCGGAACAGGATATTTAGGAGCAATCTTAGGAAGCACAATACCAGATCTTAATCTTATTGCTGGTGATACTCCTGTGGAAGGGGAAGACAATATTCTTGTTGTACATGGTATATTCTGCTGGACTGAAATAATGGGTGGAGATTATTATAGAATTCTATCAAATACCTTGAACTTAACAATTGAAGATTATAACAATAAAATTGATAGTCCAAATCAATCAGAATTTATAGAATTTTTAAAAACTATTCATCAATGGAATACCGGAATACCCTTGTCAAATAGAGGTTATGGTTCATTAATTGAATGGCTTAGACATAAAGATAGTTATAAACTATATAATGAAATCATAAAAAAAGATGTATTTCTAAAAGAGACTAATGGAGTAACTTGCATTGGAAATGGATTAAAAGACTTTAATGTTATGAAATACAATTACAACTCTCTTGCAAATAATCATGAAACTGGCATAAATTTGGCAAATCAGATATATGCTAAATTATCTGGAAACGATGCAACATTGACAATTGTGTGCCACAGCATGGGAGGTCTTGTCACAAGGAGAGCATTAGCAGAATTATATGAAAATCCAGATACAAGAAATGGAATTCTTTCAAGAATTAAAAAAGTTATTTTCTTATCTACACCAAACAGAGGTGGTAAATTTACTAATAAAGAGCAAAACAAAAAAAACAACTTAAAAATTCCTCATAGTTATCACATAAAGGATAGCTATTTTAATCCATCCTATCCACAGATGACAGGTCCAATAAGAAAATTTTCCCAAGCAATAAATTATTATTTCAACAATGTAATAAAACCTAATCTGTTAATAATGTCTTCAGCATCCAGAAATCCCGAGATTATAGGTTTAGGTCTTAATTCTAATATAGAAATGCTTCCAACTGGAATGACACAACTTATGGGAAACCCTGATAATAATTTTTTAGATTATATTTTTAATGAAAAAAGAAAATTGCCTGTAAGTTATTATGCAATAATAGACAACGATGATTTATTAGTCGATGAAGAATCAATTGATTTAACTGGAAAATCAGGAAATGAAAATGAATATTTTTCTAAAAACTGTGAAAAATTTAAAAACTACGAAAATTTCAGTGTTATTAAGGATGATTTTCTTGAATTAAGAGATGATTTACCATGGTTACATTTTTCAACTACTATGATAAATGATCAATATGTGATAGAAAATAAAACGAAGAAATATCTTAAAGAATTAATTCCAAATAAGAAACCTGAAATAAAATATTTTTCAAAAATTTCTGATTCTAAATTAAACGAAACTCCAGAAATCGACAAGATAAAACTTTATTACAAAGTAATAGATTCAGATAGTAACACATGCAAAGTATCCTTAAAGTATAAATTCCCGGATGATGAAGATTTCTCTGTAGCATTATTAATAGAAGGAGATATTGATTATATTGATACTTCAATATACGAAGATTCTGCCAACAATAAAATTCCTACACTCTGCATAACATGGGATTGTATAGGTGAAATTGAGGAAAGATTAAAAACACTTAATAAAAAACAGATAATTTTATCTGTAAAACTTGAAGTTGATGATGAAATTGAAAATGATACTACATTTAGTGATATTCTGGAAATACCTGTAACTCTGCCTCCATTTATCGAAAATTACACTTTATCTGACAAAGTTATCGAAAAAATACATAAAGGAATTAAATTTGATATTAACGGAAAGAACTTTGTTACAGGTGAAAATTTCACCACTAAGATACTATACAAATCAATAGATAAAGATTTTCAGGAAATGGATACAAAAGAATGTGATATAAATATAAATGATTCAAAGATTACTTTGAAATTACCTGAAGACGCTGTTTCAGGTTCCTTCTATTTGAAAATTGTTACAGAAGATCCAAATTTTGGAACTTATCAATCTAACATAAAAGAATTAACAATACTATCAGACCCACATATATATATTGAACCATATAAAGAAAATTACCTGGAAATATCAAAAGATGAATTATATGCGAACTTTGCATCAAACAGTTCAATTATTATAAGAGGATACAATCTTGGCATTCCAGAAGAACTTCCAATTATTGAATGTATCAATCCAGATGATACTACTGAAGTTATTTTTCATAGAACTCTAACTTCAAATTCTTTCAGCTTCTATGAAAGGGAAGGTCTTTTCGGATACACAACAAAAATATTAGATGGAAAAGTTAATTCTGCTGTTTTTCCTTTATATATTCGAGTAAAAATCGGTAGTCAATACAGTAATATATACAAATATCCTTCAGATCCGACAATATTTGACTGTTCAAAATTGTCCGGAACCAATTTAGTCACATTAATATATATAAATGACAAAAATTATTTTTACTCAGGAGATACTCTGATAATTGATGGAGTAAATTTTGGAGAAGAACCCGGAAAAATTATGCTTTTTGATACAACTGAACTTCAAATAACTTCATGGACTGACAGAAAGATCATTTTTACAGCACCTAGTATTCAAATAGGTCAGGAACAATATTTTAGTGTTGTTATTAAACCATTGCAGGTAAAAAATAACAGTCAAAAAATATATAGTAATATTGTTTATCCGAAAATGAGTTTAGCCAAAGAATCCGATTTACTTATTGTTGATAAGATTGTAAACAATGATTTTGCATTTGAATTTAAAAATCTCAATTTTAATGAAAATACACCTGATATTTTTATAAACGATACAAAATTAAACAATAGTTATATTATTTCAAAAAATAATTTTTATAATAATAATTATCATTCAATTACAGTAAAATATCCAGAAGACATAATAAGAGATAATAAGTTTGTATCTATTAAAGCTGTTATAGATAATGATTATTCAACTGGTATTATACATCATGAGATATCACCTTTAATATCAGATTATTATGCAGTTGATGAAAACCTTAATATAATTGAAGGAAATATAACAGAAATCAACAGAACATTTCTTATTAAAGGATGTGGTTTTTCTTCAGGAAATGATGGAACTTTATACCACAATGGGGTAATAATAAGAAATATATTACATTGGGATAATAATCAGATCTTATTCAAACTTCCAAGAGAATCTCAGGTATTTGGTACAGTAAAAGTTCAAGTTGGTAATTATTATAATGAAAAACAATTTTATGAAAGTTATACTTGTCCAGTGCCAGGTCTAAATATAATCAAAAAACTTATACCTGCTTCTCCTGATACTCCTGAAGAAGAATTAATATATGTTCATGGACAAGCATACGAAACAAATTATGCTCCGTTTTCATCAGGAGATAAAGCTATTGTATATGGAAATAATCTCCATATAACAATATCAGGAGAACAATTATACATAAATAACACAAATATAAGTAATTACATTATCAGACGAAATTATGAACAAATAATTTTTGAGATACCTGGAAATGTCTCAACTGGGAATCTTAGAATGACAAGAGGTATTTCAAGTTCAAATGAATTATTCGTAAAAATCAATCAAATACCATTAATAACTGAGGAAATATCATGGTTGAATTCAGACCAGAATACAGGTAAAATAACAGTTTCTGGTGAAAACTTTGGAACTGATACCGGAAGTGTATATTTCAATGATATAAAATGCGATATTATAAATTCATGGTCAGATGATAAGATAATATGTCAATCTCCCAAAAATGCTACTAATCAAACAATAAGTGGATTATGTTATTTAAAAGTTATAACTTATTCAGGTGCGGAAACAGGAAAAGATTACTCTTTTTTAGAATATTCAACTCCTTCAATAAGTAATGTCAGTTCAACATCAGAAAATATTAATCATAATTACATGGCTAATTCTGGAGATGAAATAGAGATTTCAGGTACATATTTTGGAAATATTGCAGGAGATGTATATATTTCAGATCAGCTATTGGAGATTATTTCATGGAATTCTACATTAATCAGATGTAGATTACCTGAAAATGCACATTCAGGAAAAATCAATGTAGTCACAGCATATACAATAAATGCTATTAGTCAGGAAATACTTAATATATGTCCGTTAATTGATTCTGAACTTAATAAGGAATACTCTAAAAATGAAATAGTAAGAATATATGGAGAAAATTTCAGTAATAACTGTGATTCAGGCGAACTTATTATAAACAACACTAAAATAATTTTTAACAATTATGACAATCATAATTATTGGTCAGACAACGAAATAAGATTTTATATTCCTGAAGAATTAGAACTTGGCACTGTTGAAATATCTCTTATAATAAATGATTTCAATATAGAACTTCCAAAATTTAATATTGTCAATAATATGGAAATAGAAAAAATATATTCCATTAGAGACATACCAGATTCAAAAGAATTCATAAATTCTGGAGACATATATTCAAAAACAATAATAAACGGAGATGAATTCGGAGAAATTCCAGGAAAAGTCGTAATTGGAACAACTGAAATCAATATATTCGAAGAATGGAACAATAAACATATATCTTTCATGATTCCAGAAAATACAATAAGTGGAGATCTTATAATTATTCCAGGATATTCTGAAAATATGAGCTTCAATACTGGAACTTTTATCGTTGGACCAGAATTTACATCCATAAAATCTGAAATAGATGATGAACCAATAGCAGATAACCAGTATTATTCAAATCAAGTTTTGAAAATAGAAGGAAATAATCTCGAAGAATGTGATCTTCTGATTATTCAGAACAATGAAAAAGTTATATGGAGAAACAAAATAAATGAAGATGATAACAATAGTGGCTACAGCTCAATAGTGTCAGATAATAAACATAGCCTTTCCATCACTCTTCCAGACAATCTTCCATTAGGAGAATATCCCGCTTATTTTGTAAACAAAGATAATATTCTAAACTGGAAAGAAGATTTTAAAGTATTTCCTGAAATTAAAAATGTTTCTTCTAAGTATAATAATATCTCAAAAAATCATGGCATCATTGGAGAGATTTTATACATTTCCGGATATAACTTTAATAATATCGATACTTCTGCTGACTTCGTAACAATAAACTCAACTGAAACTAATACAAACTTACCAATAATTAATTATACTTCAGACACAATAGAATGTATGATACCAGAAGGTACCCGTCCTGGAAAAATAAAAGTCTGTATTAATCAAATTGAATCCAATGAATTCGACTTAAAAATCAATCCTGTAATATTATCATTATCTAATGCTTCAGGAGTATATAACGACTCTATAAAAATAAATGGTTATAACTTTGGTTCTCAAATAGGGACTTTGAAAATTGGAGGAAACACATATAGCGATTTATATGGAATTATTCAGAGCTGGAATAATACAGAAATAACTTTCAAAATACCAGATGATATAGAACCTGGTGATAATACAACTCTTCAGGTAATTACGTCAGACAATATAGAAAGTGATTTAAATGCTTATAATTCTCCGAAAATTAAAATCTATCCTTATATTAATGAAATAAAAACAAATAATATAGGTAATTATTTAAATTTAGAAAAAGATCAGGAATTTTATATTTTTGGAGGTAATTTTGGACAATCAGGTTTAAACTCAAAAATTTACTTAACAGATTTTTATGGTGAAAACAAATATTATGTTGATATTCTCGAATGGGGAATGAAGACAATCAGATGTAAATTACCAGAAGATCTGACAGAAATCAATATGGAAAGAATATATGTAGTAATTGAGAATAACAATATGCTATATTCTGGTATTGGTGTTCAAGTCAAATATTTAAGCCCCAAAATACAATTTATTAGTGGTGAAACAGAAGATGGTTTAGAATTAATAAAAATATATGGACCTTCAAATAAATTATTTATAAAAAGAAATTTAAACAGAATTAACACTATTAAAAACAATGAAGAATTGATAATAGTCGGTGTTAATTTTTCAGATAGTTCTGAGATTTATTTAAATAATACCAAAATTGAAAATTTAAATTATCAGTATAAGTTTTCTTATCCATATGATCCTGATAAGAGTTATAGTTATTTTTACGAAGGTGAAGAATATACTTATCCACTTTATCCTTCAGAAATACATTTTAACATTCCAGAATATTTTGAAGCCGGAAATTATAATATAACTGTGAGAACAAATATACCTGAAAGCAATACTTATGTCGAAAATACTTTGAATAATACAATTTTTATTGAGCCTGAAATAGAAGAAATAAAATATGATACTGGACAGAGTTTAACCTATTCAAGTGGAATATTTTTGTATGATTCAAATATTTCTAATATAATTAATATAACCGGGACAGGATTTGGTACAATTCCTAAGATAATTAAACTTATTAATAACAATATTCAGACGACATTAAATATTAATGGCAATTGGAATTGTAATAACTTACAAATTATTATGCCAGAAAATGTTACAGATGGAGAATTATGCATTCAATATAATGGAGAAATTATTGATACCGATATAAAAATTAAAAAAATAAATTAATAAGGATATTTTATGTTATTTAATGTTTTCGTAATCTATATTATATTTATATCTTTCTTAGGTGCCATTATTTTAAATTATACACATAAATATATAAGAAAAAGATATTCTGAAGAAATGATCATTGATTATATTTACTTTTCTTTTATATTCTTAGGACCGGTAGTTGTATCTTTTTTATCAATTTCTCTTTTTTCCATTTCTTTTTTTAATAAATCTTGGTTTAATTTAGCTAAAATCAATGAATTTAAAAATACTTTTCATTTTTTACCGTACATTATTTATATTTTAATTTTTTTTCTAATGATTTTTCAATATAAAAAAACTAAAATATTTATTTTTTATTATTTTTATATCACCACTATTCCTTTCATAATAATTCTAAATAATATACAAAATAATATTTCATATAATTATTTTATTTTAATATCATTATTCGTTTTAATTATACAGATTCCAAATTATTTAATTTTTAAAAAAATAAATATATTAAATTATTTTCTTTCGATTCTCTATTTGTTTTTTATTAGTAATTTTTTTAATAAAAAATTAAATTATATTTCTTTTGATTCTTATCAAGGATTAGTAATTTATCCAATTATAACTTTATTATTTCTTCATTTTTTCTTAAAAAATCTTAGAACAATGATAAAAATTGAAAAAGAGAAAAATAACAATATTTTTAAAATTGGATTTATTTTTTCATTATTATCATTTATAATAGATTCTGGAAAAAATGGATTATTTTTAATCATCTTTCCATATATGTTCTGTTTAATTCAAATCTTCGTAACAATTCCATATATTATGTTTTTATATTTCAAGGAAATATATTTTAAAGATATTGACAAAGAATTAAAAATTTTAAAAAATAATTGGGAAGAAAATTATATATCCAAAAAACTAGTTAGTGTTTCAATATTCATAATAACTATAATAATTTTAATATCTTTAATGTCATTTTCATCAAAGTATCTATTTAATGAAATATATTTAGTTTTTGAATCAACAGTAAATCTTTATTAACTTTGACTCAAACCTGTTCATAACACATAATAAACAAAGAAAATACTCTCTGCTGAATTTGTTGGGGGTCAAACCTGTGCATAACTCATAATTTGTTTGAATTAAATCTGCAAAAAAATAATTTATACTGATAAAATAAATCTGTGACAAGACCATTAAGAATTCAGTTTGAAAATGCCGGTTATTATGTAATATTTCGCAGAGATCTGAAAAGATATATATTCAAAAAAACATTGCTGAATTTAACATAACAGAAGGAGAGATTTTTGCTAAAAAAAGAAATAATCTTTTTAAAAAAATAACAATTTATTTGCTAAGAAAACAGACAAGGATGAAAAGCAAAGATATTGCTGAATTATTTGGCATTAGCGAGAATTCAGTATCTTCTATTGTAAAAAGAATGGAAGAAGAAAAAAATAAAGATTTGAGTCTGAGAGACATTTTAAAGAGATTAATGCGTTATGCACAGGTTTCAGATCTGTATTCATCAAGTGAATCACAACTATTTTACACTCCAGAACTAAAACCAAGAAATTATACCATCTTCAAATTCTGGGTAGATGAGATGAAAAAATAAGCTACTGAAATATCCATACAATTTCTCATATGGTTCTGATAAAATCAATGTGTTAAAAGTTCTTTAAGAATTTAGTAAACTTTTATTTTGTAGGAGAATAAAAAATGTGTTTTATAAATTTTATGCAAAAATTTGATTTATTAAAAAATCTAAAAATAGCTCAATACATGACTAACCAGAAATACCTTTTTTAAAAATTTTACTTTATTGCGGATTTAGATTGATTAATATATAATTTAAATTATGAATATTGAGAATATAAATGAAAATAAAAATTATAATATACTAATAGTTGATGATGTTGACATTAACAGAGATTTTATAAAAACAGTTATAACAACGCTTGATAATAAACTTAATGTTACGATTTTTGAAGCTGCAAATGGTCTTGAAGCTTTTAAAAAAATCACTGATATTCCTAATATTTCACTTGTTATTTTAGATATGATGATGCCTGAGTATGATGGTTTTTATTTTTTGGAAAAATATTCTCAGGAGTTTTCACGATATTATATTCCAATAATTGTTATGAGTGCTGCTGGTGATAATGAAGTTATAAAAAAAGCTTATAATTATGGTATTTATGATTATTTTATAAAACCTCTATCTTCTGATAGGTTTTTATCTTTTGAGTTAAAAGTAAAAAATGCTATTAAAATGAGAGAAGCTCTCTATGAACTTGATACGAAAACTAGAATTCTTGAAAATGATCTTAGACTTGCTTCAAAATTGCAATATCAGTTTTTGCCTAAACAGTTTTCTTTAGATGATTTTGAAATGGCTTATTACTTTAAACCTTATAGTGCTCTTTCTGGTGATTATATTGATTTTTTTAATATTGATGAAGATAAAAAACTTATTATACTTGCTGATGTTGTGGGTCATGGTACAGCTTCTGCGATAATTGCTGCTATATTAAAAACACATACTTCTGATTTTATTGATAATAATCCTGAGTTTAACCTGGAAAAATATGTTGTGGAAACAAATAAAGAACTTTTAAAAATGGATATTGAGGGTAATCTTGTTACTGCTTTTATTGGAGTTTATAAAAGAAAAACTAGAGAACTTGAGTATATTATTGCTGGACATCCATATCCGATGATTATGGATGAAAAAAGCTTTAATGTTGAGTTTGTTAAAGATGGTTCTTTTTTACCAATGGGACTTTTTGATAATATACAGGTTAAATCAGTTTCAAGAATTTTATCACCAGGTACAACGCTTATTATTTATACTGATGGTATAATGGAAGCTAGAGATTCTGAAGGAAAGATATTTGGTTTGAATAATCTTCAGAGTTTTACAAAGGGTTTTATTGAAACTAAGAAAAAATTTGTTTATTATGATTTTGTTGATTCGCTTTTACTTAATTTATCATCTGTTTCTGATGATATTAGTATTATATTTATGACAATTAAGGATGAATGATGTGGGCTGATCTTTGTAATAACTGTCTTAGAGAATGTAAACAAAATAAAGGTACAAAAATTATTACTTGCAAAAAATTTATTGAACAGCTTGGGCTTAAATTTGGTAATTCAAAGAAAGTTAAAAAGAGTGATAGAGCAAGGGGTGAAACCGGGATACGGGAAATAAAAGCAAGGAAATGAGCGAAGGGGGGAAATGAAAAAATTATTTTTTGGTGTTTTGATTATAGTTGTTTCGTTAATCTGTTTTGCTGAAAGTAATAGAAAGTTTTTTGATATTGTTTTGTCAAAGGGTGATTTGGATAAAGAGTTTTATATTGCATATTCATGGGATTACAATAATCCTGTTAAAATAGAATATGATTATCTTGATAGATTTGTTAGGCGTTTTGAACTTGAAAAAGCTAATGGTTATTTTATTGAAATAAAGGATAGTAAAGATAATTTTTGGTTTTCTTATAAATTTGATGTTAATAATATTAATATAAAACTTGAAAAAAATCTTTCAATGCAAAATGTTAATATTGAAGCTTACTGGGCTGATTTACCTAAATCTCAAGAGCTTTTTCTTTTTTATGAAGGAAATCTTATACCTTTGAAATTATTAGGTGGAAGGTTTTACCTTGATATTGATTTTCCTGTTTATAAAAAAATGAATTTGTATTTCAAAGATTCTGCTGATTATATTTTTGGACCTGTTAAATATTACGGTGAGAAAGCTTATAGCAGAAAAATTGAAGTTAAACTTTTTTAATCTGTTTGTAAAAAAAATTGTTTTAAATTATAATCTTTGATATGCGATTATTCAATAATAAGGGATTTTCTTTAATTGAGCTTATAGTTACTTTGATTATAATAACTATCGCTGCTTCTGTTGTTTTCCCTGTTTCTAGAATTTCTTATGTTAGAGAAAAAGAAGATGATCTTAAGTATTTTCTTAAAAGATTTAGAGTTGCTATTGATGATTTTAAAGAAAATAATCCTAAAGATGGTGTTTTACCTCCTATAGTTGTTCCTGGAGATGGTGTTGATGATGATGTAGATGGTTTTATTGATGAAGAAATACATGATGGTATAGATAATGATGGCGATGGTTTTGTTGATGAAGATCTTTGTTCTTATGGTTATCCTGTTTCTTTATGGAGCCTTGTACAAAATCATAAAATAAGAAAAATTCCTAAAGAACCTTTTGGAGGTGTATGGCAATATAGGACATCTTTTTCTGCACCTGATGAATGGAAGGATTTTATTGATTATGGTGGTAAGTATGAAGCACAACCTGGTGATGATATATATGATATTAGGACTTCTAGTCCAAAACTGTCAATATCAGGAGAAGTTTATAATACATGGTGAGAGAGAGTAAAGGGTTAAAGAGGAATAGAGCAAGGGGTGAAAGGGTGAAATGGTGAAATGGTGAAGGGGTGAAATGGTGAAATGGTGAAGGGGTGAAAGGGTGAAATGGTGAAATGGTGAAGGGGTGAAGTGGTGAAATGGTGAAGGGGTGAAGTGGTGAAATGGTGAGATGGTGAAATAGTGAAATGGTGAGATGGTGAAAGGGTGAAATGGTGAAGGGGTGAAGTGGTGAAATGGTGAAATGGTGAAGGGGTGAAGTGGTGAAATGGTGAAGGGGTGAAAGGGTGAAATGGTGAAATGGTGAAGGGGTGAAGTGGTGAAATGGTGAAGGGGTGAAGTGGGAAAAGCAAAAGCTTTAAATCTATTTCACAATTTGGCGATTTTGCTATCTGGCTAGTTCATTATTTTTAGATTTTAAATGGTTTAATGTTGTTTTGGAATGAGGTTGTTATGAAAAGATTTGGTTTTACTTTAATTGAATTAGTTGTCATAATGGGAATTATTATTATTTTAACTGGAGCTGCAACTCTTTATCTACCGAATCTTGTAGGGAATGCTGAAGGTAGGGCACTTGAGGCTAATCTTAATAATATAAGAAAGGTTATTGACGATTATTATAAAGATTTTGGCAAATATCCAGCTAATTTGAAGGTTCTTACTCAAGAAAATGCTGGTGGGTATATTTATTTGAGGAAAATTCCTGTTGATCCTACAACCAAAAATCCAGACTGGGAAGTTTCAGAAAATGGTGTGAATTATTATAGTATAGATAGCTCGGATTATAGTTTTGTAGCTTATATTAGAAGTTCAAATAAGAAATATAATGAAAGATAGTATATAATTGATTTTTTACATATAGATTTAATTTGTTTTAAAACTAAAAAAGGAAATTAATATTTTATGAAAAACAGACTTGAAGATTTTTTAGTTGAGAATGGTATTATAAGTAATTCACAGCTTAATTGGGCAAAACTTAAATTAAATGATTCAAGTGAACCTTTATATAAAATTCTCATAAAAGAAGGTCTTATATCTGAAAAAAATTATTTTTCTGTACTTGCTCAATTATATGAAAAGGAATTTATAAATATTGAACCTTCTGAACTTAATAAAGACCTTATTCAATCAATTCCTTTAGAAATAATACAAAAATATTATTTTATTCCAGTGGAAAAAAATCTTAATGGCATAAAGATTGCTACATTTGAACCTAATAATTTTTTTATGATTCAGGAAATAGAAGAAATGACTGGTTACAAAATTGAGGTTATAGTTTCGACTCCTACTGATATTCTCAGAGCTAGGAGAGAGTTTAATATTGAATCTGAAAATGATTTTGTTATAGAAACTCTTGAAAATATTCCTCTAAAAAAAGTAGCTCAGGCTGTATCTGAAGGTTATAGTATGGATTTTGATGAAAAGACAGATCTTGAGGATTATGATATTCACAATACTGATGCACCGGTTGTTGTACTTGTCAATAAACTTATATTTGATGCTGTTAAAAACGGTGCAACTGATATTCATATTGAAAGTTTTGAAGATTATCTTAAAGTTCGTTATAGAGTTGATGGTATGTTAAAAAAAATTATGGAAATTGAAAAAAGTGCTCAGGATGCTGTAATAACAAGGTTGAAAATAATTTCAGATCTTGATATTACCGAAAGATTTGTAGCTCAGGATGGTAGATTTAAACTTAGGATTTCAGAAGATGATATTGATTTTAGAATTACATTCCTTCCTTCTATGTATGGAGAAAATATAAGTATAAGAATATTTAATAAAAAAGTTACTCCTCTTACTTTTTCTGAAATTGGGATGAATGAAAAACAAATAGAAATTATTGAAAGTATGCTTAAAAGAAAATATGGTCTTGTACTTATTGTAGGTCCAACAGGTTCAGGAAAAACTACAACTTTATATACAATGATAAATTACCTGAATTCTGAAAATATTAAAATAGTTACAATAGAAGATCCGGTTGAGTATAGACTTGAAGGTATTCATCAGATTCCAGTTAGGATTAATCGTGAAGATGAATCAAAATCTCTTACTTTTGCAAAAGGTCTTAAAGCTATATTAAGACAAGATCCAAACGTTATAATGATTGGTGAAATTAGAGATGCTGAAACTGCTGAAATCGCTATAAATGCTGCTTTGACAGGACATCTTGTTTTTTCTACTCTTCATGCTAATACAACAGTTGATGTTATATCTCGTTTAAAACATCTTGGAATTGACTCAGAGCTTGTTTCAGATGCTTTGAGTATGGTTGTTGCACAGAGATTATGCAGGAAAATTTGTAAAAAATGTGGTAATGATAAAAAAAATGGATGTGAATTTTGCAAATACTCGGGTTTTAGTGGTAGGATAGGTGTATTCGAGTTGCTTAATGTAACTCAAGAAATAAAAGAAATAATAGCTTCTGATATGGCGGGGGTATTTATAAGAAAACAGGCTGAGAAAGAAGAATACTGGAGATCTCTGGAAGATGATGCAAAAGAAAAAAATGAAAAAGGAATTATAAGTAAAGAAGAATATAATTCGCTTATTATATATTAAAAATGAAAATGAATTTTTTTGATTTTCGGGAAAAACATATAATTATTGATATTGGTACAAGATACACAAAAGCTCTGAGTCTTGAAGGTAAAGATTCTGAGAAATCTTTTGATATTGATTATTCTATTGAAGATTCTTCTTTTGAATTTAATTTTCTTCCTTTACAAGAATGTAAGATTACTGATGAAGAGAATTTTCTTGAAGTTTTAAGACTTGCTTATAGTAAGTTAAAAACTATGGAAAAAAATGTTTTTGTTACTATACCGGATCATGCTGTTATAATTCGTCTTATAACTATTAAAGAAGAAGAATTTTCTAAAGCTAAAAATGATGATGATGTTAGGAATCTTGTATTAAAAAAACTAAAACCTACTTTACCTATTAGTATTGACAGGTGGTTTTTTGATTTACAGGAAGTTGAAAATTCTGGAAATTCAAAACTTTTTCTTGTTGAAGCGATTTTAAGAAATAATCTATTTGAGATTGAAAAAAACATTAGAAGACTTGGATTGAATCCTATTGGTGTGGATATTAACTCATTTAATACTGTAAATGTTTTTTCAAATTATCTTTCTAGTGAAAATAAAAGAGATAAAAATATTTCTATTGTATGTATGAATCATAAATCTACTACTATTATGGTATTTAGAAACGGTAATCTTAGAACTGCTCAAACTAGACTTATTGGTGGTTATGATTTTGCTAGAAAACTTAGTGAAGAAAAAAACATTTCTTTTAAAGATGGAGAAGATATTTTGAGAAATGAAACTGTTTTTTTACCTGAACTATCTGAAGAACAAGATAATATAAAAAATTATTCTATTTTGAAACCTGTTTTTTCAGAACTTGTTACATCACTTTTTAATATGTTTGAGTATTATTCTGAAACTTTTAAAGAAAGTGAAATACACGAAATAATAATTACTGGTGGTTTTTCTAATTTAAAGAATATACATTCTCATCTTTCCTCAAGGTTAAATATAAAAGTTAATAGAGGTTCAGATATTATTAGTATAAAGCAAAAAAAAGGTTCTGTTATTTCATCTGAAAAAATTAATATGCTTTTACCTGCACTTGGAAGTGCAATTAGAGAAGAAAGCTAAAAACATTTATTTTCATAATTATCAAAATAAATGTTAATTAAAAATGAATAATTAATAATTAATAATTTCAAAACAAAAGTCTTATTCATAATTTCTATTTATTTTTACTAATTCTGACTTTAGTCACGCTAATTGCATTTCTCGACTTCACTGCTTCTATACAGCTCTTATACGCATCACATACTGCTTTATATACTCGTATACCGCCTTTATACGCTTTATATACCGTTCTTGTACTGTTTCCATACTGCTCCTACAATTCTTAATTGTTCTTATGGTAATCGGTATTTTTATATTTATATATTTTTGTCGATAATGAAAATATAACATTTAGAGCGGAGCAGAATGAAACTAAAACTTGACCTTTTACCTAATGAAAGAAAGAAAATCAAAAGAGATAATAAAGCTCTTATTGCTTGCGTTATCCTTGTTTTCATTACTTTTTTATGGTATATTCCGACCAAAAAAAGTATGAATTCTAAAGTTAATGTTTTAGTTAAAGAAATTTCAGATATTTCTAAAAAAATATTGGTTAAACAAGGGGAAGTTGATAATATTCAGGCGATTTTAGCAAGTCCTTTAAATATTCCTGATGATATAAAATATCTTATGACTTTTTTAGGGGAATCTAGTTATTCTTGGTATAGATTCTTTGATTCTATTGAGGATTCTGCAAATTCTAGTGTGTGGATTTCAGATATAAACAAAAATGAAATAAATGATTTTTATCTTATAGGAGAAGCTAAAGATAATTACTATATTAGTGATTTTTATCACAATCTTATGAAAAAAGATAATTTTGAAAAAGTTTATCTTCTTTCAAGTGAGAAGAAATATAATAAAGAAATTGATGAGGATGTGTATAAGTTTAAAATACATGTAGTGCTTAAAGAGGAGAAACTATGAGTATAAGAATGAAATCAATACTTGAAAAATTTGCTGTTTATATTATTTTATTTATTCTTATAATATCAAATCTTTTTCTTGCATTGAATATTGGTTCTATTAAAGATAATGCTAAAAATAAAAGTAATGAAATATCTTCAAATAATAATAAATTCTTTTCTTTGAATCAACAATATCAAAAAAAACTTGAACTTGTTGATGTTAGAAAGAAAGAACAGGAAGAACTTCTTGAAAAAACAAATTTATTTAAAAAGTATTTTATAACTGTTGATGAAATTCCTTTAATTATGGCTGATATACAAAAAATTGCTGATAAATCAGGTGTTGATGTTAATAGTTTTAATTATAATCCTCTTGAGGATAATATTGTTATTGATTTTATAAAAATGGAATTTTTTATCAATATTAATGGTAGTTATAAAAATGTTAAAAAGTTTTTCTGGGAACTTGAACATTTAAGATGGGTTTTAAAGCAAAGCGATATATCTATTGAAAAACTCTTTGATAATATCAAAAAAAAAGAAAATATAACTCTTTCAATTAAATTATTTAACTTTGTAAGAAAAGAGGTAAAAACTGTTAAAAAAATTTAAAGACCATATATTTAGATTTAAAATAATTTATTCAGCTCTTATTGTACTGATAATATTTGTATATCTTAATAAAGTTTATTGGAATCCTGTTATGGAAAAAGAAAAATTAGGTCTTCAAGAACAACTAAAAAATGAAAATCTTTTAAGAGAAAGAGAAGAATCTAAAGTTAAAGTAACAGATACAGGTATATATTTTCTTCCTCAAGGGGAAAAAACTCCTGAAGATAATAAAAAAAAAGTAATAAATTTATCAGAAAAGGTTCAAAATGATAATTTAAATGTAAAATCAAGTGATTATAAAAGGCTTAATCAGGATATTGAGCAAAAAGTAGATTATCTTTATAAATTTATAAAAAATGCCTATAATGTTGATACTTCGGAGTATTCTGAGGCAAAAAAAACAGTTTTTATTCCATATTATTATGACAATATTACTAATGAAGAAAAAACAGTTAAAACTGTTTATATACCTGATTATAAAAAAAACGAAATAATATATTTGGGTTTTTATGAATCAAAAGGTGAAAAAACTGCAATAATAAAATATGAAAAAAAAATGAATTATGTTGTTGTGGGTAATTTTTTGGGAAAAACAACTCTTACAATTAAATCAATAAGTTCAGATAATGTTGTGCTTAAAGATAATAAATCAGGTGAAGATTTTACTATTCAAAAATAAGTTTGGAGGATTTTATGCAAATGTATGTTGATATGTTAAATGAACAGGATGATAATGTTAAATTATATGCATTAAGGAAACTTGTTGAAAATGGTGTTGGAGTTGATTGTATTGAATTTCTTGAAAAAAATATAGTAAATTTTAGTGATGAAGTTAAAAGTAAAGTAATTGATATACTTAATTCAAATAAATCTGAATTTATAAATAAATATGCTTTAGCTAATATATTTTCTGAAAACTCTCAGGAAGTTATTTGTAATTTGTTAATTTCTTTAACTATAGAAAAATCTGATGAAAGTTTTAGGATAATTAAAAGTTTTTTACATAATGAAAGTAATATTATTAGAGCAAAAGCTGTTGAAGCTATGTTTGAAAGTGGATTTAAAAATATAATCGAGCATATTCTACCTATGACAAAAGATAATGATCCTTTAGTTAGAATCAATGCTTATTATGTTCTTTTTGAAAAATCTGGTGAAGAGTTTTTTGATAATATTGTTGAAGAATCAAAATCTAAAGATGAAAATGTCAGAGCTTATGTAGCATTGATATTGTCAAAACTTCTATGCAAGAGAAAATTTTCTGTAATACAGGAATTATTAAAAGATGTATCGCCGATTGTTAGAAAAAATGCTGTTATTTCAATGCGTAAAGAAAGAAATATTACTTATATGAAATATTTTGTAGATACATTTATCACAGAGAAAAATAAAGAAGTATTAGAAGAAATCGTATATTCAATGAAAGAATTAGATAAAGATAAATCTGTTTTAATGCTTGAAAGAGTTATGGTGGATAATAAGTCTAAGACTTTATTAAAGAATTTTTTATGGGCATTAGGAAAGCTAAGAAACGAAAAAGCTTTGATTATATTAAAAAAGAATCTTCTTGATAGTGATGAAGAAATAAGAGCTTGTTCTATTGATTCTTTAGGTGAGTTTAATAATAGAAAATTAGTTGATGTAATGTTACCTTATTTGAATGATAGAAGTGAAGAAGTAAAGCTTTCAGCAGCTAAAGTTTTATGGAAATTTGGAGTTATGAATGCTTATTCTTCTTTAAAGAAAATGCTTGGTTCAGGAAGCGATTCAATAAAAAGAAAAGCTAGTATAATACTTGCATTAATGGGAATTTAATATATTATTTTTGTATTCTTGCAAGTCCTTTATCAGTTCCTACCCAGATAAAACTTTCTGATACAGCTATACATGTAATTTTGTCAGAAGGTAGTTTTTCTGTTTGACTTGAATAAACTTTTTTACCAGCTTCCATTTTAAATACACCGGTTGAATCATAGTTTATCCATTCGTCATCTTTGAATATACTTAAACCTTTATCTGTGCCAAAATAAGTGTATCCTGTAGATTCATCATAATCAATTGTTCTTATAAAATTATCAAGAAGACCTGTCCAATGAGTGTAACTTTTCCAGCTTTTCCCGTTAAAAACAGAAACTCCTCCCCATGTACCAATCCATATTTCATTTTTACCGGCTTTTATAGAACAAATACTATCATTTATGATTTTTGAAGAATGTTCATTTACTTTTTCCCATGTCATAGAATCTTCTAATAAATAAAAAGCTCCATCATTTTTTGTAGCAAACCATATATTACCGTTGAATTCGGTTATATCCATTATTTCATCAGAAGGAAGACCATCAGAAGTATCAAAAAAACTCCATTTATCATTAAAATAATAACCAATACCTTTTCCCCATGTACCAACCCATACTCTATCTTTTGAATCTGTAAACATGCTTACAACATTTGCATACTCAGCATTTTTACCGAATTTATTAAAATTTTCCCATTTTCTACCATCAAATTTGGAAACTCCACCTTCGTTTTTGAGTGATATTGTAGAAGCCCATAGATTATTACTGTTATCAATAGTTATATCGGTAACATGATCTTGTGAAAGACCATCGCCGCTTGTATATGATACCCATCTATCATCATCATCATATTTTACTATACCTTTCCATGTACCAATCCATATTATTTCTCTATCTTTTAGCTTTTCAACAACTAAAGAAGTTATAAAATCATCTATAAGTCCGTGTCTAGTATTGTATAAAGTTATTTTTTCATTTCCAGCAGATAAAGGTTTAATTTTGGTCATTTTAGCCTTGTTATTGCAAGATATATTGAAAAGAAAAAATATTACAGAAAATATTATAAAGGTTTTTTTCATTTTTTCCCCTGAAGATTTTATTTCTTGTAATTATATCAGAATAATTTTAAAAATTGAACCCTTCACTTTATTTAATAGTAATATTTTGTTAATCTAGTATTTTATTAAATAATAAAAAAGTTTGATATAAATTTTATAATCTGATAATATTTTTTTCAAAAATCATTATATTAGGAGGATGAATAGATGAAAGGTAAATACATTTTTACTTCAGAATCAGTAACTGAAGGACATCCGGATAAAATGTGTGATCAAATATCCGATGCTGTTCTTGATGCAATATATGAAAAAGATCCATGTGCAAGGGTTGCTTGTGAAACTCTTACAACAACAGGACTTGTAACAGTAGTTGGAGAAATTACAACAACTGCTTATGTAGATATACCTTCTATAGTAAGAAAAACAGTTAAAGAAATTGGATATGATTCATCAGATAAAGGATTTGATTATAAAACTTGTGCTGTTTTAGTATCTATTGATGAACAATC
>JALOAD010000107.1 GCA_023228995.1 Candidatus Muiribacterium halophilum
TTGTTTTTTTTAGAAGTAATCTGCTATTTTCCAGTGGTTTTTATATGCAACATAGGCTATCATCGTTGCTATAATAATTGTAACACCTAATAATATTCCACTACTCATTTTCTAACTCCTCAATCTGTCTTTTTGCTTTATTAATGGAAAAATAGTTGAACATTAAACCTACTACTAATATTCCAAATAAAAACATTAGAAAGTACTTTTCAAATCCTATCTGATTTAAGCCATAACTACCAATAGCTCCAGCAGAAGCTAACAGTACAACCATTTTTTTATAGATGATGTCACTCTTCTTAGCAATTATATCGGCTTTGTCTTTTCGTTCTTGCAATGTCATAACTAGATTATACCAAAAATAGGAAAAGGAATAGAAAGAAGAGATTTATTTCAAGATAATCTGCATTATGTTAAGTAGAAAAGAAGAGTAAAAAAAGTCCTACTTATGAAAGTAGGACTGAAAGAGTATCAAAGTGTGTCAAACTCAGTTAAGGTAAAACTAAGTTTTGTTCCTGTTTTGGTGCCTGACACCCTTTTCCTAGAGATTATACCAAAAATAGGAAAAAGAATAGAAAGAAGAAATAGATTCAAGATAATCTGCATTAGGTTAGGTTAAGTAGATAAGAAGAGTAAAAAAAAGTCTACTGAAGAAGTAGGGCTTTGAGTGTCAGAGAGTGTCAAACTCAGTTAAGATAAAACTAAGTTTTGTTCCTGTTTTGGTGCCTGACACCCTTTGTTTAGATGGTGGAGCTTGGGATAGACCAACTAGTAAAGCTAAGGTGGCTACTTCGGAAGAAGCATTAAATTTATCAAGATTATTAATAAATTAAAATAGCTTAATTTTATAAAGTATTTATTATAATGAATTCAAATACAAAAGAATAACTAAATTTAGGAATAAGCATGTCATTAAGAAAAAAAACTACAGAGATAAAAAGACTTGTAGAAGCTTTCGATTTTGAAGCAAAAAAATTTCATGATATCACATTTAGTACATATACGATTACACAATTTACAACAAGTAACTTGAAGTTTAAAAGTCCTAATCATGCAATTAATTTATGGCAATATTATGGAAAAATTAATGAAGAGCATACATCAAAAGAGTTAATAAAAAATTTGAAAACCAGTGATTCTCAATGGGGAATTCGCGGTGCTAAAATTTCCGCTTTTGGTTTAATTGAAGGTAATGAATGTAATTTATTTCTGAAAATGGCAAGAAGAGCAGCTCATATTTTTAGTAAAAAAGAAGCTGAAATTATTAGTTCGAAAGTTGTCAATGAAATACGAGAAAGTGAATCAGATGGTGCGACTAAAACAATAGTCAGTACAAATAGTAATTCATTAGCTATTTGGCTAAATTATCTTTTGTACTATTTGTCTATGACTTCACATAAATATGAAGGAATTAGAGTTATAGATATTGATCCTTTTGCACTATCATTGTTAGCTTTAGAACAACTGTTACTTGAACCAACTATTAAAAAGGTGGATAAATCTTTATCAAAAGTAGATGATATTAAGTTTGATGTAGCCTTGTCTTTTCCAGGTGAAAAAAGAGATTATGTATCTGAAGTGGCAGATATATTACGAGAAAATCTTGATGATGATCGTTTGTTTTATGACTTCGATTATCAATCACAACTTGCTCGTCCAAATACAGATATATTGCTTCAAAATATTTATAGAAATAATGCAAAGTTAATCGTTGTTTTTCTTTCAAAAGAATATGCACAGAAAGAATGGTGTGGACTTGAATGGAGATCCATAAGAGATATAATAAAGGCAAAAGGAGACGAACAAATTATGTTTGTCAAATTTGATGATGCTCAAATTGATGGACTATTTAGTATTGATGGTTATATTAATGCTAATATATTTGCACCTAAAAATGTTGCTGATTTTATTATGGAACGAGTTAAATTACTTAGTTGAGATTTTTTACAAAGTCTTTATTGTAGATTGTATGTTAGGTGTTCATAATGAAGGTTTTGATACAATATTTAAAATAAGATTCGGATAACTTTAATGATTCAAGAAAGAAAAATAGCTTTTGATAATATAAGTCGTACTCTTGCAATTACTCGTTACGATATTGAACAACACCAATTAGTTAACGACCAATCATTAAATATTCATGGAGAAAATTGGTTTAGAGATATTTTTAATTTTGTTTATAGTAATAATTTTTTTGTTAATGCAAATATTGAGACTAAAACTGGAAATGCGTCAGCTGTTGATTTAATAGACAAAGATAAAGAATTAGCTTATCAAATTACGACCACAAGAACAAAAGAAAAAGTAGATAACACATTAAAGAAAATAAAAACCACTGAATATAAAGATTATACATTAAAAATATTTTTTTTATTAGAAAAATCAAAATTCAAAAAAGACACAAAACAATATTTCCAAGATGAATATAGTATAAATATTGACGATTATCTTATTGATTATACTGACTTACTAAAAGCTATTGAAGCATTAGAAACAGACAGGTTAATAGAACTCAACAAAAAACTTTTTATAAAATCAGCTGAAAAATATACAGATAACATTACATTGAGTTTAATATTTAAACATTTAATTAAAGAGAAAAAGAATGTTATAGTTGATTATATGGATGATGATTTTGGTACAGTTGATACCAATGCTAAATTAAGTTTAAACAAAATAAATGAAAAAATTAGTGCAGAAATAAAAAGATCTCTTGATTATAGAGTTATTTTGGATGATTTTTGTAATGTCGACAATTTATTAACAGATTTAAAAAGTTACATTATAGATGATATTTATAAAAAAATATTATTAGAAAAATTAAAACAAAAAGTATCAGAAAAAGAATTAGTGGATAAAAAGACATCTGAACTGCAAGATATAGCTATAGCTAATAAGATAGATTTCAATAAGCTTATTTCTCAACTACATAAAGAAATTGAAAATAATATTGAAATAATTGATTTTAATTCAATGAATATTGCATGGATTATTATTGCATACTTCTTTGAGTTATGTGATGTAGGAGTTGATGAAATATGTTAATGCCAACAAAAATCATTAAACCTGTTGATTCAATATTTTCCATATCTGCATTTGTAATTAAAGCACTTGAAATAAATGATATGAGTATGGATGAGTTAATCGAAGAAGTCAATAAAACATATTATAAAGAAATTTCTTTAGACAAATTAGTGCTTAGTTTAAATTTCTTGTATCTAATAAATAAAGTAGAGTTAAAAAATGAAATTATTACAATTAACATCTGATAATACAGATTTTAAAACTTTAAATTTTAATCCTAATCTAAATATTGTTGCAGGATTACAGTTAAGCGAAAAAGACAAAGATACTATCAATGGTATTGGAAAAAGCTCAACATTAACTTTATTGCATTTGATGTTTGGTTCAAAATTAGATTCAAAAAAACCAAAAGAAGCTAAATTGAAAAAGTTTTTAAAAACATATGGAACTTTTTATTTGACTTTTACACACAAGGGTAAAGAGTATGAAATTAAAAAAGATTTTTCTCAAACTGACTATTATATAAATGATGAAAAAATAACTCAAACAGATTATCCAAGTAAATTATCAGAAATTTTTCTTGAAAAAGGACATGATTTAAAGTTTAAACAAATATTTAATTGTTTTGCAAGAAGATTTGGCGGTGATTACTATAGTGATCCTTTAAGACAACAGGGACAACCGCTAAACGATTATTACCAAAGATTTGTAAATTTAAAGTTATTAAATATCGAAATGGATTTAGTCAAAGAAAAATTTTCAGTAGAAGATAAAATTGCTAAACTTGATAAAGCGAAATCGATAATTGAAGAATATCAAGAAGCTCTTGATACAACAAATTTAAAAGACTTGAAAGATGAATTTGAATCTTTAAAAAAAGACAAAAGTAATTTTATAATCGCTAAAAATTATGATCACATGAAAATTGAATCCGATGAGCTAACTAAAGAATTAAATCAATTACGAGATAAAATTCAAAAAATTAAGAACTTACTACAAAAGAAAGAACAAAATTTATTAGTATCTGAAAATATTAATATTGATGCAAGTGAAATTGAAAATCTTTATAATGAAGCATTTTTTTTCTTTGACAGTAAAATAACAAAAAGATTAGAAGACGCTCAAAAGTTTCATAATACACTCATATCAAATAGAAAAAAAAGAATTGAAATTGAGATAAAAGAATTAACAATAGAATTGAATGATTTGAACATAGAAGTAGAAAAAATTGCTAATAAGCGAGATGCTTCTTTGGAAATATTAAATAATAGCGGTGCATTAGAAGAATATAACTCGATTGAAGAAAGAATAAAATTTTTAAATTCTGAAATACAAAAATTGACAAAATATGAAGAAACTTTAAATGATTTCAAAAAAGACAAGAGTGCTTTGAATGTAGAAAGTGCAAAAATTAAAGAAAAAAGTATTTTATATCTAACAAAAGAAAAAGAATTTCTGGGAAGTATTGAAGATAAATTCCGAGAAATTGTCAAAAGGTTTTATGATAACCATGGAGGTTCATTAGAGTTAAAAGAGACTAAATCGGCAAAGTATTTATATGATATAGCAGTAGAGATTCCGAGAGGCTCTTCTCAAGCAATCGGAGAAGTTGAGATTTTTTGTTACGATGTTTTATTATATAAACTTAATCAAGGGATATTAAACTTTATGGCTCATGATGGCTATATATTTTCAGAAATGGATCCTAGACAAAAAGCAACTATTTTTAAAGTTATTTTGGAGTTAATTGAAAATAATGATTTACAATATTTTATTAATATAGGAGAAAATTCTTTGAATGAAGTTTTAGAACAAAAAGTATTAAGTGATAAAGAAAAAGAGCAAATAAGTAAAAGTATAATTTTAGAACTTTATGATAAAAATCCTAAAAATTGGTTTTTCGGACAAGAATTTAATTAATACATAAGTTTTTTGTAAAGCCATAAAATTTTGATTCTCATGAGTTCGCTATGTTACGAAAGTTCAGAAGCACATTTCACTATGTCAATTCCATACTTGTCTCTTACTTTTAGTAATTTTTCATTTAAAGTGGCAAATTTTAAATCCTTTTCGTAGTCAATTAAACAAAAGGTTTTATGGTTATGGACACCAGCAAAATTAGAAGCACTAATAGCAATATAATGGATTTTATACCCCAAATGGTTATCTAACTTTTTAATCATAGATTTTGCTAAATCTATTGGATATTTCACTTTATTCTTCCACCCGTTTCACTCCCAGCCTTCCACTTTTTTGAGTCTCAAACAAGCATGTAAAATTGTATCATAAATGAGAGTGAGTGGAAGAATGCTTTTTGCTATTTCATTG
>JALOAD010000108.1 GCA_023228995.1 Candidatus Muiribacterium halophilum
CTGTTTGTTCAAGAACCATATCTCCAATCTGATGACCATAATTATCATTAAAAATCTTAAAATGGTCAATATCACTCATTATAATAGATAACGGTCTATTATATCTTATAGCTCTTGAAAGTTCTTCGGATAAAAACTCCTGGAAATATCGATGAGTATAAAGTTTCGTAAGACCATCCACATTTGCCATAAATTCAACTTTTTTGAAAAGTTTAGAATTTTCAAGAGAAAGAGTTGATATATTAAGAAGAATAGAAAACATACGAACATGTTCTTTTTGAATTTCATTTCTCATTTTATTAATTACAAGTAAAGCATATACTTTATTATCTTCACCCATTATCGGAGCAGCAAGTTCAATTTGTAATGTATCTTGTTTATTTAATTCTGAAAGTTGAAAA
The DNA here is from genome assembly GCA_023228995.1 of Candidatus Muiribacterium halophilum. Taxonomy (GTDB): domain Bacteria; phylum Muiribacteriota; class Muiribacteriia; order Muiribacteriales; family Muiribacteriaceae; genus JALOAD01. Next base: position 402 of record JALOAD010000108.1, read on the forward strand.
TTCTTTTTAATATCATCAGCAGTAATAATTGAATTGTTTTTAATTATCATACCAATAACACCTTTTTCAGAATCAATAGTTTTATCTTTATACAAATCAATATCAATATTATGAACTGCACTAACTTTAAGTTTTTTATTTTTATCAAAAACAAGTATCATTGTTTCTTGTGCATCTATAAGCTTAACTGTTGCCTCAATAATTGAATTGAAAATTTCTTTAGGTTCAAAACTCGACCCAATCTGACTTGCAAAATCTTTAAGCACAAGCGTTCTAGAAGATAATTCGACAATTTTACCCTGAAGGTCTGAAATAGTTTTTTCATATCTTTCAATATCATTTTTATATTTTTGTGCTTCTTTAAGACCTGACATAGAATTTCTCAGTTTGTTTTCAAGAAAAGTTCTAGTTTTATTAATAAAATCAATAGAATACACAATTAAGAAATTTATACCAATCCAAAAAAACAATCCTGGATTTACAAATATTTTAAATAAAGTGAAATTTTCTTTTCCATAAGTAAAAACTGCAAATAAATAATTAGTAAATGTAGGTTTAAGATTATAAAGCTGTAATTTATGAATAATATCAGCACCAGAAAAAAGATGAGATACAACAATAAGTATTGCACAAGTTAAAGGAAAAAATAAATTAATCTTAGAAACTCCATAATAATATGTATATAAAGCAGTTATACAAGAAAATGCCATAAAAATAAATATATGAGTTCCATGCATAAAAATAATATTAAGTAATAAATTAACAAAAAAGAAAATAAATAAAATAGAATAATATAAAATTAATATGTTTTTTCTTTCCATAATTTTTTTAGAATTTAAAAATATCTTCTCCCTGTACATCATTTGAAGGAGTAATTTCTGCATTTATAGGTTTTTTTACAGTTTTTTCAGATTTTTTAATACCTATTTCTTCTGCTGCACATCTTACCTGATTTCTACCACCTTCTTTTGCTAAATAAAGACCATCATCTGCTAACTTTATAATACTATCTTTATCTTTCGCATGATCTGGAAAAGTTGAAACTCCAATACTAATTTTTACAGATAATTCATCTTCTTTAAATTTATATCTTTTGACTTCAACTATTTGTCTAAGTTTTTCAGCTATTTCCATTGCTTCTTTTGTATTAGTATCTGGCATAACCAGACAAAATTCTTCTCCACCATATCTTGCAGCAAGATCATTATCTCTTGCAATATTTATAATACATTGTGCTGTCTGCTCAAGTACAAAATCTCCTATCTGATGGCCATAAGTATCATTAAAAGTCTTAAAATGGTCAATATCTGTCATCATCATAGAAAATTTATTTCCTTTTGCAATAAGAGAATCTATATACTCGTTAAAATATCTATTATTATACATTTTTGTCATACCATCTTTATTGGCAAGTTCAACTGTTTTTTCATATAGTTGTGCATTTTTTATAGCCAAAGCTGTTAAAGTAGCAAGAAGAAGCATAAGTCTGCCATCTTCTTGAACATTTTTTTCATTTTCAGTATCACCAACTATAAAAATTCCCAATTTATCATCTCCATGAACTAAAGGTGCTGCCATAACAATATCAACATTAAGTTTTTTAAGTAATTCATTTATATTAAAATCTTTTTTTGCAATATCGGTTGTTACTAGATTATTTGAATTTATTGCAAATTTAAAAAGAGTTTCCTCACCTTCATTTATATTGAGTTTTAAACCATTCAAATCAGAAATTGCATAACCTTTATGCTTTTTAAGAATTAATTTTTCCTTTTTTTTATCAGTTAAAAAAATAGCACATTTTTTAGAACCAAAAAGTTTTGCTACTGTATTCATAACTTCATCAAGAGCATTTTCAAGATTAAGACTAGCTCCAAGCACTTTTGAAAGCATTTGTAAACTGATTACACGAGAAGATAATTTTGCAATTTTATCTCCTGCTTTTTTAAATTCATCTTCAGCATTTTTCAATCTTTTTAATTGAGCTATGTTTTTTTTGTTTTCTGTTTCAAGATCAGTTATTTGTATTTCATATATTTTTGATTTCCTAGCAGATATAATTCCAACAGCTATACCAAATATAAAGAAAATAATTGGTGATATAAGAAGAAATTTAAAATACAATGAATTATTAACTATGTAAAATTGAGAAGCTCCTATAGAAACACCTAATTGCGTAAAATCTCCAAATATTTCATTAAGGAATTTATTAGCTCCTCCGGTTAAATCTCCTCTAAAATAAAAAGAACCAATAACCCACAAAAGAGAATAAAGTAATGCTACTCCTGCACCACCAACAATCCCTTTTTTTAATCCTGAATAAACAATACTTATAAGAGCTAACATTGTAACAATAATAATAAGAAAATATCTTGTTTCAAGAATTTTTCCAATAAGAGATATTTTTTTCATGCTTTGAACATCTGAATCTGAAACAGCAATATTTTTACCTATAGCAATAGTTTTTAATTTTAAAAACGAAATAAAATCTTCTTTAACTGGATATTTAAAACCTCCAGTCTGAATAAGAGAATGATTATTAGTTATAAGAGCATCTAAAATATAAATATCAGGATCTGATGATGCATAAACTTCATCAAGTACAACTTCCTGATTTTTTGTTACAAAAGAATTATAAATTTCATCAATGCTATGTTGTACTGTCTTTTTAATAAGTTCAGGAGAAACAATATAAAAAAAACCAACAATTAATAACAAGTTAAAAAAAACTATAAAAATTTTTTTCATAATTTTACCAAATCCCCAGATTTCCAATGTCAAACATTTCTTTTTCTATACTATCAGAAATGGTATAATCTGACAAATCCATCCAATTTATTAATTCATTAAAATTATTATCGCTTATTGTATACAAATTAATTGGAAGCTTTAGAAAATTTATCTTCATAATATCTGTAATTTTTTCTTGAATGCGATTTTCTGTAATACCATCAATATAATGGAGTTTTTTATCTTTTAATGAATAACAAGCAATAAAATCATCTTTTATATAAAGAAAATCTTTATCAGTTATATTTACAAAATATTTTATAAAAAGAAAATCAATACTATTAACACTAATTTCATCAGTTTTTATAAGAGCATTATGTAGTTTTTTTAATCCAATATCAAAAGCATTTAAAACTGGAAAAACTTTTATAAATGTCATCTCATTTTTTACAGGTGGTCTAAAGTCAAAAAGAAGAAATAAATAAAACGGATATCCTGATATATTTAATCCTGCAATATCAGAGAGTTCTATATTATTATCATGTAATAATTCATCACAGGTTTCATTTATCAAATCTAATATATTATTTCTAAAAAAATCTTTTTCTTTAAAGTATAAACTTTCATCTTCATCACCAGCTTTAATTTCTTTTTTAACACTTTTTATAACACATTTAGCATTTCTATCAAAAAGAAAAGCTCTTAAATTGTTTTTTTCAATAAAAAAGTATATAAAAAATATTCTATGCAATGTATTTCTAGGCCATATAGATAAAATACTTCCTTTATAAACTTGGAAAGTAAAATCTGAAAAACCAGACCCTACAAATTTTGATAATTTTTTTAATACATCAATTGATATATTTTCGATATTTTGTTTTGATTCAGCAATTTGAAATATATTTTCAACATAGGTCTGTTCTTTGAAAGGCAAAAATGAACTATCCACATGAATAAAACTCAAAACTCCCCTCCTGCTAGATTTTCCAAAACCTCAGAAAATCTTGTAAATATATGGGCCAACCTTATAAAAGATCAGCCCTGATTCAATCAATTAAGAGTTTTTTATAAATTCATTTAATTCTTCTGTTTTATCAACTCTTTCCCACAAAAATTCATGTTCATTTCTTCCAAAATGACCATAAGCAGCTGTCTTTTTGTAAATAGGTCTTCTAAGTTCAAGATGTTCTATTATAGCTGATGGAGTTAAAGGAAAAACTTTTCTAACAGCTTTTGCAATTATTTCTTCATCATATTTTCCTGTTCCAAAAGTATCAACCATAACAGAAATAGGTTCTGATACACCAATAGCATAAGCAAGTTGTACTTCACATCTTTCAGCAAGTTCAGCAGCAACAAGGTTTTTTGCAATATATCTAGCCATATAAGCAGCACTTCTATCTACTTTAGAAGGATCTTTCCCAGAAAAAGCTCCACCGCCATGTCTACCCATACCACCATAAGTATCAACAATGATTTTTCTTCCAGTAAGACCAGCATCTCCCTGAGGTCCACCTATTACAAATCTTCCAGTTGGATTAACATAATATTTAGTTTTTTCATCAACAAAATTTTTAACAACCGGTACAATAACTTTTTCCATTATTTCTCTTTTAAGAGTATCGTATTCAACTTTATCATCATGTTGAGTCGATACAACAACAGCAGTAACTCTAACAGGTTTATCATCTTTATATTCAACACTAACCTGAGCTTTTCCATCAGGTCTTAAATATTTCAAATTTTTATTTCTTCTAACTTCAGCAAGTCTCTGACATAGTTTGTGAGATAAAAGAATTGGAAGAGGCATATATTCGTCAGTTTCATTTGAAGCATAGCCAAACATAATTCCCTGATCTCCGGCTCCTTGCTCTTTATTAGTTCCCTCGTTTTCATCAACACCCTGTGCAATATCTGGTGATTGTTCATCAATAGATACTAAAACAGCACAAGTTTTATAATCAAATCCTTTATCTGATGAATCATATCCAATTTCTTTAACTGTTTTTCTTACTATAGAAGGTATATCTACATAAGCAGTTGTTG
>JALOAD010000042.1 GCA_023228995.1 Candidatus Muiribacterium halophilum
TGTTAGTGTTTTCTATTAATATCTTTTCTGATTCTATTGCATCTAAATCTGATTTGAAATCTGTTAGCGATGCTGCAATTAACGGTAAAATTGATATTACTGAACATTATAGAACTATTAGTATGATGAAAACTGTTGTGTATAATCATATTTTAAAAAATGTTAGTGATGAAGGTAAGCTTAAAGAGCTTGCTGAAGAACTTGATAGGCTTGAACAGTATCAGAGTTCGATTACTGATATCATTATTGACAGAACTAATAATTACAAATTAATGTTTGATACTGCAAAAACTTTAAATTCATTTAAACTAAACCCTGAAAAAATAGATAGTTTTTATTTTGCCGAACTTTTAAATAATTTTAGCACTGCTTATTCAATATCTAATGTTTTTAGAAAGGATGAAAATTTTGAAATTTTAAATAAACTTGATATTAAAGTTAAAGAACTTATAGAAAAAGGTCATTACGATAAGATTATCAAAGGTTTAAATATTTCTGATGAAGATCTTTTATCTATTGCAAGTTATGATTCTAAATCTGTAAAAGTAATTTATTTTGATAGTAAAAAAGGTAAATTTATCAAAACTGATGTATTTCCTGGTTCTATTATTGGAAATATTAAAATTATGGCAGTTTATAATGATAAAATGGTGGTTTTTAACTTAAAGACTAATAAAACAATAGAAAAGAGTTTTAAATCTGTTTTAGGCAAAAATACTGTTGAAATTGATTTTAATAGTAATAAAAAACAATATAGAGTTGTTCCTTGGTTTGGTGAAGATTATAAAATAAGTGCAAAAAAAGGTTCGGAAGTTAGATTATATGTTAAAGTAATTGACGAAAAGGGTTTTACATTAAAACCTTCTGCTTTGCATCTTGATGGTATTGTATTTCGTTCTGATGATAAAGGTATGATTACAGTCAAGCTTGAATCTTCTTTCTTTAAAGATGGTGATAATAGTTTTACTGTATCATTAAATGATAATGTAAAGGCTGATTTCAATGTTAATATTTCTTCTAGAGATATGATTATTAATTATAGTGCTTCTGTTGGAGTTAATGCAAAAGTAGGTCTTGAACCTGTGCTTGCTGGTCTGACAGTTGGTGTTAAACCGGCAATTGATGGTACAGTTACATTTTTTGCACCTGATATTAACGATAAATGGAAAGATAAGATTTTTGCAGATCTTTTTCCTAGTTTTTCAGGTAATGCTGCTGTTTCAGTAGGTCCAAAAGTAAAACCTCTTGACATAAAAGCATTTGGTAAAAATGTTGGAGTTAGTGCTGGTGCTACTGTAGGAGCTAATGTGTCAGCAAAAATCGGTGTTGGACAAAAATATCTTTTTAAAGATCCTTTCAAAAACGATAGAAAAGCTGAAGTTGTATTTTTAGCAGATAAACTTCTTAAAGGTTCAAATCCAGTTATGGGTACTCTTGTATCAAAAGGTCTTCAGAGAATAACTGATGTTAATATAAGTGATTATCAGGTTTATGGTTCTTTATCAATTTCAGGTAGTGTTGGGGTTTCAGGTAATGTCGGAGCAAAGCTTGGTCTTATTGATGTTGATACAGAAGGTAAAGCTGGTAAAACTCATTTTGGTGCATCAGGTACTTTAGCTTCGGCTTCCGCAAACCTCTCAGGTGGAATAGAAGGTGGACTTATTAGTGGTGAAACTATATATGGAGCAACTGATGATAGATATAATGTGGTTTTAAAAAACTCAGTTTCCGGTAATTTTACTGCATTGGATTTTGGTGCTACATTATTTGGTAAAGATTTTCTGCCAAACTGGTATCTTACAAATGTAAACGGTAATGTTGGCTGTAATGTGAGTTTTAAATTTGATAAAGATAAAAAACTTACAAAAAGCATGATTATTTTTTCAATGGGTTATAGATTTAAACCTAATTCTTATAATCAGGCAATTAATACTCTTAAAACAATACTTAAAAGCAATGGTGCAACTGCTTCAGATTATGCTGAATTATATGATATTAGAGGTATGACAAAGATATTTATTTTTATAATAGATGCTGAAAAAACTCAAAAATATTTTGGTGAATGGGTTGCTTTCTCTAGAAATATGCTTACACAAAGAGATCCGCAGAATGAACAAACAATTACTGCTAAGGTTCAGGGTATATATGGTTCTGTCCAGGCTTCTTTTGCTAAGATGATGGAAACTCCGGTTCCTTATATTGAAAAGACAGATTTACTTCTTGAATATAGCCAACCAGAATTAAGTATTGATGTATCACTTGGCGTAAAAGTTAACCTTGGTATAAAAACTGTTTTTAGTAAATCAAAATCATATACAGATAGAGTTGGTTATCTTTCTTCTTTTGAATTTTATCCTGTTGAAAGTCTTGAATATGACAAAGATATTGCTCGTGCTAATAGAGAAATATCATTTCTTATGATTGAGATAAAAAATTATGTTCAGGAAGAAGTTAAAAATGGTGCAAACTATGTTATTAAAAAGACTAAAGATGGTTCGATATATATAGCTCAAAAACTTGCAGATGGTACTGTTTATGTTATTGAACAGGCAAAAGATGGTACTGTTAAGGCTGCAAAATATGTTGGAGCAAAAGCTAATAAAATGTGGAATTGGACATTGGGCAAGGTTGGTAATGCTTGTGAATATGTTGCTGATGCTACTGCTAATGCTGCAAGTTCTGTTGGTAATGCTCTTACAAAAGCATGGAATTATTGGTTTTAATTGAAAATAGAAAAGTAATTAGTGAAAGAGTGAAAGAGTTAAATCTATTTCACTCTTGTTACAAGCAACTTTTCGCATAATAATTTGTAGTTAAAATTATTATAGTGGTATAATACCAGGTGATGGATAAAGCCAGGGCAACTAATATTTTAATTATTGATAATTATGATTCTTTTACTCAAACTATTTCTTATTATTTAAAAAATCTGGAAGTTAATACTACTATAATTAAAAATGATTTCTTTAATGATAATGTTGAATTTTTAAATTCTTTTGATGGTTGTATCATTTCTCCTGGTCCTGGTAATCTGCTAAATATTGGATTATGTGAATTTTATATAAATAAATTTATTGATATAAAAAAACCTGTTCTTGGTATTTGTCTTGGTCATCAGATTATTGCAAGTTTATATGGTGGAATTTTAAAAAAAGCTGATCATCCTTATCATGGTGAGACAAGGAAGATTTATTTTAACGATGATGTTTTGTTTGATGGTTTAAAAAGTCCATGTGTTATGACTTGCTATAATTCACTTATTATTGATGAATGTTATAATCACGATATACAGATTACTGCATGGACAAAAAATCCTTTTCATATTATGGCTGTAAAGCATAAAAAACATAAGTTATATGGTGTTCAATTTCATCCAGAATCTTTTTTGAGTGAGGGTGGAGAGTGGATTTTGAAAAATTTTCTAAAAATGATTTGATTGATATTATATGTTGTTATAAATATACTGAATCTGAGTTACTTGATTATAAAAAAAATATTTATGAGAATTTTGAATTTCCGACTTATATTTTTGAAAACAAATGGTTTTCTGGTGATTATTATATAAATGTTATTAATACTCAGGCTATTATTTATTTTTATTCTAATGATTTATTTGTTTTATATGAAGGCAAATTTAAAAGATTAAAAGGAGATTTCTGGGAAATTTATTCTGAAATTATAAATTTTTTGACAGAAAATAATATTTTATTTTTTAATCTTAATCTTTATGAAATGGGTAATTATTTATTTAATCTGTATATAAAAAAAACTGATTTATTGAGTGTTATTGTTGTTCCTGGAGAATTTATAAAAAAATACAATGAAAGATATTTTATTGTAAAAGGTGTTTTTAAAAGTAATAATATATTTCTTCCAAAAGTAAAATCTAATGAAATATTATATTCAAAATATATTAATTATCCGAATAAAGCTGTTTATAAAAAAAATCTTAATAAAATACGAAGATATATTGTTAATGGTTATACATATCAGATAAATTATACTGAAAGAATATTTATAAATAAATACATTCACCCTTATGATATTTTTGAAAAGGTTAGAAATAATCAAAACTCATATTCAGCATATTTTACTATAAGTAAAAATAGAATTGTTATATCTGATTCACCTGAAAGATTATTTATTATTAATAATGATAAGATTAAAGCAGAACCGATTAAGGGTACTATTTCTACAAAAATCCCAGATTATTGTAAAAAACTTATGAATTCTAATAAAGATCTTAGAGAATTATCAATGATAACAGATTTGTTAAGAAATGATATTAGTAGTTTAATTCAAAAAAATACATTAAATGTTAAATATCCAGTTTTGATGAAATTAAGAGAAGTTGCTCATCTTTATTCTGAAGTTAGCGGAAAGCTTAATGAAGATATTTTGTTTTCTGATATTATTAAAAATCTTTTTCCTGGTGGATCAATTACAGGAGTTCCTAAAAAAATGACTATGAAAATAATTTCACATATTGAAAAGGGAAAAAGAAAAATTTATACAGGTTCTCTTGGAATTGTTAATAGTAATAATAATATTGATTATAATATTCTTATTCGTTCTTTTTATCTTGAAAAGAACAAATATGTATATGGAACAGGTGGAGGTATTACTATTTCATCTGATATTGAAGAGGAATGGAAAGAATTAATAAATAAAAGTGAAAAAATTCAAAATTTATAGTCTGTTTTTACTTATTTTTGAAAAAATGATATTATAATTTAATGAAAAAAATAACTATTTTTGAAATCCTGATTATTATTATTTCATTAACAGTGATTATTTATTACTTTTCAATTTCTTTTAAATCTGGATTTTCAGATGTTGAAATTGTTTATAATAAAGATAAAATTGGAAATATACAAATTCTTTCATCGATTATTAGAAAAGATTTAGATCTTTATACTAGTGGGTTTAATCCGGGTAATTCAAATTTTTCATTTTATATATTTAATGGAATAAAAAGACCTGAGTTTTCAGAAAAACTTATTCAATATACTATTGAGGATAATGTTTTTATAAGAAAAGATAATGCTGATATAACTCATAAAATTAACAATGTAGTAGATTTTAATATTCAAAAGAAAAATAATATTTTTTTTGTATTTATTGGTAATAATGAGTATAAACTTGAAATAATTGAACATTCTACTGAAAAAAAAGCTGTTGAGGAATATTGATATGCTTGACGAAAAAGAAATCGTCCATAAAATTCTTGATGGCGATATAGAATTATTTGAAGAAATTGTTAATGAATACAAAAGACCTTTATTTATTTTTTTGTATAGATTTTGTTTTAATGATTCTTTATGTGAGGAAATTATTCAGCAGACATTTATAAAAGCATTTAGATTTCTTGACAAAGTTGATTGTGAAAAGGGTTTAAAAAACTGGCTTTATCAAATTGCAAGAAATACTTTTTACGATACAATAAAAAAAGAAAAAAGAAATAATGATGTAGCAATGGAAGATGTTGAGTTTTTTTTGGCTTCTAGTGATATTAGTCCAGAATGTGAAGTTATTAATAAAGGGCAAATTAATGTTGTAATTAAAGTTCTTTATGAATTACCTGATAAATACAGAGAAATCATGATATTAAGACATCTTGAAGAAAAAACATATGAAGAAATATCTGAAATTCTTGATATTCCTGTTAATACTGTAAAAATAAGAATATTTAGAGCTAGAGAAAAGATGAGAATAAGATTAGAGGAAGGTAATGACTTTGAATTGTGAAAATATAAAAGACAAGATTAAAAATAATGAGATTTTAACAAGTGAAGAAATTTCTCATATTGAAAAATGTGAGTATTGCAAAAAAACTCTTTCTAATTCAGAGTTTTTAATTTCATATAGTCTTGATATTTTAAAAAAAGAAACTTCTAAAAAAGATTTTAATATTGATATTAATAAAAATATTATGAAAACAATTAAAGAAAAAACATTAAAAAGAATTAGACCTTTAAGTCTAAAACTTATTGTCGTTTCGATTTTTTTACTTATTCCTTTTGTGTTATATAATAATTTTATTAATAAAACTCAAAAATTTGAAGATGAAAATTTTTTTAAAAGACAGCTTTCATGGGATATAATTTCAAAAAATGGAAAAATTGATATATTAAAACAACAAGAAAATATGTTAAAAGTAAAAACTTTTGATGAATCTGAATGTTTGATTCAAAATTCTTATAGTTCTAGATTTCTTTTTAATAGTAATACTAGTTTTGAAATAAGAGATAACACAATATTTCTAACAGAAGGTAGTTTTAATATTAGTGTTACTCAACCTGAAAAAGTTATGATTGATTTGGCTGGTATTAGTATTGATGTTTTTGATTCAAATGCTTATTTTGAGGTAAATTCAAATGAAATTTTAATTTATATATTTGAAGGAAATATTAATTCAATAATAAAGAATCATATGCTGAATTTTGAACCGATGACTGGTTTTGAAATAAAAAAATCTGATTTTAATTCTATTAAAAACTTTAAAATTACAAATAATTTTATTGATAGATTTTATAAGCAATTGTAATGGTGAATAAAAAAAACCTTTAAACATAAAGAATTTTCTTTGTTATCTTTAAGTTGTCGATTTTGCCTTTTAGCATATTAAACCATAAAAGAAAATAAAACAAAATAATTCTTGTAAATTTGTAAAATTTTAATTATCATGTATATATGATTACTAAATTTCTTACAATTGATGAATTGGCAACTTATCTCAGAATCAGTCGAGATTGTGCTTATAAGCTTGCTCAACAAGGTAAATTACCTGCATCAAAAATTGGCAGGAAATGGCGTTTTGAAAAAGATATTATTGATAAATGGATAAAAAATCAACAGAATTGCAATAGAACAGTTAAAAAAAAGAAGATTCTTATTGTTGATGATAATGAGGATGTTAGAATATTAATAAGAGAAATTCTTGAAAGCGAATTTGATATAATTGAAGCTTCAGAAGGTCTTGAAAGTCTTACAAAAATCGGAAACGAAAAACCAAATCTTATTATAATGGATGTAACTATGCCTTATAAAGATGGTTATGAATTATGTGAATATTTTAAGACGAATGCGGTTACAAAGGATATTCCTGTAATACTTATAACTGGTCAGGATATTAGTACTATTGATAAAAGATTTAAGGAAGTTGGGGCTGATGATTATCTTACAAAACCATTTGATAATAATCTTCTGGTTTTTAAAGTAAAAAAATATATAGGAATTTTATAGTATGATTACTTTTTACTCTCAAAAAAATATTAAACTTGAATTTAACAATGATTATACTTTTAATACAGTTAATAATAACACTATGTTTGATCCTGAATTTCAAAAGACTATATCAGATATAAATCCAGTTTTTGTCTTTGATGATAAAAATGAGATTTATTCATTTAAGATGAACTCATATCTTAATAAATTTCCTGTTCTTTATTTTGGAATTGATGATTTCAAATCCGGTATTATACCTGATTTTTATATTATGTGCGAAGATGAATTTAATCTTCATCTTAATAGTTATTGGGAAAAAAGAAAAAAAGTTAAGAGAGAGCTTAGTATAATCCTAGAAAATAATATAAAAGATGTTAATAAGCTGATAAATGATGTATATTATTTTATAGAAGATATTTTTGAGCGTGATGATGGACTGTATGTGAAATTAGCTATTGATGAAGCTTTAGTTAACGCATATAAACACGGTAACAAAAAAGAGCCTGAAAAACGGATATTTTTTGATCTTAAATACTATGGACATAAAATTGAAATAACTGTTAAAGACGAAGGAGAAGGTTTTAATCTTCCTGAAATATTAGAAAAAGAATATGATGTTTATTCAACAAATGGAAGAGGTTTAAAACTTATAGAAGAACTTATGGATGAAGTTTGTTTTAAATATAGAGGAAATATTATTAATATGGTAAAATATATCAATCAGGGGGAAAGATGAAGAAAAAGAGTCCCGTTACTCATTTTAGATTAGGTCAAATGTATATGATTAAAAAAGATTATATACGTGCAAGACAAGAATTCAAAACAACTATTACACAGGATCCTGACATGAAGGATGCATACAGAAAACTTGCAGAATCCTGTATGGTCCTTGGCGATTATGATGAAGCTTTAGCAAATTATGAAAAAGCTCATGAATTTTACCCTAATGATTTGGAACTTGCAATGAGTCTGGCAATATGTTATGATGGTAAAGAAGAAGTTGAAAAAGCTATAGAAGTTTTACAGGATATTAAATCTAAAAAAACAGATTATGATATGGTGAATTACAATTTAGCTTATGGCTATAATACATTAGAAAATTATACAGAAGCTTTTAAATTCGTAGAAGAAGAATTAAAATATTTCCCGTCTAATGATATGGCAATTGAACTTAAGAATGAAATCGAGAAATCTCTGGAGGATTCAAAATAGTTATGATGATGGGCATGAAAAATCACAATCAATTTCTAAAAGATGAAATGATAATACATCCTATACATGGTGTATCGATAATTAAAGATATTATCGATAAAAAAATGTTTGGAAGAAAAGAAAAGTATTATGTTATACAGCCAAAAATGGATAAATTGCAAGAAATTCTTATTCCTGTTAGAAATTCACAGGAAATTGGTCTCAGAAAGATTACTGAAACTGCTGAATTTAAAAATATAATACAAATTCTTTCAAAAACCCATGAAATAGAAGTTGAAGGTGGTTATTGGAATAGACAATATGCTAAGAGACTTGAGATGGTACAGTCTGGTGATATTTATCAGGTTTCTCAGGTCTTAAAGATGTTATCAGATAGAAGAAAAGAAAAAATGCTTTCTTATACTGATGAGGAATTATACACTAAAGCTTATAATCTTGTTATTAGCGAATTGTTTCATTCTACTAAGATTGAACAGGAAGAAATCGAGATTCTTGTTGATTTCACCTTGGATACATGATCGATATACTTGTTAATCCGACGAGTTTTTTAAGGAAAAAGTTTAAAAAGTTTTTTTTAAGACTTTTTTCTTCTTTTAAAAAAGGCGATAAGTATGCTGAATTTTGTGCCAATAATCTTGAAACTCTTATTATAGCTTTTTTACTTGCAATGTTTATTCGTGGATATATTATTGCAGTATTCTATATTCCTTCCGCTTCAATGGAAAACACTCTCATTGAAAAAGATAGACTTTTAGGAACAAGGTTTGATTTTGTTTTTAGAACTCCTAAATTTGGTGAAATAGTAATTTTTAAACATCCAAACGAAGATAAAAAACTTATAAAACGCTTGGTTGGAAGTCCTAACGATAAAATTGAGATAAAAGATGATATATTATATATAAATGATAAAGCAGTTGATGAAAGTTATAAAAAAATACAAAAAGATTTTTACGGAGTTACCAGTTGGGGTGAGATTATTCGCATTCCTCAAGATAAACCTGATTTTGGTCCAGTAATTGTACCTGAAAATCATTATTTTTTTCTTGGTGATAACAGAAATAACAGTCTTGATTCAAGATATTGGAATCAGCATAATAAAAAAGTTAAAAGCAATGAAGAATTTTGGGATAATCCTGATAATGTTGGATTTGTTCATAGTAAATATATTGAAGCAAGACCGATTTTAAGATTTTATCCTTTTTCAAGATTTGGAGTAATACAATAATGACATCAATTCCAGCAACTTTTTTAAAAGAAACAGTTTGTCCGGTATGTAATTTGCAATTTAAAGTAGAAGCTGTAAGAACTTCAAAAATAAGAGTTCTTGAGACTTATGATGATTTTGGAAGAAAATACAGTTCAGATGTCAACCCTATATTATATTCGAGTTGGACTTGTCCAAAATGCCTTTATTCAGCAAATTCTGGTGATAATTATGCTTTACCTGTTATACCAGAGCTTAAAGTTTTTATTCTTAAACATTATAAAACATTAAAAAGAATGTCAGGAGATTTTGATTTTTATGAACCTAGAACTCCTGAAATGGCAATTAAAAGTCTTATTTTGTCTTCTTTATGCTATAGAATTAAAAGAAATTCTAGAGGAATCATGGCTGCTTGTTATATGAGAGTATGCTGGATTATGAGAAATGAGCAACGAGATATTAAAGAAGAATTACCGTTTTTAAAAAAAGCTTACAATTGTTATGTTCATGCTCTTACAAAAGAATATTCTCCTAATTTTGGTAAAATCAGTGAATATGGTATTTATTATATTATTGGATTACTAGCTTATAAACTAGGAAACCTTGAAAAAGCTAAGGATTATCTTTCAAAAGTAATAATGAATAAAAAGAAAGTTGAGACTTTTATTTTAAATTCAGCTTCAATTCTTTATGATGATTTGAAAAATCTTAAAACTATTCCAAAAGATGATATAGAACTTGATTTAGATTTAGAAATTGACGAAGCAGAATGGATTAAAGATTTGGATTTAACATTAGATTAATTTTAGAATTATTCAATTTCAATATCAAAAGATGATAAAAGATTAACAGCTTCCGGCATAGAAAATTTAGTTTTTTTAATCTTTACCTGATTAAGCGGTATAAAATAATTATAACTATCTCTAAAATCAGCAAATTTCAAATCTGCATCAACAAAATTACTTTTAGTTAGATCAGTTTTTTTAAAAATAGATTTATTAAGATAAGAACCTATAAAATTACATTCTTTAACAACACACTCTATAAAACTTCGACCTTTCATATTAAGACCTGAAAAATCGGAATATAACAAAATGCAGTTAAAAAAATCAGTTTCAAATACAAACATAGTATCGCATAGAGTAAAATTAACACCAATTATTTTACATTCATTAAAAACAATATATTCAAGTCTTGTTCCAGGTAAATTTATATTAGAAAGATTGCAGTTGTTAAATTCACATTCATTAAATTTAGTATTATAAAAAGATGAACCGGTGAAATTACAATTATTAAAAATACATTTAATAAACTTATTCGAATGAAAATCCTCATTTATCAATTCTAAATCAATAAAAGTTTGATTTTCATATTCAAAATCTTTTTCAAATTTCACAATTGAACTCCATTAATTAAAGTTTTTATTTTTAAAATAATATTTAAATTTTAGAATTTATATGATATAATATTAACATGAAAAAAATTATTATTACAATTTGTTTTATAAGTGTTTTTATTTCTGCATTTTCAAGTTCTATAATTCAAAAATTTGTTCTTTCAGATAATTCGGTGATTTTTGCACAACTTGTTAAATTTGAAGATGATTATTATACAATACATTCAAAACTACTTGGTACTATTAAAATAAAGAGTGAAAACATAATTTCAGTGTCTAAGATAGGTAATAATGATTTAAAAATAGATAATAACAAAAAAGATAATTCAAAAAGTATAAATCTTAATAAAATGCCGGATTTAAGTCAATTAGGCGATATTCAAAATAAAATAATGAAAAATCTTTCGCCACAATCAATTGATTCACTTATGAATTCGGAAGCAATTCAATCAATAATGTCTAATCCTGAAATTATGAATGCAATATCTTCAGGTAATTATACAGAATTAATGAATAATAAAGAAATTCTTAAATTAATGAATGATCCTGAAATACAAAAACTATTATTACAGCTAGGAAGATAGTTAATAAGGTTTTTAAACCCTAAAACCTCAACTCCTTAAACTCTTAAACTCTTAAACTCCTAAACTCTCTAACCGCTTTATCTATTTAATTCTCTTGACATTCTACAATAAATGTTATATAAAAATTGCATGAAAAGAAAAGAATTCCTCAGAGCAAGAAAATTAGAAGCAATAATATTTATTATAGCAGTTGTAACAATTTTCTCATATATAGGATATAATATGGGAACTGCTAACATGTTTAATACAATTATGCGTACAGCTCATGATTTACTTGTAAATACAGTATTTTATATAATGGCAATTTGTGTTATTTCAGGAGCTTTCGGTAAACTCTTAATAGAATTCGGAGTTGTTAGACTACTTGAATCATTACTTTCCCCATTAATGCGACCAATTTTTAATTTACCCGGAGTAGCATCATTAGGTGCATTAATGACATTTTTCTCTGATAATCCAGCAATAATTAGTTTAGCAGAAGATAAAAAATTCAAATCATATTTCAAAGATTATGAATTAGTATCACTTGCAAACTTTGGAACAGCATTTGGAATGGGATTAATCGTTATAACATTTATGATAGGAAATCAGTATTTTTTATCAACATTTATAGGATTTGGCGGAGCAGTTATAGGTGCAATAGTATCAACCAGATTAATGCAATATCTGGTTAAAGGAAAGATAAAAAAAGAAAGTGAAAGAGAATTTGTAGCAAAAGAAAAATATATATCATTTAAATCAAGAGGAAGCATTGGACAAAGATTTTTAAATGCAGTATTAGATGGAGGAAAACAAGGAGTTGATTTAGGACTTGCAATAATACCAGGTGTATTGATAATAAGCACATTTATAATGCTAATAACCTTTGGAGCAAAAGATTCTATTATAGGCTATCAAGGATTAGCATATGAAGGAGTACCAATATTACCAGGAATAGGACAGTATTTTAGTTTTATATTCAAAATATTATTTGGTTTTGAAAACCCAGAATTAATAGCATTTCCCATAACCTCATTAGGAGCCGTAGGAGCAGCATTATCACTAGTCAAAGCATTTATGACTAAAAATATTATAACAGGCAATGAAATAGCAGTATTTACAGCAATGGGAATGTGTTGGAGTGGTTATCTAAGCACACATACCGCAATGCTTGATGCATTAAACAAAAGATATTTAACATCCAGAGCCTTATTTTCACATACTATCGGTGGTTTAAGTGCTGGAATATCAGCTCATTATTTATATGTTCTTTATAAAACAATCTTTTTATAAAAAACAGTGTCCAGATTCTAATTCTTTTTATATATAGACAATACCGAGTTTATTTTATATAATTTAAAGAAATATATATTTTATTTTAATAGGAGATTTTATGAAACGATTATTAAGTTTATTTATAGTTTTATTAATAGTTTTCACTGTTAATGCTGGTGATTTTTTTATGTTTAGTAATAAAAACGTTGATTTAATACCTGTTATGGATTCTTATGAAGGTGGTTTGGTCAATTTCATGCTTGAACCTGGTCAAATTTTTGAAGTAATTAGTGTTGAAGATAATAAAACACTTATTTTAAATACAGATGGTTTGGCTGGATGGTTAGAAATAACCGATCTTTTTAATGATGATAATTATATATTAATTAATGATAGAAATCTTATCAATCATTTTTCAGAATTTGCTGATAGAGTTCCAAGCCGTGGAATTTCATTTAAAAGTTCAGATTATGCTGATTCTAAAATGACTATTACAATTTCTCTCAAAGGACTAACTGTTCATGCTGTCTGTAAAGATGCTGATTACAATAAAGTATATCCGGTGGGAGTTGGTGTTATAGGAAAAAACAAAAAGAGTATTACACCTACTTCTGAATCACAAAACAAAGAATATTTTTTAACATGGCCAGATAATTCAAATAAATGGTATTATGTTAAAAAAAGATATGATCCGGCTTATTTTGGAGGATATCCATTTTTGAGATTAAATATTGAAAACAGTAAAAATCAGCATACTTATGGACTTCATGGTCCAATAACAAAAGATAATAATGATAAATGGATTCTTCATAGAGGATATGTTTCTCATGGTTGTATGAGAATGAGAGAAAAAGATGTTGTTGAACTTTACAATGTAGCAGTTAAATATCCTGGTGCAAGAGTTTATATAATAGAGGATTTTGAATATAATCCTGATGGAACTATTGTTGATTGTGATTATCCAAGAAAATAAGCTTGTGTCTTGATTCGGGGTCAGTCCTGACCCTGACCCTGATTTAAGACTTTATATTTTGTCATATATTATATAATCGTTAATATCACAGTTTATTTTTGGTATTATTATATTTTTGGAACTTTTTTCAAAATGTATATTTGCACAAGCTAACATTTGAACTTCATTTTCGTCTATTTTATCATCTTTTAGCATAATATTGATATAGTCATTTTTAAAATCAATAGTTTTTATGGTGTTTTTTTGAATTACTGTTTTTAAATTATCAGGTCCTAATATTTTAATTCTTTCATAATTTATATTGTCTTTACTTTGAGTTATATCAGATAAAGTAAATTGATTGAATTCTATTTGGTTTTTATATAGTAATTTGTTATTTAATTTGTATAAATTTTTTAGTTGTGTTAAAAAATCGATTTTTTTCTTATGGAAAAAATTGATATTTTCACTTAATTCTTTTATTGCATATTTAATGGCAGAAATCTGAACTTCACTTCTTTTTTTATTTTTTTTATCATGGAATATTATGAAGTTTTTTATTTTATCTTCATAAATAACAGGGAATATACTTGCATAACTTGAAGTTTTTCCGGGTAAAAATATATATTCAAGAAAATCTTTTTCTTTTAACAAAGAGAAACAGTTTTTTTCTAAAAAATCAAATATTTGCTCTGGATATATGAGTTTAAAAAAATCATATTCAAAAATATTTTTAAACTTGTTAGCACAATCTAATAAAAACATGCAATATTCTTCGTTTATAAGCATTGCATCTTTTATTTCTAATTTTATAAACATATTTAGTAATCTTTTTTCAAGATCAGTTGTTTTTGTTTTTATAAGAGTTTGTATGTCGTAATCTGACAAACAATTTTTGGTATTTGAATTTTGATAAAGTTCAATTATAAATTCAGACATATCAATACATGTAAGTTTGTAGGATTGTAAATTTTTTTTAAAAAAACAATTTTTAAAAATTAAATTTTTTTCATTGTTATAAATCTTTATACCAATCCATTTTAATCTATATAGATTTCTTATTGTTTTATTTGAAAAAAAAACATCTGAAATTTTTTTCATATTAATAGTTGATATATCCTTTTATTTTATGTAATATTATAAAAGTGCCAAAAAAGTTTCGATTTTGTTTGGATATAAATATTGCTACTTTATTTATATCGCTATAACGAAAAATTGTCAAGGAGAAACAAAAAAATGAATTCTCTGAATAATCTTAGGAAAGAAATTGGATTCAGATTAAAAGTAATTCGCAAAAGTAAAAATTTTACCTTGACTGCTATGTCACAAATTCTTGATACATCGCCTAGTTTTTTATCTGAAATCGAGAATGGTAAAAAATTCCCATCAATTAATATTCTTCATAAACTCGCTAGTAAGTTAATGGTTTCATTGGATTTTGTTATAAATGATTTACAAAAAGCTGATTATGTTATTCCATTTATTGATGAACCAAATAAATTTTATACAATAAAAAACTTTGATAAACATATAATGGATTTTTATCCTGAATCCTCAATTTTTTGCTATCAAGCAAGAGATAATAATATGCTTCTTGAAGGAATAACTAAAGAAACAGTTGTTTTAATTGCAAAAACAAATGATATTAATTCTGGTAATATAGTTCTTGTAAAAAATGAAAATGAAATTATTTTAAGAAAATATTTTCGTACTTGTGATAAAAATATATTATGTACCGAAGCTATTGATAAAAATGTTCATGTTATGTTTGAACCAGATAAATTTCAGATTATTGGAAAAGTTCTCGGAGTAATTAAATATTTTTGACGCTTTTATTAAAAGAAAAAATATAAAAACAGATCCCGGCTCAGGTTCATACCGGATGACAAAAATAAAGAAAATTAAAGAGGAAAAACAAAAATAGTAAAGCTGTGACAGATGAAGCGTAATATGTCATGGGATGACATTAGTGACAAAAAACATGGGAATTGGAAAATGCTGTCATCCCGGTACTATTCTGAGCCGGGATTTGTTTTGTGGTTTCTAACTAACAGCTTTAGCTGTGCTAACTGTATTTAGCCATTCACGCTGTTATATTTTTTTCTATTTTTTTGCTTTTGATTTTAAACTTTCCAACATTTTTCTCATATTTGTACTTTTTAATAATTGTATTGTATCTGGAGAACTTAAAAACTTCCTAAGTTCAGGATTAGTCATAACTTTTATAATATCAGAAGGATTTTTGACATCTATATCTTTTATTGTTTTTTTAAATTCTTTAGATTGCATTAACTCAATATAAGCCGGATTATTTGAAAGTTCTTTGATTAATTGTTCGCTGTTTTCAATTGATTTTTGGTTATTATCATTATTATCATTAGAATAATTAAAAGATTCAGGCATAGACTTATCAAGTATTATTTTTGCAATTTTAGAATAATCAATAAATTTTGTATATTTTTTAAAATTTTTAATAAATATTGAATTATATTTTGGAAAATCAGGTTTTAATATATATGCCATATCTAAAATTGATATTGTAAAAATTAATATTACAAAAAGTTTTATAAAAGAAGGAAACAGCCCATAAAGATGATATTTTAAAGTTGAGAATAACGGCTTGTTTTTAATATTTTTATCAATTATCCTAGTTGCTACAAAAAATACAACATAGGAAAGAAGTATAAAAATACCACCCTGAATATAACCTAATTTATCAATTAAACTAATTCCTGCGGTGTAAAGAAATATAGTATATATTAAACTAGAAGTTTCTTTGATATATCCTTTTAGTACACCAAGACTTGGTATTACTATTGTAATACAGATTAAAAAAATATCAATATATTTCATATAAATTAACCTTGTGATTAAAAAAGAGGTGCAAAAGCACCTCTTTAGATTTATACCATTCCTTTATGAAGTATTTTATCAACTCTAGGTGCACGAATTCTATGTGGCTGTGGGAATCCTGCTCCTAGAAGTGGTCTGCAATAAAGATAAAATTTATCAGTAACATCTTTTTTTATAAAATCGTAATAATCTTCAGGCATATAACGGGTTTTTCCAGCAATTTCATCTAATTTAACAATTTCATAATCAACTGAATAATTAGCTTTTCTTTTTATTACTATAGAACCGTCAATATTATACCATATAGCAAACTGTGCAGCTTTTTCTCCAACTTCTCTAGCTTCTTGAGCATCAACATCACTAACGCAGCCAAGAAATGATCTTTGAAGATAGCCGAATGTATCAGAACGAACTCTTTTTATACCAAGTTTTTCTTTTATTTTTTTGGATAAAGCATCACCTAAAGCACCAGTTCCAGATAATTGAACATTACCGTGTGCATCAGTTTCAGCATTGCCTTCCATTAATTTTGAAATAATAGGTATGCCTTTACTATCAGTTATACCTTCAGATACTGCTATCATACATCTACCTAATTTGTCATAAACTTTTTTTACATCACTTAAAAATTCATCAATATTAAAAGCATGTTCAGGTAAATAAATAAGATGAGGACCATCATCATGATATTTTCTTGCAAGAGCAGATGCAGCAGTTAAAAATCCTGCATGTCTTCCCATAATTATACCAATATAAACTCCAGGAAGAGCTCTATTATCAAGATTAGCTCCCATAAAAGCCTGTGATACAAATCTTGCAGCCGAACCAAAACCAGGAGTATGATCATTATGTACAAGATCATTATCTACAGTTTTAGGTATATGAATTGCTCTAAATTCATAATTAGCTTTTTCGGCTTGTTCATTAACTATACGAACAGTGTCAGATGAATCATTTCCGCCCATATAAAAAAAGTATCTAACATCATGTGCTCTAAGTACATTGAAAATTTCTTTGCAATAAGCAAAGTCAGGTTTATCACGAGTGGATAATAATGCAGCACCTGGGGTTGTTGCAACTTTTTCAAGATTACTAGTTGTTTCTTGTGTAAGATCTAAAAAATCTTCTTCTACAATTCCCCTAACTCCATGTAATGCACCATAAACTTTGGTTATTTGAGGAAATTTTCTTGATTCAAGAACTGCTCCGACAAGACTTTGATTAATAACAGCTGTCGGTCCTCCTCCTTGAGCTATAACGACTTTTCCGGACAAAGTAGCCATAAAACACCCCTTTACAAAGTTATTTTTGTATATAAAAAATAACATTTTCCATTATATTGGTCAAGTTATTGAGATTTGAAAAATATTCAGTAATATTATATATTTCTTCTATGGAAAAAATTTTTTTCACAATAATGGCATTTATCTTTGGATTGTTAACAGGAAGTTTTCTTAATGTTTGTATTTACAGAATACCTGCTGGTAAATCTATAGTATATCCGAGATCTCATTGTTATAGTTGCGGTACTTATCTTAAAGTTCGTGATTTGTTCCCAGTATTAAGTCATTTTTTTAGTGGTGGAATTTGTAGAACTTGTGGTAGTGTTATTTCATTTAGATATTCTTTTATAGAGCTATTAACCGCAACTTTAACAGCTGTGTTTTTTTATAAGTTTTATTTTTCACTCACAACTTTATTTTTCATTATAATTCTGCATTTTATGATTATAATAACTTTTATTGATCTTGATTATCTTATAATTCCAGACGGAATATCGGTTGGCGGTACTATTGCCGGATTTTTTATAAATTTTCTTATTATAATATTTGCTCCTTATGAAATACTAGAGATTGCAGGTTATAATCTTACTTTTGAAAGTGTAGTATTAGGAATTTTACTTGGTGGAGGAAGTCTTTTTTTAATATCTGTTTTGTCAGGTGGTGGAATGGGTGGGGGAGATATTAAACTCATGGCTGCTATTGGAGCATGGTTTGGAGTTGAATTTACAGCTTCAGTATTATTTTTGAGCTTTATTCTTGGAGCTGTTATTGGAGTTTTTTTAATAATTACAAAAATAAAAAGTAGAAAAGATTATGTTCCGTTTGGACCATATATTGCTGTAGCTGTATTAATAACAATGTATTTTGGCTCAGATGTGATGTATAAAATAGGAAGTAATATAATATGGAATTTAAGATTAGGTATTTAAGAGGATTTTCACTTATAGAAGTTGTTGCGACAGTTGCTCTTCTAGGTATGGTAGCTGTTCCTTTTTTAAATATTTTTCTTTCAGGAAATAAAATGTCTGGAGAAAGTAAGGAAGACCTTGTTGCAATAAATCTAGCTCGTGAAAAAATAGAACAAATTACTTTGACGATTTTTGAAAATCTTGAAGAAGATTATTATATATTTAGAGATATTTATAAAGATACAATACATCAAGAATTTAAAGATGCTGATGAAAATAGAGCAAAATTTTATGAAGTATATTCTGATGTTTGGACAGAAGAAAGAAAAGAAAATTTTCCTAGAGTTTATAATAGATTTATATCAATTCTTGAAAATCGTGGTCCAATAAGAACTTATAATTCATACTCTGATTTTTTTAACGATTTTAGAAGATATACTGTAGTTGAGGATTACAATAGTGATAAAAAAAGTGTTAGTATAAAAAAAATAACTGTATATGTTTTTAATCTTAAAACAGAAAAGGAGTATAAATTATCTACGCTTATAACAGATTATAAATAGTAGAAAATTGTTTAATATATTGAGGAATTATATGACAAAAAAAGGCTTTACATTTGCAGAACTGATGATTGCAGTTGGTATAAGTACTGGTGTAATGGCAGTTGTCTTTACTTTTTATATTATGGTTAATAAATTTTATTATGTTGGAGCTAATAAATCTATTCTTGTATCTGATATGAAAAATTCAGTTAATATTATGGTTGAAGAATTATCAAGAATTGAAAAAATAATTGATATGGGTGATGATTATATAGAAGCTGAAATACATTCTATGAAAAAAAAAGATAATTATGGTAATTCGCTTGAAAATGTAAAATATGAACTTGATAGAAAAGAAAATAAATTATATCGTATTTATGAAAACAGAAAAAAAATGATATTTACATCAGATTCGATAAATGAATATGAAAATGAAAAAATACCGCTTATAAGACCTTATATAAAAGCATATGAATCTGTTGGATATATTTACTATAAACCTGATTATAATGATAGTGAAAAAACTGAAAGAGTTGTTTTTATTGAGATTAATCTTTTTGGAAATATAAAAAAAGAGCATCTTTTTATTAGAACAGGTGTTAGACTAGAATTTAGGCATTCAAAAGTAATTCAGCCTTATTGGAGTTTTAATTAAATTTAAAATAACTGTTTAAGGGGTATATATGAAAGAAAAAAATCTAAAGTTTGAACAAGCTTTAAAAGAGCTTCAAAGTATAGTTGAACATTTTGAAAACGGTGATATTGAACTTGATGATGCTATAGAAAAGTTTAAAAGAGGTAGTGAACTTGTAAAAATTTGTGAAACTAAGTTAAATGATGCTGAAGGAAAGATAAATGAACTTCTTGGAAATAATCAGGTCAGGGAGATGAAAGATGAATGAAAAATTAACTAAATATTTTAGTGATGTAAAATTAAGAATTGATAATTCACTTGAGAGATATATTGAGGATTTTGAAAATCCAGCTTCAATTGTTGTGGAAAGCATGAAATATTCACTTTTTGCAGGTGGCAAAAGAATTAGACCAGCACTTGCTTTTATGACATCAGAACTTCTTGGAGTAAATATAAATGAAATAATCCCATTTGCATGTGCTATTGAAATGGTTCATACATATTCACTTATTCATGATGATCTTCCAGCTATGGATAATGATAATATTAGACGAGGTTTACCTACAAATCATATAAAATATGGAGAAAACATAGCGATTTTATCTGGAGATGCTCTGCTTACTCATTCTTTCGAAGTACTTTCATATTTAAATGATAATATTGATTATAATACTTTTATAAGAGTTCTTAGAGAATTTACATTGGCGTCGGGTTATAATGGTATGATAGCAGGACAGATTGCTGATGTTTTATATGAAAACAAAGATATTGATCATGATACATTAAGATATATTCACCTTAATAAAACAGGTAAAATAATAAATGCTTGTCTTAGAATTCCAGCAATAATAGCAAAAGTTGATGAAAATATATTAGAAAAAATTGATTCTTTGGGCAAATTACTTGGTATGTTATTTCAGATTACAGATGATATACTCGATGTTAAAGGTAATGTTCAAAAACTTGGTAAAACTCCTGGGAAAGATGCTAAAAACAACAAAAACACTTATATAAAACTGTTTGGTATTGAAAAAACTCAGGAAATGGCAAAAAATGTTTATAATGATGTAAATGGAATATTAAAAGAACTTGATGCAACTGAACTTTTTTATGAACTTTCAGATTTTATTTACAAAAGAGATTATTAGGGAAGAATTTAAAAGCTGGGAAAGTCCGGGGTTCGGGATACGAGAAATTAATAATTAAAAATAAAGGATTTTATTATGCGAACTGGATTAGGATACGATGTACATAAACTTGTTGAAGGAAGAAAACTTATTCTTGGTGGAGTAGAAATCCCTCATAAACTTGGATTACTTGGACATTCAGATGCAGATGTGCTTATTCATGCAATAATGGATTCTTTACTTGGAGCTATGGCTCTTGGGGATATTGGCAAATATTTTCCTGATACAGATGAAAAATTTAAAGATATTGATTCAAGAATACTTTTAAGAAAAGTAAAAAAACTTCTTGAAGAAAAAAACATGGAGATTTCTAATATTGATAGTATTATAATTGCTCAAAAACCAAAACTTGCTGATTTTATTGAAAAAATGCGTTTTAATATTGCAGAAGATCTTGGTATATCTATTGATAAAGTTGGAGTAAAAGCTACAACTGAAGAATATCTTGGTTTTACAGGTAATGAGCAAGGTATAAAATCTCTTGCAAGTTGTTTGATTAGGAGGATTTTATGAGAGATAGATTAAAAGATCTTATAAGTCGTATAAAAAAATTAACTTATGATGAAACTTCTGAATTATGTGCTGAACTTAGAGATTATATAATTGATGTAGTTTCCAAAAACGGTGGACATCTTGCGTCTTCTCTTGGAGCTGTAGAAATATCTGTACTTCTACATAGAATACTTTCAACACCTGAAGATAAAATTATATGGGATGTTGGTCATCAAGCTTATGCTCATAAAATATTGACTGGAAGAATAGATGAATTTCAGACTTTAAGAACTTATGGCGGAATTTCAGGATTTCCTAGAACTTGTGAAAGTCCACACGATGCTTTTTCTGTAGGACATAGTTCAACTTCTATATCAGCAGCTGTCGGATATGCAGTTGGAAAAAAGCAGCAAAATAAAAACAATACAATTGTAGCAGTAATTGGTGACGGTTCTATATCTTCAGGAATGCCGTTTGAAGCTATGAATCAAGCTTCTCAAATAAAAGATTTAGATATTACTGTTATTCTTAACGATAATGAAATGTCAATTTCTCCAAATGTTGGAGCATTATCAAGATATTTTAACAATCTAAGAACAGATCCGATTTATATTGGTATTCGTGATGATGTAGAATATCTTATATCAAAAATACCTGCAATTGGTAAAAATATGATAAATGTTTTGGAGAGAGTTAGTACAGGATTAAAAACAGTGATAGATCCTGGAGCTTTTTTCTTACATCTAGGCTGGGATTATTATGGACCGGTTGATGGACATGATATTAATGCTTTAAATAAAATACTTAAAAAAGTTTTAAAAATAAAAGGTTTAAAAATACTTCATGTAATTACCAAAAAAGGTAAAGGTTATTTACCAGCAGAAAAAGAACCTTCAAAATTTCATGGAGTTGGAATATTTAACAAAGAAACTGGTGAACTTGGTAAAAGTTCAAGTGTTTCTGCAACAAGTGTTGTATCAGATTATCTTGTAGAATTAGGTGAAAATTATAAAGAATTAAATGTTATAACTGCTGCAATGCCCGATGGTACAGGTACAAAAAAATTTGGAGAATTATTTCCAAATAGATATTTTGATATAGGAATTTCAGAAGAACATGCTACTACTTTTGCAGCTGGTATGTGTTTAGATGGACTTATTCCTGTTGTTGCAATATATTCTACTTTTATGCAAAGATCAATTGATCAAATAATGCATGATGTTGCATTACAAAATCTACCTGTTGTATTTTTGCTTGATCGAGGTGGAGTTGTTGGTGAAGATGGTGGAACTCATCATGGAACATTTGATTTTTCATTTATGAGAATGATTCCCGAAATGATTGTATCTGCTCCAAAAGATATTGAAGAATTAAAAGATATGATGTTTACTGCTGTAAAACAGAGATTAAAACCGTTTTCTATAAGATATTCAAGAGGTAAAATAGCTTATGCTACTCCAAGAGAAAGAAAAATTATTGAACCTGGTAGTGTTGATATAATAAAAGAAGGTGGAAAAATTGCTGTAATAACAAATTCATATATTGTTGAATTTGCTCAAAAAGGTCTTGAAGATATTGATTGTGGAATTTATAATTTTAGATTTGTAAAACCAATTGATTATAATACTGTTAAAAAAATATGTAATATGTATAAAAAAGTCATTATTTTTGAAGATAATACAGTATGTGGTGGTCTTGGAAGTGCTTTTTTGGAAGAATGTGCTGATTTTGAGAAAAAACCTATAATAATACTTAAAGGAATACCTGATGATTTTGTTGAACATGGAGATCAAAATATATTAAGAGAAAAATTGGGATTTTCATCAAATTCAATAAGAAACTTTATGCTTTCTCATGGAGCTGAGATTGAAAAAGCGTATTGATTCTATACTTTTTGAAAAAGATTTTTATGAAAGTAGATCAAAAGCTCAGGCTGCTGTAATGACAGGTAAGGTTTTTGTTAATGGTCAAAAAGTAATAAAGTCTGGTGATAAATTTAATGAAGATGATATATTAATTGAAGTAAAAGAAGATTTTCCTTATGTAAGTCGAGGAGCATTAAAACTCCTTACTGCAATGAGAGAATTCGAAATTGATTTTGATAAAGTTACAGCTATTGATATTGGAGCTTCAACTGGTGGATTTACTGATGTAATGCTTAAAAATGGAGCAAAAAAAGTACTTGCTCTTGATGTTGGTTATAATCAGCTTCATTATTCGCTTAGGACTAATGATAAAGTTATTTGTCTTGAAAAAACAAATGCAAGAACTTTTGAGGATAAAACACTTTTAAATAGTTTTGATGTTGCAGTTGGAGATCTTTCATTTATTTCAATAACAAAAATATATGAAAATATGCGTAAATATGTTAAAGATTCTGGGATTTTAATATTTCTTATAAAACCACAATTTGAAGCTTGTAAAAATGAAATAGGCAAAAGAGGTCTTGTAAAAGATATTTTGATTCACAGAAGAATAATTTTAGATATTATAGAATTTATCAATTCTTTTGAAGATACTGTTGAAAATCTTTGTCCTTCTGATATTAAAGGTAATAAATCAGGTAATCAAGAATATCTTATAAAAATTATTAAAAAAAATAATAAAAAACCTCTTTATGAAGAAATGCTAAAAAAGGCTGGTTTATGACAAAAATTATTAAAAAAATACATATATGCTATAATCTTGATAAAAAAAATTCTTATGAAATAAGTTTAAAACTTAAATCTATATTAGATAAATATAATATTTTAGCAAATATTTTTGAAATGAAAGAATATAATGAAATAAATGATAAAAAAGATTGTCATGCAATAATATCAGTTGGTGGAGATGGAACATTTTTGAAAATAGCAAGATATGCTGTTAAGCAAAATATACCTATTGTTGGAGTTAATCTTGGCAGACTTGGTTTTTTAAATGAAATTGAACCTGAAAAAATGGAATTTTTTATTAAAAAACTTGTTGATAACAATTATGAAATTACTGAAAGAACAATACTTAAAGTAAAAATATTTGATGAATATAATCATGTTTTATCAGAAGATACAGCAATAAACGATATTGTTTTTACAAGAGGAGCTGTTGCAAGAATGATAAAATTAAGTTTAAGTATAAATAAAAATATTGTTGAAACTTATCATGGAGATGGAGTTATAATATCGACTCCTTCAGGTTCAACAGCTTATTCGCTTTCAGCAGGAGGACCAATTGTATCAGCTGAACTTTTAGGTATTGTAATTACGCCTTTATGTCCTCATTCACTTCATTCAAGGACAATAGTTTGTAAAGATAATGCTATAATAGGAATTGAATTTGATCCATTATTAAATGAAGAAACAGTAATTACAGTTGATGGTCAAATGTTTGCAAAAATTGAAAAAACAAATAGAATTGAAATTAAAAAAAATAAAGATTCATTAAAAGTCATAGATTTTGGAACACAGAATTTTTATTCACTTATAAAAGAAAAACTATTGAAATAATCCGATTTTCAATCGTATAAAGGAGTATATATGGAATTTAATTATGAATGTGTAGAATGTGGTAAAACTTTTGAAGGTAATAAGTCTTTATATGTATGTGATGATTGCTCAGAGCATCAAAAACCTGGAGGAGAAACAAGAGGTGTTTTAAAAATAAAATATAATACAAAAAATAAAAAAACAGTTGAAAATATATTTAAAGATAAATCAGGAAAAAGAAATATATATAGATATCTTGATATTTTACCAATAGAAAATCCAATACATATATCAAAACTTGATGTTGGAAATTCAGCAATATATGAGTTTGGTTCTCAGGAATTATATATTTTTGATGATACAAGAAATCCAAGCTGTTCTTATAAAGATAGAGCGTCAATTTTGGTTGCAGCAAAAGCTCTTGATTTTAAAAAACATGATATAATTGCAGCTTCAACAGGAAATGCAGCTTCATCTATGGCTTGTATATCAGCTTCTATATCAAAATTAAGATGTATACTATGTGTTCCTGAAAAAGCTCCTCAAGCAAAAATAACTCAAATGCAGATGTTTGGTGCAACAGTTGTTAAAGTAAAAGGAAGTTATGATGATGCATTTGAACTTTCTTTAAAATTATCTGAAGCTTTTGAATATTACAATAGAAATACAGCATTTAATCCTTTTACTATTGAAGGTAAAAAAACAGCAGCATTAGAAATGTTTGATCATTTTGGTAGAAATTTACCTGATTATATATTTGTATCAGTAGGAGATGGATGTATAATTTCTGGTATATATAAAGGATTTGAAGATTTAAAAGAATTTGGATTAATTGAAAAAATCCCAGTTATTGTAAGTTGTCAAGCACAGGGAAGTTCAGTTATAAATAAAGCTGTAAAAAGCGGTAAAATAGTTCAAGATAATAATGCAAGCACAGTTGCGGATTCAATACTTGTTTGTGCACCAAGAAACAGTGTTATGGCAGTTAAATACATTAGAGAATACAATGGTAAAACTGTTGATGTTACAGATTGTGAAATACTTAATTCTATACAAAAACTCGCTTCATCAACCGGAGTATTTGCAGAACCAGCTGGAGCATGTGCTTATGCAGGATTTTTGAAATTTAAGTCAGAAGGTAAATTAAAAGATAAAAGAAGTTTATGTGTAATAACTGGTAATGGACTTAAAGATATAATATCAGCTCAAAAAACAACTAATATTATTGATTCAATAAGACCTACAGTTATGGAATATGAAAAGAATTTTAAAATATAAAAACTGGATAATTTGAAATAGTCATATTATAAACAGGAGTTTGATATTTTTGATTGTAATAAATATCAGCTCCTTTTTTTAATGAATCAAAATCAATAGAATCAACAATAACACTTCCTTCAATTTTTTTACGTGAATTAGTAACACCTTGAAGTTTTCCGTTTGGAGAAAGAGCAATAATAGAAGCACCTACTTCATTACCAATAATTATTTTACCATTTGTACTCACAATAGTAAGTGATTTTTTAAGAGGGTTTTTAAGAGTATCAATAAAAATATCTCCAGAACATATAATCACACCATTATCTTTAACAATATCAATATATGGAAGGTAAATATATGGATTATCAATAAAAACTATGTTGTTTTTAAGAGAAAGTGCATTGGTTTCTCTATTATAAAACTGATTAAAATTTGATGTTCTTAAAGTAATTCTGTTTAAGAAAAATGAATTATCCTGTAAATCTGAATAAGTTGAAAAATCAAGCCTTTCAAATTCATTATCTAAAATTATTTTATTTGGTATAATATTATTTGAATAATCTGCAATAATACGATCAGATTGAGTTTTTTGATAATTTTTAAAATAATCCTCTGGAAGATTATCAGGTATTTTATTTAAATATTTAAGCAAAGTAAGAGTATTATCCTGATTTTTATTAAAGCTAACTCTAAAATAAGATTTTTTGATATTTTTAGAAAATTTACCATTGATAAACCTTAGAATTGATGAATAATGCTGTTTTTTTGAAAAATCAAAATCTTCGAAAGCTTTATTTTTTTTTAAATCAACACTTGAACCAATATAATCATAAAAATAATTATCATCCTCATGTTTTTTAGGCAAAGATGAAAAATCGCCATATTTTCCAATACCATTTGCAAGATTAAAAACAATATCTTTTTTATTATTATCAATAAAAACAAAACCATTATCAGCATTAACATAAATAGGATAAACCGCATTAATAGGATTACCATTACTATTATTAAGAATATTATTAGCATTATTATCAATATTATTGTCAATATTTCTAATATATAAAGCATAATTAGAAGAAAATGGAGAATTTATCCTTAAAAAATCATATTTAAAAATAATCTCCTTAATAAAAAATCCCATAGACATTTTAAAACTCAAAAAACCCTTAGATTCATTAGAAAAATATTTACCATCATTATAAAAAGCTTTATATTTTTCTGAAAAAACAGGTTTAATAGAACAAAATATTTTATTATCAATATTACTTTTTTCTTCAATACCATTAGTTAAAAATTTATTAATATTATGTTGATTCATAAGTTCAATATAAGAATAATAATAATGAAAAGAATTATTAAGAAGAATTCTATCAAAAAAATTATCGATACTATGATTAGAATTGCTTGAATTAAAATAAAAGAAGCTGCTTATACCAATGAAAATTATAATAATCACAAAATTTACAAAACGATTTATATTTATCATTAACAAATTATAACATAAAATTTAAAAGAATATATAGAGTCTGTATTGCTTTTTTAAATCTTTTGTATTATTCTACATTTCAATGTTTAAATTTAAAGGAAATTTCATAGATAAACAAGCATTTCACTGGCAGGTACTTTTTATTGCAATACCTACCATGTTTTCATTTTTATCAGATTATACATATCAGGTTATAGATGCTTATTGGGTAGCTTCTCTAGGAAAAGGAATTCCAACAGCAGTAATAATATCAGGAGCAATATTTGCATTTTTTTTAGCATTCAATGAAATAGTAGGAGTAAGCACAATACCAATATTTGCAAAAGCATTTGGTTCAAATGACAAAGAAAGAACAGGATATGTGATATTTCAGGGTGTATTTTTCAAATTAATGCTAGGAATAGTTTCATCAATATTGTTTTTATTATTTACCAATAATTTTTTATTTTTATATACAGATAATGCAGAAATACTGGCAAATACAAAAGCATATAGTAATATAATATTTATTTCATTAATGTTTATAATGCCTTATGCAACAATATTTACAGCATTAAGAACACTTGGACATGCAGATAAGACTTTTTATATTTCAGCTTTATGCACAATAATGAATTTAGTATTAGATCCAGTATTAATATTTGGATTTGGACATAAAGCCCATATAGATTTTCCATTAGGCAAATTATTAGGAAATAATTCAGCAGATATATTAGGGTTTTCATATAGAGGAATGGGACTTACAGGAGCAGCACTAGCAACAGTTATAACTCAAGGAACATGTTTTTTATTATCATTGATTTTTTTATATAAATTAACACCTGATTTAAAAATATTTTCAATTTCCAATATAAAAAAAGATAATAAATTATTTAAAGATTTTATTTTAATAGGATTACCAATGGGAATGATAGCAATGCTTTGGCATTTTGAACAGAATTTTGTAACATTATTAATAACAGATTATGGAGTTGAAATAAGTGATGGATACAGCATTTCCATGAGAATAAGAGGAGCATTAATGATGAGTCTATTTGGTCTTGGAATAGGTTCAGCAATAGTTTGCGGTAAATTTTGTGCTCAAGGAAAAATAGATGAAATAAAAGCAAAAATGCCAAAACTAAGTTTTTTAACCTCAGCAATGTTAGCAATAATTGCAATACCAATATATATTTATTCAAATGAATTAAGCAATTTATTTTTAACCTCAGAAATTTCAATAAAAACTTCATCAATATTATTAAGATTTTTTATTATAAGCGAATTTATTTATTTGCCATCAATGTTAATTCAAGGAGCATTTGAAGGAAATGGCAAAAACTTACCATTATTAATAATAAATGGAATTGAAATAGGACTTATAGAATTACCAATACTTTATTATACAGTAAGAGTTCTCAATCTTGGATATACAGCAATCCCAATTGTAATAATGGGAGTAACAACATTGCATTTAATTGTAATGACAACAGTATTCAAAAAAGGATTATGGATTCAGAACGTGAGAAGAATAAAACTGTGAAAGAGTGAGATAGTGAGAGGGTTAAAGAGTTAAAACCTATAATCCTTTTACATATAATTATATTGTCTTTTTGTTAAAAAACATCTTGACAATATAATCATATATTAATAAACTTAAAATATATCATGAAACAGTCAAAGAATAATATCATAAAAATTTCTGTAATAATAAAATGTTTTGTAAAAGG
>JALOAD010000111.1 GCA_023228995.1 Candidatus Muiribacterium halophilum
TAATGAAAAGATGGTTTGGAAATCACATTGCTTCTATGAACGAGCCACTTGATTTTTCAAGTGTTATTAAAAAGAATAATCTTTTTAACGAAACACATTAGTCTTTAGCTAATGTGTAGTTCATATAGAGTTATTCCATTTGATGGTTCTAAATGGGGTGTTGCACCAAAACATGATTTTTGGTATTCTTTTAATGATTTAATTAAACAATTTGATCCTGGTTCTACGATACAACAATTTTTCAGATATATTTCAGTAATGTATGATGATTTTTTTGGTGAATTATTAGGCGAATTAACTGATTTTAATGAAATAAAGAAAGCGTTCAATAAAATACAAAAACATTGTAAAGACAATTCAATCAAACTACAATATGAATATGGTGAGAAATATGGCTTTCTTTCTCAGAAATTATTATCAGCATTCTTACATGATGACAATTTCTTCGATTGGATTGTTGAACAAATGAAACCAGAGAAAAATGGTTTTAAGTTATTAGATTATAAAGATTTAGATAATAAAGAATTAAACGGTAATCGTGAACTTTGGACAGATTCAAAATGTCTAATGATTTATTGCCCTGATGGTGAAAATAATAGATTATTAGATAGTGTGTTTAATCCTAAATGGAGAGTTCATATTCACACAAAAGATCCAGAATGGCAAGAATTTATATCTGACAAATCACCAGTTGAAATTAAAGCGTTTGATGAGGATGAAATATATAAAATGTGGAAAAGTGGTGAAAATAAAACTGGTGCTTATATTTCTAAAATTGAAAGAATAGATTAATCATTTTTACTCCAACTTTCACCTTTATGTTTAGGTCTACTAGATTTTAATTCCATAGGGGGCATTATATCGAATTTTTCATTTAAGAATTTCTTCAATTCGTTTTCAACATAATGATGTGGTACTTCTTTATCATCAGGCTCATTAGCCATCTTTTCTGCTAATTCAACAGCAAATATCCTTAATACATCTTTTCTAACCATCTTAATTAATTTATCTTCCATAACAAATGCACTATAGAACCAATCATCTTTCATAACATACTTTATTTCCCCTTCCATAAAAGCCATAGTACCTTTTATCACTTTTACTAAGAACTCATTATAATTCTTTTCTGGATTTTTAAGCATAGGTTGTATTATTTTGTTCAAGGCTCTACTCGCACCTAAGATATTTCCCGCTAACCATAATGGGAAAAAGACAAAAGATAAAGCCATTGGCACGGCTCGGTGTATCATTTTGTAACCACCCTTTATAATTTCTCTTTTCTTCTTATATTTGATAGCATCTTCAAATATGGATCTCAACACACCAAAAGTAAATTTCTTACCAGTCTTTCTAAAATGTTGGCTTAATTTACCTTCTCTACCAAGTTGTTTCTCATATTCAGCTTCTAGTTGTTCTGGTGACTTTTGCCAAATCTTACCAGATGTTATATCAGTTGGAATTTCTGCTATTTCTGCTTCAAATACAAAACCTTCAAAATCATTAATAAATCGCATACAAATTAGTATGTTTTTTATTATATATTAATCCATCAAAACAAAATAAAACAAAAGAAAAAACCAGCAAAAAAATAATTTACTAGTTTTTTTTAATATTTAATTTAAGCTAAAACTTCTAAATAATTCTTGATTGCTGTTTCTAATTTTTGTGCTGTTGTGAAACCAACAAATTTTTTGGTTTCTTTTCCGCAAATAATAACTGTGGGTAAACTCTTGATTGAGAATAATTCCGCTAATTCATACTCTTCTTCAACGTTTACTTTATAGAATTCAATTTCACCGTATTCTTTACTTAATTCTTTTAATATTGTTTCTTGAGGCTTACATGGTTGGCACCAATCTGCATAAAAATCCAATATTATTGTCTTCCCTTTATAACTCCATTTCCCATTGTTCACTACGAACCCTTTACTCAATAATTCACTTGTTGTAATTCTATTCATAAGTAAGATTTGTTTTATTTTTATATATTAAATCACCCACAATTTTTACCTAAAATTAATGACTTTTTGTATATTTTTTTCTAATTTAGAATGACAAAAAATTTACTCAATTCTCTGAAATTTTATATTTTTATCATTATTGAATAATTCATCACCAATTCTCATTCTTCTTAACATTATCATAAAATTTGCAGACAACATCATTCTTGCAACTTCATCATATGTCAATTCTTCAGAATATTCATTGTTTCCAACTTTTGTTGCTTTCCATTTCCAATTTATAAAATCACTCATTTTTTTAATTATTTTTTCTCAAACAGAAAAATATATTCATGCTTAAAGACATAAAAACCACCTATTATTGCTCTATATCTCCATAAATTTGATTGTTGGTCTTTACCTTTTGTGTGCTTGAAATTTTTAACTACTATACTTTTCAATTTGTAATTTCTTTTCAATACTTCTTGCATTGAATAAAATCCCAAAGGAATCCATTCACTCTTAGCATACATATCCGATATTACTAATACAAAATGCCTACCTTTTTCTAATACTTCTGTAGTATTATCTACAATTTTACCAAAGTTTTCCAAAAAAGTTTCTAAATCGTTACAATTTGATAAATCTTTTTCATCATCTGAAAACTTTATAATATTCCAATATGGTGGATGCATCAATACTAATTGGGCTTTATCAATACCTAATCTATCAAATTCTTCTCTGAAATTAACTTCCATACTATCAGAATTAATAATCTCATTAATAACATTATGTTTATTTGGCTCTTTTGATAAATTTTCTTCCGCAAAATCAGCAATATCTTCTTGTAACTCAACACCAACACAATTTCTACCTAATCTTTGTGTCTCAATCATTGTTGTACCACCACCAAGGAAAGGATCTATAACTGTATCACCTTTCTTTGTAAATCTTTTGATAAATTGGTTTGGTATTTGTGGTATATAGTTACCATGATATGTATTAGAATGTGCACCAGATGAATCTCTTTTATCTATTAACCACAAAGAATCTGTCATAATATCTTCATATTCTTTCCATCTGTTAAGGTTCATATCGGATACCTTACTCTGCTTAAACTCTGTTAAACTTTTATGTAAAATCCTGACATAATGTTTAGTTCTATCTAAACCCTTGGTGTCAAGTATTTGTTGTAATTCTTCATTTAGAATATCAGAATCCACTATGATATTTCCATTTTCTAATGTACTTTCTTTCTTAGAATTTCTAATTTCTTTTACAACACTTCTAATCTCCTTTAAGTCTTCAGAAACAAGTAATTCTAATAACTTCTCTATAATTTCTTGCATAAAAAAGAGGAATATATTTTTGTTTATATATTCCTCTAATACAAGCCTAATCTCTCTATTTATTCTTTTTAGCTTTTCCTTTTGGATTTCCTTTTCCTTTTTTCTTTTCAGTTGGCTCTTCCTTTGGTTTTTGGAATGCTCTAACTTTTTCTTTCCATTCAGATTTTGGACAATAATTCCAACCCTCTTTGCGCATTCTGTCTGCATCCTTTTCACTGACCCTTTTGATTTGGTCTCCAAGTTTCATCGTTTTCATATGTTTTGACTTATTTTTTATCTTATATATGAAAACAGAAAAGATGTTTAATCTTCCCACCTATTATTTGTTACTTCATCTCTTGCCATAGAATCTACAAAGTCTTTGAACTTTTGAACTGTTTCAAGTGTATAGATACCATCTTCTGTTGGATCATTTTCTTGTTTCTCTTTAATCTTATATGAATCAAGATGTTTTGCTATTACCATTAAACCATCAAGATTTATATGATTTCCACCACCTTGTTCTACTTTACTCATTGCATCTTCTAAATAAGTTACACAATCAGAAATTGCTTTTGTTGGATAACTCATCATATCCTGAACATTTAGTTCATTTACTTTCTTTATTTTCATAATACTACATTTAATTTATGTCTAATCTTATCAACTAATTTCTTTTGAGTTTCAGATAATTCTCTATACCATTCAACTTCATCAATTATATTCTTTGTCTGTAAAGCATATTTTCTTGCCCATTTTTTTCTTTTTTCATCATTACCAGCCATAATATCCTTAAAATCATATAAGTTATGTAATCTGTCTGCTAACTTGATAACAAGTGCCCAAGAACTAATATTTATCATTCTATCAATCAAATATTCTTCTTTACCTGATATTGCAATTTTATCTTTATCACTTGTTAATTCACCTACAAGTGAAGCAACCAATTCACCAAAAATATGTCTTATTTCTTCAACAGTCACATCAGTGTCTTCCACAGTATCATGTAAATAAGCGGCAGCAATTAAATGAGCAATGTATTCTGAATCTTTTATTTCGTGTACAATCTTGGCTACTGTATCAGGATGACTAAAATATGGAACTCTCTCACCAGTAGGACTTTCACCTTTTCTATATACTCCTTTATGAGCATCTTCAGCAAATTTATATGCAGTTTTTACTTTGTTTATAAACTTCATAAGTCTATATCTTTGTGGATCGTATGTTTCAAATTTACTTAAATACTTCATAAAACTATATATTAAAATAGTAATATAAAATTATTATGACAAATATAGAATTTATAGCAAAATATCCAGATACAGGCGAAAATGGTATTATCAGTTTACAAAAAGTTGGTGATACGATCTCTATTATCCAATATCTTAAAAGAATCAAAGACTATGATTCTATAAAATCACTTGGTTTACAAGATTTTATGAAAGATATGAGGAAATGTTTTGGCACATCAACAGAATTCAAGGTAGCACAAAGAGAAAAGAAATTAAAACGAATACTTAATATATAATGTTAAAATAATATTTAACATGAAAATTGAAACAGGTGATAACTTATTAGTCAGTTCAAAAGGTATTCTACCAG
Organism: Candidatus Muiribacterium halophilum; assembly: GCA_023228995.1. Classification (GTDB taxonomy): domain Bacteria; phylum Muiribacteriota; class Muiribacteriia; order Muiribacteriales; family Muiribacteriaceae; genus JALOAD01. Next base: position 4,870 of record JALOAD010000111.1, read on the forward strand.
AAGCTATACAATGGTTTGAAGATTGTAAATGGAATCATTCAGCCTTCTTCTTATGGTTAAATGATATTTTATATGTCATTGAAGCAGATAAACATGGAATCGCACTCACAAAATGGGAAGATTATACAAAATCAGATAAAGGTTTATTAATACTAAAACCTAAAAAACCAATAGATGATAAAACAAAAAGTGATATGATAGATTTTGTTTTAGAATATACTGGTCACACACCTTATGAGTATATAAACTTAT